>NZ_JAKFED010000106.1:0-23268 GCF_036675845.1 Allobosea sp. | reverse complement strand
GAACAGCTCCTGCCGGCGCGGCTCGGAAGCAAGGTGGAGCTGCGCCACGGCGGCCGCGTCCGGCGTTTCGCGATAACGCGCCAGCGCCGCCTCGAGCCGGGCGTGATCGGGACCGAAGCTCTCCTGCAGCATCTGGAAGAAGGCGAGCCGGCCGGCGGCGTCGAGCCGTTCCCATTCCTCGAGCACGGCCTGCGCCAGCGCCATGCCGGAAGCCTCGCCACGGCCTGAAAGCAGGTGCTCGCAGAGCTGCCCCAGCGGCCGGCGCCGGCCAGACGAGGTGAAGCGCTCGAAATTGATCAGCGCCCGGCCGCGATCGGCAACGGTCGTCAGGAGCTCGCCGAGAAACGCCATGTCCATGCCAGTCCCCGCCTTGATCCGGCCGTATCCTATACGAGTTTTTCGCAGTGCAAACGCTAGCGCCCTTTCCGATCAGCTTGCACCGCAAGCTGATCGGAGAACGGTCATTCATCTCAAGTTTAGAGACGGATTGCGCTACCGCAGCAGGTTCCAGGCCTTGAGGAAGAAGTCCGGGGCGCCGAAATTGCCCGATTTCAGCGCCACGACCAGCTCCGGCCCGTCGACGACGCGGGTCCAGGGCACGCCGGGGTCGATCTCCGGGCCGATCTCCAGGGTGCGCACGCGCAGGCCCTGCACCACCGCGCCCGAGGTCTCGCCGCCGGCGACGAGCAGGCGGGAGACGCCGCCCGCGACCAGCAGCCGCGCCGTCTCGGCGAAGGCATGCTCGACGGTCTCGCCGGCCCGCTCGCGGCCGAGCTTGTCCTGCACGGAAGCAACCTCGGCCGGATCGTCGCTCGAATAGACCAGGAACGGGCTGTCGGCGGGTTGGGCGAGCGCCCAGGCGGCGAGCTCGGCCGGCTTCTGCGATCCTTCCGCGAGCGCCAGCGGGTCGACCTTCAAAGCGGGAATGCCGGCTGCGAGCGCCGCCGCGATCTGGGCGCGCGTCGCGGTCGAGCAGCTGCCGGAGATGATGCCGGCGCGCCCCGAAGGCGCGGACAGATGCGTCGCCGTCTCGCGCCAGGGCAATAGCCCCGCCTTCCGGAAATTCTCGGGCAGGCCCATGGCGATGCCGGAGCCGCCGGTCAAAAGGACATGCTCGGCGATGGCCTCGCCGAGCACCATCAGATGGCCGTTGTCGAGCGCATCGGTGACGACGTAGCGCGCGCCCTCGGCCGCCAGCTCGGCCAGGCGCTGGCGCACGGCGCTGGCGCCCTGGGAGACGACCGAATGGGCGACCAGTCCGACGGGATGCTGCGTCTGCGCGCCCATCAGGCGCATCAGGTTGGAGTCGCGCATCGGCGTCAGCGGATGGTCCTTCATCGAGCTTTCGTGCAGCGGCACCTCGCCGACGAAGAGCCAGCCCTGGAAGATCGAGCGGCCATTGGCGGGAAAGGCTGGGCAGATGATCGCCTGGCTGGCGCCGAGGCGCTGCATCAGCGCATCCGCGACCGGGCCGATATTGCCCTGCGCTGTCGAATCGAAGGTCGAGCAGTATTTGAACAGGATCTGCCTGGCGCCGGCGGCGAGCAGCGCCTCGCAGGCGGCGAGCGAATCGGCGACCGCCTCGGCCACCGGATTGGTGCGCGACTTCAGGGCGACGACGACGGCGTCGGCCTCGGGCAGCGCCGCGCCGGGAGCCGGCGCGCCGATGACCTGGAGGGTGCGCATGCCGGCACGGTTCAGCATCAGGGCGACATCGGTCGCCCCGGTCATGTCGTCGGCGATCACACCCAGCAGCATGGTTTTTTTCCGTATCCTCGTCGGCTCGGCCGGTCACAACTGCGTCAGGCCCGTCGCCGGGCGCGCGCCTCAATATCAGAGATCGGCGGGGGCGCGACAGCGCCTGGCCGCGCCACGGCTATGCACAGGAGGGTAACCGGCGGCGCCGACCGTCCCGGTTGCATCCGTCGCCCAGCACGGGGCAGGATGGAACGGTACCTAAGAAAAAAAACGAGAGGGGATGCCGGTGCTGTCGACGCAGGTCGTGGAATGCGCCACTTTGGTACCGAATGGGACCAACCCGCATGACTGACCCGGGCGAAGCTGAGCAGGAAGCGGTGAGCCGGCCGGCGCCCGCCGGAGCTGCCGTGCTTGCCGTGGACAAGCTGTCGATCCGTTTCGACGGGCTGCCGGAAGGGCTCTCGCTGGTCGACGAGCTCAGCTTTTCGGTGGTGGCCGGGCGCACGCTCTGTCTCGTCGGCGAATCCGGCTGCGGCAAGAGCCTGGTCTCGCTGGCGATCATGGGCCTGCTCGCCTCCCCGCCGGCTCGCATCACCTCCGGCTCCGTCACGCTGGAAGGCGAGGCGATCCTCGGTGCCCCGGCGCAGCGGATGATGCAGCTCCGCGGCAACCGGATGGCGATGATCTTCCAGGAGCCGATGACCTCGCTGAACCCGGCCTTCACCATCGGCGACCAGCTGGCCGAGGCCGTGCTCTGCCATCACCAGGTGGCCCCGGAGGAAGCGCGCCGGCGCGCCATCGAGATGCTGCGCAAGGTCCGCATCCCGGCGCCGGAAGCGCGGATGAGCGCCTATCCGCACCAGATGTCTGGCGGGATGCGCCAGCGCGCCATGATCGCGATGGCACTCGCCAACAGCCCGAAGCTGCTGATCGCCGACGAGCCGACGACGGCGCTCGACGTCACCATCCAGGCGCAGATCCTGAAGCTGATCCGCGACCTCCAGTCCGAGGCCGGCACTGCGATGATCCTGGTGACGCATGATCTCGGCGTCGTCGCCGAAGTCGCCGACGAGGTCGCGGTGATGTATGCCGGCCGCATCGTCGAGCAGGGTCCGGTCGAACGCATCTTCGCGGACCCGCAGCATCCCTATACGCTCGGCCTGATGGGCTCGCTGCCCTCGCTGGGGCCGCGGCAGGGCAAGCTCGCCGCGATTCCCGGCGCGGTGCCGCCCCCGGCGCGCTGGCCGCAGAGCTGCCGCTTCGCCTCGCGCTGCCCCTTCGTCGCCCCGGTCTGCACCGAGAGCCGGCCGCCGCTGCGCGAGCTCGAAAACGGGCACAGGGTCGCCTGCTTCCGGGCGCCGATCGAAAACATCGCGATGGTGGCGGCATGAGCGGCGACGGCCAGGACATCATCGTCGAGGCCGTCGGCCTCACCCGCCATTTCAAGGCGAAGAAGCCCTCGCTCTTCGCCAAGGCGCCGCTGGTCAGGGCCGTCGACGGCGTCTCCTTCCAGGTCCGGCGCGGCGAGACCTTCGCCATCGTCGGCGAATCCGGCTGCGGAAAGTCGACCCTGTCGCGGCTGCTGCTGCGGCTGATTGAGCCGACTTCAGGCGAGGTCCGGTTCGAGGGGCGCGACATCACCGCGCTTCCTGCCGAGGAGCTGCGCCGGCTGCGGCGACGCATGCAGATGATCTTCCAGGATCCTTACGCCTCGCTCAATCCGCGCATGAGCATCGGCGAACTGATCGGCGAGCCGCTTTCGGTCCATGGCCTCGCCGGCGGCAAGGAGAAGGCGGCACGCGTCGCCGAGCTTCTACGCAGGGTCGGGCTGCTGCCCGATTATGCCAGCCGTTATCCGCATGAATTCTCCGGCGGCCAGCGCCAGCGCATCGGCATCGCAAGGGCGCTGGCCTGCGGGCCGAGCCTGCTGATCGGCGACGAGCCGGTCTCGGCACTCGACGTCTCGATCCGCGCCCAGGTGATCAACCTGCTCGAGGATCTCAAGGCCGAGTTCGGGCTGACGATCATCCTGGTGGCGCACGATCTTGCCGTGATCCGCCATACCAGCGACCGGGTCGCGGTGATGTATCTCGGCGAGATCGTCGAGCTGGCGCCGGCGCAGGCGCTGTTCTCGCGACCGCTGCATCCCTACACTCGCATGCTGATGGCGGCGATCCCGGTGCCCGATCCGCGCGCCCGCAGCGGCGAGCCCGTGCTGGAGGGCGACCTGCCGAGCCCGACCAGCCCGCCGCCCGGCTGCCGCTTCCATCCGCGCTGCCCGCATGCGCAGGCGCGCTGCCGGCAGGAGCACCCGGTGCTGAGGGAGAGCGCCGCGGGCCATGCCGTCGCCTGCCATTTCGCCGAGGAGATCGCCGCGAGCCAGCCGGCCGCACTGGCGCTGCCGCCGGAAAGTCCGAACCGCCGCCGCCGCATCGCGCTCTTCGCCGCCGCCCAGGCGGGCGCCGAGGAACTTCGACCACAATAACCAAACAGAAGAGGGGAAATCCGATGAAACGTCTCGCACTGCTCGCTTCCGCCGCCATTCTCGGCCTCGCCATCCTGCCGGCCCAGGCCCAGTCACCCTCGACCTTGCGCATCGGCCTGCAGGAAGACCCGGACGTGCTCGATCCGCACAAGGCGCGGACCTTCGTCGGCCGCATCGTCTTCAAGGGCCTGTGCGACAAGCTGCTCGACATCACGCCGGAGCTGAAGATCATCCCGCGGCTCGCCACCGAATGGTCGTTCTCGGACGACGGGCTGACGCTGAGGATGAAGCTGCGCACCGACGCCAAGTTCCATGATGGCGAGGCCTTCGACGCCGCCGCCGCCAAGGCCAATCTCGAGCGCGCGATGACGCTGCCCGACTCGCTGCGCAAATCCGAGCTCGCCTCGATCGAGAGCATCAGCGTGGTCGATCCGGCGACGATCGCGCTCAAGCTGAAGCGGCCCGACGCGACCCTGCTCGCCCAGCTGACCGACCGCGCCGGCATGATGCTCTCGCCCAAGAGCCTCGGCCCCGACATCGGCTCCAAGCCGATCTGCTCCGGCCCCTACCAGTTCGTCGAGCGGGTCCAGAACGACCGCATCGTGCTCGACAAGTTCAAGGGGCATTGGGAGGCGGCGAACTATCATTTCGACCGGGTGATCTACCGCGCCATTCCCGACACCACGGTCAGGCTCGCAAACCTGCGTGCCGGCGAGCTCGACATGCTGGAGCGGCTGGCACCGACCGACGTGAAATCGGCGAAAGAGGACAAGACGCTCAAGGTCGTGAGCATGCCCAATCTCGGCTACCAGGGCATCACCATCAACACCAATCATGGCGAGGCCGCCAACCAGCCGATGGCCAAGGACAAGCGCGTGCGCCAGGCGCTGTCGCTCGCGATCGACCGCAAGGTGCTGAGCCAGGTGGTGTTCGAGGGGCTCTATGCGCCGATCGTCCAGCCCTTCCCGCCGACGAGCCCCTATGTCGACGCCACCCTCCCCGTGCCGGAGCGCGACGTCGCCAAGGCCAAGGCGCTGCTCAAGGAAGCCGGACACAGCAAAGTCTCGGTCGAGCTCTTCGTCACCAACAACCCGGTCGACGCGCAGCTCGGCCAGGTCATCCAGGCAATGGCCCAGGAGGTCGGCATCGACGTCCAGATCCGCTCGACCGAATTCGCCAGCCAGCTCCGCGACCAGCAGCAGGGCAAGTTCCAGATGAGCCGGATCGGCTGGTCCGGCCGGATCGACCCGGACGGCAACATCCACCAGTTCGTCACGACCAAGGGCAACCAGAACGACGGCCGCTATTCCAACGCCCAGGTCGACAAGCTGCTCGACGAGGCCCGCACCATCTACGACGTCGCCGAGCGCAAGAAGCGCTATGACGCGGCGCAGAAGATCCTCCAGGACGAACTGCCGATCGTCTATCTTTACAACCAGACGGTGTTCTTCGCACTGCGCTCGAACATCGAGGGCTTCGTGATCAATCCCGACGGAATGATCCGGCTTTCCGGGCTAAAGCGGTCGTAGCCATTGTCCCTGCCCGCCCCCAGCCCCCTGTCATCCCGGACGACCGAAGGTCGCTCCGGGATCCATTGCAGAGCGCTGCGCCCTCCGATGGATCCCGGCGCTCCGCTTCGCTGCGGCCGGGATGACGGCGAACGTGGAATCCCGCCATGCTCGCCCTGATCGGCCGGCGCGTCCTGATCGCGATCCCGACGCTGTTCCTGGTGTCGCTGTTCGTCTTCGCCCTGCAAAGGGCGCTGCCCGGCGACCCTTTCCTGGTCATCGCCGGTGAGGAGCGCGATCCGGAAGTGATTGCGCGCCTGCGCGAGATCTACCGGATGGACGATCCGATCGTCGTGCAGTTCTTCGCCTGGCTCGGGCAAGTCGTGCAGGGCGATTTCGGCCGCTCGCTGCGTACCGGCGAGCCGGTGCTGAACCTGATCCTGCAGAAGCTGCCGGTGACGATCCAGCTCGCCACCGCCTCGATCATCATCGCAATCGGCATCGGCATCCCGGCCGGCATCCTCGCGGCGCGGCGCAAGGGCACTTTCGTCGACTATTCGACGAGCGCGCTGGCGCTGTCGGGGCTGTCGATCCCGAATTTCTGGCTCGGCATCATGCTGATCCTGCTGTTCTCGGTCGAGCTCAAGCTCCTGCCGCCCTCGGGCTACGAGTCGATCTTCGTCCACCCCGTCGCGGCGATCGAACGGCTGATCATGCCGGCCTTCGTGCTCGGCGGCGGGCTTGCCGCCTTCATCATGCGCCACACCCGTTCGGCGATGCTGGAGGTGCTGCGCTCCGACTATATCCGCACCGCTCGGGCCAAGGGGCTCGACGAGCGCAAGGTCGTCAACAAGCACGCGCTGGCGAACGCGCTGGTGCCGATCATCACGCTCTCGACCCTGCTTTTCGGCGAGTTGCTCGCCGGCGCGGTGCTGACCGAGCAGATCTTCACCATTCCGGGCTTCGGCAAGCTGATCGTCGATGCGGTCTTCAACCGCGACTACGGCGTCGTGCAGGGCGTGGTGCTGTGCACCGCCATCGGCTTCATCTTCATGAACCTCATCGCCGATGTGCTCTATGTCCTGGTCAACCCCCGCTTGAGGACGGCCTGATGGCGGACGCTGCGCTCAACGCCGCCCCCGATGTCGCCACGCCAGCCGAAGGCAGCGGCGCGCCGCGCAGCCGGGCCTGGCGCAAACTCGTCCGCAACCGTGCCGCGCTGATCGGAGGCGCGATCGTGCTGACCTTCGTGCTGATGGCGGTGCTGGCGCCGCTGCTGCCGCTCGCCGACCCGCTGAAATCGAACTTCCTCGCCATCCGCAAGCCGCCCTCGGCGCTCTTCTGGTTCGGCACCGACGAACTGGGGCGCGACCAGGTCTCGCGCCTGTTTTTCGGCGCGCAGGCCTCGCTGCTCGCCGGCATCGTCTCGGTGCTGATCGCGCTCGGTGTCGGCGTGCCGATCGGGCTCGTCGCCGGCTGGTATGGCGGCTGGGTCGATGCCGTGATCTCGCGGATCACCGAGGCGCTGCTCGCCTGCCCCTTCCTGATCCTGGCGATCGCCTTTGCCGCCGTGCTCGGCCCGTCGCTGACCAATGCGATGATCGCGATCGGGCTTTCGGCCGTGCCGATCTTCATCCGGCTGGTGCGCGGCCAGGTGATCAGCGTCAAGACCGAGGATTTCGTCGAGGGCGCGCGCGCCGTCGGGGTGCGCGATTCCGTCATCCTGTTCCGCCATGTCGCGCCCAACACGCTGCCGCCGATCGTGGTGCAGTCGACCCTGTTCATGGCGCAGGCGATCATCCTCGAAGCCGCCCTCTCCTTCCTCGGCCTCGGCCAGCAGCCGCCCTCACCATCCTGGGGACAGATGCTCAACGTCGCCAAGAACTTCATGGAGCAGGCGCCCTGGATGTCGGTGGCTCCCGGCGTCGCGATCTTCCTCGCCGTGCTCGGCTTCAACCTGCTCGGCGACGGCCTGCGCGACGCGCTCGATCCGAAAGAATCCTGATCCGCCTTCCAGGGAAACGCCCATGTTCACCACCCGGCCCGAGATCCTCGGTACCTTCGGCGTCGTCACTTCGACGCACTGGCTCGCCACCGCTTCGGGCATGGCGATGCTGGAGAAGGGCGGCAACGCCTTCGACGCCTGCGCCGCAGCCGCCTTCGTGCTGCAGGTGGTCGAGCCGCATCTGGTCGGGCCGGCCGGCGACATGCCGGCGGTGTTCTATTCGGCCAGGACGAAGAAGGTCGAGGTGCTGTGCGCGCAGGGGACGGCGCCGCAGGCGGCGACGATCGAGGCCTACAACGCGCTCGGGCTCGACATGGTCCCCGGCGACGGCCTGCTCGCGACCGTGGTGCCCGGCGCCTTCGGCGGCTGGATGGCGCTGCTGCGCGATCATGGCCGCCTGAAGCTGCGCGAGGTGCTGGAGCCGGCGATCGGTTATTTCGAGAACGGCCACCCGATGCTGCCGCGCGTCTCCGATACGATCGCCGGGCTGAGCGAGCTGTTCAGTGGCGAATGGCCGACATCGGGCGCTGTCTACCTGCCCGGCGGCAAGGCTCCACAAGGCCGCGAGCTTTTCCGCAACCAGGCGGCCGCCGAGACCTACAAGCGTATCCTCGCCGCGGCGGAAGCCGCCGGCAGCGACCGGCAGGAGCAGATCCAGGCGGCCCATGACGCCTGGTACAAGGGCTTCGTCGCCGAGGCGATGGACGCCTTCTGCCGCAAGGCGGCAGTGCTGGATTCCTCCGGCCGCCGCCACAAGGGCCTGCTGACCGCCGACGACATGGCACGCTGGCAGCCGCATTACGAGGCGCCGGCGAGCGTGACCTATCATGGCTGGGAGGTGTTCAAGGCCGGCCCCTGGAGCCAGGGACCGGTCTTCCTGCAGACGCTGAAGATCCTCGAGGGCATCGACCTTTCCGGCATGGGCCCGGCCAGCCCGGACTATGTCCACCATGTCGTCGAGGCGATGAAACTCGCCTTCGCCGACCGCGAGGCCTATTACGGCGACCCCGATTTCGTCACGGTGCCGCTGGCGACGCTGCTCTCGGAGGACTATGCCGCCGGCCGGCGCGCGCTGATCGGCGAGAAGGCCTCGCATGAGCTGCGCCCCGGCCTGATCGCGGGCTATGAGGACCAGGTCGGCAGGATGCTGGCCAATCTGCGCATCGCCGACGAGGGCGGCGGCGCCGGCAGCGCGACCGTGGGCGAGCCGACGCTGGCCTCGATGGTCGCAGCCTCGCGCCGCGGCGACACCGTCCATATCGACGTGATCGACCGCTGGGGCAACATGATCGCGGCGACGCCGTCGGGCGGCTGGCTGCAATCCTCGCCGGTCATCCCCGAGCTCGGCTTCCCGCTGAACTCGCGGGCCCAGTCCTTCTATCTCGACGAGGGCCTGCCCTCCTCGCTGGCGCCCGGAAAGCGCCCGCGCACCACGCTGACGCCGAGCCTCGCCTTCGAGAATGGCGAGCCGCGGCTCGTCTTCGGCACGCCCGGCGGCGACCAGCAGGAGCAATGGCAGCTCGGCATGTTCCTGCGCCGGGTGCATCATGGCCTCAACCTGCAGGAGGCGATCGACCTGCCGCTGTTCCACACCCAGCATTTCCCCTCGAGCTTCTATCCGCGCGAAGCGCGGCCGGGCCGGATCACGGTCGAGGAGAGCCTGGGCGAGGCGGCGCTGGCCGAACTCGTCCGGCGCGGCCATGTGCTCGAACGCGCCCCCGCCTGGACGGTGGGGCGTCTCACCGCAGCCGAGAAGAGCGCCAACGGGCTCTTGCGTGCAGCGGCGACCCCGCGTCTGATGCAAGCCTACGCAGCCGGGCGCTAGGAGGCCTGCATCCATGACATGGTCCATCGTTGCGCGCGACGCCGCGACCGGCGCCTATGGCGTCGCCGTCTCGACCTGCGCCTTCGCGGTCGGGGCGCGCGTGCCCTATGGGGCGGGACGCAGCGGCGCCATCGCCAGCCAGGCCTTCGTCAATCCGCTCTATGGCGTCGATGGCTTGCGGCTGCTGCAGGAGGGGCGCTCGGCGGTCGAGATCATCGCCAACCTTACCGCCGCCGATGAGGGGCGCGCCCATCGCCAGCTCCATCTGATCGACCGCAATGGCAAGATCGCCGCCTATACCGGGAATGCCTGCATCGACTGGTGCGGCGCCGTCGACGGGCCGCAGGTCTCGGTGGCCGGCAACATGCTGGCCGGGCCGGAGGTGATCGCGGAAACCCTGAAGGCCTATATCAAGGGTTCGGCGCTGGATTTCGACGAGCGCCTCCTCGTGGCGCTGGAGGCCGGCGAGAAGGCCGGCGGCGACAAGCGCGGCCGGCAATCCTGCGCCATCCGGATCTGGGCCGACGACCCGGTGCCGAGCTTCGACATCCGCGTCGACGACCATGCCGACCCGCTCGGCGAGTTGCGCCGGATCTGGCGCGTGGCGCATCAGCGCTATGTGCCGTTCCAGCAGGCCTCGCCGTCGCGAGCCAGGCCGGCCGGGGTCACCGACCGGGCCGAGCTCGACCGGCTCTGCGCGGAATACGCCGCGGCGTGGAACGCGCGGCATCCGGAGTGATTTGCCGTCATGCCCGGGCTTGACCCGAGCATCCCCGAAACCAGTGCTATCTGGTCATCAGATTCTCGGATCTGCGCTTCGCTTCGTCCGAGAATGACGGCGGTGCTCAGGCCGCTTTCGCCGCCCGTCCCTCACCCGCCCAGTTCGCATACCAGCTCTTGAAGCGGCGCCACTCGGCCTCGACGAAGTTGCGCTGCGGGACGGAAAGCTGGTCGCTCTCGTTGAAGTGCAGCGCGTAGGCCGCATGGCCTTCGAGCACCATCAGGTGCTTGTAGTAGAGCACCAGGTCGACGCCCTCGTCGAAGGTCGAGAGCACGTAGAGCGCACGCTCGAGCTCGATTGCGCGGCGCTCGGCCTCCGGATCGCCCGCCGCGGCCTTCTCGCTGAGCGCGACCAGATGGAGCACTTCCTTCGGCAAGGCATTGCCGATGCCGGTGATCGCGCCCGTGGCGCCGCAGCGGATGAAGCCGTGCGTCACCTGCGTGTCGACGCCGACCATCAAGGTGAGCCTGGAATCGCGGCTGGTGATGTGCTCGGCCGCATAGGAGAGCGCAGCGGCGCCGCCGAATTCCTTGAATCCGACCAGATGCGGATAGCGCTCGCACAGGGTGAAGAACAGGTCCGCCTTGGTCTCGTAGCCGTAATGAGGGCTGTTGTAGATCACCGAAGGCAGGTCGACCGCCGCTTCCAGCACGGCTTCGAAATGGGCGCGCTGTGCCGGGACCGACGAACCCCGCGACAGGACGCGCGGGATGATCATCAGGCCCTGGGCTCCGACCTGCTTGGCATGGGCCGCGAGAGCCGCGGCGCGCTTGGGGTTCTGCGCGCCGGTGCCGACGATCAGCGGGATGCCCGCCTCGACCAGGCGCTTCACGCCCTCCATGCGCTGCTCGTCGGTGAGCAGCGGCCAGTCGCCCATCGAGCCGCAATAGACCACGGCCGACATGCCGGCGCCGATCAGCTTGCGGCCGGTGCGGACGAGCTCGTCATAGTCGACGTCGCGCGAGGGTGTGCAGGGTGTCATCAAAGCGGGGATCGTCCCGCTGAAGATATTCTGGGTCATGACAAAAAGGGTCCGCTTGGAGGGGTGCAGACGGCCGCCGGAACCTGTCGGCGGCCGCAAGGATAGCCTGAGATCAAGCCGAGAGCGACTGGCCGGCCTTGCGCAGCTCGGCGAGGACCGGAGCCTTGGGCAGCCAGATCTTGTCGAACTCGGCGACGACGGCCTCGGCATCCTTCGGATTGGCGAGCTTGAAGTTCGCGCCGGCCGCCTTGAACTGCTCGACGAGCTTGGGCTCGTTGACGGCGAGCTCGTCGACCTGCTGGTCGAGCGCCGCCTTGGTGGCCTTGAGGATCAATTCGCGGTCGGCCGGGGACATGCCCTGCCAGACGCGGCCCGAGGCCAAGGCGATCACCGGCATGAAGATCGCGTTCATCTGCAGGATCGTCTTCGAGACCTTGTCGAAGCGCTGGTTCCAGGAGAATTCGAGATCGGCCTCGAGCCCGTCGACCTGGCCGTTGGTCATCGCGTCGAAGACCTGCGGCGTCGGGATCGGCGTCGGGGCGGCGCCGAGCAGCTGGTAGAAGTCGCGATAGACCGGCGTCGGGTTGATGCGCAGCTTCATGCCCTTGATGTCGCCGACGCTGTTCAGCTCCTTCGCCGCGAAAACAGCGCGCATGCCGGTGATGCCCCAGGCCAGGCCGACGCAGCCGGTCTCGCGCGGCAGCACATCGAACAGCTTCATCGCGACCGGATGGCGCACGAGCTTGGCGATCTTGGCGGTCGAATCGACGATGTAGGGCGCGGTGATCGCGCCGATCGCCGGGACGCGCGAGCCGAGCTCGGCCGCCATGATCCAGCCCATGTCGAGCGCGCCGGACTGCATCTGCTGCAGCATGGCGGCCTCGTTGCCGAGCTGGCCGGAATGGAAGACCGTCAGGTTCAGCCGGCCCTTGGTCTCGGCCTTCAGCACCTCGCTGACCTTCACCGCGGCACGGTTCCAGGGATGGCCGTTCGGCGTCAGGATGCCGAGGCGCAGCTCCTTGCTCTGGGCGAGCAGGAGCGCCGGCTTGGCAATCGGAAGGACGGCGGCGGCGGCGAGCAGATGGCGGCGTGAGATGGTCATGAGGAACTTCCCCTTATGGATGGGCAGGCGGTTTCACTTCACCAGGGCCAGCGAGAGCCATGGGTAGATCGAGAGCAGGACCAGGACGATGCAGGAGATGATGAAGAAGGGCAGCGTCACGAGGAACATCTTGCCCGGCTTCGCCCCGGTCACCGCCGCGGCGACGAAGAAGCACAGGCCGACCGGCGGCGAGAGCAGGCCGAGCACCAGGTTGACCACGACCACGACCCCGAAATGGCGCGGGTCGATGCCATAGACCTCGGTCGCGATCGGCAGGAGGATCGGCACCGTCATGATCAGGCCGGGAATGCCGTCGATCACCGTGCCGATGATCAGCAGGATCGCATTGACCAGCAGCATGAAGGTCACCGGGTCCTTGGCGATCTCCTGGATCGAGGCGGCGACGTTCTGCGGCACCTTGCCGTAGACCAGCACCCAGGAGAACACCGCAGCGGCGGAGACGAGGAACAGCACGATCGCCGAATAGACGCCGGCGCGCAGCATCATCTCGGGCAGCTTGGCGAAGCTGAATTCCCTGGTCCAATAGCGGCCGATCAGCGCGGCCGCGACCGAGCCCACGGCCGCGGCTTCGGTCGCATTGGCGAGGCCGCCAAGGATCGAGCCGACGATGACGATCGGGATCAGCAGGGTCGGGGCGGCGCCGAGCACGATCATGACGCGCTCGCGCAGCGTCTGCTTCTCGCCGGTCGGATAGTTGTAGACAAAGCCCATCGCCGCGATGACGAGGAAGAACATCACGGTCAGCAGCAGGCCGGGCACGATGCCGGAGATCAGCATGTCGCTGACCGAAACCTGGGCGAGCACGGCATAGACGACGAACATCACCGAGGGCGGGATGATCGGCCCGAGCATGCCGCCATAGGCGGTGAGGCCGGCGGCGAAGTCCTTGTCGTAGCCCTTGCGGACCATCTCCGGGACCATGACCTGCGACATGATCGCGACCTGCGCCGTCGCGGAGCCGAGGATCGAGGAGACGAACATGTTGGCGAGGACGTTGACATAGGCGAGCCCGCCGCGGAGCGAGCCGACGAAGGCCATCGCCAGATCGACGATGCGGCGCGTGATGCCGCCGCCATTCATGATCTCGCCGATCAGGATGAAGAGCGGGATCGCGATCAGCCCGTAGCTGTCGACGCCGCCGAACATCTGCAGCGGATAGTTCGGCAGGAGCTGGGTGTTGCCGGTGGCGGCGATGAAGACGAGCGCGCCGAGGCACAGGCAGAGCGCGATCGGCACGCCCGCCAGCATGATCCCGAAGAAGGCGCCAATGGTGAGAGCCATCAGTTCACCCCATCCGCGGTGCCGGTGGCGAAGCCCGGCAGGGCCTGCTTCGGCACGAGGCCGAGATCCTCGAAGAGATTGGCGAGCGCATGCAGCGTCATCGAGACGGCGAAGAGCGGCACGACCGAGTAGATGACCCAGGTCGGCCAGTTCAGCGTCTGGGTGCGCTCGGTGTAGATGAAGTTGAACGATTGGGCCGCGAACTCCCTGGCGTCGAAGCCCGCCCGCGCGATCCCGACCGGATCGAGCCAGAGCCAGCACATCACCGAAAGCCCGATGCCAAACAGCACCACGCCGAGGGTCGAGATCGCCCGGGCGATCGCGGCGCCACGCTCGGAGAAGCGTTCGGTCAGCATGGTCACGGCGAAATCGAGCCGCATCCGGGTCATGGCCGAGGCGCCGATGAAGGTCAGCCAGACGACGCTGTAGACCGCCGATTCGTCGATCCAGTAGATCGGGAAGCCGGCATAGCGCGTCGCGACATTGAGCAGGATCAGCGCCGTGAGCAGGAACATCAGCCCCTGAATCACGAACTGCTCGAGCCGCAGCCAGCGCCCTGAAAGCGCGACCATAACCTCCGGAACAGCCATCGCACGGCTTCGCGCCGCTACCGCTTGGTCGATCATTTTCGTGTCCCCTTGCGAGCTTTGTAGATTGTATAAAATCTACATGTCAATAGCTTTTCGACACGCGGCACGCTAGGATGCAGCACCATGTCAACCGCTTTGAAACACCGCACCCTGTCCTCGGCGATCGTCGACCAGCTGCGCCAGGCCATCCTCGACGGCAGCCATCCCGCCGGCTCGCAATTGCGGCAGGACGCGCTGGCGCAGGCCTATGCCGTCAGCCGCATCCCGGTGCGCGAGGCGCTGTTCCAGCTCGAGGCGGAAGGCTTCGTGAAGATCGTCCCGCACAAGGGCGCGATCGTCTCGGCCCTGTCGCTGGACGAGATCAACGACGTCTTCGAGCTGCGCAAGCTGCTCGAGCCCAGGCTGCTCGCAAGTTCCGTTCCAGCGATGACGGCTGAGGATTTCGAGGCGGTGGCGAGCATGGAGGCCGCCTTCGAGCATGCCATGTCGGCAGGCGACATCAGCCGCTGGGGCGTGCTCAACGCCGATTTCCATCTGGCGCTCTATGCTCGCGCCACGCAGCCGCGCACGGTCGCGATCGTCGCCGGGCTGCTGCAGACGAGCGACCGCTACACGCGGCTGCAGCTCCAGCGCAGCTCGTCGATCGAGCGGGCGCAGGCCGAGCACAACGAGCTGATCCGGCTCTGCCGGGAAGGCCGGCCGGCCGAGGCCAAGCTCCTGCTCGTCGACCATATCGAGATGGTGCGCCGCGACCTCGTCGAGTTCCTGGAGGCCGGCGGGAAGGGGTAGGTGGAAGAGACATCCGCGGGGAACCCCTCTCCTGTAAGGAGAGGGGCAGGGGTGAGGTGTTCGGGAGAGAAATCGCGAGCTTGAAGCCAACCGCGTGGTGAGGGTTCGCGGAACTGGTCCGACGGCCTACACTCACCCTGCCCTCTCCTTACAGGAGAGGGTTCCCCGCGCTTCACCACGACGGGCAATCGGGCCGCCATAAGGCGGCCCGAGCACGAGGCCTATGAGCCTCAGGTCAGCTTGCCGCGCGCTGCGACCGGCAGTTCGCCGATCAGCTTGTCGCCGCGCACCGTCACCAGCCGGTCGACCATGTTGACGACGACGCAGACATGGTTCGGCACGATGCGCACGACCTCGCCGACCTTGGGCCGCTCATTGCTGCGGGACAGGTCGAGGAAACCATGCTCCTCGGCGAACCTGGCGATCTTGGCCGACGGGTATTCGAGAATCAGCCCGTGCCCGTCGAGCCCGCCGGTATCGCTGGTCAGGGTCTTCGAGCCGGAATCGAGGATGCCGCGCTCGGGCCCCGCCCGGCTGACCACCGTGGCGTAGACGTTCAGGGCGCAATCCTCGAGCGCGGCGACACCGGCCGCGACCTGCATGCGATCGTTGAAGATCGAGGTGCCGGCGCGGTGCTCGGTCGAACCCTTGAGCTTGCCGATATTGGGGATGTTGGGCGAGCCGCCGGTCGAGACGATGCCGGCTTCCAGCCCCGCCTCGCGCAGGCCGGCATTGGCGGTATCGAGGAAGATCTGGGTGCGCTCCCAGCCATCCTCGGGCGGGTACATCATGAAGCCGGCGAAGCTCAGCCCCTTCGAGCCGGCGATCAGCTTGGCCAGCTCGACCGCCTCGCCCGGCGTCTCGACGCCGGCGCGCTCGCGGCCGGTGTCGCATTCGACCACCACTTCCAGATCGCGCCCGGCGATCTCGGCCGCCTTCGGCAGCCCGGCGATGGTGACGGGATTGTCGGCCGCGACGATCATGCGGACGCGTCTTTGCAGTGCTCCCAGGCGCCCCAGCTTTTCCTCGCCGAGGATGTTGTAGCTGATCAGGATGTCGTCGAGCCCGCCATCGGCCATGACCTCGGCCTCGCCGAGCTTCTGGCAGGTGATGCCGCGCGCGCCGGCGGCGACCTGGAGCCGCGCCAGTTCGGGCGATTTATGGGTCTTGATATGCGGGCGGTTGGCGATGCCGGCAGCGTCGCAGGCGGCCTGCAGGCGGGCGATGTTGGCCTCGACCTTGTCGAGGTCGATGACGACGGCCGGGGTGCCGTAGACCCGGGCGATTTCCTCAGCGAGCGCGGTCACGGCAGCACCTTGATGATGACTTCGATCTCGACGGTCATGTTGTTGGGCAGCGAGCCCATGCCGACGGCAGAGCGGGCATGGCGGCCATTGTCGCCGAGCACGGCGACGAACAGGTCGGAGCAGCCATTGATGACCTTGGGATGATCGGCGAAGTCCGGCGCCGCATTGACCATGCCGAGCAGCTTGACGACCTCGACCTTGTCGAGCGAGCCGACCGCCTTCTTCATCGCGGCGAGCAGGCCGAGGCCGGTGTGCTTGGCGTGCTCATAGGCGTCCTCGATCGAGACGCCGGCGCCGACCTTGCCGGTCGGATAGCTGCCGTCGGCGCGCTTGGGTCCCTGCCCCGAGAGGTAGACCATGTCGCCGATCCGCTTGAAGCTGACATAGGTCGCGACCGGCGACGGCACTTCGGGCAGGCTCAGCCCGAGTTCCTTGAGCTTCTGTTCGGCACTCATCTTCTTCTCCTCCAGCCTGGTTCGGCGCCGTCTCGGCACCGGCAATCAAAGTTCGCGCGTCATGTAGCGGGCGTCATCGTCGTAGCTCGCCAGCTTGCGATCAAGCGATGCGTCATGCGTCAGGCGAAAGCCATGGCGCTGCCAGAAGCCGGCCGAGCGGTTGACGGCGATCAGCGCCATCCGGCCAAGGCCGCCAGCGCGCGCCTGCCCGGTCAGCAATTCCACGAGGCGAGATGCCGCGCCGGTCCCCTGAGCCCGCGGCAGCAAGGCGAGATCATGGATGTAATAGGCATCCGCAGCCGCCGGGATCGCGCCGAGTCGGCTGTTCAGCGCCGGCGCCTGCAGAAGCGGCCAGGGATGGCTCACCACATAGCCGGCCAGCCCCGTCGCGTCGGCGAGGGCGAGGCAGCCGGCCGGGAAGAGCGCCAGCCGCTCGGCGAAGACCGCCTCGTCCTCGGGAAAACCGGGATGGACCTGCGCCGCGACGGCCATCATGGCGGGCAGGTCAGCCGGCGTCAGGGCGCGCCAATGTGGTGTGGGTGTCGTCATCGGAGCGATTACACCTCATGCTCGGGCTTGACCCGAACATCTCAGGCCGAAGGAGGCTCCACCAGCGTCTTCTGGTCCCGAGATTCTCGGGTCTGCGCGGAGTTTATCCTTGGGCCGACCGAAGGTCGGACCCGAGGGCTTCGCCCGAGAATGACGCCTGTCTCCTACGCCGCGACCTTCCTGAACTTGTTGCTGCGCCTGGGATGCCACCACGCCCCCTTCAGCACGACGCCCTCCGAGACGATCTTCCTGTCGCCGGTCAGGTGCTCGCCGGTGACGTCGACATAGTCGAACTTGCCTTCCTTGACCGTCAGGATCGTCGCGTCGCCGAGCGAGCCGACCTTGAGCGAGCCGTATTCCATCCGCTTCAGCGCCGTGGCGGCGTTCAGCGTCGAGGCGGCGACGACATTGTTCAGGCTCATGCCCATGCACAGGAATTTCGACATGGTGGTGACCTGGTCGAAGGCCGGGCCGTCGATGCAGAGCTTGTGCACGTCCGAGGAGATCACATCCGGCTCGAAGCCGTTGGCGAGCATGGCGCGCGTCGTCTTGAACGAGAACGAGCCCTTGCCATGGCCGATGTCGAAGATGACGCCGCGCTTGCGGGCCGCGAGCACCTCGGGCTTGACCGTGCCCTGCGCTGTCGCCGGCGCGTTCGGGAACGGGCGGAAGGCGTGGGTCAGCACGTCGCCCGGCCGCAGCATGCCGATGACTTCCTCATAGGATGGCGGCGGATGGTCGATATGGCACATCAGCGGCATGCCAACCTCGTTGGCGACCTGCAGGGCGATGTTCAGCGGCACCGTGCCGGAATTGCCCGAGGCGTGCAGGCCGACGCGCACCTTGATGCCGACGATCAGGTCGCGGTTCTTGTCGGCGACCTCGACGCAGTCGATCGGGTTCATCATCCGCAGATCGCCGCTCTCGCCGACCATGACGCGGTGGTCGAAGCCGTAGATGCCGGCATGCGAGACGTGGAGATAGGCGAGGATGCGGGCCTGGCTCTTCTCGATGACATGCTTGCGGAAGCCCGGCCAGTTGCCCGGCCCGGCCGAGCCGGTGTCGACCGAGGTGGTGACGCCCGAGGCCCGGCAGAACTCGTCGGCATCGATGCCGAGCGAAGTGCCGCCCCAGTAGACATGGGTGTGCAGGTCGATCAGCCCCGGCGTGACGATGTAGCCGGAGACGTCGCGGACCTCCTTGGCGCCCTTCAGATCCTTGCCGAAGCCCGAGACCTTGCCGTCGGTGAAGGCGACGTCGAGCACGCCGTCATGCTTCTGCGAGGGGTCGATGACCCTGCCGCCCTTGAGGATGAGATCGTGGGTCATGACAGCTCCTGGGAAGTCTTCTCGATATCAGAACAGAGCGCTGTCATTCCGGGCGACCGAAGGGCGACCCGGAATCCATCGTAGAGCTCGGCGCCCTTCGATGGATTCCGGCGCTGCGCGGCTTCGCCGCTTGTCCGGAATAACGGCTGGGAAAACCTCAAAATCACTCCACCACCGCGCCCTTGCGCTCGACGATCATGCCGTAGGTCTGCGGCTCGCGGTGCCTGGCGAAGTTGAAGGTCGAATTCTTGTAGCTCTTGCCGAGATCGAGATCGCAGCGGGCGATGACGAGTTCGTCGCCCTCGGTCACCGCCTGGGCCACGACCTCGCCGGTCGGCGCGATGATGCAGGAGCCGCCGATCTGGTCGACGCCGGCTTCGAGCCCGGCCTTGGCGACGCCGACGACCCAGGTCGCGTTCTGGTAGGCGCCGGCCTGCATCACGAGCTGGTTGTGGAAGTTGCCGAGCCGGTCATGCGCCGGCGCCGGCGGATTGTGCTTGGGCGTGTTGTAGCCCAGCACGATCATCTCGACGTTCTGAAGGCCCATGACGCGGTAGCTCTCGGGCCAGCGCCGGTCGTTGCAGATCATCATGCCGAGCCGCCCGCCCATGGTCTCCCAGACCGGCCAGCCGAGATTGCCGGTCTCGAAATAGCGCTTCTCGAGATTCTGGAAGACGGCGTCGGGCCGATGCTCGGGATGGCCGGGCAGATGGATCTTGCGGTATTTGCCGATGATCGCGCCGGCCTTGTCGACCAGGATCGCGGTGTTGAAGCGGCGCTTGCGGCCGTCCTCATGGGCGAGCTCGGGATAGCCGAGATGGAAGCCGATGCCGAGCCTCGCCGCTTCCGCGAACAGCGGCGCGGTCTCGTTCGAGGGCATGGCGCTCTCGAAATAGCTGTCGATCTCGGCCTCGTCCTCCATCCACCAATGCGGGAAGAAGGCCGTCAGCGCCGCTTCCGGGAAGACGACGAGATCGCAGCCATTGGCCTTGGCCTGGCGCATCAGTTCGATCATGCGGGCAACCGCCGAAGCACGGCTCTCCTCGCGCTGGATCGGCCCGAGCTGGGCTGCGGCGACGGTCAGGATACGGCTCATGCCACGCCCCTCCTTAGGGCTACTTCGGAGGAGACAGGCGGCCGCTTCGCGGCCGCATCCGCGCTCATTGCGGGACCATCGGCGCGAGCGTAGCATTTCCCGGTCGCTCGCCGGCGCCGCCGCGAATGGTCGCCTCTCGGTCTCCGGACGACCGCGACGTCGGGGGCACAGCGATGGCCACGTTCAATGTCGTGCGGTTCCGCATCAAGCCGGGCCGGGAGGAGGAGTTTCTGGCAGCGCATCGCGACGGCAAGGCGGGTTGGCCCGGCCTCGTCGAAGGGCACATGATCCGCACGGGCGAGCGATCCTATTGCCTGATCGGCCGCTGGCAGGACGCAGACGCGATCAAGGCCGCGCGTCCGCAGATGATCGCCACGCTCGACAGTTTCCGCGACACGCTGGAAGAACTGGGCGAGGGCCGCGGCGTCACGGACGCGGTATCCGGCGAGACCGTCGTCGATCTCGTCCGCTGAGCGCGAGGCGCGGCCTCGCATCGACGCGTCGCCCTCACGCATCACGGCCGATCTCCTCGGCGGAGCGACCGACGATGCCGCGATAGACTTCCGGATCGGTCGCGCCCTCGGTGCCGTAGCAGAGCACGCGGGAGGCGGTACCCAGCCCAAGCGCGTCGCGCAAGACGGGATCGCGCGCCGCCTTGACCAGGCCGGCAAGGCCCGCCACGCCGGATTCGCCGCCGACCACGCCGAGCGTCGCGAGCTGGCGCATGGCGTCGGCGGCCGCCGCGTCGCGGACCGTCATGAAGGCGTCGGCGCCGGGCTGGAGGATGCGCCAGGCCAGGATCGAGGGTTCGCCGCAGGCCAGCCCCGCCATGATCGTATCGAGATCGCCGCCGACTGCGGTGACCGCCCCGGCCCTGGCCGATTCGAACAGGCAGGCGGCGTTCTCCGGCTCGACCACCACGAAGATCGGCCGCGCCGCGCCGAGCCGCTCCCAGCTGTCGGAGAGCACGGCGGCCGCCATCCCGCCGACGCCGCCCTGGACGAAGACATGGGTCGGCGCGGCCGCCTGCGCCGCGATCTCGATGGCCAGGACGGAATAGCCCTGCATCACATCCTTTGGCACGTCCTCATAGCCCGGCCAGGAGGTGTCGGAGACGATCTGCCAGCCATTGGCCTTCGCCGCCTGCGCACAGGCGCGGACGCTGTCGTCATAGGTGCGGCCCTCGCGCACGACGGTCGCGCCATAGGAGCGGATCGCCTCCGCCCTGCCCTCGCTGACCGTCTCGTGCACATAGATCACCGCCTTGACGCCGGCGCGGCGGGCGCCCCAGGCGACGGAGCGGCCGTGATTGCCGTCGGTGGCGCAGGCGACGGTCAGCCCCTCGCGCCCTCCGGCCGCGACCAGCCGGTCGACCGCATAGGCGCCGCCCAGCGCCTTGAAGCTCCTCAGGCCGAAGCGGCCGCCCTCGTCCTTGTAGAGCACCTGGCCGAGATCGAGCGCGGCGGCGATGGCCGCAAGATCGCGCAGCGGCGTCGGCGCATAGCCTTCCCAGGCCGAGATCGCGGCATGGGCAGTGCGTCCGCCAGCGAGGGAAAGGATGGCGCGGAGATCGTCGCCATAGGGCGCGCTGCGGTCGAGCCGCGGGTTGAGGAGGAAGTCGGGCGCGGCGAGGTCTGAACTGGCGTCTAGCATTTGTGGATCGTCGGCCTCGCGCGGCCCTCCGGTCAAGCGTCGGCAAGCGCAGGCGCGGCCTGCTTCAGGAGCGGGTTATCGGCGGGCGGCAGATCGTGCAGATGGCAGGCGGCGACATGGCCCTCTGCCATCGGCCGCAACGCCGGCTCCTCCGAGCGGCAGCGATCGAAGACGAAGGGGCAGCGCGTGTTGAAGCGGCAGCCCTTGGGCGGGTTGATCGGGCTCGGCACGTCGCCCTTGAGCAGGATGCGCTCGCGCCTGACCTTGGGGTCCGGCACCGGCACGGCCGAGAGCAGCGCGACCGTATAGGGATGGCGCGGCGCCCCGAAGATCTGCTCCTTGGTGCCCATCTCGACGATCTTGCCGAGATACATCACCGCGACGCGGTGGGTCATGTGCTCGACGATGGCGAGGTCGTGGCTGATGAACAGCAGCGCCAGGCCGAGCTCCTTCTGCAGGTCGCAGAGCAGGTTGACGATCTGCGCCTTGACCGAGACGTCGAGCGCCGAGACCGCCTCGTCGCAGATGATCAGCTCCGGCTCCGCCGCCAGCGCGCGGGCGATGCCGATGCGCTGGCGCTGGCCGCCTGAGAATTCGTGCGGCCAGCGATGCACGGCGTCGCGCGGCAAGCCGACCTTGTCCATCAGCTTCATGGTGCGTTCGGTGATCGCGGCCTTGCCTGAAGCGAGGCCGAAATTGGTGATCGGCTCGGCCAGGATGTCGCGGACGCGCATACGCGGGTTGAGGCTGGAGAACGGGTCCTGGAACACGACCTGGACGCGCTGGCGCAGCGGCCGGAGCTTGCCGGCGGAGAGCTTGTCGATGCGCTGGCCGTCGAGCACGACCTCGCCGGCGGTGATCTCGAACAGCCGCAGGATCGCCTTGCCGACAGTCGACTTGCCGCAGCCGGATTCGCCGACGAGCGACAGCGTCTCGCCCTTGGCGATCTCGAAGGAGACGCCGTCCACCGCATAGACATTGGCGGTGATGCCGGAAAGCAGGCCGCCGCGGATCGGATAATGCTTCTTGAGGTCGTTGACCTGGAGAATGGGATGCGTCGTGCTCATGCCGCGATCGCGTCCTTCGGCGCATAATGGCAGGCGGCGACATGGCCTTCCGCCTTGAGTTCGAGGCCGGGCGCGACCTGGCGGCAGAGGTCGGTCGCCTTCGGGCAGCGGCCGGCGAAGACGCAGCCGTCGATCCGCGTCTTCAGGCTCGGCACCAGCCCGGGAATCTCGGCGAGGCGCGAGGCATGACCGGAGAGCGAGGAGCCGAGCTTCGGCACCGCGCCGAGCAGGCCTTGCGTATAGGGATGGCGCGGATTGGCGAAGAGCTCGCCGACCGGCGCCTCCTCGACCTTGCGGCCCGCATACATGACCACAACCTGGTCGGCGACCTCGGCGACGACACCGAGATCATGGGTGATCAGCATGATCGCCGCCCCGACGCGGGCCTTGAGATCGCGCATCAGGTCGAGGATCTGCGCCTGGATGGTGACGTCGAGCGCCGTCGTCGGCTCGTCGGCGATCAGGAGCTTGGGCGAGCAGGCGAGCGCGATCGCGATCATGACGCGCTGGCGCATGCCGCCGGAGAGCTGGTGTGGATATTCGGCGACGCGCCGGCGCGGTTCGGGGATGCCGACGAGCTGCAGCATCTCGACCGCACGCTCGGTCGCCTGCGTCTTGCTCATGTTCTGGTGCAGCCGCAGCGTCTCGCCGATCTGCCGGCCGACGGTCAGCACCGGGTTCAGGCTGGTCATCGGCTCCTGGAAGATCATCGAGATCTCGTTGCCGCGGATCTGGCGCATCTCGGC
>NZ_JAKFED010000026.1:0-23343 GCF_036675845.1 Allobosea sp. | reverse complement strand
GGATTCTTAACGCGTTCGAGCCCTCAGAGGAGCGAACGGACATGGACGAGATCGTTCCACGTCACGAACAGCATCAGCATCAGCACCAGCCCCAGCCCCACCCGAAAGCCGATCTCCTGAGCCCGCTCGCTGAGCGGCCGGCCGCGCAAGGCCTCGATGGCATAGAACATCAGATGCCCGCCATCGAGCATTGGCACCGGGAACAGGTTCATCAGGCCGATCGAGACCGAGAGAATCGCGGCAAGGTTGATCAGCGCCAGCAGGCCGCCGCTCGAGGCCACCATTCCGGAAACCTGGGCGATGCGGATCGGGCCGGAAAGCTGATCGGTCGATTCCTTCCCCATGATGAGCTTGGCGATGTAGTCATAGGTCCGCTCGACCACGAACCAGGTTTCGCTCACGCCGAGCTTCAACGATTCGACCGGCCCGAAATGCTGGGTGGTCCAGTCGCTCGGCCTGGCCGAGGCCTGCACGCCGATGATGCCGAGGCGCTGCTTGCCCAGCGGCGAGGAGGTCTCGACGAGGTCGGGCGTGACCGTCAGGACCATGGTCGCCCCGTCCCGCTCGAACGTCACCGGCAGCGGCTCGCTCGGGCGGATGGAGATCAGGCGCTGCAAGTCGCTAAAGCTCCTGACCTCGCTATCCTCGACCTTGCGGATCAGGTCGCCGGCCTTGAAGCCGGCGCGCTCGGCGGCGCCGCCTGGCGAGACCTGCTCGATGCGCGGAGCCAGCACGGGCTTGCCGAAGCTGTAGGCGGTGACGGCGAAGATCGCGATCGCCAGCAGGAAATTGGCGATCGGCCCGGCGGCGACGATCGCCGCCCGCTCGCCGATCGACTGGGCCGGGAAGGAACGCGCTCGCTCCTCCTGGCTCATGCCGGCAACAGCGTCGCCGTCCGGCGCGCTCGACGCGTCGGCATCGCCCGAGAACTTGACGTAGCCGCCGAGAGGGATCAGCGCGAAGCGCCAGCGCGTGCCATGGCGGTCGTTGAAGCCGAAGAGCTCCCGTCCGAAGCCGATGGAGAAGGTCTTGACGTCGACGCCGCACCAGCGCCCGACCAGGAAATGGCCGAGCTCATGCACGAACACGACGATCGTCAGGACGAACAGGAAGGGCACGAGGTAGCCCAGCAGGAAGCTTCCCGCGTGCCAGACCGATCCCATGATATCCATAAAAATCTCCCGACTTGCCGCCACTAGGTGACAGTGAAGCGCCCTTCCGACAAGAGCAGGCGGGTCCTGTTTCTCGCATCCTGGTCAATTGCGAGGGCGGCGGCGACATCCTCCGGCGCCGGCCGCCCCTGTCCGCCACCTTGCGCGCAGACGGCCTCGACCAGTGCCGGAATCGCCCAGAATGGAATCCGCCGCGCCAGGAACGCCGCCACCGCCACCTCGTTCGCGGCATTCAGGACGGCCGGCGCCGCGCCGCCTTCGGCAAGCGCCGCTATCGCAAGGCCAAGGGCGGGGAAGCGCGCGAGATCGGGCCGCTCGAACACGAGCGGTCCGCAGGCCGCCAGATCGAGAAAACGGCCCGCCGGCGCATCGAGCCTGCCGTCGATGCCGAGACAATGGGCCGCAGCGACGCGCATGTCGGGCACGGCCATACCGGCGCTCACCGAACCGTCGCGAAAATTGACCAGCCCATGCACGATCTGCTGCGGATGGATCAGCACGTCGACCTGGTCGGCGCCGAGTCCGAACAGGAAGCGGGCCTCGATCAGCTCGAGTCCCTTGTTCATCATGCTGGCGGAGTCGATCGTGATCTTGGCGCCCATGGCGTAGTTCGGATGGGCGAGCGCCTGCTCTGGTGTCGCCGCCGCGATCTGTTGCGCCGACCAGGTCCGGAACGGCCCTCCCGAGGCGGTCAGCGTCATCGAGCGGATCGCCGACACCGGCTCGGCGCCGAGCACCTGGAACAGCGCGTTGTGCTCGGAGTCGAGCGGCAGGATGCGTGCGCCGACGCTGGCCGCCCGCGCCATCACGGCCGCGCCGGCGCAGACCAGGCTCTCCTTGTTGGCGAGCGCGACGACGCGCCCCGGCATCAGCGCCGCGAAGGTCGCCTCCAGCCCGGCCGCACCGGAGATCGCGCTGACGACGATGTCGCTCTCGAGCGATACCGCTTCCAGCACGGCCATGCGCCCGGCGCCGTGACGGATGCCGCTGCCGGCGAGCGCGTCGCGAAGCTCGCTGGCCTGCGCCTCGTCGGCAATGGCGGCGAAGCGTGCCCCGGTTTCGCGCGCGACTCGGGCAAGGCCGGCGGCGTCACGCCCGGAGACCACGCCGGCGACCGCGAGTCGCTCGGGGTTCTCGGCGATGACCTCGCGTGTCGAGCGGCCGACGGAGCCGGTCGCTCCGAGGATGGTGACAGAACGGCGCATGGCGCGATCAGAGCCCCAGACGGGCGAGATAGAGCAGCAGCCCGGCGAAGACCAGCACCGCCCAATAGCCGTCGAGCCGGTCGAGGAAGCCGCCATGGCCGGGGATCAGCCGGCTCGAATCCTTGGTGCCGAAGCGCCGCTTGATGGCCGATTCGAACAGGTCGCCGGCCTGGCTGAAGACGGAGGCGACGAGCGAGGCGGCAAGCACCGGGCCGAAGCCAAGCCCGGCCGCCGGCGGCGACAGATACCAGACGGCGATGCCGCCCGCCGTTCCCGCCGCTGCGCCGCCGAGAGCGCCAGACCAGGTCTTCTTCGGACTGACGCTGGGCATGAGCTTGGGGCCGCCAAGGGCCCGACCGGTGAAATAGGCGGCGATGTCGGTGAACCAGACCACCGCGAAGGTCCAGACGATCAGGAACAGCCCGATCTCCGGCACCTGGCGCAGCGCCGGCGTCACCAGCGCGAAGCAGAGCGCATAGGCGACGCCGCAGGCCTCCAGCACGCGACGATCGGCGACACGGACCGTCAGGACCGCGCCGACCAGGGCTGCGAGTGCCGACGCCCCTGCCAAAGCGGTGTCGCTCAGCGGGGCGAAGCCCAGTGCGAGGCCGGCCAGCGCCACGCCGATCCCGCCGGCAATGGCGTGGCGCGAGCTGACGATGGCGAGCCATTCATAGGCGACGAGGCCGGCGACCAGCACCCAGACAAATCGGAAGGCGGGGCCGCCGACCAGCGTCGCGGCCAGGACGATGGCGGCCAGCACCAGCGCCGACAGGACGCGCAGGCGCAACTCGGACGCGCCGCTATTCACGCCTTCGCGGGCAGGCTCATTCACGCGACCCCCACATTGCGGGCAGCCGGTTCGCTGACCCCGCCGAAGCGGCGCTCGCGGCGGCGAAACTCGGCCAGCGCGTCCTCGAGTGCCTTGCGGTCGAAATCGGGCCAGAGCACCGGCGTGAAGATGAACTCGGCATAGGCCGCCTGCCAGAGGAGGAAGTTGGAGATGCGGGTCTCGCCGGAGGTGCGGATGACCAGATCGGGCTCCGGCAGGCCCCCGGTGTCGAGCCGGGCCGTCAGCATGTCTTCGTCGATCGCCTCGGGGGCGAGGCGGCCGGCCGCGACCTCGGCGGCCAGCGCGCGGGTGACGCGAACGATCTCGTCGCGCGAGCCGTAATTGAAGGCGACGACCAAAGTGAGCCCGCTATTGGCGGCGGTCATCGTCTCGGCGCGCTCGATCAGGGCGCGCAGGTCCGGCGCGAGATCGGCCCGGCTGCCGATGATGCGGACCCGGACGCCGGCCTCGTGCAGCTCGGCCAGGTCGTTCTCGACGAAGCGGCGAAGCAGGCCGAGCAGGAAGGAGACCTCGGCCTTGGGTCGGCGCCAGTTCTCGGTCGAGAACGAGTAGAGCGTCAGGACGCCGATGCCGAGATCGCCGGCATTGCGAACCGTGCGGCGGAGGGCTTCGAGGCCACGACGATGGCCCTCCTGCCGCGGCAGGCCACGCATCTGGGCCCAGCGGCCATTGCCGTCCATGATGATGGCGACATGGGCCGGGGCCGGGTCGATGCCGGGCGATGCCGGGCGCGGGCCGTCTGACATTCCTGTGCCTCTTCGGGCGAAGCCCGTCCGTCTACGATTGCAGACCCGCGATGATTGCAGGCCCGCGATGATTACAGGCCGGCGAGCGCTCAGACGTGCAGGATTTCCTTTTCCTTCGACGCCAGTGACTGGTCGATGTCGCCGATATGCTTGTCGGTCGCCTTCTGGACCTGATCGGTCTGCTTGGTGACGTCATCCTTGGGCAGATGTCCGTCCTTCTCCAGCTTCTTGATCAGATCCATGCCGTCGCGGCGGACATGCCGGACGGCGACCTTCGCCTCCTCGGCATATTTGTGCGCGACCTTGACCATCTCCTTGCGGCGCTGCTCGTTGAGCTCGGGGATGCGGATGCGCAGCACCTGCCCTTCCGTCTGCGGGTTGAGGCCGAGATCGGATTCGCGGATCGCCTTCTCGACGGCCTGGACCATGCTGCGGTCCCAGACCTGGACCGAGAGCAGGCGCGCCTCGGGCACGCTGACGGTGGCGAGCTGGCTCAGCGGCGTGCGGGCGCCGTAGGCCTCCACCGTGATCGGATCGAGCACATTGGCCGAGGCGCGGCCGGTGCGCAGCGAGGCGAGGTCGCTCTTGAACGACTGGACGGCGCCGTCCATGCGGCGGTTCAGGTCGGCGAGATCGAAAGTGGTCTGGGCCATCGTCTTCAAAACCTTGTCGAAACCCGGCAAAAGACCGAGCCGGAAATGCGCGCGACCATGGCGAGCGGCTCGCACAGGGTCAAGGATTTCGTGCTCCGGCAGATTTCGCCAGGGCAAGTTGCAAGGAAAGCTGCATCGAGCCTGCGCTGTGCATGCCCCGGTGAAGCCTTGCGGCAGTAGTCATGCCGCCGCTCGTTTCATAGCTGATCTGGAAGGTTCCGCCACCCCATGGGACCAACCCGGCCCCGAAATCCCGAGGAGCAAGCCCGTGCCACGCCTTAACCGCATCATCGAGACCGCGCTCTATGTCGACGATATCGAGCGCGCGCGCGAGTTCTACGAGGCCAAGCTCGGCCTGGAGCCGATGCTCAAGACCGGGACGCTGTTCGCCTATGATGTCGGCGGAGCGAGCGTGCTGCTGCTGTTCCAGCGCGGACAATCGCTCAAGAGCCAATCATCGGCCGGCGGCAGCATCCCGCCGCATGACGGCTCCGGCCCGCTTCACATCTGCTTCGCCGTCGATGCCGGCGAGCTCGATCTCTGGGACGAGAAGCTGCAGCAGCAAGGGATCGCGATCGAGGGCCGGATGAGCTGGGAGCGCGGCGGCAAAAGCCTCTATTTCCGCGATCCCGACGGCCACATGCTCGAACTGGCGACGCCCGGGCTATGGCCGAACTACTAAAAGTGCCCTGCCCGTCAGGGCGTCACATAGGTCGCCCTGCCCTCGCCGCGCAGCACGGCCGCGAGCATGCCGGGCTCGGCGATCGAAAAGACGACGATGGTCAGTCCTGCGTCGCGGGCGAGCGCGAAGGCGGCGGTATCCATGACCTTGAGGTCGCGCGTGATCGCCTCGACATGGGTCAGCCGCTCGAAGCGGACCGCGTTAGGATCCTTCTTCGGATCGGCGGTGTAGACGCCATCCACCTGCGTCGCCTTGAGCAGATGGCTGCAGTCGAGCTCGGCCGCCCGCAGCGCGGCGCCGGTGTCGGTGGTGAAGTAGGGGTTGCCGGTGCCGCCGCCCAGGATCACGACCTTGCCGTTGCTGAGATGGTCGAGCGCGCGCTTGCGCGCATAGCTCTCGCAGAGCGAGGGCATCGGCACCGCCGACATGGCCCGCGCCGGGGTGCCGGCGCTCTCGATCGCATGCTCGAGCGCGAGCGCGTTCATCACCGTGCCGAGCATGCCGATCGAATCGGCGCTGGTGCGGTCCAGCCCCTTGGTGAGACCCTGCACGCCGCGGAAGAAGTTGCCACCGCCGACGACGATGCCGATCTCGACGCCCTCGCGGGCCGCGGCCGAGATGTCCGCCGAGAGGGCCGTCAGCGTCGCGCCGTCGAGACCGTTTCCGCTCGGTCCGGCAAGGGCTTCGCCGGAGAGCTTCACAAGAACGCGTTTCGGTCTCATCGGGGCTCTCCGTTTCGTGCTGCCACTCTCGGATTCGGAGCGATGTCAGCTTCTTGCAAAAAAGGCCGCGCGAGGCGCGGCCTTTCTGATCTCTATCAACCGGCTTTTCAGCCGGCGGTACCGCCGGCTGCGGCAACTTCGGCAGCGAAGTCGGTCTCTTCCTTCTCGATGCCTTCGCCGAGCGCGAAACGGGCGAATCCGGTGATCTTGACCGGGCCGCCGACCTTGCCCTCGGCTTCCTTCAGCACCTGGGCAACCGACTTGGAGCCGTCATGGATATAGGCCTGCTCGAGCAGGCAATATTCCTTGGCGTAGCTCTTCAGGCCGCTCTCGGTGATCTTCTCGAGCACATGGGCGGGCTTGCCGGCGTTCTTCTCGGCCAGGATGCCCTTCTCGCGTTCCAGCACGGCCGGGTCGACCGAAGCGAGGTCGAGCGCGACCGGATTGGTGGCGGCGATGTGCATGGCGAGCTGGCGGCCGATGGCGGCAAGCTCGTCGCCCTTGCCGGACGATTCCAGGCCGACGATGACGCCGATCTTGCCGAGGCCGTCGGCGACCGCGCCATGGACATAGGAGCCGACGACACCGGCCGAGACCGAGACCTCGCCGACGCGGCGCAGCGTCATGTTCTCGCCGATGGTGGCGATGGTGTTGGCGATCGCCTCGGCGACCGTGCCGCCGCCCGGATAGTGATGCGCAGCCAGCGCCTCGACATCGCCGCCGCGCTCGAGCGCGACATCGGCGATGGTGCGGGCCAGCGCCTGGAATTCCAGGTTGCGGGCGACGAAATCGGTCTCGGAGTTGACCTCGACGACGACGCCGCGCTGGCCGGAGACGGCAACGGCGACGAGGCCTTCGGCGGCGACGCGGCCGGCCTTCTTGGCGGCCTTGGACAGGCCCTTGGCACGCAGCCAGTCGATGGCCGCTTCCATGTTGCCGTCGGTGGCCGACAGGGCGGCCTTGCAGTCCATCATGCCCGCGCCGGTCTTGTCGCGGAGTTCCTTCACCATGCCGGCGGTGATCGCAGCCATTTGCGTCGTCCTTGCTGTCTTGGCGGCCGGCGTCCGGGCGGGCCGCGATATCCAAACGGGGGAGCCGGATGGGCGAACGCCGACGCTCCGTTTCCGGTCGTCGGCGCGGCCTCGGCTTCAATCTAGAACCGGAACGCGATGCGCCAGGGCGCGCCGCGTTCCGAAGCGGGCATCAGGCGTCGGCGAGTTCGCGCGCCTGGGCAACCCAGCCGTCGCGCTCGATGCGGCCGGCGAGCTTGAGGTCGTGATCGACCTTGGTGACTTCTTCCGGCGTCATGGCGGCGAGCTGCCAGAAGTGGAAGATGCCGCCGTCATTGAGCTTCTGCACGATCTCCGGACCCATGCCCGAGAGCTTCATGAAGTCGTCCGGGGCGCCGCGCGGCGCGGTCAGCAGCTCGAAGGTCGGGGCCGCGTCGGCGGCAGGCTCGACCGCCAGAACCGTCTCGACGACCGGGGCCTCGGCGGCGCCGAGATCGACACCATGGTCGCCCGAGGCGCGCGAGATGCCGTCGATGGCCGAGCGGGCGATCAGATCGCAATAGAGCTGGATGGCGCGGCCGGCGTCGTCATTGGCCGGGACCGGGAAGGTGATGCCGTCCGGATCCGAGTTCGAATCGACGATGGCGGCGACCGGGATGCCGAGGCGCTGGGCCTCCTTGATCGCGAGCGCTTCCTTGTTGGTGTCGATCACGAAGATCATGTCGGGCGTGCCGCCCATGTCCTTGATGCCGCCGAGCGCCTTCTCGAGCTTGTCGCGCTCGCGCGCCAGCATCAGGCGCTCCTTCTTGGTCAGGCCGGTGCTGGCGCCGTTGAGCAGCTCGTCGACCTTGCGCAGGCGCTGGATCGAGGCCGAGATGGTCTTCCAGTTGGTCAGCATGCCGCCGAGCCAGCGGGAGTTGACATAATACTGGGCCGAGCGCTTGGCAGCGTCGGCGATGGCGTCCTGCGCCTGGCGCTTGGTGCCGACGAAGAGCACGCGACCGCCACGAGCGACGGTGTCGCTGACCGCCTGCAAGGCGCGCGAGAGCATCGGCACCGACTGCGACAGGTCGAGAATGTGGATGTTGTTGCGCGTCCCGTAGATGAACGGCGACATCTTCGGGTTCCAGCGATGGGACTGGTGGCCGAAATGGGCGCCGGCCTCGAGGAGCTGGCGCATGGAGAAATCTGGCAGAGCCATGATGTGTGTCGTCCTTCCGGTTGAGCCTCTGGGGAGCGAATGATCCGGCCATAGGCTGGCCAGTCACCGGAACGCCTCGGTGTCGAGGTGATGCTCCCCATGTGGAATGGCCTGCGCCTTACAGGGGATGGGCCAGGAATGCAAGGCGGAACCCGGCGGCGGGACCGCCCCGACCGGCCGCCTCTTGCGGGCCACCCGGCCAGCGGACGCCGCGCTTCCCCGCCAGCTTCTTCGACCACTGGGGCGATGAAAGGAGCCAGAGCTTTGGAAACGCAGCGATTAACCGGCTCGGCAAGAGAATGCCGAGCGTCGGCCGGCCGCACTTCGGCAGGGATGCGCCAGCCTGCTTCACGACGTAGCCGATCTGCTTGCGATAGGTCGCGGCCGTGCCGTTCCCCGCGGGCTGGACAATCAGGCCCGGTTCGGGTGCAGGAACGGCCAGTCCTCGGTGAATTCGGCCTGGACCGGCCGCTCGAGATAGCTCGACAGGGCGATGTAGCTGCGCGTGCCCGCGACACCGGGAATGGCGTAGATCTGGGCGAGCAGGGCTTCGAGCGCATGCGTGCTGCGGGTGCGGACCTTCAGGATAAGACCCGTATCGCCGGCGACCGAATGCATCTCCTCGACTTCCGGAAAGCGCTTCAGCGCGAGCATGCGTTCGCCCTTGCCCCAGCCGGCAGCCTCGACATGGACGAAAGCGAGCAGCGGCTTGCCGATCGCCTCGGCATCGAGGCGGGCATGGGTGCCGCAGATGACGCCAGCCTGCCGCAGGCGCTTGACCCGCTCGTGCACCGCAGGCGCGGAAAGCCCGGCTTTCACGCCGAGTGCGGCGTAGCTCAGCCCGGCATCCTCGACGAGGGCGCCTAATATCCTTCGGTCGAAACGATCGAGGGTCGGCTTCCCCATCGGCTTCCGCCGAATCCCATCCGTATTCTCGGGCATCGTTCATTTCCGGCTTTCAGCCGAATGGCCTTCGGCTTTATCAAACAATCTCCATATTTGATTCAGACCAGTCATGCGAGCCGGCTCATGCAGATGATCGTCCACGACCCAAGCGACGGCGTCTATGCGACGACGCCGGACTACGCTCACGCCATGGAAGTGCGCGAGCCCGGGCGGCTGCTGTTCGTCAGCGGCACGATGGGGCTGGATGCAGCAGGGCAACCGGGCTCCTCGCTCGACGCGCAGCTGGCCCTGATCTGGAGCAACCTGCGCGCCATCCTCGCTTCGGCCGGGATGAGCGTCGACAACATCGTGCGCCTGACCAGCTATCTGCGCGACGCCAGCTTCGTCGAGGCCAACCAGAATGCGCGGGTGGAAGCACTGGGCGGCCGCGCGGTGCCAACCACGGCGATCGTGGTTCAGACCTTGCGCGAGGACTGGCTGGTCGAGATCGAGATCATCGCGGCGGCGTGAACGGTGCCGGGCAGGCGACAGCCGCGTGAACCAACCATTCATGTCATCCTGCTAGAGCAGGATGCGAAAAAGTGGAAACCGGTTTTTCGCAAGAATCCTGCTCTAACCCTTTGGTGAGAGACGGATTCAGATGTCAGATGGGATCATTCCATGATTCCACCTGACATCATCCGGCTCTAGAAGCCAGGCAGGGCAGCACGGACTTGGCGACAGCGTGGTTCTCGACCTGAGGACAATCTATGCAGCAGGCGCGATCACCTGCGTCCTGCTCGGATTCGTGCAGTTGCTCGCGTTTGCCGCCGGCCGCTTCGAGCGCTGGCCGCTTTGGTGGGGGCTGAGCAACCTGCTGATAGGGATCGGCCTGATCGGCGTCTCGCTGCGCGATTCGATCCCGGATCTGGTCTCGATCCCGCTCGCCAATCTGGTCAGCTGGATCGGCTAGCTGCTCATGCTCTACAGCGTGAGGAGCTTCGCAGGGCGCCCGGCGCGCCTGCCGGCCTATGTCGCGGCGGTCGCCATCGCCGGCACCCTGCTCCTGCTCTGGAGCGAACCCGACAGCTTCGCCAGCCGGGCTGTCCTGATGTCCGTCCTGGCCGCTTGCTGCGACGCTGCCGTGGTTCGCGAGGGCTTGCATTTGATGCGGCGCGAGCGGCTGGTTTCGGGAGCCGTCCTGATCGGCCTGTTCGCGCCGACAGCGCTGCTGTTTTCGCTACGTGCCCATTTCGCTGCGACCGGGCAGCTCGGCCCCGAATTGTTCGCACCCAACGAGCCGCAGCTGTGGCTCGCGATCACCGGCACCGCCTTCCTCCTCTTGCGCGGCAGCGCCCTGCTGCTGCTCGCGACCGAGCGCAACCGCAATGCGCTGGTTTCCCTCGCCCAGCGAGATTCCCTGACCGGCGCGCTGAACCGCACCGGGCTTGAGCGTTCGCTCGACCGGTTGGCGGCCGAGGCCGTCGGACGACCGCATTCGATCGCTCTGCTCCTGATCGACATCGACCATTTCAAGCAGCTTAACGACACGCATGGCCACGCCGCCGGAGACCATATCCTGCGCCTCTTCGCCGAGGCGGCACGCGGCGAACTTCGTGCGAGCGACGTCCTGGCGAGACAGGGAGGCGACGAGTTCGTGGTCGTCCTCCCGCACCTGACGGCTGCCGAGGCGATCGGCGTCGCCAACCGGATCCGGGCTGCGTTCGGCCGGGCCCTCGCGGGCTGGGGTGAGGCCACGGTGCAGCCGACGCTCAGTAACGGCATTGGCCAGGGCGACGCCGCGCGCGACCCGCTCGATACCGTGCTGCAGCAGGCCGACGAGGCGCTCTACCGCTCGGAACGTCTCGGCCGCAACCGGGTCGAACTGCTATCGACCGCTGTGGCGAGCTGAAACCACCTACCCGATGAGTTCCGCCGCCGTCGCCTTCTCGACGCCGAGCGCCGTCATCTCGGCCCAGGCCCGGTCGAGCGAGCCGTCGAGGTCGATGGCACGGCAGGCCTCCTCGACGACGACGGCTTCGAATCCGCTCCGGACGGCATCCTTTGCCGTCCAGCTCACGCAGAAATCAGTGGCGAGGCCGACGATGACGACGCGGGCCACATTGCGTTCCTTGAGATAGCCGGCGAGCCCCGTCGGCGTCCTGCGGTCGGCCTCGAGGAACCCGGAATAGCTGTCGACCTCGCGGCGGCAGCCCTTGCGAATCACGGCCTGCGCCAGCGTCAGGTCGAGGCCTGGGTGAAAATCGGCGCCGCTGCTGCCCTGCACGCAATGGTCGGGCCAGAGCACCTGCGGGCCATAAGGCATCGGCACGACCTCGAACGGCTGCCGGCCGGGATGGCTGGAGGCGAAGGAGGAATGGCCGGCAGGGTGCCAGTCCTGCGTCAGGACGACATTGGCGAAATGGCGACCGAGCGCGTTGACGATCGCGACGACCTCGTCGCCGCCGCTGACGGCGAGGCTGCCGCCCGGGCAGAAATCATTCTGGACGTCGACGACGATGAGCGCGGTCCTGGCGTCGATCACCACCGATATCTCCCATGCTTTCAGGTACGACCGCGCTGCGCCGGAGCCGACTGCTCACGCGCCCGCGCTTCTCGTCATCCGCGTCACGCCCCTGCGGGCGGCGAACAGGCGGCCATAGACGTCGCCGGCGAGCTCGGGCCGGTAGCAGCGCTGTTCGAGCAGCGGGTCCCAGGCATGCTCCACCGTATCGATCAGCTCGAAATCGGCGGCGAGCCGGGCTTCAAGCTGGATGCGGTTCTTGCGGTTCTGATATTCCAGCAGGACGAGCGAGGTCTTCGACAGGTCGAGATGGTCGAGCACGTCGCCCTCGCCGCCCTCGATGTCGATCTTGACGATATCCGCCGAAGGCAGGCTGGCCGGGTCGACCACCGCGACCTCGTAGCGCTCGACCATGGCGCCGGACACGAAGGTATCGCCGGCATAGGAGGCCAGGCCGGATTCGCCGTCGCCGGCGAAGCGGCTGACGAAGCTCGCCGTCTTCTGGCCGCCAGGGAACAGGGCGGCGTTGACCGGCCGGATGTCGCGACGCTGATGGGTGTTGCGCTTCAGGAACTCGAAAGTGCCGGGATGCGGCTCATAGGAGGTAACGACGCTGGCCGGCCAGCGCGCCGTCGCCCAGAGCGCGAAGGAGCCGACATTCGCGCCGACATCGAGGATGTCGAGCCCGACGCCGTCGAATCCGGCCTCGTACTCGCCCTCGAGCACGTCCTTGATCGCCCAGTGCATCGCGTCGGGCACGGCAAGGCTCATCGGAATGCGCGCGATGTACTGCTTCATCAAATCCCCCGGACATCGTCGCTATCTGCACACACTCTGCTGCCTTGGTCGCCGGCCGCGCAAGGTCGGGGAGCTCCGAACAGACCCTCAGCCCTCGTCAGCGCAATTCGACGTTCACCACGCCCGGCGCCGCGCGGACGGCATTCGCGACCTGCTGGTTGATCGGGTAGCGCCCCGGCAGCTCGATCTCGACTTCCTGGGCACCGTCGTCGAGGATCATCACCAGCGAGATCTTGCCCTCGGCGCGCACGCCTTCGCGCGGCTTGACCCGCTCGGCAATGGAGGCGAGCGCCTTGTCGTCGCGCAGGAAGATGCAGAGATCCTGCTTCTGGCGCGAGGCGAGGTCGTCGAGCCGCTCGACATCCTCGATGCGCGGGCGAACCTCGTCGCCGTCGAGCACGGCGCTGAGCCGCAACACCAGCGCAGTGCCGGGCTCCAGCAGCTCGCGATGGCGCTGCAGCCCTTCGGAGAACAGGATCGCCTCGAACTGGCCGCTCGGATCGGAGAGCTGGACGATGCCCATCTTCGAGCCCGAGCGGGTGCGCCGCTCCGACTTGTCGATGACGGAGGCCGCGACCTTGGCGATCGAGGTGCCGCTGGCGCGGACGGTGCGGGCGAAATCGGCATAGCTCTGGACGCGCAGCCGCTTCAGCACATGCTCGTAATCGTCGAGCGGATGGCCGGAGAGGAAGAAGCCGACGGCGTCGTGCTCGCGCTGCAGGCGCTCGGCCGGCGCCCAGGGCTCGAAGGGCGGGATGCGGAAGGCCTCGGCCACAGCGCCGCCGCCGAACAGCTCCGACTGGCCGCCCTCGGCCGCCTCGCGCGTGCGGTTGGAGAGCGCCAGCATGCCGTCGACCGCGGCGAGCGCCCTCGCCCGCTCCGGCTCGATCTCGTCGAGCGAACCGGCCGCGATCAGCGCCTCGATGGTGCGACGGTTGATCAGCCTGGTGTCGATGCGCCGGGCGAAATCGGCGAGATCGCGGAACGGGCCGGCCTTGGCGCGGGCGGCGACGATCGATTCGACCGCGGCGCGCCCGACACCCTTGATCGCGCCGAGCGCATAGCGGATCGCGCCATCGGCGACGTCGAAATCGACGCCCGAGCGGTTGATCGCGGGCCGCTCGACCTTGATGCCGATGCGCTCGGCGTCGCGGCGGAATTCCGAGAGCTTGTCGGTGTTGCCGATATCGAGCGTCATCGAGGCCGCAAGGAATTCGACCGGGAAGTTCGCCTTGAGATAGGCGGTCTGGAAGGCGACGACGGCATAGGCCGCGGCATGGCTCTTGTTGAAGCCGTAGTCGGCGAACTTGGCCAGCAGGTCGAAGATCTCGGAGGCGATGTCCTTCTTCAGGCCGGCGTCGATCGCGCCTTTGACGAAACGGTCGCGCTGCGCGTCCATCTCGGCCTTGATCTTCTTGCCCATGGCGCGGCGCAGCAGGTCGGCCTCGCCGAGCGAATAGCCCGAGAGCGCCTGCGCGACCTGCATCACCTGTTCCTGGTAGACGATGATGCCATGCGTCTCGGAAAGGATCGGCTCCATCTTGGGATGGAGATAGGTCGGATCCTCGAGGCCGAGCTTGCGCCGGCAATAGGTCGGGATGTTGTCCATCGGACCCGGCCGGTAGAGCGCGACCAGCGCGATCAGGTCCTCGATCCGGTCAGCCTTCATCTCGACCAGCGCCTTGCGCATGCCGACCGATTCCACCTGGAACACGCCGACCGTCTCGCCGCGCGCCAGCATCTCGTAGGTCTTGGGATCGTCGAAGGGCAGTTGCGCCAGGTCGACCGCGATGCCGCGCTGGGCGATCAGCTTGACCGCGATCGTCAGCGTGGTCAGCGTCTTCAGGCCGAGGAAGTCGAACTTCACCAGCCCGGCCTGCTCGACCCATTTCATGTTGAACTGGGTGACGCGCATGCCGGTGCGCGGATCGACCGAGAGCGCGACCAGCTCCTCCAGCGGCCGGTCGCCGATGACGACGCCGGCGGCATGGGTAGAGGCGTGGCGGTGCAGGCCCTCGAGCTTCTGGGCGATCTCGAGCAGGCGCGCGACGACCGGCTCCTCCGCCGCCGCCTCCTGCAGCTTGGGCTCGCCGGCGATGGCCTCGGGCAAGGTGATCGGCTTGGCCGGGTTCTGCGGGACGAGCTTGGTCAGCTTGTCGACCTGGCCGTAGGGCATCTCGAGCACGCGGCCGACGTCGCGCAGCACGCCGCGCGCCTGCAAGGTGCCGAAAGTGATGATCTGGGCGACGCGCTCCTCGCCATAGCGATGCTTGACGTAGTCGATCACCTCTTCACGCCGGTACTGGCAGAAGTCGATGTCGAAGTCCGGCATCGAGACGCGGTCGGGGTTGAGGAAGCGCTCGAACAGCAGGCCAAAGCGCAGCGGATCGACATCGGTGATGGTCAGCGCATAGGCGACGAGCGAGCCGGCGCCCGAACCGCGGCCGGGGCCGACCGGGATGTCATGGTCCTTCGCCCATTTGATGAAGTCGGCAACGATGAGAAAATAGCCCGGAAATTTCATCCGGGTGATGATGGAAAGCTCGAAGGCGAGCCGCTTCTCGTAGTCCTCGACGCTGAAGCCCTCGGCCGGCCCGTGCTTGGCCAGCCGCGCATCGAGCCCTGCCTTCGCCTGGTTCTCCAGCTCCTCGGCCTCGTCGCGCCCCTCCTCGCCGAAGCGCGGCAGGATCGGGCGGCGCAGGCCAACGCGCCAGGAGCAGCGCCGCGCGATCTCGACCGTCGAGGCCAGGGCTTCCGGCAGATCGGCGAAACGGCGCTTCATCTCGGCGCGGCTGGCAAAATAATGCTCCGGGGTGACGCGCCGGCGTTCATTGTCGGAGACCAGTCGGCCCGCCGCCACCGCCAGCAGCGCGTCATGCGCCTCGAAATCGGTCGGCTTGCCGAAGAAGGGCTCGTTGGTGGCGACGATCGGCAGCTCGGCGCCGTAAGCGAGCTTGAGCAGCCCGGCTTCGATCGCCGGCCCGTCCTCGCGATCATGGCGCTGGAGCTCGACATAGAGCCTGTCGCCGAAGATCGCCTGCAGGCGCGAAAGCCGCGCCGCGGCCTGCGCCGGCTGGCCGGCGCGCAAGGCGAGGTCGAGCGGCCCGCCGGCGCCGCCGGTGAGCGCGATCAGCCCCTGCCGGCACTCGGCGACATGGTCGATCGTCGCGACAGGGGCGCCGGCGCCGGCCACGAGGCAGGCCTGCGTCACCAGCTTCATCAGGTTGCCATAGCCGGCCTCGTCCATCGCCAACAGCACCAGATGCGGCACCGTGACCTGGACGGGCTTGCGGCCGCCGGTATCCTCATCGGCGAAGTCGACGCTGAGCTGCACGCCGGCGATGGGCTGGACGCCGGCGCCGGCCAGCTTCTCGGAGAATTCGAGCGCGCCGAACAGGTTGTTGGTGTCGGTCAGCGCCATGGCCGGCTGGCCGTCGGCGGCCGCGAGCTTGGCGAGCGCGCCGACCTGGATCGCGCCTTCGAGCAGGGAATAGCTCGAATGGACGTGGAGGTGGACGAAGCCGACCTCCTGCTCAACCTGCGAATCGTTCTTCCGGTCGGTCATGGCGCCCTCTCGGGCGGGTTATCGCGCAGCGCCGCGCCGGGGTCGAGATGCGAAGCAGGCCGGGCTGTGGATGCAGGACACATGCCCCGCGGCAGCGGATACTGGCTTGCGAGGAACTCCTCAGACCTTCGGCCCGGCCGCCAGCGCGGCCCAGACCCAGATCATCCCGACGAACAGGGCGAGTGCGAAAAATTCGGCGGCGCCGGCCATCAGCTTGCGGGCGATCAGCATATCTGTCTCCTTCGTTCTATCTATGTCCAGTTTAATTCCCGTTTTGTTCTCGTCAATGCCGATAGGTTAGTTCCATTTGCCTAGCATTCGATGGCGGTTAACAAATCCTTGCCGAGGCAAGCGCTCGCCAGCGCGTTGGCGCCGATGACGATGCGAGCGGAGAAGCACGTCTTCGGGAAGCTGACGCTTCCCGTCAGCCGCGAGGCACGGCCGGTGGAGCTGTCGGATGCGACAATCTCTGGAGCATACTAGTCGAGCGGCACGACCAGCCCGTCGCGGATCGTCACCCTTCGGTCCATGCGGCGCGCCAGGTCGAGATTATGCGTCGCGATCAGGGCGGCAAGGCCCGAGGCGCGCGCCAGCGCCACCAGCGTGCCGAAGACGTGCAGCGAGGTCTGCGGGTCGAGATTGCCGGTCGGCTCGTCTGCCAGCAGCAGGCGGGGCGCATTGGCGACGGCGCGGCCTATGGCGACGCGCTGCTGCTCGCCGCCGGACAATTCGCCGGGCAGATGATGAAGCCGCTCGCCCAGGCCGAGGAAGGTCAGGAGTTCGGTCGCGCGCGCCGCGGCCTCGTGCTTGCCGAGGCCGCGAATGCGCTGCGGCAGCACGACGTTCTCCAGCGCCGTGAACTCCGGCAGCAGGTGGTGGAACTGATAGACAAAGCCGATCTCGGTGCGCCGCAGCCGGGTCAGGCCCGTATCGTCGAGCTGCGAGGTCGCGACGCCGCCGATGAAGACCTCGCCGGCATCGGGGCTCTCGAGCAGGCCGGCCACGTGCAGCAGGGTCGACTTGCCGGTGCCGCTGGGGGCGACGAGCGCCACCATCTCGCCCGGCCAGATCGCGAAATCGGCCTTGCGCAGGATTTCCAGCGGCGCGTCGGTCTGTGGATAAAAGCGCTCGATCTGGGAAAGGAAGAGCGTCGGGGTCTCGGTTGCCATGGCCAGCCCCTAGCCCATGCGCAGGGCCTGGACGGGGTCGAGCCGCGCCGCCTTCCAGGCCGGATAGAGCGTCGCCAGCAGCGACAGGACCAGCGCCATCACGACGACGCTGGCGACTTCGCGCCAGTCGATCACCGAGGGGATGTCGCTGAGGAAACGCACGGTCGGATCCCAGAGATTGGCCCCGGTGAGCCAGTTGATCGCGCCCATGATCGACTTGACGTTGTTGGCGAAGACGACGCCGAGCAGCAGCCCGCCCAGCGTGCCGACCACGCCGATCGTCGCCCCGGTGATCAGGAAGACGCGCAGCACCGTGCCGCGCGAGGCGCCCATGGTGCGCATGATCGCGATGTCCTCGGTCTTGTCCTTCACCAGCATGATCAGCCCGGAGACGATGTTCAGCGCCGCGACGAGCACGATCAGGGTCAGGATGATGAACATCACATTGCGCTCGACCTCGAGCGCGTTGAAGAAGGTGCGGTTGCGCTGGCGCCAGTCGGACAGCACGAGCGGACGCGGCGCATCGGCCTCGATCGCATCGCGCACCGCCTGGGTCCGGTCGGGATCGTCGATGAAGATCTCGATGACGTTCACATCGCCGTCGCGATTGAAATAGGCTTGGCTCTCGGCCAGCGGCATGAAGACGAAAGAGGCGTCGAACTCCGACATGCCGATCTCGAACACCGCCGTGACCGGATAGGCCTTGATGCGCGGCGCAGTGCCGAACGGCGTCGAGGCGCCGCGCGGGGTGACGATGGTGATCGTGTCGCCCGCCTGGAGGCCGAGCGAGGCCGCCAGGCGCCGGCCGATGGCGACGCCGCCGGTCGTGCCGAAGCCATCGAGCGTGCCCTGCTTGACGTTGTTGGCGACGAAGGGGATCGACTTGATGTCCTCCTCCGAGATGCCGCGCACCAGGACGCCGCCATTGCCGACCTGCGAGGAAGCGAGCGCCTGGCCCTCGACGAGGGGAATCGCGAACTTGATCCCGGGCACCTTGCGCAGACGCTGCGCGACGGCTTCGTAATCGTCGAGCGGCCGGTCGATCGGGGTCGCGAAGATGTGGCCGTTGACGCCGACGATCTTCTCCAGCAGCTCCTTGCGGAAGCCGTTCATTACCGACATCACGATGATCAGCGTGGCGACGCCGAGCAGGATGCCGAGGAAGGAAAAGCCGGCGATGACGGAGACGAAGCCCTCACGCCGGCGCGTGCGCAGATAGCGCCCGGCCAGCAGCCACTCGAAACCGGCGAAGGGTTTCGTGCCGGTCGGCGTCGCGCCTGCGACGGGCGCCGCCTCGCTGGCCTTGCTCATCGCCGCGCCCCGCTCACGTGTTCTTGCCGGGGAAGCGGGCGAGTGCCGCCTCCAGCGAGACCAGCTCGCGTTCGCCGCCGGCGCGGCGCTTGATCTCGACCTTGCCCTCGGCGAGCGATTTCGGCCCGACGATCACCTGCCAGGGCATGCCGATCAGATCGGCGGTCGCGAACTTTCCGCCCGGCCGCTCGTCGCGATCGTCATAGAGCATGTCGTAACCCTTGCCGGCGAGGCCCTTGTAGAGCTGCTCGCAGGCGCCGTCGGTCGCGGCGTCGCCGGTCTTGAGGTTGAGCACCGCGATGTCGAAGGGGGCGATCTCGTCGGGCCAGACGATGCCGGCGTCGTCATGGCCGGCCTCGATCAGCGCGGCGACGAGCCGGCTCGGGCCGATGCCGTAGGAGCCCATATGGACCGGCGTGTCGCGGCCGTCGGGACCTGCGACGGTCGCGCCCATCGGTTCCGAATACTTGGTGCCGAAATAGAAGATGTGGCCGACCTCGATGCCGCGGGCCGAAACCTGCTTCTCGGCCGGAATCGCCTCGAAGTCGGCCTTCTCGTGCATCTCGTCGGTGGCCGCATAGAGGCTCGTCCACTTGTCGACGATGCCCTGCAGACCGGGCACGCTGTCGAAATCGGTGTCCGCCGCCGGCGTCTCGAAGCCGAGATAGTCCCTGTGACAGAAGACCTCGCTCTCGCCGGTCGAGGCGAGCACGATGAACTCGTGGCTGAGGTCGCCGCCGATCGGGCCGGTGTCGGCGCGCATCGGGATGGCACGCAGGCCGAGCCGCGCGAAGGTGCGCAGATAGGCGGTGAACATCCGGTTGTAGGAATGGCGGGCGCCGGCCTGGTCGAGATCGAAGGAGTAGGCGTCCTTCATCAGGAACTCGCGGCCGCGCATCACGCCGAAGCGGGGCCGGACCTCGTCGCGGAACTTCCACTGGATGTGATAGAGGTTGAGCGGCAGGTCCTTGTAGGACTTGACGTAGGAGCGGAAGATCTCGGTGACCATCTCCTCATTGGTCGGGCCGTAGAGCATCTCGCGGTCGTGCCGGTCCTTGATCCGCAGCATCTCCTTGCCATAGGCGTCGTAGCGGCCGCTCTCGCGCCAGAGATCGGCCGACTGGATCGTCGGCATCAGGATCTCGACGGCGCCGGAGCGGTTCTGCTCCTCGCGCACCACGGCGCTGATCTTGTTGAGGACGCGCAGGCCGAGCGGCAGCCAGGAATAGATGCCGGCCGATTGCTGGCGGATCATGCCGGCGCGCAGCATCAGCCGATGCGAGACGATCTCGGCTTCCTTGGGCGTGTCGCGCAGGATCGGCAGGAAGTAGCGGGAGAGGCGCATTGCGGGGCTCTTTTGGCGAGGCTCTTCAGGAGGAGATCGCGCCGGCCGGCGCAGCGAGTCGGCTTGGTTCAGAAACACCATCCCGGTCGCGAAATTGCAACCCGGCGGCCGTCATCGGCGCTGGAAAGCGCCCTCACCTGTCGGCGAAGGCAGCCTTCAGCGCCTGCTCGACCGGCGCCGGCACGAAAGCCGAGACGTCGCCGCCCATTGCCGCGATCTGACGCACCAGGGTGGCGGTGATATGGCGGGTCTGCGGCGTCGCCGGCAGGAACACGGTCTGCAGCCCCGGCGCCATCGCCGCATTCATGCCGACCATCTGCATCTCGTAGTCGAGATCGCTGCCGTCGCGCAGGCCGCGGATAATGATCCCGGCCCCGGCCTTGCGGGCCGCATCGACGGCGAGATCGTCGAAGGTCACGACCTCGATGCTGGCGCCCGCCGCCTGGGCCAGCGGCGTCGCGACGATGCGCAGCAACTCGGCGCGCTGCTCGACCGAGAGCACCGGCTTCTTGCCGGGATGGACGCCGATCGCCAGCACGAGGCGGTCGCACAGCTTTGCCGCCGCCGCGATGACGTCGGCATGGCCGTTGGTGACGGGGTCGAAGGAGCCGGTGTAGAAGGCGGTGCGCTGCATGTGCCAGCGTTAGCCAAAGCGCCCGGCTACGACAAGTATCCGCTCGGGTCTGCGCTCAGGCGACGCGCAATTTGCCGATCAGGCGGTCGACGCGCGCCTCAAGGGCTTGCGCCAGTCCGGTCAGTTCGCCCGCCGCGGCGAGGACGGCGTCGGCCGAGCCGGCGGTGTGGCGCGAAGCGAACGCCACCTGCCCGGTCGCCTGGCCGATCTGGACGATCTCCTGGGTCGCGGCGACGACGTCGGCGGCGATGGCATGGGCGGCCTCGTGCTGGCGCAGCATGGTCTGCGCCGTGCGCCGCGTCGCCTCGCTCAGATCCTGCACCATGGCGCGGATGCCGGCCATGCCGTCGACGGTGGCGGCGGTCGCCCGGTTCATCGCGTCGATCTGCAGCGCGATGTCCTGCGTAGCGCCGGCGGTCTGGGTCGCCAGCGACTTCACCTCGGCAGCGACGACGGCGAAGCCGCGCCCCGCGTCGCCGGCCCGGGCCGCCTCGATGGTGGCGTTGAGGGCGAGCAGGTTGGTCTGGCCGGCGATCGCCGAGATCAGGCCAACCACCTCGGAGACGCGGGAAGCTCCAGCCGAGAGCCCGTCGACGACCTGGCTGACCTCGTCGGCATGCTGGCGCACCTGGCCGGCCGTGAGATCGGAGCGGCGCACCTCCGCCGACAGACTGTCGACCGCGCCGAGCAGTTCGCGCGCCGCCTGCTCGATGGAGTGGACGCTGCGAATCGCATTGCCGGTCGAGACATCGGCAGCGGCGGCGCCGGTCCTGGCCTCTCCGGCGCTTTCGCTGAGTTGGTTGGCGGTGACGCCAAGCGCCCCGGCGGCGGTGGCGACCGAGGCGCTGACCGTGCGGACCGACTGCTCGAGCTCGCCCGCCAGCTCGCCGAGAAGGCTGCGGCGGTGCCGGTCGGCCTCGGCGCGGCGGGTCTCCTGCTGCGCCTCGCGCCATTGCGCCTCGCGCTGCAGGGTTTCGCGGATCACGCCGATCGAGGCGGCGATGCCGCCGATCTCGTCGCGGCGCTGGGCGCCCGGGATCTTCTCGTCCGTGCGGCCGGCGGCGATGCCCGCGAGCGCGTCGGAAAGTCCTCCGATCGGCCTTGCCACGGACCAGCCGAGCAGGATCGCGAAGCCGAGCAATGGCGCCAGAACCAATAGGCCGGCGGTGACGATCGCGCCCCGGATCTTGCTGACGACGGCGAAGGCGGCACGCTCCGGCTCCGTCAGCCAGAGCTGCCAGCGCCAATCGCCGACGGCAATCTTCTTGCCGCTGGCAACGAGCGCGGTGCCGTCATGGCTCACCATCCGCAGCAACGCATCGTCCGCGAGCCCGGCCAACCGGCGCTTGTCGAGCGTGTCGCGCGGGGCCGATGCCTCGCGACGGGCGGCCGGGTTGGAGCGCATGAAACCGTCATCGCCAATGACGAAGACGCCGATCTCGCCGGCGCCGGCCGCATTGGCGCCGAGCACATCGTCGATCAGCGCTGAATTGACAGCGATAACGATGGTGCCGGCCTGCTCGGCGCCGCCCGTTTCGGCATCGTAGAAGGGGGCGGCGAGAAAGGCGCGCGGCTCGCCGCCGATCAGGTCGTAAGGCGCAAAATCGAGCAGGACCTGCGTGCCCGCAGGCTTGCCGCGTGCGGCCTCCACTACCTGCGCAAGCCCGGTACCGGCGAGTTGCGGATCGCTGAGGAGGCGGCCGAATTCGGGCCCCTTTGCGACGCTGTAGACCACCCTGCCCTTCCTCGAGACCAGGTAGATGTCGGCATAGTTGAACTGCTTCAGGGCAGCGGCGTAGGTCTCGTGGATCCGGACATGGCGCCAGGAATAGCCATGCTGGTGGTCCTGCCCGGTCAGCGCCAGCCGTTCGGCCAGCGGACGCATCCCGTCACCCCGATAGTGGCCGAGGATGCTGTCGAGGTCGTAGGTTCCGAGCTCCAGCCATTTCCCGAGCTCATCCAGCGCCGAGACCGTATAGGCGCTGCGGGCCTGGACGGCGAGTTCGGAACGCAGGAGCGCCAGCCGCCGCTCGATGGCGCGCGAATGGCTCTCGGCAAGCGCATGCAGGCGAGCCCGCGCCGCTTCATGGGCCCAGCTGGAAACGGCGAGATAGGCGCAAACGCCGACGGCGACCGCGGCAAGGCAGGCGAGCGCGAGCATGGCGGCCGGAAGCCGCACCCTGAGGCTGAACACTGCTCCGTTTCCCCGCTCGATCTTCAGTCGATTGGGAGCAATTCAACCTGAGGGCGGTTAACTTTGCTTGAAGCTCCCGCCGACGCCGGATCGGGCGCTCGCCGAGCCTCAGAAGGCGGGCGGAACCGGGGTCAGTGCGGCGAGCGCGGCGGCGCTGCCGATGACGAGCGCCAGAAGCGCGACGAAGACGGCCATGAGCGAAACGCGACGCCGATGGTGAACCAGGAAGCCGATCTGCATGGATTGTTCTTTGCGAATCAGTGAGTTACCCAGAGCCTCTGGGTGCTGGCGCGGGCTGACCCCAGCAAGGCGGGAATGTGTCGAAATCGTGTCCCCGCCCTCTTGCGGCATTTCCCGTTTGCATCGCGCCGGCAAGTTTGCCTAAAGCCAGCCATGCTTACCCTCAGCGATATCACTTACCGGCTCGGCGAAAGGCTGCTGCTGGACAAGGCCGGCGCGGCGCTGCCGACCGGCGCGCGCGTCGGCCTGGTCGGCCGCAACGGCACCGGCAAGACCACCCTGTTCCGCATCATCACCGGCGAGCTCTCGCCGGAGGGCGGCACCGTCAGCCTGCCCCGGGGCATGCGGATCGGCGGGGTGGCGCAGGAGGCGCCCGGCGGCCCGGAGACGCTGATCGAGGTCGTGCTTGCAGCCGACACCGAGCGCGCCGCGCT
>NZ_JAKFED010000178.1:0-4915 GCF_036675845.1 Allobosea sp. | reverse complement strand
CGATCCTTGATCAGGCGAACCGCTTCGATCTTGAACTCACGCCCAAACTTCCGTCGCTGCATATGCCACCTCCGGCTTCATGAAACACCCAATCGCGGTGTCCACGAAACCGGCAGCAGGCCATATTGGCGAGGACAGCGAAGCGCTTCGGCAGCGCCTCGACCGCGCTCCGGCGCTCCGCGAGGAGAGTGCCGCAGCGCGCTCCAACCGGACTCGTCTGATCAGGATCCTGCGCGCCGAAGGTTTTCTCGGCGTCGATGCCGGCACCGGCGGTCTGCTGGGAGCCATGGCGAAGGCCGGTGTCTTCCGGCTCGGCGGCACCCTCGTCGGGACGATCGCCTTTCGCCTCTACGAAGGCGAGCTGGGTGTCCGTTACGGCCTCGATCAGGCGGCGCAGACCAACGATATCGACATAGCCAGTTTCGAGCGCTTGTCGCTCGCACTCGGCGACGTGGTCGAGGAGACGCTTCCGCGCCTGCTGGCGGGGTTTTCGTTCGAACCGGCGCCGGTGCTCGACCAGCGCCGGGCGTGGCGCTGGAAACAGAGCCGTAGCGAGACGCTCGTCGAATTTCTCACGCCTGCGTTCACGGAGCGCGAGGAACCGCGGCCGCTGCCGGCGCTCGGCGTCCATGCGCAGTCGCTGCATTATCTCAATTATTTGATCGCTGAGCCGATCAAGGCAGCCGTCACCTATCGCAGCGGCGTGCTGGTCCAAATTCCTCGCCCCGAGCGATTCGCCATTCACAAGCTGATCGTCTCGGACCGCAGGCAGGGTGGCCCAAACAGCCTCAAGGCGGTGAAGGATCGCCGCCAGGCTGCCGTGTTGATCGATATTCTCGCTCGCGACCGGCCTGACGAATTGCGAGAAGCCTATGCCGACGCGCTGGGGCGCGGAGCACGCTGGCGGGAACGCCTTGCCGCCGCCATTGCGCGCATCGACGGCCTGGAGAAGCGGCTGGCGGCGCTGTGAAAGCCCATCTGGAGCATTTTCAAGCGAAGTGGCCACCGGTTCGCGTGAAGAAAATGCGATAAAACAAAAAAAATTAGAGCATTTCCGCGATTCGAAGAAGCACGGAAATGCTCTAGGATCGCTCAGCCCAGCACGCCGCCCTTGCGGGCGTGCTCGATATAGATCTCGCGCAGCCTGAGCGTCGCCGGTCCCGGCGCGCCGTTGTGGATGCTGTGGCCGTCGATCGTCGTCACCGGCATCACCAGGCTGGTGGCCGAGGTGATGAAGGCTTCCTCGGCGTCTAGCGCCTCCGCGAGCGTGAACTCGCGCTCCTCGAAGGTAAAGCCGCTCTCGGCGAGGAAGGCGAGCACCGCCGTGCGGGTGATGCCGGGCAGGACCTTGTTGGAGAGCGGCCGCGAGATCAGCGTCTTGCCCTTGACGATCCAGGCGGTCGAGGAGGCGCCCTCGGTGACGACGCCGTCCTCGATCAGCCAGGCCTCCTGCGCGCCGTTTTCGGCGGCGAACTGCTTGGCCAGCACCGGGCCGAGCAGGTTGACGCTCTTGATGTCGCGGCGCGCCCAGCGCAGATCCGCCGTGCTCACCACCTTGATGCCGGTCTTCGCCAGCGGCGTATCGGCAAACTGGCGCGCCTGGGTGAACAGGATCAGCGTCGGCTTCACATCCTTCGGGAAGGCGAAGTCGCGGTCGGCGGCGCCGCGCGAGACCTGGAGATAGATGCTGCCTTCGCCGAGAGCGTTGCGGGCGATCATCTCCTGATGGATCGCGACCAGCTCGGCCTTGCTCCAGGCCAGCTTGAGTCCGATCTCGTTGCAGGAGCGCTCCAGCCGGGCGAGATGCGCCTCGCAGTCGACGAGCTTGCCGCCGAGCACGGCCGAGACCTCATAAATGCCGTCGCCGAAGATGAAGCCGCGGTCGAAGATCGAGATCGTCGCCTCTTCCTCGGGAAGATAGGCGCCATTGACGTAGACGGTGCGGCTCATCGCTCGGCTCTCTTGATGGGGGAACGCCCCTTCCTAGCCGAGCGGCGCGCGCGAGGCGAGAGGCCGGCGTGGCGGGCGGGCCGGCTCCTGGCGCAAGGCGGGGATTTGTCGTGCATCCTCCGCGGTCGTCCCGGGCGGAGCGCAGCGGAGACCCGGGACCCATGCCGAACCGTTCGGGCATGGCTCCTGGATCGGCGCCGCGGAGTTTATCCTTGGGCCGGCCAAGGGCCGGACCCGAGGGCGGCTTGTCCGGGATGACCAGGGAGGAGAACGCGCCTCAGCCCTTCAGCGCCGCCGCGATCAGTCGCTGCGTATAGGGCTGTTGCGGGTTCTCGAAGATCGCTTCCGTCGGGCCGTTCTCGACGATCCTGCCGTCCTTCATCACCATGATCTCGTCGGCCATGGCGCGGACCACGGCGAGGTCGTGGCTGATGAAGAGATAGGACAGGTCGTGCCGCGCCTGCAGGTCCTTGAGAAGGGCGACGATGCTCTTCTGCACGGTGCGGTCGAGCGCCGAGGTCGGCTCGTCGAGCACCACCAGTGCCGGATGCAGGATCATGGCGCGGGCGATCGCGATGCGCTGGCGCTGGCCGCCGGAGAACTCGTGCGGATAGCGGTTGCGCAGGCGCGGATCGAGCGAGACCTCGGCCAGCGCTTCCGCCGCGCGACGCTCGCGTTCGGCTCGCGACAGGCCAGGCTCATGGACCAGCAGCCCCTCGGTGACGATCTCGCCGACTGTGAGCCTGGGCGAGAGTGAGCCATAGGGATCCTGGAAGACGATCTGCAGGCTTTTGCGCAGGGGCCGCATCGCGGCACGGTCGAGCGGCATCAGCGCCCGGTCCTCGAAGCGCAGCAACCCGCCTGCCGGGACGAGCCGCAGCACGGCGCGGCCGAGCGTCGACTTGCCAGAGCCGGATTCGCCGACGATGCCGATGGTCTGGCCACGCCGCAGCGTCAGGGCGACGCCGTCTACCGCGTGCAGCACCACCTTCTCGCGCCGAAGGAAGCCGCGGCTCAGCTCGTAGCTGACGCGCAGGTCGCGCGCCTCCAGCAGCATCGGCGCATCGGCTGGCGGTGGCGCCTTGCGGCCCTGCGGCTCGGCGGCGAGCAGGGCGCAGGTATAGGGATGGGAGGGGGCGGCGAAGATCGCGGCGGCGCTGCCGCTTTCGACGACCTCGCCCTCCTTCATCACATGGACGCGCTCGGCGTATTTCCGCACCAGGCCGAGATCATGCGTGATCAGGATCACCGCCATGCCGAGCCGCTGCCGGAGCTCGGCGAGCAGGGCGAGGATCTCGGCCTCGATGGTGACGTCGAGCGCCGTCGTCGGCTCGTCGGCGATCAGGATGTCGGGATCGTTGGCGAGCGCCATCGCGATCATCACGCGCTGACGCTGGCCGCCGGAAAGCTCGTGCGGATAGGAATCGAGCCGTCGTTCGGGGTGCGGAATGCTGACCAGCTTCAGCAGCTCGAGCGCGCGCGCCCGCGCCGCCTTACGCGACAGGCCCTGATGCCGGCGCAGCGGCGCCGCCATCTGCGTGCCGATCCGGAACAGCGGATCGAGCGAGGTCATCGGTTCCTGGAAGATCATCGCGAGCTTCTTGCCGCGATAGGCGTTGAGCCTGGCCGGCGGCAGGCCGAGCAGCTCGGCCCCGCGATAGCGGATCGAGCCCGATGCCTCGCCATTGCCGGCGAGCAGGCCCATCGCCGCCATCACGCTCTGGCTCTTGCCGGAACCGGATTCGCCGACGATGGCGACGAATTCGCCGGCGCCGACATCGAGGTCGATGCCACGCACCGCCTCGACCATGCCGTCATTGGTGCGGAAGCGGACGCGCAGGTCGCGGATGGAGAGGATAGGTTCGGCCGCCGTCATGGCGCGTGCTCCCTCCCCCCTTTTGGGGGAGGGTTGGGGAGGGGGGTATCGAGAGCGATTGGCGAGAAAGCTCCGCGAGTAGCTGGTCGAGAGCGCCCATGCTCCGCAACCTCACGGCTGACTACCCCCCTCTCTATCTCTCCCCCACAAGGGGGGAGAGGACCCGTCGCGGCGCTCATACCCTTTCCCATCTCAGCGATCCTTCGGGTCGAGCGCGTCGCGCAGGCCGTCGCCGAGGAAGTTCAGCGCGAACAATGTCGTCACCAGGAAGGCGGCGGGAAAGGCGAGCATCCAGGGCGTCGCCTGGATCGCCCGCGCCCCGTCGGAGATCAGCACGCCCCAGCTCGTCATCGGCTCCTGTACGCCTAGGCCCAGGAAGGAGAGGAAGCTCTCGAGCAGGATCACCTTCGGGACCAGCAGGGTGACGTAGACGATGATTGGGCCGAGCGTGTTGGGGACGACATGGCGCTTCAGGATGCCGCCGGTCGAGACGCCGAGCGCCTCGGCCGCCAGCACATATTCCTGGCGCTTGATCGAGAGCGTCTGGCCCCGGACGATCCTCGCCATGTCGAGCCATTCGATGGCGCCGACGGCGAGGAACATCAGGATGAAGTTCCGCCCGAAGAACACCACCAGCAGGATGACGAAGAAGATGAAGGGCAGGCAATAGAGCACGTCGACGATGCGCATCATCACCATGTCGACGCGCCCGCCGAGATAGCCGGCAGTCGCGCCATAGGCGACGCCGATCACCAGCGCGACGCCGGTGGCGAGCAGGCCGATGGCGAGCGAGACCCGGCCGGCGACCAGGGTGCGGGTCAGCAGGTCGCGGCCATTGGCGTCGGTGCCGAACAGGAAATGCCGGCGCTTGATCGGGACTTCGAGCACGAGCCTGCGGCCTTCCTGTTCAGTGGCCGTGATCCGCGGCGTGCCGAACTGGTCGGAGCGGTCGAAATAGACCAGCAGGCGCTGGTCGATCGGCCTCGGCGAGGTCAGCACCAGCCGGACCTGGGTTGCCTCCAGCACGATCTCGCCAGGTGTCGCCCGGATGCGCGAGGCGATGCGCTGCACCGCGGCCGGTAGCGCCTC
>NZ_JAKFED010000056.1:0-23472 GCF_036675845.1 Allobosea sp. | reverse complement strand
TCGCAACCCGGTCCAGGACGGACCACAACAAGAGCAGAGTCCAGTTATGAACGAGGGCAAATAGGGGGCAACGTCAACGATAGGAAAGCGCGAGGCATGAAACAAAACAAGAACAAAAATTGACGCACCTTGAGCCCTGTGGAAACCTTGGATGGCGCAGGAGGCGAGATGGACGACAACTTCGAGCGATGGGCGGCTGGGGAACGGCAGCGCAAATACCAGTTCCGGCTGATGATCGTGATCGCCCTGCTCAGCGGAGTTGTCGCAGGGCTGTTGATCAAGCGATGGCTGGGTATCTAACTGTTCATGACGCCATGGCTGCCGGCCATGAACGGCTCGCGGTCCGCTGCGCGAGATGCAGGGTGACGCATCACATTCCGTGGCGCCTCATGCCTGGATTGCTCGGCAGCGACCGCATCAGCGAACTGCACCGCCGCCTGGTCTGCAAGAAGTGCGGCGAACGGCCGGCGCAGGAATTGGTGGGCATCCCGGAATCGCCGCGATTGCCGCGCGGGTAGCGCAAGGCGCGATAGACGGCCCAGATTGCGACGCACGCGGCGCGGCTGCTTCCGACCCAAATGAGACATTCGAAGATCGGTTGTCGGGCGACCGGAGTTGGCGCCTTTCCTGACATTGGGGATGTCCGCTTCGGGCGGTCAAGTTAGCAATCTCGCCAGCGGACAGGAGCAGCCCTTCTCCGAAGATGCACGCGATCGCTTCCGGGCTATCCGGCTGTGGATGGCAAGCAGCTTGATTGCCGCCGCGCGAATGGGACCACGAAATGATCAACTGAGAGCGACCGGTCGAGCTTGGTAGCGGGCGCCCTACGGAGACCCGCTACTGCTAATACGCTCCGGGTTAATCGAGCCGCTTTACCGGTGGCGGGGCCCAGGCTCCATTGGTGGCCTCGACCTTGGGCCAGTAGAGGCGCAAGTTCATCGTAAACGTCCCGCTCTTGGGCGCCGGCAACCAATTCGCTTCCTTATCTTTGCCGGGGGAGTCGCTCTGAATGATGAGATCGAGCGAACCGTCGGCGTTGAAGACGAGCTTGTCGCGGTCGCCGATCGCATAGCGATCGATCGGGTTCTCGGTGAAGAGTTGGCGTTCGTCATACATGGTCAGCGACCAGAAGGCGCGCACGGGCGGAATCTGGTCCTTCGCGAAATGCAGGACATAGCGCTTATCGCTGCTGAACGGCTTGCCCTCGGAATCGGCGAAGGCGGTCGGATAGAGCGCGTCCTCGATCGCGTTCGCTCCGTATCCGCCATAGGCGACACCCGCGCGGTGCAGGTAGTCGGTACCATAGGTGCCGATCGCGGTCATGTTAGTGCGCCAGCCATTCGCGAGCGTCCCGGCCTTGCTCCAGGCCCCCTTGATGGCTGGAAGCGCAACAGCCGGCGCGGCGTTCAGTGCGTCCTGAACGTCCTTCGGCGCGGAAGCGAGTGCGAAGCTTTTGCCGGGCTCGATGCCGATCCGCCTCATCCGGTCGAGGATCGGATGGTCGTTGGCATGGGGCGGATTGGCCTTCATCAGCTCGGCGAATTTGGCGAAGAATATGGCCGCATCCATCTTGTCGATCTGATCCGGCGGCGCGCTCATGTCCTGCTTCGGATTCACCGTGCCCTTCGGGGGCGTGTAGGATTTTCCGTACGCGCTCAGCGGAACGGCCGCCATGCCGTCCTGGAATGCGCGGACGGCCTCATAGTCCGCCTTGCCGTTGGTCTGGGTGCGCCCGATCAACAGCCCTAATCCGGTCGGGCTCCTATACTCTTTGACCCCGGTCGGCAGGCGTCCCTGCCAATTCGGGCCGACGATGGCGAAGGTTTGTGCGCCGTTGCCGCGCGTACGGGTGCCAGGGACCGTGAAGATATCGCTCGACATGTCCAGGAAGGGCAGCAGATAGTAGCGATCGCCGGACGCGGGAACGCTGATGACGAGAGGTTCCTTAGTAACATCGTAGCCCAAGGAGGAGTACAAGGTGTCGGCGTTCGGGCGCACGACGATCGTGAAGTATGCGTCCGGGAACTGCCGCATGTGGCCGAATTGATTGAGAGGCGCACTGGTTCCGATTGGTTCCTTGACGTTCTTGCCAACGTCGAAAGTCACGCCCGACAGGACCAGCGGATAGGCGTAGATAAAGGCATCACGGGCAATTTCCCGCGCCTCGTCGGCCGGCAGGGACGGCTGCGCCAAGGCCGCCTGAGTCCATACAAGCGTTCCGGCACAGATCGCCGACAGCAGAGTGCTCTTCATTACGATCTCCATTGCGATTGACTGGAGCGGCGGCTCGTGCGGCCGCCGCTCGTCGAGCCCCGGGGGTCAGTTCACCTTCTTGAAGGGCGGCGGCGCCCAGGAGCTGTCGAGCACTTCAGCGCGCGGCGAATAGATGCGCATAGAAGGCTGGAACTGGCCCTTGGGAGCAGGCAGCCAGTTCGCTTCCTTGTCCTTGCCGGGGGATTCCGCCTGCACATGGATGTCGAGCGAGCCGTCGGCGTTGAACTCGAACTTGTCGTAGCTGCCGACAGCAAAGCGGTTGATCGGGTTCGGCACCTGGAAGCCGTCCATGTCGTACATGGTGATCGACCAGAAGGCGTTGGCTGGGGGCAACTTGCCTTTCTCAAAATGGAGAACATATTTGTTCTCGCCGGAAAGCAGCTTGCCGTCGCCGTCGAACACCGCAGTCGGATACACGGCATCCTCAGGCAGATTGGCTCCGAGGCCACCTTTGGCCACGAGTGTACGCTTCAAGTAGGACGTGCCGTAGGTTCCGATGTTGTCGTTCTGGAGGGTCCAGCCGTTGACCACCCTTCCGCTTCTCTCCCAGGCGGCCTGAAGGCCGTTCAGCGTTTCCTTGGCCGCTTTGTTGATGATGGATGCCGTTTGCGGATCAATCTTGGAGGGATCGAGCGGCTTGCCTGGCTCGACGCCAAGAGCTCGCAGCCGGAACAGGACCGGATAGTCGTTGGGGTGCGGAGGATATTTGCTCAGCAGATCCGCCAGGCGCGTCAGCATGCTGACACCGTCCAGATTGTCGACCTGGATGAGCGGAGGTGTCTTGCTGTCGATTGAAGCGTCGGTCGATGCGCCTTTTGGCGCGGTGTAGTCTTTTCCCCATTGAGACAGCGGTGTCAGCTTGTAGCCGTCCTGCACCTTATGGACATTGGCGTAATCGGCCGGTCCATCCGTTTTCGTGCGCCCGATGATCCAAATGTTTGGTGTCGGTGCGATGATCTTGACGACGGCGTCCGGGAGGGGCCCGCTCCAATTCGGCGCAACGATCGCGTAGTTTCCGGCCTTGGCGCCAGTGGTGCGGCTACCAACAACGGAAAATACGTCGCTCCACATGTCCAGCATCGGCAGGAGATAATAGCGCCCTGCGGTGTCCGGTACAGAAAGGATGATCGGCTCGTGGGCGAGGTCGAGCCACGCGAAGGAGTAAAGAGTATCGAAGTTGAAGCGGACGACATCCTTCTCCTCGGCCTTCGGGTAAGCCCGCGCGTGCGCGAACTGATTGACAGGCGCACGCATATTGATCGTGGCGGTATCGGGCACGTTGGTCGCCTGCCGCATCGTCACGTCCATACTGACGATCGGATAGGCATAGAGATAGGCTTCCCGCGCGATGGCGTAGGTTTCCTCGGCCGTCAGGCTCGGCGGCGCGACTTGAGCACCAGCAATTCCTTGAACACCAGCAAATATCCCAAAAGCCACCAACGCTCTCTGGGTATTGATTACAATTTTGGACCGAAACATCGTTGCACCTACCATTGCAGTGATGATTTTAAGGTTCAGTTAGTCTTATCCAATTGCCCATTGCCCTGCAATTAACGCTCGCAACACAAGGTGCGTCAAGATTTATCTCCGTACTGCTAGCATAGCCGCTCGAAGCGCCGTATTTGTCCCAAAGAGGACAAAGGCGGATATTTTTATGAACCAGATCAGCAGGGCCGAAGCCGAGCGTGTCATGAGCGAGCGCGGCTGGCTTCCTCTCCTGCCGGAAGCGGTCCGCGCGGAGGTGCTGCGGCGCTCGATCCTGCTCCGCTTTGCGCCGGGCGAGGCCGTGTTTCACCTCGGAGACCCCGCAGGCGGAATTTACGGGCTGGTAACTGGCACTGTCAGCGTAAGCATTGCACCGGCCGGCTCGAGGCCTCGCCTAATCCTTCTCGGGGTTCCCGGTCGATGGACGGGCGAAGCCTGCTTCCTCACACGAAAGCCGCGCCGCGGCGAACTCAGGGCCGTCGTGGAGACGACGATGCTGCATTTGCCCTTGGACGCGATGCTTCAGATGGCTTCCCGTGGCCCGGACATGGTTAATCACGTGGCGCTGATACTGATGATGAATGTCGAGTTCCTTTTTCGTGTGATCCACGATTTGCAGAAGCCCCAGGCAGACCGGCGGATTGCCTCCGTTCTTCAGCGTACGACCTGGATTGGGGATGTCCCGATCCCGCTAACGCAGAGCGAGGTGGGCGTCATGGCCAACGCCTCACGCAAGCAGGTCAACGCGGCACTCAAACGTTTCGTCGACGCCGGGTGGGTGGCGAAATCCTATCGCTCCATCATCATAACCGACCCTGGAGCACTGAGTAGCTTCGCCGAAGGAGACGGCAGCGATTGATCGCATGCCTATTTGCGGCGGGTGCCATGGCCTGCATTTCTGGCATGCCCGGTTCCAGGCGACGATCCAAAGTCTGCTGGCGGACCGATGGCGACGCCCTAGAGGCGCTCCATGAATTTCGGCTTCCCACCCCGTTTCGGACCTTGCGCTGTCCCCTTTGGAGCCCCTCAACAAACCCCGCTGGGCACAAGAATCGCTCAGAGGAGAAGCCGGCTCGCCGTTACAGTTCATCACTGGCGGGGCTGCGGCAGCGGATAGCATACGGCGTTGTAATCTCGCAGTATTTCCGAACTGTCACGCTGAACACCAGCTGTGAGGCAAATCATGACAGTTCAGGCGGTGAAGCGCGGGCTTTGAAGGCATATCGGTCGCGGCGCGGCCTAGGCGTTCCCCTTATTGCCATTTGACTGTTCGCTGGGCCTTGCCGATCCTCGGCGCTCCCGGCAGGTCGCGCGGCCGCCCAACATATTGAAGCTACAGATCTTTCCGGTTGATCCCGCCTAGTCCCGGCTGATCCCGCCTTCGCCCTGCTTATTGCCATGTGATTGTTCGCTTCACACGATCCCCACCAGCTTGACTCCCCTCCCCTCCCCATCCTACCCCCATCGACGGGACACGCCTCCCCACCGAGGCGCGCCCATCTGTAAGGATGGAGACATCGATGGCGAATACGATTCCGGCAGCGCGCCCGCGCGTGCCGCATTTCTCGTCCGGCCCCTGCGCCAAGCGCCCCGGCTGGAGCCTCAAAGCCCTCAGTGACGCGGCGCTCGGCCGCTCGCACCGCGCCAAGGTCGGCAAGGACAAACTCAAACTAGCGATCGACCTGACCCGCGAAGTGCTGCAGGTCCCGGCCGATTACCGCATCGGCATCGTGCCCGCTTCCGACACCGGCGCCGTCGAGATGGCGATGTGGTCGATGCTGGGCGCCCGCGGCGTCGACATGCTGGCCTGGGAAAGCTTTGGCGAGGGCTGGGTGACCGATGTCGCCAAGCAGCTCAAGCTGCCCGATGTCCGCATCTTCAACGCGCCCTATGGCGAGCTGCCGAACCTGAAAAAGGTCGACACGAAGACCCGCGACGTCGTCTTCACCTGGAACGGCACGACCTCGGGCGTGCGCGTCGTCGACGCCAGCTGGATCGCCGAGGACCGCGAGGGCCTGACGATCTGCGACGCGACCTCGGCCGCCTTCGCCCAGAAGCTCGACTGGCCAAAGCTCGATGTCGTGACCTTCTCCTGGCAGAAGGTGCTCGGCGGCGAGGCGGCGCATGGCATGATCGTGCTCTCGCCGCGCGCGGTCGAGCGGCTGACGACCTACAAGCCGGCCTGGCCGCTGCCAAAAATCTTCCGCATGACCTCGGGCGGCAAGCTCTCCGAGGGCATCTTCGTCGGCGAGACGATCAACACGCCGTCCATGCTGGCGGTCGAGGATTATCTCGATGCGCTCAACTGGGCGAAGAAGGTCGGCGGACTGGACGGGCTGGTGAAGCGCGCCGACGGCAATGCCCGCGTCATCGCCAAATTCGTGCGCGAGAACGACTGGATCGACTTCCTGGCGGTGAAGCCGAAGACGCGCTCGAACACCTCGGTCTGCCTCAAGTTCACCGACCCGGCCGTGACCGCACTGCCGGCCGACGCGCAAGCCGCCTTCGCCAAGCAGGTGGTGTCGATCATCGAGAAGGCCGGCGCCGGCTACGATCTCGGCCATTACCGCGACGCCCCTCCCGGCCTGCGGATCTGGTGCGGCGCGACCGTCCAGAGCCGCGACGTCAAGGCGCTGCTGCCCTGGATCACCTACGCCTTCAACGAGGCCAAGGCTGGGTTGGGCAAGAAGGCGGCCTGATCAGGCGTCATGGTCGGGCTTGAGCCGACCATCTCTATCCGAATGAGGCGCCGTCCGCGCCTTCGCGTCCCGAGATGGCCGGGTCAAGCCCGGCCATGACGCCATCCTCCCATTCACGCGCGCGACCGCTTGCGGCGCGCTGCCGGAGCCACCCCGATGACCGCTCAGAATCCAAAACCCCGCGTCCTCATCTCCGACGCCCTTTCCCCCGCCGCCGTGCAGATCTTCAAGGATCGCGGCATCGACGTGACCTTCGATCCGGCCCTCGGCAAGGACAAGGACAAGCTCGCCGCGATGATCGGCGACTATGACGGCCTCGCCATCCGCTCGGCGACCAAGGCGACCGCCAAGCTGCTCGAGCAGGCGACCAAGCTGAAGGTGATCGGCCGCGCCGGCATCGGCGTCGACAATGTCGAGATCCCGGCCGCGACGGCGCGCGGCATCATCGTGATGAACACGCCCTTCGGCAATTCGATCACCACCGCCGAGCACGCCATCGCCATGATGTTCGCGCTCGCCCGCCAGATTCCCTCGGCCGACCTCTCGACCCAGGCCGGGAAATGGGAGAAGAACCGCTTCATGGGCGTCGAGATCACGGCCAAGACGCTCGGCCTGATCGGCTGCGGCAATATCGGCTCGATCGTCGCCGAGCGCGGCATCGGCCTGAAGATGCGCGTCATCGCCTTCGACCCCTATCTCTCGGCCGATCGGGCCGTGCAACTGGGCGTCGAGAAGGTCGAGCTCGAGGACCTGCTGAAGCGCGCCGACTTCATCACTCTCCACGTGCCGATGACCGAGAAGACCAAGAACATCCTCTCGGCCGAGAACCTCGCCAAGACGAAGAAGGGCGTTCGCATCATCAACTGCGCCCGCGGCGGGCTGGTCGACGAGGCGGCGCTCGCCGCGCTGATCAAGTCCGGCCATGTCGCAGGCGCGGCCTTCGACGTGTTCTCGGCCGAGCCGGCCGAGCAGAACCCGCTGTTCGGCCTGGAGAACGTCGTCTGCACGCCGCATCTCGGCGCGAGCACCAACGAGGCGCAGGAGAACGTCGCCTTGCAGGTCGCCGAGCAGATGAGCGACTATCTGCTCAAGGGCGCGATCACCAACGCGGTCAACTTCCCCTCGATCTCGGCCGAGGAAGCGCCGCGGATCAAGCCCTTCGTCGATCTCGCCGAAAAGCTCGGCTCCTTCCTCGGCCAGCTCACCGAGGCGCCGGTCAAGGGCATCCGCATCGAATATGAGGGCGCCGTCGCCAAGCTGAACCTGAAGGCGATCTCGGCTGCCGCGATCACCGGCGTGCTGCGGCCCTTCCTGCCGGAGATCAACATGGTCAACGCGACCATGATCGCCAAGGAGAAGGGCATCGTCGTCGAGGAGCTGACCCGCGAGGTCGCCGGCAATCTCGAAAGCGTCATCCGCATCGTCGTCGAAGCCGAGGACATGCCGCGCCACGCGTCGGGCACGGTCTTCCATGACGGCAAGCCCCGCATCGTCGAGATCCGCGACATCCAGATCGACGCCGATTTCGCGCCGCACATGCTCTATGTCCGCAATGCCGACAAGCCGGGCTTCATCGGCCAGTTCGGCTCGCTCCTCGGCGAGGCCGGCGTCAATGTCGCGACCTTCAATCTCGGCCGCGACAAGCCGGGCGGCGACGCGATCTGCTATGTCGCCGTCGACGAGGCGATCTCGGACGAGTTGCTGGAGAAGATCCACGAGATCCCGATGGTCAAGCGGGCCCGCCGCCTGAAGTTCTGAGCCCACCTGAAGATCGGCCCGCCAGCTCCGATGCGGCTGGCGGGCGGCCTGCGCTCAGCTCTCGAACAGGAAGCCGCCATGCACCCAGCCCGAGAAATCGGGCTGGCCGGCGGCGTTGAGCACCGAGACGAAGCGCCATTGCCCGGACGCTTCGTGGAGGATCGCCACCGTGCCGTCGGGCAAGGGCTGCGGCCGCAGGGCCGGATGCTCCATGCCCGGCCCCGAGCGGATGTTGAGGCCGGTCGGCGAGCGCACCGTCCAGGTCGGCGGGCCGTTCGTGTTGCGGCCAAGCACCTTCGCCTTGAACGAACCCATGTTCCACGCTGGACCGGGATCGATCTTGCCGATCAGCGAGATGTCGTCATGGCCGACGATCTCGTCGATGCCGTATTCTCCGCAGATGGCGCGCGCAGCCTGAAGCGTCGCCTCGATCTGCGCCTCCGTATAGGTTTCCCAGCCGCAGTCCGGATCGCCGAACTTGTGCCGGGCCTCGATCACCTTGCTGGGATCGACCGCTGCCTCCTTCCAGGAGACCCAACCGGAGCCGGTACGCCGCAGCGGTCCCCAGTTCTCGACCTCGATGCCGATCGAGGTCTGGTTCAATCCCGCGTGATACTTGCCGGTCTTGTCGGTCCAGCGGCTCCTGCCGGCATGCCAGCCGACGACGTCGAACGGCACGCACTGGATCACCGTGCCGTCGCGGCGGATCACCAGATGGGCCGAGACCTTTGCTTCCGGCCTGGTGAAGTAGCGCGCGATATCCGCGCCGGGGCCGCTCGCCGTATAGTGGATCACCAGGAACTTCGGAGCGAGCGCGCCCCCGATATTGGGCGATTTGATGAATTCGACATTGCTGGCGCCGAGCGCCAGCTTGTGGTTCCTGACCCTGAACATGGTTCCCCTCCCCCCGTTGATCGGGCTCGCGACGTCCGGCTAGTTCAGCTTCCCGAAGAGCTTGCGGGTCTCGGGGCCGGAGGCGGCATAAGCGGCGCCAAGATCGGCGCCGGCGGCCTGCTTCTGGGCGGCATCGAGCTTGTGCCAGCCGCCCTGCGCGACCAGCAGCCAGTTGTAGCGGGCGTTCGCGTCGTCGGTTCTTGCCGCCAGCCCGAGCGCCTGCCGCGACATTTCGGGATCGCCCAAATCGGAGAGGAACTCGCTGGCATAGATGCGCAGCGTCCGGTCCTTGGCCCCCGCCGCCTCGAGCAGCAGTCCGCGATCCTCGGGGCGGGTGATGAGCTTCGCGATCGCGCCCGCATCCGCCTTGTTCCGGCGCAGCATCTCGGTCAGGGCGACGCTGCCGCCAAGCTGCACCTGGTAATCCCCGGGCTTCTGGCGCATCGCTTCCAGGATCGACGGCACGGCCGCGACCGAGCCGCTGCCCAGCGTCGCGCGCGCCGAGCGGCGCACGATCGTGTCCTCATGGGTGAGATCCTGGATCGCAGCCTTGATTTCCGGGGAGGGCTGGGAAGCGGCCGTCTGCGCGAAAGCCTGCCAGCTCGGCAGCAACGCCCGCCAGCCGGAGCTTTCCCGGGGAACGGCCGGCGCGTCCTGGCAGAGGATCGGGTCCTTGCGCCCGAACTCGCCGATCTTGCGGGCGTTCTCGTAGAGCACCGGCGTCGCGACCACCGTGCCGTCGGGCTGCGGCACGCCATCCTCGGCATAGCGCCATTCGAGCATCGACGACGAGCGGAAGGAGGGCACGATGCAGGACAGGTGCACCTTGATGTCCTCGTCGCGGTCGACCGCCTTGTCCGGCGAGCGGACGGTGACCGTCAGCGTCGAACGCTTGCTGGGATTTTCGAGGACGACGAAGTGGAAGGCCTTGGTATCGGCGTTGATCGCGCCCATCGCATGGCCTTCGAGCGCGATGCCGATCTGCTTCTTGTGCGGCGGCGGCAGGTCGGCGATCTCGCCGCGCACATAGCTCAGCCGCATCGCGCAACTGCTTCCGAGCGGCTGCGGCAGGCAGAAGAAATAGGACAGCACGACCAGGGCGATCGAACCCACGAAGGCCAGCGAGATCGACCAGATCAGGAAGGCCGCCAGGCGCGGGCGCGGCTCCCTGCTCTCGGAGATGGTGATGAAGATCGCCAGCAGGATCATGAAGCCGACGACGAACAGGCCGCCGATCACGGCCAGTTCGCGATTGCCGCCCGTGAAGGCGAGCACGGCTGCGACCACAGCCCCGAGCAGCGCCACGCCGGCGGCGAGCTTGAGCCGGGGATCGTTCTTGACCGCCTGGGCAATGAACGCGAGCCACGACATACCACGCCTCCCCCCGAGACCCGGCTGAAAGCCGCCGGCCCGTGTGTGGACGCGGGCGGCAGCACAATCACTGACTGTGCGTAAGCAGTATTGCTACTATAAGTTGTATCTTTCGCAAGCACTCTTTTTCGGCGCGCGCCGAGCCGTGCCGCTGCTGCCCGGCTTAGGAGCTCCTACTGCCGCGGTTGCGCCGCAATCGCCCCCTCCTCTGGCGCGCCAGATGGAGACCCCGATGCTGCGTACCACGACCTTTGCCCTTGCCTGCCTTGCCGCCACGCCCGCCTTCGCCGACTGGGACAAGGCAAAGCTCGACAGCGGCATCAGGACGATCGAACAATGGGCGAAGGGCCGGCTCGGCGTCGGGCTCATCGACCTGAAGGACCGCAAGAGCTGGTCGCATCGCGGCACCGAGCATTTCCCGCTGCAGAGCGTCTTCAAGCTGCCACTCGCGGTCGCGGTGCTGCAGGCGGTCGAGGCCGGCAAGCTCGAGCTCGACCAGAAGATCGCCGTCACCCGCAACGACCTCTCGCTCTATCACAGCCCGCTCGCCAAGGCCTTCAAGGGCGAGCGCAACGACTACACCCTGCGCGATCTCCTCACCCGCTCGACGGCGCAGAGCGACAACACCGCCGCCGATCTGCTGCTGCGCCTGATCGGCGGGCCGCAGGTGCTGACCGCGATGCTGAAGGATGGCGGCGTCGCCGGCATCTCGGTCGACCGCTATGAGCGCGTCTTCCAGCCCGAGATCCTCGGCCTGCCCGGCTATGGCTGGGACCAGGCCATCGACACCGCGCAGTTCTACAAGGCGATCCAGGCGATCCCGGCCGCCCAAAGGCGCAAGACGCTGGAGGCGACGCTGAAGGACAAGCGCGACAGCGCCACGCCCGAGGCCTCGATCGGCTTCCTCGAAGCGCTCGCCAAGGGCAACTGGCTGCGCGAGCCGGCCCATGCCGCGCTGCTCGAGAAGATCATGCTGGAAGCGAAGACCGGCCCCCAGCGCATCCGCGCCGGCCTGCCCAAGGGGGCGCGCTTCGCCCACAAGACCGGGCTCGGCCCGAGCGCCGACGGGCTCAACCACGCCACCAACGATATCGGCATCGTCACCCTGCCGGACGGACGCCGCTTCGCCATCGCGGTCTATCTCGCCGGCTCGCAGGTCGACGCCAAGGCCCGCGACGCCGCCCATGCGGCGGTGGCGCGGCTGGCGGTCGAGAGCCTGCGGTAAGGGAGACCATCCGCGGACAGGTCGACCGTCGGGCTTCAGTGCCCGTCGCCTTCGCTCAAAAGCTGGCCGTCATTCCGGCCGCAGCGAGGCGGAGCGCCGGAATCCATCGTAGAGCGAGGCCTCCTTCGATGGATTCCGGAGCAGCGCCGCTGGCGCGGCTTGTCCGGAATGACGGCGCGTCTCCGCGTCCTGTTCAGCCGCGCGTGCTGCGGCGCTCGGCGATCCAGATGCCGCCCAGCACCAGGGCCAGCGCCAGCCCGTGATAGAGCGCGACCGTCTCGCCCAGCACCAGCACCGCCAGCAGCGGCGCGAACACCGGCACCAGGTTGACGAAGACGCCGGCCCGCCCCGGCCCGATCAGCTCGACTGCCCGCATGAAGAAGAGCTGCGACAGGAGCGACGGGCCGATGACGACATAGGCCAGGATGAGCCAGCCCTTGGCCGTCGGCCAGATGATCAGCCCGGACCAGATCTCGGCGGCCAGCAGAGGGAGAGAGGCGACGCAGGCGGCGCAGGCCATTGCGGTGAAGAAGACCAGGCTCGGCACCGGCGGGCGCGTCCGGAGGCCGACCGTGTAGCCGGCATAGAGCACGCCGGCGATGATCATCCAGAGGTCGCCGGCGGCGAAGCTGAAGCTGGCGAGGACCTGGAAATCGCCTCGGCTGGCGGTCACCAGCACGCCGAGGATGGTGACGGCGACGCCGAGCGCCTGCAGCGCGCCGATCGGCGTGCGGAAGGCGAGAAAGGCGCCGAGCAGGACGAAGACCGGGATCGAGCCCTGCAGAATGCCGATATTGATCGCCGTCGTCGAATAGGCGGCGAGGTACATCAGCGAGTTGAAGACGGTGAAGCCGAGGCCGCCGAGCACCGCGATCTTGCGCCAGTTCGCCTTCAGCACCGGCATATGCTCGGCGATCTCGCGGCGCAGCAGCCAGGGCATCACGGAGCAGACGAAGACCCAGCGCAGCGAGGTCAGGGCGAGCGGCGAGATCTCGCCGACGGCGAGCCGGCTCGCCACGGCGTTGCCGGCCCAGAACAGGGTCGTCAGGATCATCAGGAGATAGGCATTGCCCCAGGCTCGCTGCGGCAGGGAGGTCGCTGGGTGCAAAACGCCTGGTCTCCGTGAGCGAGGCGCCTGCACGGTTTCCATGCAGGCGAAGCGCCTGCATAGATTGCCCGCTGCGCTTGTCCTATGAGACAGGGTGCAACACAGCCCGTCGCCGGACGCAATCCCGGCGGGCTCCCGCCGGCAGGATCCCGCCTATGAACATCGACAGCCCCCGGCCGCTCCGGCTGCTCGTCGTCGACGGCAACACCCGGGAGCAGCGCGAGAACCACCGCGCCGGCTTCGGCACCACGCCGTCCGAGGCCTATGCCGAGGAACTGCGCGCCATCATCCCCGGCATGGTCACCGATATCTGCCTGCCGGCCGACGAAGGCGCCAACCTGCCGGACGGGGCGGGGCTGTCGTCCTATGACGGCATCTTCCTCACCGGCTCGGCCCTGCACATCTACAAGGGCGAGCCGGCCGTCACCCGCCAGATCGAGCTGATGCGGGCGATCTACGCCAGCGGCACGCCGGCCTTCGGCTCCTGCTGGGGCATCCAGATCGGCGCGGTCGCCGCCGGCGGCACCGTCGCCGCCAATCCCAAGGGTCGCGAGATCGGCTTCGCCCGCCGCATCACCCCGAGCGAGGCCGGGCGCCGCCACCCGCTGCTGGCCGGGCGACCGCTTTCCTTCGACGCGCCGGCGATCCATCTCGACAGCATCATCGCGCCGCCGGCCGACGCCACGATCCTGGCCTCGAACGCGATGAGCCCGGTGCAGGCCGCCGAGTTCCGCCAGGATGGCGGCAGCTTCTGGGGCGTGCAGTACCATCCCGAATTCCCGCTCCGGCAGATCGTCGCGATCCTGGCGCAGCGCACCGCGATCCTGGTCGACGAGGATTTCCGCCGCGACGAGGCGGCGGCGAAGGCCTGGCTCGCCGAGATCGCGGCGCTCGACGCCGATCCCGCCCGCCGCGACCTCGCCTGGGCGCATGGGCTCGACGAGGAGGTGCTCGACCCGGTGAGGCGGGTGACCGAGCTGCGCAACTTCCTCGAGGCGCGGGTCAAGCCCTTCGCGAGCGCCCGCAGCCGGGCGTGAGGCGGCCGCTGACGGACCGTCCGGGCTTTCGCGAGCGCGAGCCATCGCGTAAGTCCGCGGGCAACGCCCCACCTTCCTTTTCGAAATCCAGTTCCCAAGATCATGATTCGTCTCGAAAACATCGGTAAGCAAAACGGCCGGCAGATCGTCTTCATCGAGGCCTCGGCCGCCTTGCAGAAGGGCGAGAAGATCGGCCTCGTCGGCCCCAACGGCGCCGGCAAGACCACCCTGTTCCGGATGATCACCGGCGAGGAATTGCCCGATGAGGGCCAGGTCGCTGTCGACCGCGGCGTCACCATCGGCTATTTCAGCCAGGATGTCGGCGACATGGCCGGCCGCAGCGCCGTCTCCGAGGTGATGGACGGCATCGGCCCGGTCAGCGCGGTGGCCGCCGAGCTCAAGGCGCTCGAGACGGCGATGGGCGATCCCGAGCGCGCCGACGAGATGGACGAGATCATAGCCCGCTATGGCGAGGTCCAGGGGCGCTTCGAGGAACTCGACGGCTACGCGCTCGACGGAAGGGCGCGCGAGGTGCTCGGCGGCCTCGGCTTCAGCCAGGAGATGATGGAGGGCGATGTCGGCGCCCTCTCCGGCGGCTGGAAGATGCGCGTCGCGCTCGCCCGCATCCTCCTGATGCGGCCCGACGCCATGCTGCTCGACGAGCCGAGCAACCATCTCGACCTCGAAAGCCTGATCTGGCTGGAGCAATTCCTCAAGGGCTATGACGGCGCCCTGCTGATGACCTCGCATGACCGCGAATTCATGAACCGCATCGTCGGCAAGATCGTCGAGATCGACGGCGGCGCGCTCACCACCTATTCCGGCGATTACGAGTTCTACCAGCAGCAGCGCGCGCTCGCCGAGAAGCAGCAGCAGGCGCAGTTCGAGCGCCAGCAGGCGATGCTCGCCAAGGAGATCAACTTCATCGAGCGCTTCAAGGCGCGCGCCTCGCATGCCGCGCAGGTGCAGAGCCGGGTCAAGAAGCTCGAGAAGATCGACCGCGTCGAGCCGCCCAGGCGCCGCCAGACCGTCCAGTTCGAGTTCCAGCCGGCGCCGCGTTCCGGCGAGGACGTCGCGACGCTGAAGAACGTCCATGTCCGCTATGGCAGCCGCAGCATCTATGCGGGGCTCGATTTCCAGGTGCGCCGAAAGGAGCGCTGGTGCGTGATGGGCGTCAACGGCGCCGGCAAGTCGACCCTGCTGAAGCTGATCGCCGGCGCCTCGAAACCCGATGACGGCACCGTCACCGTCGGCGGCACCGTCAAGCTCGGCTATTTCGCCCAGCACGCCATGGAACTGCTCGACGGCGACGCCACGGTGTTCGAAGCGCTGGAAGGCTCGTTCCCGCAGGCCGGGCAAGGTTCGCTCCGCGCCCTTGCCGGCTGCTTCGGCTTCTCCGGCGACGATGTCGAGAAGCGCTGCCGCTTCCTCTCCGGCGGCGAGAAGGCAAGGCTGGTGATGGCCAAGATGCTCTACGACCCGCCGAATTTCCTGGTGCTCGACGAGCCGACCAACCATCTCGACATCGCCACCAAGGAGATGCTGATTTCGGCGCTCGCGCAATACGAAGGCACCATGCTCTTCGTCAGCCATGACCGCCATTTCCTCGCCGCGCTCTCCAACCGGGTGCTCGAGCTGACGCCGGACGGCATCCAGCAATATGGCGGCGGCTACACCGAATATGTCGCCAGCACCGGCCAGGAGGCACCGGGCCTGCGCAGCTGAGAGCGGCAGGCGCTTTTTACCGGTCGAGCCACGCGATTACGGGCCGTCTCCATCTTCTAAGTTGGAGACGGCTTTTGAATTCGACCCTTTGCGAGGTTCTGGCCGTCATTGCGAGGAGCGAAGCGACGAAGCAATCCAGGGGGCGTCGAGCGAGCCCTTCTGGATTGCTTCGCTTACGCTCGCAATGACGGAAAGGGTACCGCGCCGGTCAAACGCGAAGGCCGTTGGTATAAACTGCCTGAGTGCGAAGCACGCGCTGCGATCTTGTTGGCGTCATCGCTTCGTGCAAGTCTATCTCCCGCTCCTCCGACGATGCGTTCTTTGCCTTTCGTAAGGACAGGCGGCCCGACCGGCCGGCCTCGACTTTCCTGCGAACGGAGATGGCAGATGGCCGGCGATCTCGATTTGCTGATCGGAACCTGGACGGTCCGGGTCAAGGGCTGGGTCTGGGAGTACGACTTCCGGCGCGACGGCGGCGTGACCTGGCGCGACCAGGGCAGCATCGAAAGCGGCGTCGGCAACTGGTCCGCCACCTCCAAGCTGGTCAACCTGTGGTGGAAGGGCTCCACGACCCGCGAAAGCTGGCAAAGGCCGCTGACCAACAGCAACGACCACACCTGGTACGAATCGTCCTATTTCCGGGGAAGATACCGGATCGAGAAGACCGGGTTCATCCCCCCGGCGCCCGGCCCGACGCCTTCCGGGCCAACCGACGCGAACCGCGTCGACCGTGCCTGGGAGGCGAGCCGTGCCGCCCTGCGTTTCGCGCTGACCCGGCTGAGACTGCTGCAAAGGCAGATCGCGTTTTTCGAGAGCTCGGCCGGTAGCGCGGCCGCCTTCAACGAGTTGCGGCGCAACTTTCGGCGCGACATGGCGGTGATCTCGCGCAAGCTGCTCGTGCCGTCGAACCCGATGGATGCGGCCTTCCGCGATGCATTGGCCAAGGCGATCGCGCTGATCGAGCAGAACCTCGCTTTGCCGAAGACGCTCAATGCAGCGCGCGCCGGCGGCAAATGCGTCGATCCCAGGCCCGCCTTCGCCTGGACCACGCCGGGCCGCAAGCCGCCGGACACCGACCTCTGCACCTCCTGGTTCAACGCCAATGCCGACCTCCAGCGTGACGTCGTCACCCACGAGTATTTTCACACCGTAGGCCTCGGCGACATTTCGGTCTCGACGACCGCCAATGCGCTCGGCAACGCCAACACGATGGCGCAGGTCGTCGCGTTCCTGCACGATCGGGCCCGCCAGGCGAATTCGGATGGTTTCGAGCCGATGATCCCGCCGCTGCCGACGCCTTGAGGGCTCCGGCCAGCCCCTTACGCAGCGAAAACCGCACTGGCGCCGGCAAGGGCCAGCCATCGTCGCCGGGCGGTGGTTGCGCCCTCGCGGCGCGCTCCCCCGTTCCGGCCCAATTCCGCCCTCGCCGCGCCGAAATCCACCGGACAAATCGCGGCCGCTTGATTTGTCGGGGGACAGCATGATGAAGACTGGACTGGCCGCAGCCTTGATTTTCGCGCCGGGTTTAGCCGGCGCCGCCGAAATCGAATTCGCCTCGAAGATCGATCGCGTCACCGTCTATCCCGATGGGGCGGTGGTGACGCGGCTCGGCAAGGCGGCCCTGCTGGAGGGCGCCTCGCAGATCGTGCTGCGCGGCCTGCCGGCGACCGTCGATCCCGCCTCGATCCGGGTCGAGGCGCAGGGCGATGGCGCCTTCGCGATCGGGGCTGTCGATGTCCGCCAGGTGCCGGGCGAGGCCCGCCCCGCCATCGACGCTGCGCTGGAAGAGAAGATCAGGGCCTTGCAGGGCGAGAAGGCGGCGCTTGAGGGGCAGGTCAGCGCCGTCGAGGCCAAGCGCGCCACGATCGAGAACTTCGGCAGGACCGGGCCCGACAAGCTCGGCCCCGACGGCAAGGCGCTGCCGGTCGGCGACTGGCCGGCGGTGTTCGAGGCGATCGGCACCGCCCTGGTCAAGGTCCAGGGCGAATTGCTGATCCTGCGCAACCGCATCGCCGACGCCGAGGCCGAGATCGCGGCGCTCGAGAAGGCGCGCCCGCAAGGCCCGCGCATCGGCCAGCCCAAGCGCGACGTCGCCATCGCGGTCGAGGCGCAAAGCCCGGTCACGGCGGAGTTCCTGGTGAGCTATCGCGTCTCGGGCGCGAACTGGCGGCCGCTCTACGAGGCGCGGCTCTCGACCGGCAGCCCCGATGCCGCGCCTTCCATCGCCTTCACCCGCCGCGCCGAACTGCGCCAGCGCACCGGCGAGGACTGGAGCGAGGTCAGGGTCGAGCTCTCGACCACGCGCTCGGCGCAAGGCACGCGCGCCCCGGAGCTCGACCCGCTGCGCATCGCCTTCTACGAGCCGCCCGTGGTCTATGAGAACCGAGGGCGTCTCGCCGCGCCAGCTCCCGCGATCGCCGGCCGCCAGGAGGCCGCCAGGGAAGCCGAGGCCGACCAGGCCCAGCGCAAGGCGGCCGAGCCGCAGCGCGCCCAGCTCGTGACCGCGACCGTCGAGGCCGGCCCCTATCAGGCGAGTTTCCGCGTGCCCGGCCGGGTCAGCGTGCCGCAGGACGGCTCGGCCAAGGCGGTGGTGCTGTCACAGGCCAGCCTGAATCCGGAGCTCTCCGCCCGTGCCGCGCCGGAACTCGAGGAGACGGCCTATCTCGAGGCGAGCTTCAGCCATGAAGACGAGGCCCCGCTGCTGGCCGGCGAGGTCTATCTGCATCGCGACGGCGCCTATATCGGCCGCGGCCGGCTGAAGCTGACCGCGCCCGGCGACAAGGTCGAGCTCGGCTTCGGCGCCGACGACCGGATCAAGGTGACGCGCTCGCCGGTGCGCCGCCGCGAGAACGATTCCGGCTGGCTCGGCGCCACCCGCACCGATCTGCGCGAGTTCAAGACGGTGGTGAAGAGCCTGCACGCCCAGCCGGTGAAGATCACCGTGACCGAGCGCATCCCGATCTCGGAAAACAGCGCGATCACGGTCGAGACCCTGCCGCAGACCACGGCACCGACCGAGAAGCAAGTCGGCGACAAGCGCGGCGTCTCGGCCTGGAGCTTCGAGCTCGCGCCCGGCGCCCAGAAGGAGATCCGCCTCGCCTACCGGCTGAAATATCCGGGCGACCGCGAAGTGGTGTTCGACCAGCCGCGGCGATAGGCCGGTCCCTTCGCCGACCCGGTTCGGCATTCTCTCGCAACCGCGCCGTCATCCCGGGCTTGTCCCGGGATCCATCGTAGAGCACCGGAGCCTTACGATGGATCCCGGAGCTGCGCCGCTTCGCGGCTTGTCCGGGATGACGGTGCGGTTCCGCGAAAAATCAGCAGGCTCCCCGACGGCGCTACTCGGCCGCGACCGCCTGCCAGCCCGCGCCGAGTTCCTGCTCGACGAGGCCGACCCAGTAACGCACGCCGGCCGGGATGATCTCGTCGTTGAAATCGTAGAGCGGGGTGTGGAGCCCCTTGAAGGAACCGTCGGCCTCGACGCCATTGCCGATGCGCATGAAGGCGCCCGGGCAGACCAGCATCATCTCGGCGAAATCCTCGCCGCCCGTGCCCCGCCGCATCTGGCCGTCGACATGCTCAGGCCCGACCGCAGCGGAAGCCGCCGCGACCGCGACCTTCACCTGCTCGGCGGCGTTCACCAGCGAGCTGGTGCCGCGATGGTAATGCGCTTCCGCCTCGCAGCCCCAGGCCTGCGCCGTCGCTGCCGCGATCTCGGCGATGCGCCGCTCCACCGTGCTGCGTACATCCTGCGAATAGGTCCGCGCCGTGCCGCCGACGACCAGCTCGGAGGGAATGACGTTCGAGGCATTCTGGTCGCCGCCATGGATGAAGCCGACGCTGATCACCGCGGTGTCGAGCGGCGCGACATTGCGGCCGACGATGCCTTGCAACCCGAGCACGAAATGCGCCTGTGCATAGGTGATGTCGGTCGACAGATGCGGCTGCGAGCCACCATGGCCGCCGACCCCGCGGAAGGTCACCCGCCAGGAATCGGCTGCGGCCAGGAAAGGGCCGACCGCCGTGCCGAAGCTGGACGCCGGCAGGCCGGGCGTATTGTGCAGCCCGTAGATCGCGTCGCAGGGGAAGCGCTCGAACAGCCCGTCGGCCAGCATGGCGTTGGCGCCGCCGCGACCTTCCTCGGCCGGCTGGAAGATCAGGTTGACCGTGCCGCCGAAATCCCGGTTCCCGGCGAGATAGCGGCCGGCCGCGAGCAGCATGGTGGTGTGGCCGTCATGGCCACAGGCATGCATGCGGCCGGGAAACTTCGAGGCATGCGCCAGCCCCGTCAGTTCTTCCAGCGCGAGGCAGTCCATGTCGGCGCGCAGGCCGATGGCACGCTGGCCCGGCTGGTTGCCACGGATGACCCCGACGACGCCGGTCTGGCCGATGTTCTCCGTGACCTCGACGCCCCATTCGCGCAGCTTGTCGGCGACGAGCTTGGCGGTGCGGTGCTCCTCGAGCCCGAGCTCGGGATGAGCGTGGATGTCACGGCGGATCGCCGTGAACTCGGCGTGGTGCGCGCCGAGCCAGTCGTCGAGCTTCGTCATGGCTTCTGTCCCCCCTGCCAGCGGCGCATGAGTACATGGCTCATGCCAATTGCCGCCCCTCGCCTTCATAAGGCCAATCGTCGCCAAGTCATTCTGCAAGCACGGCGAAACAGCCATGCTTCGGGAGATTGGCTATCGGCAAAAAAGGGGAGTGGGCGCGGCCGGCGAAAGGCCGGGAGTAGAGAGCTCAGCCCGCCATCGCGACCTCGGCGCCACGGCCGAGATCGGTCATCCACTGGCGATAGCGCGGCTGCGCTTCGAGCTGATGCGAATAGTGCCGGCCGAGCGCCGCGCTGAGCCGGCCGCCGCGCCCGAGCTGCGCATCGGCGAAGCCGATCATCACCGAATTCGGCCAGGCCTGCGGCCTGACCAGGCGCAGGCGCTCGAACAGCCTGTCCTCGGATTCCTCGGCATGGACCTGCGCCAGCAGCGAGAGCATCGCCGCGCTCGAGCGCGAAATGCCCATATGGCAATGCACCAGCAGATGGCCGCCCGAGCGCTTCGCCGCCGTTTCCTTGAGGCTCGCGCCGAAATCGAGGATCGCGCCGACATGCGCCTCCGTCGGATGCACCCGGCCTGCCATCGGCGCGATGATATCGTGGAAGCGCAGCGTCAGCCGCTCATGCGCCTCATAGGCGGCAAAGGAATCGAGTTCCGGCAGGTCCGGATCGAGCAGCGAGAGCACATGGCTGACGCGCCGCGCGCTCTGGGCCGGCAACTCCTCGATGCCGCAGATGGTCAGCGTCGAGATGGCGATCGGTTGCATCGGGGCGGCCTCGCGGTGACGGATGGCGCGGGGTTAACGCCACCGACCGCGCCCCGCAACCGCCCGGGGCGCAGGGTTGCCCCGCGCCGTCAGCGCCGCGCCCCGTAGCGCAGCCACTGGATGCCGTCGCCGAGGCTGCGCGATTCGACGAGGGCGAGGTCGCTGCGCACCCCCGCGGCGAAAAGCCTGCCGCCGGCGCCGAGCGCGACCGGGTAGACCATCAGGTTGTAGGCGTCGACCAGGCCCGCCCGCTGCAGCCCATGGACGAGCTTCAGGCTGCCATAGACCAGGATGTCGCCGCCGGCCTCGCGCTTCAGCGCCGCGATCGCGGCCAGTGCATCGCCGCGCAGGATGGCGCTGTTGCTCCAGGCCGCCTGCGGCAGCGTCGTCGAAGCCACATGCTTGGGCAAAGCGTTGATCCGGTCGGCGAAGACATCGTTCTCGACCAGCGGCCAGACGCCAGCGAAAGCCTCGTAGGTGCTGCGGCCGAAGAGCAGCGCGCCGGCCGCCTCGAGCTCGGCCTGCTTCAGCCGGTCGCCCTCCGGCCCGCGCGAGAACGGCCCGGTCCAGTCGCCGAGGCCGGAATTCTCCATGCCGACCGGATCCTCGATGACGCCATCGAGGGAGATGTATTGGGTGACGACGAGCTTGCGCATGGTCCTGATCCTGCCTTGACGGAGGCGGCGGAGCGCCACCCCTTCCGACCTCCCGTCGAATGGCGGCGGGCGGAATCGACAGGCGCGATGCAGATTCTTTCCCAAGCTTCGCCGGCGCCAGCCTTGACCTTGCCATGCTCTTGGCCCAAGAGGGCTTGCAAGGACCTCACCCGAAACCCCGGCCTTGCGCCGGGGTTTTCGTTTGTGCGGGCGCTTTGCGCCGGCGCGCTTTCGGTTCGACCGGTCCCGGTCGAACGACAGGAATTCGCACTGGCCGTGCAGGTCAGCGAGAGAAAGGTCACCGCCATGGCGAATGTGGTCGTGGTCGGCGCCCAATGGGGCGACGAGGGCAAGGGCAAGATCGTCGACTGGCTGTCGAGCCAGGCCGATGTCGTGGTGAGGTTCCAGGGCGGCCATAATGCCGGCCACACGCTGGTCATCGACGGCGTGGTCTACAAGCTCTCGCTTCTGCCCTCCGGCATCGTGCGCCCCGGCAAGCTCTCGGTCATCGGCAACGGCGTCGTCGTCGACCCCTGGCACCTCGTCGAGGAGATCGCCCGCCTACGCGCCCAGGGCGTCGAGATTTCCCCCGCGAACCTGCGCATCGCCGACAATGCGACGCTGATCCTGCCGCTGCACCGCGAGCTCGACCATTTCCGCGAGACCTCGAACGCAGCCCTCAAGATCGGCACCACCAAGCGCGGCATCGGCCCGGCCTATGAGGACAAGGCCGGCCGCCGCGCCATCCGCGTCATCGACCTCAAGGATCCCGCCATTCTGGAGGCCAAGATCGAGCGGCTGCTGGCGCATCACAACGCGCTGCGCCGCGGGCTCGGCATCGACGAGGTCGATGGCGGGGAATTGCTGTCGCAGCTCACCGCGATCGCGGCCGAGATCCTGCCCTATGCCGACACGGTCTGGGCCCTGCTCGATGCGCAGCGCCGGGCGGGCAAGCGTATCCTTTTCGAGGGCGCGCAGGGCGCGCTGCTCGATGTCGACCACGGCACCTATCCCTTCGTCACCTCCTCGAACATCGTCGCCGGCCAGGCCGCGACCGGCTCCGGCCTCGGCCCCTCCGCCGTCGGCTATGTGCTCGGCATCGCCAAGGCCTATACGACGCGCGTCGGCGAAGGCCCGTTCCCGACCGAACTGCATGACGAGATCGGCGAGCTGATCGGCCAGAAGGGCAAGGAATTCGGTGTCGTCACCGGCCGCAAGCGCCGCTGCGGCTGGTTCGACGCCTGCCTGGTGCGCCAGACGGTGAAGACCTCCGGCATCGACGGCATCGCGCTGACCAAGCTCGACATCCTCGACGGCTTCAAGGAGATCAAGGTCTGCACCGGCTACCGCCTCGACGGCGCCGTGCTCGAGCATCTGCCGGCCGGCCAGAGCGACCAGGCCCGCGTCGAGCCGATCTACGAGACGATTGCCGGCTGGGAGGGCTCCACCGCCGGTGCCCGCTCCTGGGCCGACCTTCCGGCGCAGGCGATCAAATATGTGCGGCGCATCGAGGAACTGATCGGCGCATCGGTCTCGGTGCTTTCGACCAGCCCGGAGCGCGACGATACGATCCTGGTCCAGAATCCTTTCGAGGGTTGACGGACCCGAGCAACACGGACATTTGAGGCCGATGGCCGATTTCCACCCCATTCTGGCGCGGGCGATCGCCGGGCTGACCGACAAGTCGCCCGAGGCGCGCCGGGCGGTCTATGACCGGGCCCGCGCCGCCCTGATCGCCCAGCTGCGCAGCCTCGATCCGCCGCTCTCGGAAGCCGACATCACCCGCGAGCGGCTCTCGCTCGACGAGGCGGTCTCGCGCATCGAGGCCGAGATCGCGCTCGCCGACGCGCTCGAGCCGACCTTCCCGCCGCGGCCGCCCGGCGAACGCCGCGTCGCCGAAGCGGCGCCGGCCATGCCGGAGCCG
>NZ_JAKFED010000048.1:0-23749 GCF_036675845.1 Allobosea sp. | reverse complement strand
TGGCATGACCGCACTGGCATGGCGCGGCATTTGCCCTATCTCTACGGCTTACCCGAACCGGACACCACAAATGGCTCGCAAGACCACGCTCGCCGAACAGGCCGCGACGCTGGAAGACATGTTCGACCGCAACCGCGTGGCCGATCCGAACGCCCGCGTCATCTCCGTGCGCGGCGCGCGCGAGCACAATCTCAAGAATGTCGACCTCGCCATCCCGCGCGACAAGCTGATCGTCTTCACCGGGCTTTCCGGCTCGGGCAAGTCGTCGCTCGCCTTCGACACGATCTATGCCGAAGGCCAGCGCCGCTATGTCGAGTCGCTCTCGGCCTATGCCCGCCAGTTCCTCGAGATGATGCAGAAGCCCGATGTCGACCAGATCGACGGGCTCTCGCCGGCGATCTCGATCGAGCAGAAGACGACCTCGAAGAACCCGCGCTCGACGGTCGGCACCGTCACCGAGATCCACGACTATATGCGCCTGCTCTGGGCCCGGGCCGGCATCCCCTATTCGCCGGCGACCGGCCTGCCGATAGAGAGCCAGACCGTACAGCAGATGGTCGACCGGCTGGTCGAGCTGCCGGAGAAGACCCGCGGCTATTTGCTCGCCCCGGTCGTGCGCGGCCGCAAGGGCGAGTTCCGCAAGGAGATGGCCGACTGGCTGAAGCGCGGCTTCCAGCGCGTCAAGGTCAATGGCGAGTTCTACGAAATCCCCGACGCGCCGACGCTCGACAAGAAGTTCAAGCACGACATCGACGTGGTGGTCGACCGCATCGTCATCCGCCCCGATCTCGGCGCCCGCCTCGCGGATTCGCTGGAGCAGGCGCTCGATCTCGCCGACGGCATCGCCGTCTTCGAATATGCCGACGAGAAGGAGGAGAACGGCGACGCCAGGCGCGTCACCTTCTCCTCGAAATTCGCCTGCCAGGTCTCCGGCTTCACCATCCCCGAGATCGAGCCCCGGCTGTTCTCGTTCAACAACCCGTTCGGCGCCTGCCCGGCCTGCGACGGCCTCGGCCACGAGATGCGGATCGACCCGGAGATGATCGTCCCGGACCATTCGCTCTCGCTGAAGAAGGGCGCGATCGCCCCTTGGGCCAAGTCGACCTCGCCCTATTACGGCCAGACGCTCGACGCCCTCGCCCGGCATTTCGGCTTCTCGACGGCAAAGCCCTGGTCGGAGCTGCCGCAAGGCGCCCGCGACGCCATCCTGTTCGGCACCGGCACGGAAGCCGTGCGCATGGCCTATAATGACGGCCTGCGCGCCTATGAGGTGAAGAAGCCCTTCGAGGGCGTGATCACCAATATGGAGCGGCGCTGGAAGGAGACCGAGAGCGACTGGGCCCGCGAGGAGATCGGCCGCTTCATGTCGGAGACGCCCTGCGCCGCCTGCCAGGGCTTCCGCCTCAAGCCCGAGGCGCTGGCGGTCAAGATCGACCAGCGCCATCTCGGCGAGATTTCGCGGCTTTCGGTCAAGGATGCGCTCGCCTGGGTCACCGCTTTGCCCTCGCGGCTCTCGGCCAAGCAGAACGAGATCGCCCCGCGCATCCTCAAGGAGATCCGCGACCGGCTGACCTTCCTGCTCGATGTCGGCCTCGAATACCTGACCCTGGCCCGCGGCTCGCGCACGCTTTCGGGCGGCGAGAGCCAGCGCATCCGCCTCGCCTCGCAGATCGGCTCGGGCCTCACCGGCGTGCTCTATGTCCTCGACGAGCCCTCGATCGGCCTGCACCAGCGCGACAATGAGCGCCTGCTCGGCACGCTGCGCCGGTTGCGCGACCTCGGCAACACCGTGATCGTCGTCGAGCATGACGAGGATGCGATCCTGACCGCCGATTATGTCGTCGATGTCGGCCCCGGCGCCGGCATCCATGGCGGCGAGATCGTCGCCAAGGGCACGCCGCAGGACATCCTCGACGATCCGAACTCGCTGACCGGCAAATACCTCACCGGCGAGATGAGCGTCGCGGTGCCGGCCAGGCGCCGCAAGCCGCAGAAGGGCCGCTCGCTGAAAATCGTCGGCGCCCGCGGCAACAACCTTAAGGACGTTTCGGTCGAGATCCCGCTCGGCCTGTTCACCTGCATCACCGGCGTCTCCGGCGGCGGCAAGTCGACGCTGGTCATCGACACGCTCTACAAGGCCGTGGCGCGCAAGCTCAACGGCGCGATCGAGCATCCGGCCGGCCATGAGCGCATCGAGGGCATGGAGCATCTCGACAAGGTCATCGACATCGACCAGTCGCCGATCGGCCGCACGCCGCGCAGCAACCCGGCGACCTATACCGGCGCCTTCACGCCGATCCGCGAATGGTTCGCCGGCCTGCCCGAGGCCAAGGCGCGCGGCTACCAGGCCGGCCGCTTCAGCTTCAACGTCAAGGGCGGCCGCTGCGAGGCCTGCCAGGGCGACGGCGTCATCAAGATCGAGATGCACTTCCTGCCCGATGTCTACGTCACCTGCGATGTCTGCAAGGGCAAGCGCTATGACCGCGAGACGCTCGAGGTGAAATACCGCGACCGCTCGATCGCCGACGTGCTCGACATGACGGTCGAGGAGGCCAGGGACCTGTTCAAGGCCGTGCCCTCGATCCGCGACAAGATGGTGACGCTCGCCCGCGTCGGCCTCGGCTATGTCCATGTCGGCCAGCAGGCCACCACCCTGTCGGGCGGCGAGGCGCAGCGGGTGAAGCTCTCCAAGGAGCTCTCCAAGCGCGCCACCGGCCGCACCCTCTACATCCTCGACGAGCCGACCACCGGCCTGCATTTCCACGACGTCGCCAAGCTGATGGAAGTGCTGCACGAGCTGGTCGAGCAAGGCAACACCGTGGTGGTGATCGAGCACAATCTCGAAGTGATCAAGACCGCCGACTGGATCATCGACATGGGCCCCGAAGGCGGCGACGGCGGCGGCGAGGTGGTGGCTGAAGGCACGCCGGAGGATGTGGTGCGGGCGGCTAAGGGCCACACCGCGCGGTTCCTGAAGGAGGTGCTGGCGCGGCGGCCGTTGAAGGGGAAGGGTGCAAGGCAGGCGGCGGAGTAGGCGAGTCTTTCCCGCTTACACCAACCACTCTGCGGCGCATCATACGAGATCAACATTGATCGCGTAAGTTGCTCCCCATCCGGTAACAGCAATCTGAAATTGAACCGTTCTGCCAGCACACATGTCGGTCCAGACACTTGGGCTAATCCTATCTCTCTTAACATAAACCTCGCGACCAGTCACATCTTTAAGAAAACCATACTCAGGTTTAAGGCCTTCCTTTTTCAAATTCCCCGTGTAAATTTCAGTCTTGGCAGATTTTATTTCAATCGATGAGTCTATTGGAGAAAATCTTTCAATTATTCCAACCAGATCATCAAGTTCACCGTGTCTCCCCGGAACCCAATTCGATCTTTTAATTTGGTCAACTAACGAGAAAACTCGACCAAGATGCTCGACAAATTTGCTATCTACGAGACTTTCATCAACCGTTTCCAAAAAGCTTGAAAGCGCTTTTAATGAGTCGGCAGCCGCGCCAAATTCTTTTCGCCGCAACAAAATATCGGCTTCTCGATAGAATCGCTGCGCCTGCAAATCATTTATGACTATCCTCTCTTTCACAGATTTTAAATCCAAATTCTTCACTTGATCAATATATTGCTGCGCCGAGACGAAATCGTACTCAAAAAATCTATTCCTAACCATCTCTCTATAAAGAATAAATGTATCGCGATCGAGATCTAGTGCACGGGAAAAATGATCAAATGCCGCGGGGTGGTCACCAAATGCCCTCCCCAAAAAAAGAGCAAACCGATAGTGCATCTGAGGCTGATCGTCGCCAAGTTCCACGCCAGTCTCATAAGAAGACTTCGCACGCGTAACATCGCCCTGGCGCTCAGCTAAGAAGGCTTCCACCCGGTAAATCTCAAAATACTCTGGGCTCGTAACCTTTAAATCACTTACAATCGCCTCAGCTTCTTCGAATTTATACTTTACTAGCAGGGCTATAGCATGGCGAAGACGCCGAGAAGCTACCGCCTCCGAACGTGATCGGACTACAAAAGAATTGGTCTCGTATCGCTCAAAATGACCGCGCTCAACTTGAAAGGCAGCCTCAACGCCTCGATATCTAGAAAGTATTGCACTAGCTTCCGCGGGGACCCTCTTAATTACTCGCGCGATATAACTTCTTACGAACGGCTTTAATACATATACGCGCTCATCCCCCCACTTGTGATCTCGTTCAACGAGAGCAAACCTAAGAAGCTCGGACAAACCCAACTCCACAAGCGGCGCGGATAAATCCGTCACGTGATGAAGTACAATTGGAGAAACTCCTGACGGCAAAGCCGCCATTACCGCCGCGATCTGACGCCCTGTTGGCTGCAGCTTGTCTACTACATTTTCCATACAGAACTGAAGAGCAATTTCGGGATTACTCGTGATCTGATCCGGCTCAAGACCAGCGATCACGCCCAAAGTGAACCATTTCAGAAGCAGAGGCTTCCTTCCCAATCGAACAATATGCCGATCAAGCTGATCTGCCTTCAATTTTCGAAGTCTATTTACGCCAAACGCCTCAATCAATCTATATAGATACGCCTTTGCCTCTTTTTGAGAGAACTCACCTACATTTACAGTTAGATCTGAGCCAAGCGGAACACGTGAAGTTAGAAGTAATTTGCTATCTCCGGGAATGTCTGCGGCAAAATTTATGATAGATTCGTCGAGGACAGTTTCTAGATTATCGATTACTAGAAGTACTGTGTTTTCCGACATCAATCGTCTTACACGATCTATAGGACCATCACTTCCAGGCTCGAACTCAGCAACTTGTTCAAACAAACCGAGCGAGTTCGTGATCGCACCTTCAACTCGCTCGATCTCTTTCGTCCCCAAGCGTGCTGATTTGGCAGACACCCACACAATAGCATCAAATGGGTGATCGTTGGACGCCACCATCCCATACAACACTTGAAGAGCTAGAGCGGTCTTGCCGTTGCCGCCATCACCAAGAACCGTAACTACCGGATTGCGGCCGGATAGCTTCTTTCGAAGCTCTTTCTCAAGATCGGGCCGCGGAAGAAAGCCCGTATCATCGTAGTCCGGTTCAGGTAAATTATGAAGCGTCCCGGCGGCAGGCTCAACATCTAATGCGTTGATTGCTGAAGCTATAAATGCCTTTGGATCTGACTCGAAATTCTTAAACGCATGATCCAATAGCGGCCAATAAACTGGGCTCGACCGAAATTTGTTTGATACCTCGAATCCCGTTACGTATTCAATTGTCGTTAATGGCCTACCATGCATTACCGAGTTGCGGACCGGTATTGCCTTCTCGATATAGGCAAATATTGATTGATAGTATGAACGAGCGGATTCATCCAATGAAGCTTTGTGTCTCAATAGAATTGCAAACTTATCCCCAAGGTCTAAATCAAACAGCAAATCTGTGTCTGACAACTCGACTGAAGTTTGATTCTCACGACGTTGACGGCGCCCTCGCGCCCTCTCACGCTCATCTTCATTTAAAAGTGAACGCGCATCATCCAACGCAATTCCCCGTAGCCGCGCAACGAGGTCTCGCTCGCATGCGTCGAAGAGGATGAATAAGGCTACGCGCTGCTGACTTGCCACGGCTGCCTGTCCTTACTTCGTAGGTTGCACGATTCGAGGATGGTTTTACGAGATAAGAGCATTTCCACGATCCATAGCAAGAGAACATCTTAAGGTTGCACAGCTGCTTCGACGGCGGCACCTTGGCTGCGGCTTTTGCACCAACTTGTCCCCACCCCCAAAACCTCGCGTATTCTCCCCTCGCCCATCACCCATACGGGCGGCCGTCCGGAGGTATGCCAGAGGCTGGGTGAGGGTCGGCGCCTGCGGGCGGGGGTTACGCCCCGCTCCCGGGAGGCTTCGGGAACCGACCTGGGGGCATTACGACCCCTGTGCGAGGAGCTCGCTAGGAGGATGACGGACCGGCCGCGGCCGGGGTCCAAGGCGCGACGGCCCCTCAGGGCTACTGGCGCCGAGGGCCAAAGCCGCCCGCCACCGGAACCCGGAAGCGCGGCCCGGAGACCAAAAATCGCCGAAGGCGGAGCGCCACGGGGCGTGCGGAGGGTGGCTCAATCCTTCCGCGCCGCGTCCTGGCATGGATGCGGATGATCTCTCGCGCCTCGCGGCGCTCCGCCAGCCCCGTAACCCGCAGCGGCCGCGCCGGCTGCGGTCGCGAACGCGTGCCGCACGTGCAGGCGAGAGCACATGCCCGGTTTTCCTCAACGCCTCTGCGCCTCGTGAGCGTGCCGTTTTCTCCCTGAAACAAGCCGTCATTCCGGCCGAAGTGCCGGAATCCATCGTAGAACTCGGCGCTCTTCGATGGATTCCGGAGCGGCGCGGCTTCGCCGCTTGTCCGGAATGACGGTGTGGTTCCGCCGAAAAATCGCATGGGCTAGTCTGCCCGGCATCGAGAACCGGGGGGATTCGCGCTTTGACGATATGGCATCCGAGAAAGCGGCAATGGGCGCTGGCGCTGGCCATGGCGGCGACAGCGGATCTGGCGCTGGCCGAGCCGCGCTCCTCCCCGGTCGGGCAATGCGCCTATTGCCATGGCGAGGACGGAATCGCGCGCGATACCGAGGTGCCGCATCTGGCGGGGCAGAACGAAAAATACCTGTTCAACCAGATGATGGCCTTCCGCGCCGGCAAGCGCCCGCACAAGGAGATGCGCTTCATGGCGCGGAACATGACGGTCCAGGAAGTCGCGGCGCTCGCCGCCTATTACGCCGCCTTGCCGCCGCGCTGAGCCCGCTGCGCCATGCTCGCCCCCGACCAGCTCGCCGCCTATCTCGCCCGCATCGGCTATGACGGCGAAGTCGCGCCGACGCAGCTCGCGCTGGCGCGCCTGCATCTGCTGCACCCGCAGGCGATCCCCTTCGAGAATCTCGACGCGCTCGCCGGCAGGGGCGTGCGGATCGAGCTGCCGGCGGTCTTCGCCAAGCTCGTCGGCAGCCGCCGCGGCGGCTATTGCTTCGAGCACAACACCCTGTTCCGGGCGGTGCTCGAGAGCTTCGGCTTTGCGGTGACGCCGCTCGGCGGGCGCGTGCTGATGGGCCAGGAAGAGGATGCGGAAGTCGCCCGCACCCACAAGCTGCTGCGGGTTTCCTGCGAAGGCGAGGAGCTGATCGCCGATGTCGGCTTCGGCGGCATGACGCTGAGCGGGCCGATCCGGCTCGCCGCCGGGCCCGCGCAGGAGACGCCGCACGAGCCCTACCGGCTCGACCGCACCGGCGAGGACTGGTGGCTGCGAACGCAGGTCGCCGGCGAATGGCGCCTGCTCTACCGCTTCACTCTGGAGCCGGTGCCGGCGATCGACGAGGTCGTGGCGAACCATTATGTCGCGACCCATCCGGACTCGGCCTTCACCTTCACCCTGCGCGCCGCCCGCATCCTGCCGCGGGGCCGGCTGACCCTGCTCGACCGCCGCCTGACCGAGCACCGGCTCGGCGAGCCCTCGAAGCAGCAGCAGGTCGAGGACGATGCGGAACTGCGCGCCGTCCTCGCGCAGCGCTTCGGCATCGCACTCGACGACGGCAGCTGGCAGGCCGCGCTCGGGCGCCTTGGAGCAGGATAAGAGCCGCCTCAACCCTGACGCACATCGCCGCTACACGCATTTTTGACGATCTTCTTTACGTCTCGTTAAGCCCAGGGTTTCATCCCTAGCGCAACCAAGAGGAGATGAAGCGATGATGAAACTGACGGTTCCAGCGGTGTTCCTGCTTCTTGCCGCCGCGGGAACGGCGCATGCCAATCCGGCCAAGTCCATGGGACAGTTCAAGGACTGGAACGCTGCATCGTACAAGAACGGCAATAGCCAGCGTTGCTATATCTCGAGCACCCCGACAGCAGCCAAGCCGGAGCAGCTGCGGCATGGCGACGTCTTCTTCTTCGTGCAGACCAGCGATGGCAAGGCCAGCCAGACGGAAACCAGCTTCCAGACCGGCTATGAGTTCGCCAAGGATTCGGTCATCCGCGTGACGATCGGCGACGAGGAGTTCCAGATGCTGACGCTCGGCCAAGGCGCCTGGCTGAAGGGGCTGGACCGCGAGGGCGATCTGCTCGCGGCGATGAAGGCCGGCTCCTCGATGGTGCTGGAGGCGACCTCGGCCCGCGGCAACGACACCAGCTACACCTTCTCGCTCGACGGCGTCACCGCCGCCGCGCGCCTGCTCGAGCAGTGCAGCTGACGGCGCTGGCACGGGCGCGGAACCACGCCGTCATTCCGGACAAGCCGCGTTGGCGGCGCAGCTCCGGAATCCATCGTAGTGCTCAGCGCCCTACGATGGATTCCGGCACTCCGCTTCGCTACGGCCGGAATGACGGCGCATTCTCCCGAAGGCGCAAGAGCTTCACAGCACGCCGTGGCGCTCGAACACCGCCCGCAGGCTCGTGCCGGCCAGCAGCTCGTCGCGCGTGCTGTCCTCCGCCTCGATCTTCTCGAGCGCCAGCCTGACCGCCTCGGCGGCGACCGCCTGCGGCACGATCACGACGCCGTCGGCATCGCCGAAGATGAAGTCGCCGGGCGCGACACGGGCGCCGGCGACCTCGACCGGTTCGTCGGCGGCCATCATCTCGGCCCGGCCCTTGGTATCGAGCGGGCCGATGCCGCCATGGAAGAGCGGGAAATTGAGCTCGCGGATGCGGCGGACATCGCGCACCAGCCCGTCGGTCAAGCAGCCGGCGGCGCCGCGCACCATCGAGGCGGTGGTCAGCAGCTCGCCCCAGGGCGCGATCCGGTCGGTCGGCCCGTCGCAGGCCAGGACGGGAATCTCGCCCGGCTCGAGGCTGTCGATCAGGTCCATCTCGAGCGCATAGGGATTATGCCCCTCAGGCAGATGATAACGCTTCATGTAGAGCCCGGTCCGGGCGAAGCCGCAGAGCACAGCATTGTCGTCGAGCGGGCGGATGAAAGGCTTCACCGCCTGGTTGGGAAAGCCGAGCTGGTCGAGCACATCCGACAATACGGCTGAGTAGAGCCTGGTCTTCAGGGCTTCCAGATCGAACGTAGCGGCCAAGGCTGACATCGCTTCCCCCATGTTTCGGGCAGCTTGTGGGCGGCTCCCGCACCGGTCAAGCGAGCCTCGGGTCTTGGGGCAGTGCGCAGGACGCAGGACGGCGCCGAGCCGCCGCCGGCCACGCTGAATTACCTTGCGGAAAGCCGGCGCGGCGCAGACGATGGGGCGTCGCACCTGAAACCCTCGCGACGAAGGCTCACAGTCCAAGACTCGCAATCCAAGACTCGCAATCCAAGGCCACTATCCAGGACGGAGGGACACCACCATGCACCGTCTTCTCAAATTCGCGGCGCTGCTTGCGCTATCGACCGGCGGCTTCCTCGCTTTGGCGCCCGCGACCTCGACATCGGCCGACGCCGCCGCCTGCGTCCGCGGCGTTCGCGGTGCCGCCTGCGCGGGACCGCGCGGCGCGGTCGCGGTCCGCCGCCCCGCGCCGGTCGTCGTGGCTCCGGTTCGCCGGGGCACGGTAGTCGTGCCGGCGCGCCGCGGCGCGGTGATCGTGCGCTGAACCGCGCCCGGACCGGCGGCCAGGCCGCTTAGCCTGCGCCTGCGGCCGGCCGGCGATGCGTGATCGCCGCGCGCAGCAGCAGATAGAGCACCGTCGCATTGAGCAGGTGCCAGGCCCAGTGCAACCCGAACGTCACCTGCGAGCAGGCGACGCCATCCAGCGAGCGCAAGGTCAGCGACAGCGCGAAGACGAGGCCGGCAAGCCCGATCAGCCGCGCCGTGCCGCTGGCGAAGCCTCGCCGCCGCAGCGCGGCCGCGACCCCGAACAGGGCGAGCGCGAAGCCGGCATAGCCGGCCGAGCCGCGCGCCGCCGGCGGCAGCAAGGGCGCGAGCGCCGCCGAAAGTCCGAGCGAAGCCGCCAGGAAAGCGAGCGTGCCGAGGCTCGCGACCGCCGGCGAGAGCCCGAGGAAGCGCTGCAGCGCCAGCCCGAAATAGAGGAAGGCGAAGAGCTGGATCGGCACCACATCGGCGAGCAGCGTCCAGCGCTGCGGCATGGTGTGGAACAGGAAGGAGCCGATGCCGATGGCGAAGACGAGGCCGGTCAGGACCACCGCCGGCCAGTCGCGCTGCCCGCTGCGTCGCAGCAGCAGGAAACCGGCAAGCGCAGCGAGCAGGAAGGCGCCGTTGCTCAGCGCGTTCAGCGGTTCGGCCCAGAAGGCCGGGTCGGTGCGCTCGCAATAGCCGAATCGGTTCATCCGTCCTCGCCTCCCGCATCGCAGACTGCCGTCCGGTACGGCCGAACGCCGCCGGCGTGACCATCTCCTTGCCGGCGAAAGCCGGTATGGTGAACGCCGCGTTTCGCTTGTTCTGGCGCTCCTAACCATATTGCAGCGCAGCATCGCATGGCCAAGCCTGGAAACTTGATGCCGATATAGGCAATCTTTGGCGTTTCGCTCTGTCGCCACACATATTGCCTATATGGTAGGCACGATTCTCACAGTTCTTAGCAAATTGTTAAGTGCCCTACGCGGGTCAGGGCGGCTTTCCAAACGCTTCGTTAATTCATTATGCGTCCAGAGCATGACGGAATTGATGGAACTGCCCCTGCAACAAGCAGGCTGATCGTTCTATATGCAGTGCACAACGAATTCATCGCTGTCAGGGGTTAAGCCCTGCAACAAAAAGGAAAACCGCCATGTTCGTCACCATGATCGCCGCCAAGATCCGCGCCTATCTTCGCTATCGCGAGACCGTCCGCGAGCTGTCCCGTCTGACCGACCGCGAGCTCGACGATCTCGGCCTGTCGCGCTCGGAGATCCAGTTCGTCGCGCGTTCGCACGCCGCCGTCTGAATCTGGAAGACGCCTGCCGAAGACAAGACGCCTGATTTCTCCCGGACCGTGTCCTCCCCTCGGTCTGGTCGAAGAGCGAATGCCCGCTTTCGAGCGGGCATTTTGCGTTTTGGGGCCTGAACCAGCCTCTACCCCTTGACCTTCCGCCCTGGCGCGGACACATCGCGCCCATGAGCATTGCACCCGTTCACGTTGTCGGCGGCGGCCTCGCCGGCTCCGAAGCCGCCTGGCAGATCGCCCAGGCCGGCGTTCCCGTCATCCTGCACGAGATGCGGCCCGTGCGCGGCACGGACGCGCACAAGACGGAAGGGCTGGCCGAGCTGGTCTGCTCCAACTCCTTCCGCTCCGATGATTCGTCCAGCAACGCCGTCGGCCAGCTGCATTGGGAGATGCGGCGGCTCGATTCGCTGATCATGGCCCGGGGCGACGCCCACCAGGTCCCGGCCGGCGGCGCGCTCGCGGTCGACCGCGACGGGTTCTCGCAAGGCGTCACCGCCGCGCTCGAATCGCACCCGCTCGTCACCATCGTCCGCGGCGAGATGGCCGGCCTGCCGCCGGCCGAGTGGGACAAGGTCATCATCGCCACCGGCCCGCTGACCTCCCCGGCCCTGGCCGAGGGCATCAGGTCGCTGACCGGCGAGACCGAGCTCGCCTTCTTCGACGCGATCGCGCCCATCGTTCATTTCGATTCGGTCGACATGGACATCGCCTGGTTCCAGTCGCGCTACGACAAGCCGGGCCCCGGCGGCACCGGCGCCGACTACATCAACTGCCCGCTCGACCGCGACCAGTACGAGGCCTTCATCGACGCGCTGCTGGCAGCGGAGAAGACCGAGTTCAAGGAGTGGGAGGGCACGCCCTATTTCGACGGCTGCCTGCCGATCGAGGTGATGGCCGAGCGCGGCCGCGAGACGCTGCGCTGGGGCCCGATGAAGCCGGTCGGCCTGACCAACAAGCATAACCCGGCCGTCAAGGCCTATGCCGTCGTCCAGCTCCGCCAGGACAATGCGCTCGGTACGCTGTTCAACATGAGCGGCTTCCAGACCAAGCTGAAATATGGCGAGCAGGCCGCGATCTTCCGGATGATCCCCGGCCTGCAGAACGCCGAGTTCGCGAGACTCGGCGGCATCCATCGCAACACCTATCTCAACTCGCCGAAGCTGCTCGATCCCGAGCTGCGCCTCAAATCCGATCCGCGCCTGCGCTTCGCCGGCCAGATCACCGGCTGCGAGGGCTATGTCGAGAGCGCCGCCATCGGCCTGCTGACCGGGCGCCTCGCCGCCGCCGAGCGCCTCGGCCGGTCGCTCGAACTGCCGCCCGCGACGACGGCGCTGGGCGCGCTGGTCAACCACATCACCGGCGGCCACATCGTCACCATCGACGAGGGGCCGCGCTCCTTCCAGCCGATGAACATCAATTTCGGCCTGTTCCCGCATATCGAGGGCCAGGCCACCCACGGCCCGGACGGCAAGCGCCTGAAAGGCCCGGCCAAGAGCGTCGCCCGCAAGCAGGCGCTGACGGCAAGGGCGAAAACCGCGCTCGACGGCTGGCTCTCCGGACAGGCCGTTCTCGCGGCCGAATAGCGAGCTGCGGCCGACCTACACGAGAAAGTGAGCGTGCCCGGCCCGGCACGCCGCTGGGGCGGTGCATGGGCTGCCGAGCCGGCGCCTGCATCCCGGCTTCGGAAACGCACCGCAAACGACTGACTCTTCAGCACTTTAACGGCTCTTCGCCATGCTTTCGGAGCGCCTGGTATGATCGGCGCACCGGAGCGGCCGGCGCTGTCAGGCCTCGCGCATGGCGGCCCGGTGCTGGCGTCGTGGCTGAACGCGCTGCTGTCCCCTAAAGGTCCTGCATTAACTCAATGTCGTGACTGGAGACTTCTAGGCAAATGACGACTGTCAGCATAGCACGCCCGCAGGCAAGCCCTACGAATATCCGCAAGGCCGTGACGGCCGCGACAGTCGGAACGGTTATCGAGTGGTATGATTATGCTCTCTACGGTGCTGCTTCCGGCCTGATCATCAACAAGCTGTTTTTCCCGAACCTCTCGCCTACTACGGGTGTGCTCGCCGCCTTCGCGACCTTCGCCGTCGGATATTTCGCGCGCCCGATCGGCGGAATAGTGATCTCCCATATCGGCGACAAGTTCGGCCGCAAGCCGGCACTGATCCTGACCATCGCGCTGATGGGCCTGGCAACCGTCGTCATGGGCCTGCTGCCGACCTATGCGCAGATCGGCGTTCTCGCGCCCATCCTGCTCGTCGTGATGCGCCTGATCCAGGGCTTCGGCGCCGGAGCCGAGCTGGCGGGCGCGATCGTGCTCGTCGCCGAATACGCCCCGCCGAACCGACGCGCCTTCTACACCGGCCTGCCGAATGCGGCGACGCTGGTCGGCATCATGCTGGCGACCATTTCCTTCCTGCTGATTTCCTACCTGCCGGAGGAAACGCTGCTGGGCTGGGCCTGGCGCGTGCCCTTCCTGCTGTCGGGCGTGCTGTTCGCCGTCGCCCTCTACATCCGCAAGCATCTCGACGAGACGCCGGAATATGTCGAGGCCATGGCCCGCGCCGAGGCCCGCAAGCACGAGCAGAAGGTGCCGCTCGGCGAGCTCTTCCGCAACAGCCCCAAGGAAGTGCTGTACGGCTTCCTCTCCGTGACGGGCCACAACGCCAACGCCTACATCCTCAGCGCCTTCTCGCTGAGCTACATGACCAACACCGTCGGCATGAGCCGCACGGAGAGCCTCAGCGCCGTCACCATCGGCGCGCTCTTCGGCATCGTCGGCGTGCCATTCCTCGGCACGCTCGCCGACCGCATCGGCAGCGCCAGGGTCTATATCGGCGGCGCCCTGTTCATGCTGCTGTTCGCCTACCCGCTGTTCTGGCTGCTCGACACCGGCAGCGTCGTCTGGGCGACGGTCGGCATCAGCCTCGGCTACGGCATCGGCTTCGGCGCCATGGCCGGCGCGCAGGGCGCCTTCCTCACCAACCTGTTCCCGACACGCTATCGCTTCTCGGGACTGGCGATGTCGCGGGAACTGAACGGCGTGCTCGTGGCGGGGCCGACGCCGCTGATCGCCCAGGCGCTGGTCGGCGCCGCCGATGGCAGGCCGACCTATGTCGCGGCCTATCTGATGGCCTGCTGCGCGCTGGCGATCGTCGCGATCCTGATCATCCAGAACCGCTCGGTGCACGAATAGTAACTAGAGACGGGCGGCCGAAGGGCCGCCCGTTTGCCCGGGAAGTCAGGCTGCTCTCGCGGCCCGCCACAGCGCCCATTGCCGGCGGAGCGGCGAGAGCGTGATGATGCTGCGATAGGGATCGTAGCCGCGCCGCTCCATCGCCTTCAGATAGGGCTCGACCAGCGCCACGGCCAGGAAGGCCGGCCTGATCGCGGCCGGAACCGTGGCACTGAGGTCGTTGAGCTTGCGCAGGTGGATCCGCGCCAGCGCCCGCAATTCCTTCAGCGAGTAATCGACGCCCGGCCCGCCGCGCCCGCGCACGATATCCTCGCGGGTGACGCCGTTGCGGGCGAGGATGTCAGCCGGCAGATAGACCTGCCCCCTTGCCGCATGCCAGGGGAAGGCGCGCATCAGCCCGGTCAGCGCATAGGCGACGCCGGCATGCCCCGCTGCCGCCGCGCCGCCGGGATCGCGGCCCTGGGCCAGCACCAGGCAGGCGAGCCGGATCAGTGCGCTCGAGGTCTCGCCGGCATAGCCTTCCAGATCGGGAAGCGACGGCATCGGATCGTCATAGAGATCGAAGACGCGCGCCTCGACCAGGCCGGAGAGCGGCGCGATCGGCAGGCGGAAGCGGCGCACCGTGTCGAGCAGCGCCTGCGCCACCGGATGGGCTGGCGCCGGCCCGCCCTCGCCGCCTTCCAGCACATCGCGCCACCATTGCAGCCGGACCTCGCCCGGCAGCGGCTCGCTGACCTGCTCGCGGACCCGCGCGACCTCGTGGCTGAAGGCATAGAGCGCGTGCAGGCCCGGGCGCAGCGCCTCGGGCGCATAGAGCGAGGCGACGTAGCGATCCGGATCGGCCTCGCGCAGCAGCGCCGCGCAATGCGCATAGGCCTGGGACAATGGGCCCGGCGCGGTGCCGGCACGATGCTCGGTTTCGGTTGTCATGCGCCCTCCCCGGCGATCGCCGTCACGCGATCCCAAGCCGACGGCAGTCTAGGCCCGCCATTCCCGATTGGCTACGCGAGCCGGACATGGCGGGGCGGATTTGATGAAGGCCGTATCCTCGGCGTCATTCTCGAGCGCAGCCGTCGGGTCCGACCTTCGGTCGGCCCAAGGATAAAACCCCGCGCAGACCCGAGAACCTCGTGACAAGAAGGCGTCAACCAGCAATTCCTCCGGCCCGAGATGCTCGGGTCAGACCCGAGCATGACGCGAGATTCCTACTCGACCGCGATCAGCGCCGCCGCGACCCGGCGCTCCTCGCCTACCAGGACATTGTAGGTCCGCGCCGCCGCCGGCGTCGCCATCGCCTCGACGGTGATCCCCGCCGCGCGCAGCGGGTCGCGCAGGCTCGCCGGCAGGAAGGCGATCTCATGGCCGATGCCGAGGATCAGGAAGTCGATCGCCTCCGCCTCGTCGAGCACCGGCTGCAGGCTCTCGAGCGTCAGCCCGGCAAAGCTCGTCACCGGCCAGATCCGGATCCCGGCCGGAGTCGCCAGGATCGAGCCACGATGGCTCATCTCGGCGAAGCGGAAGCCGCCGCCGCCGAAGGCGTCGATCAGGTGCCTGCCGGGAACGAAGCCGTCGAAGCGCATCATGGCCTGGCTTTCCGCGCGAGGAGGCGGCCCGCTCAGACGCGGCTCTTGGCCTCGGCGAGTTCGTCGCCCTGGTCGAGCCGGCCGGCGCGGACGTCGAGATAGAGCAGCACCGGGGTCGAGACGAACATCGCCGAATAGGTGCAGACCATCACGCCGAACAGCATGACGAGCGCGAAGCCCTCGATCGCGGAACCGCCGAAGAAGACCAGCGCGACCAGCGCCAGCACGGTGGTGGTCGAGGTGATCGCGGTGCGCGACAGGGTCGAATTCACCGAGAGGTCCAGCAATTCCGCGACCGGCATCGTCTTGTAGCGGCGCAGCAATTCGCGCGTACGGTCGAACACCACGACCGTCTCGTTCAGCGAATAGCCGACGATGGTCAGGATCGCCGCGATCGAGGTCAGGTTGAACTCGAGCTGGGTGAACAGGAAGAAGCCCAGCGTCAGGACGATGTCGTGCAGCGTGCCGACGATGGCGCCGATCGCGAGCTGCATCTCGAAGCGGAACCAGAGATAGATCAGCACGCCGAGGATCGCGAGCACGACGCCGATCGTGCCGGCCTGGACCAGCTCGCCCGAGACGCGCGGGCCGACGGTCTCGACCCGGCGGAAATCGTAATCCTGCGCGAAGGCGGCACGCGCCGTCGTCACCACGCCCTGCTGCGCCACCTCGCCGCCCGGCTGCAGCGCGAAGCGCATCGACAGTTCGCCGGCATTGCCGAACTCCTGGACCTCGACCTCGCCGAAGCCGAAGGCGTTGGCGGTCTGGCGCACCTGGGCGATGTCGGGCTTGCCGCTCTTGGCCTGCATCTCCATCAGCGTGCCGCCGCGGAAGTCGATGCCGAAATTGAGCCCGACGGTCAGGAACAGCGCCAGCGTCAGGATCGAATAGATCGCCGAGAACGGGTACGAGAACCGCCGGAAGCGGACGATCTTGAAGCGGGTATTGTCCGGAACGATGCGAAGCAGACGCATGCTTTTAAATCTCCTGAATCAGCAGCGTCAGAACGGCAAGGTCTTGGGCCGCGCCAGGCGATACCACAGCGCGATCAGCATCCGCGTCAGCGTCACCGCGGTGATGACCGTGGTGAGGATGCCGAGGATGAAGACGACGGCGAAGCCGCGCACCGGGCCGGAGCCGAGCGAGAACAGCGCCACCGCCGCGATCAGCATCGTGGCATTGGAGTCGATGATGGTGGCGAAGGCGCGCGTGAACCCCGCCTCCAGCGCCGAGACCAGCGAGCGTCCCAGATGCGATTCCTCGCGCATGCGCTCGTAGATCAGCACGTTGGAATCGACCGCCGTGCCGATGGTGAGCACGATGCCGGCAATGCCCGGCAAGGTCATGGTCGCGCCGAGCAGCGACATCAGGCCGAAGATCAGGCAGACATGGACGAGCAGCGCCACGCTCGCGATCACTCCGAAGATGCCGTAGGTGCCGATCATGTAGAGGATGACCAGCACGGTCGCGATCAGCGTTGCCATCTTGCCGGCCTGGATCGAATCCTGGCCGAGGCCGGGGCCGACCGTGCGTTCCTCGACGATCGTCATCTTGGCCGGCAGCGCGCCGGCGCGCAGCAGGATGGCGAGGTTGTTGACCTGCTCGACCGTGAAATTGCCGGAGATCTGCCCCGAGCCGCCGGTGATCGGCGACTGGATCACCGGTGCCGAGATCACCTTGTTGTCGAGCACGATCGCCAGCGCCCGCCCGAGATTCTCGGTCGTCGCCTGGCCGAAGCGCTGGGCGCCGCGGATGTTGAAGCGGAAGTTGACGATCGGCTGGCTGGTGCGCTGGTCGAAGGCCGGCTGCGCGTCGATCAGGTCCTCGCCCTCGACGATGACCTGGCGCTGGACCGGGATCGGCTGGCCGCCGGCATCCTGCGAGGGCAGCATGTCGACATCGCCGCCCGGCGAGTCGGCGACCATGCGGAACTGCAGCTTGGCGGTCTGGCCGAGGATGTCCTTCAGCCGCTGCGGATCCTGCAGGCCCGGCACCTGCACCAGAATGCGGTCGAGCCCCTGGCGCTGGATGTTGGGCTCGGTCGTGCCGAGCGCGTCGACGCGCCGGCGCAGCACTTCCATCGCCTGCTCGACGGCGCGGCGGATGCGCTCATTGGCGCCCGCCTCGGTGACGTTGAGCTGGATCACGCCCTCGGGCGTCTCGTTGATCTCGATCGTCTGGTTGCCGGAAGGGCCGAAGGCGCCGAGCGTGCCGACGGGCTGGGCGAGCTCGCGGAATTTCGGCAGCAGCCTGGCCCGGTCGGCCGCTTCCGGCACCCGCAGCTGCACGCCGCGCGGCGTCAGGCCGATGCCGCCCTGGAAGGAGACGCGCTCCTCGCGCAGGATGCGGCGGACGTCGTCGCGCAATTGCATGACCTGGCTGCGGATCAGGTCGGCCCGGTCGATCTCGAGCAGCACATGCGAGCCACCCTGCAGATCGAGCCCGAGCGTGACCGCATGGACCGGCAGCAGGAATTTCGGAATCCAGGACGGCGCACCCTGCTCGATCGCCTTGCGGGTCTCGGGCGAGAGCAGGTTCGGCAGGGCGAGCCCGCAGCCGAACAGCAGGACGAGGAGGACGACGATGACCTTGCGGGCCTGGAAACGAAGCATCTGCGTGGAAAGCCTTTCCTGCGGCAGCGCGATCGGCAGAGCGTCGGGGCGGGACCGATCCGAGGACCTGATCCCGCTTCACATGCCCTGCCCGGCCGCGCCGGCCGCGCCTTCAGCTCTTGACCGGCTCGCCCTTGGAGCGAACGTCCTGAACCATGCCCTTGAGGATGCGCACGCGCACGCCATCGGCGATCTCGGCCTCGATCTCGGCGTCGTCGACCACCTTGGAGACCTTGGCGATGATCCCGCCGGTGGTGATGATCGTGTCGCCGCGGCGGACGTTCTTGATCATCTCCTGATGGGTCTTCACCCGCTTCTGCTGCGGCCTGATGATCAGGAACCACATGATGATGAAGATCAGGACGAAGGGAACCAGCGACATCAGGATGTCGTTGGTGCCTCCTCCTCCAAATCCCTGGGCGAAAGCGGGAGTGATCACGGGAAAGGCTCCTTCACGTCGCCGGGCCGAGTATTCGGCCGGCCGGCGCGGGGGTTGCAAAAACGCGCGGACTATAGCCAGCGGCGAGCTGAAATCAATGCGCGGGGACGGTTTTCGGACCCGGCCGCACCTCACCTATGGGGTCGCTGCCCTTCGCGCAATGGTCTTGATTTCAGGCGCGCGCTGCGGTCTATGGAGCGTACCGTACCGTTCGGTACAATTCAGCCCTGCGGAAGCGCTTTCCGATGACCGACATCGCCACCGACCAGACCCTCGACACCCTGCTGCGGATCGCCGCGGCGCTGGAGCGTCTCGCCCCGCCGGCAAGGCGCGCGCCCGATCTCGCCGCGGCCGATGCCTTCGTCTGGCAGGCCTCGGCCCTGGCGCTCGCCCCGGTCGCCAAGGTCAACCGGGTGGCGCTGTCGCTGCTGCGCGGCGTCGACCGGGTGCGCGACACGCTCGCCGAGAACACCGAGCGCTTCGCCCGCGGCCTGCCCGCCAACAATGTGCTGCTCTGGGGCGCGCGCGGCATGGGCAAATCGTCGCTGGTCAAGGCCGTGCATGCCGACACCAACCAGCGCCTGCCCGCCGGCGCCCTGCCGCTCAAGCTGATCGAGATCCATCGCGAGGACATCGAGAGCCTGCCGGCGCTGATGGGCCTGCTCCGGGCCGACCCGCATCACGCCATCGTCTTCTGCGACGACCTCTCCTTCGACGGGCAGGACACCTCCTACAAATCGCTGAAGGCGGCACTCGACGGCGGCGTCGAAGGCCGGCCCGAGAACGTCGTCTTCTACGCCACCTCGAATCGCCGGCATCTGCTGCCGCGCGAGATGATGGAGAATGAGCGCTCGACCGCGATCAATCCCGGCGAGGCGGTCGAGGAGAAGGTCTCGCTGTCGGATCGATTCGGCCTCTGGCTCGGCTTCCACAAATGCAGCCAGGACGAGTATCTCGCGATGATCGACGGCTATGTCGGCCATTTCGGGTTGGCGATCGAGCCGGAGCAACTGCGCCAGGAGGCGCTGGAATGGGCGACGACGCGCGGCTCGCGCTCGGGCCGCACCGCCTGGCAGTACATCCAGGACCTGGCCGGACGGCTGGAGAAGCGGCTGGAGGGGTAAAGGGCCGTCATTCTCGGGCGAAACGAAGCGCAGACCCGAGAATCCCGGGACTGGAAGGCTCAGGTTTCCGAGATGGTCGGGTCAAGCCCGACCATGACGCCTTGAGCAAATAGAAAACGGGGCGGCCTTTCCTGGGACCGCCCCGTCTCGTGTCGACCGGCAGGGTCTCGCGAATCCGGTCGAAGGCTGAATCGATCAGTTGTTGAGATAGGGAACGGGATCGACCGGGGTCGAACCCTTGCGCAGCTCGAAATGCAGCTGCGGCGAATTGACATTGCCCGACTGGCCCGACTTCGCCACGACCTGGCCGCGCTTGACCTGCTCGCCGCGCTTGACGCTGAGCTCGCCATTATGGGCGTAGGCCGAGACATAGCCGTTCGGGTGGCGGATCAGCACGAGATTGCCGTAGCCCTTGAGCTCACTGCCGGCATAGGCGACGACGCCGCCCTCGGCCGCCTTCACCGGCGTGCCCTCCGGCACGGCGATGTTGATGCCTTCATTGCCGCCCTTGCCGTTGTAGCCGGCGATGACGCGCCCGCGCGCCGGCCAGCGGAAATCGGTGCCGGAAGCGGGTTCTTCGGTCTTCGGCGGCAGGCTCGCGGTGGTCTGCGGCTCGGGAGCCGTCTTCGGCTCCGGAGCCGGCTTGGCCAGGGGCTTCTGCTCGGGCGGCAGGCTGGCGACCTGGGGCGCGGCCTTCGGCTTGGCGGCGACGGCCGGCGCCGAAGGCTTGGCCTCGGCCACCGGCCTGGCGGCCGCCTTGGCCTTCGCCTCGGCGGCGAAACGGGCCCGTGATTCGCTCATCGCCTTGGCGTCGGCCGCGGCCTTCGCCCTGGTCTCGGCGGCTGCCTGGGCCTTCGCCTCGGCGGTGCCGGCCGGCCTGAGAACGTTGCCGGCCGGGCGCGCCGCAGGCGGCGGCGCCAGCCGGTTGGCGTCGCTGCGGCCTTCGCTCGGCATGGCCTGACGCGAAGCGGTCTGGGCGCCGCCGACATTGTAGACGGGCACGACGATGCGGGTGCCGGGCGTGACCTCGGTGCCCGACAGCCCGTTGACCGACATCAGCGCCGAGCGCGGCACGCCGTAGCGGCCGGAAATGGTGTCGAGGTTCTCGCCATGTGCCATCACGATCGGCGTGCCGCCCTGGGCGCTCCAGCCCGAGGCCGAACCGACCACCGCCGGGGAAGGCGCCGAGACCGGAGCCGAGACCGGGGCCGAGCGCAGCGCGGCGGCCGAGGCCGGCGGCGGCAATGGCTGGCTGCGAACCCCGCCGGCGGCGGCGACCGGCGCGGATCCATAGGGATTCGCGGAGGCCTGCTGCGGGGAGCTCCGACCGATCGAGCCGGTCGTGGCAGGATCGCGCGCCGCCGGGGCCTGCGCGGTCCTGAAGGGATTGCTGAACGGCGCCTCGGTGAAGCGCGTGGCCTCCGAGCAGGCGCCGAGGCCGGCTGCAAGGGCGCAGACCGACACGAGGCGGCCCAGGGACTTCGGCATTGCCAACTCGACTTGCTTACGCATGGGACTCAGCACTCGCGAACGACGCAACTCTATGATCCGCATTAAAACGGCGGTTAGGTTACGAAACCGTTTCGCGATGGCGGACTTGCGTAAATTTCGGAAGCCGGTTGAGCGTCATTTTCGGCCGGAGCCCTCGGCTCCGACCTTCGGTCGGCCCATGGATAAATTCCGCGAAGAGCCGAGAATCTCTTGACGAGCGCGCGGGGCGGAGCCCTTCGGTTTGAGATGCTCGGGTCAAGCCCGAGCATGACGGCAATCGGCGCTCTACAGCGCCCGCGCCAGCCCCGGCGCCAGCGGCGGCAGGCGGATCGCCGGCCCCAGCGCATGGTCGAAGCCGTTCTCGCCATGGGTCACCACGACGCGCCGCGCCGCCCCTTCGACCCTGAGCGCCCCGACCAGCCGCCCGCCCTCCCCGAGCCGGGCCAGCAGCGCCTCCGGCACCGTCTGCATTACTCCGTTGACGAGGATGCGGTCGAAGCGGCCGAGCGTCCGGTCGGGCTGGAAGCCGTCGGCATGGCGCAGCTCGACGGCCTGGGAGAAGCCGCCGCCGGCCAGCCGCTCATGCGCCGCCAGGGCGAGCGTGCGGTAGCGCTCGAGCGAGACCACCTGCGCGCCCATCGCCGCCAGCAGCGCCCCGACATAGCCGGAGCCGGAACCGACCTCGAGCACGCGGCAGCCCGGCTTCATCTCGAGCGCGCCGACCAGCGCCGCGACCGTATGCGGCGCCGTCATCGTCTGGCCGCAGGGCAAGGGCACCGAAACGTCCTGGCGCGCCAGATCGGCGAAGCGCGAGGGCGCGAAATGCTCGCGCGGCACCTTCTCCATGGCGCGCAGCAAGGCGAGATCGCGCACCCCCCGCGCCCGCAACGCCAACAGGAAGGCGACGGTGCGCTCGCTCTCGCTGCTGGCCCCTTCCTCGGTCATGTCGTTCTCGCCCATAGCCTGCGACGTGGACACCGCGCCGTGTCATTCCGGCCGTAGCGAAGCGGAGCGCCGGAATCCATCTTAGAGCGAGAAGCCTTTCGATGGATTCCGGAGCGGCGCCGCTGCGCGGCTTGTCCGGAATGACGGGAGCGGTTCATCAGCCAAGCTTCGTCGCGCTGGCGCCTGCCCTCAAGCGAAAACCTGCGCGAAGCGGGTCAGCGTCGGCTCATGCGTCAGGTCGAGCTCGAGCGGGGTCAGCGAGATCCTGCCTTCCGCCAGGGCCCGCAGATCGGTGCCGTTGGCCGGCTCGTTGCGGGCGCGCGAGAAGGCGATCCAGAAATAGGGATTGCCGCGGCCGTCCTGGCGCGGCTCGAGCTTCACCAGCTCCTGGTCGCGCCGCCCCTGCACCGTCACCGCCACGCCCTTGACCTCGGCCGGCGGGATGTTGGGGAAGTTGAGGTTGAACAGCACGTCGCTGGGGATGCCCTCCTCCAGCAGCCGGCGGATGATCGGCGGCGCATGCTGCTCGGCGCATTCCCACAGGATGTTCTCGCGACCGCCCGGACCATAGGCCTGGCTCACCGCGATCGAGGGGATGCCGAGCAGCGTGCCCTCCATGGCGGCGGCGATGGTGCCGGAATAGGTCACGTCCTCGGCGACGTTCTGGCCGCGATTGACGCCTGAGAGCACGAGGTCGGGCTTGGCGTCGACCATGATCGAGCGCACCGCCATGATCACGCAATCGGTCGGCGTGCCGGCGACGGCGTAGCGCTTCTCGGCCACCTGCCGCAGGCGCAGCGGGTTCGACAGCGACAGCGAATGCGCCACGCCCGACTGGTCGGTCTCGGGCGCGACGACCCAGACATCGTCGGACAGCGCCGCCGCGATGCGCTCCAGCACGGCCAGGCCCTCGGCATGGATGCCGTCGTCATTGGTCACGAGGATACGCATGGGATCAGGCCGCCTTCTCGATGCGGGTCACCCCGCGCATATAGGGCACCAGCGCGTCCGGCACGGTGATCGAGCCGTCGGCGTTCTGGTAGTTCTCCATCACGGCGATCAGGGCGCGGCCGACCGCCGTGCCCGAGCCGTTGAGCGTGTGGACGAAGTGCGGCCCCTTGCCGTCCTTCGTCTTGTAGCGGGCGTTCATGCGCCGCGCCTGGAAGTCACCGCAGACCGAGCAGGATGAGATCTCGCGATAGGTCTTCTGCCCCGGCAGCCAGACCTCGATGTCGTAGGTCTTCTGCGAGGCAAAACCCATATCGCCGGTGCACAAGGTCATCACCCGGAAATGCAGGTCGAGCTTCTTCAGCACCGCCTCGGCGCAGGAAAGCATGCGCTCATGCTCCTCGCGCGACTTCTCCGGCGTGGTGATCGAGACCAGCTCGACCTTCTCGAACTGGTGCTGACGCAGCATGCCGCGCGTGTCGCGCCCCGCCGAGCCGGCCTCGGCCCGGAAGCAGGGGGTGAGCGCGGTGTAGCGCCGGGGGAGTTCCTCCTCGGAGAGGAT
>NZ_JAKFED010000086.1:0-92271 GCF_036675845.1 Allobosea sp. | reverse complement strand
GCCGCCGGTCGATCTTGCCGTCGAGCGCCGCAATGGCGAGTTCGTGCGCGGCCTGATCACGGCCGGGCGGGTTTCAGCCTGCCACGATCTTTCCGATGGCGGGCTGGCCGTGGCGCTGGCCGAGATGGCCCTGGCGAAGGGCATCGGCGCGAGCGTGACCGCGCTGCCCGAGGGGCCTGGCCATGCCGTGCTCTTCGGCGAGGATCAGGCGCGCTATCTCGTCGCGGTGTCGGCCGATGCTGCGCCGGCGATCATCGCCGAAGCGAAGGCGGCGGGCGTCCCGGCGCAGCAGATCGGCAGGACGGGCGGCGCCGAGCTGGCGCTGCCGGGCGAAGCCGCCATCGCGGTCGCCGCACTGCGCAAGGCGCATGAAGACTGGCTGCCCGCCTATATGGCCGGCAAGGCCGCCTGAGGAGCGATATCATGGCGATGGAAGCGAGCGAGATCGAGCGCCTGATCAAGGCGGCGCTGCCGGACGCGGTGGTCGAGATCAAGGATCTCGCTGGCGACGGCGACCATTATGCCGCGACGGTGACCTCGGCCGCCTTCAAGGGCAAGAGCCGGGTGCAGCAGCATCAGATGGTCTATGCCGCGCTGCAAGGAAACATGGGCGGCGTGCTGCACGCCCTTGCACTGACGACGGCGGTTCCCCAGAATTAGAACGAATGCATCCAGCGGGCCTTGAACCCGCCCCAGGAGACCAGATCATGTCCGATGTGAATGCCCGTATCGATGCCGAGGTGAAGTCCAGCGATGTCGTGCTCTTCATGAAGGGCACGCCGCAATTCCCGATGTGCGGCTTCTCCGGCCAGGTCGTGCAGATCCTCACTTACGTCGGCGTGCCGTTCAAGGGCGTCAACGTGCTCGAGGACCAGGAAATCCGCGAAGGCATCAAGGCCTATTCGAACTGGCCGACCATCCCGCAGCTCTACGTCAAGGGCGAGTTCGTCGGCGGCTGCGACATCACCCGCGAGATGTTCCAGGCCGGCGAATTGCAGGCGCTGCTGGAAGAGAAGGGCATCGCGGTCAAGCAGGCGAGCTGATCGCGCGTCGCGACCCAGCGCGGCATTGCAGCGGCGCCTATGCTATAATCGGGCATGGGTCCTTATCTCACCTTGCGCGAGCGCCATGAGCGCAAGCTCGCAGATTATCGGCTTGCAGTCGCTGCGGTGAAGCCGATGCTTTCTGCTTACGCGTGCGAGCATGGCGGCGCTTTCGTCCTGTTCGGCTCGGCAGCGCGATACGCCGAACGACCAGAGCGATGTCGATATTCTGGTCGACTTTTCAGATCCCGAGGTGATGGCGGCGTGCGGCTTCGCGGAGGATTCGTGCTGGGCGCTGGGGCTGAAGCCCGATGTGCGGCCGGCCATGTGGACCTCCGACAAGGTGGTCGCCCGCGCTCGGGAAGAGGGCGCGATCCTGGCCTGAGGCAGGCACATCGATGATGGCCGAACGCTGGAGCGACATCAAAGCCGACATTGCCGCGGCCAAGCGCCATTTTGCCGCCGCCGTGCGGATCAGCGAGCAGGCGACGTTCGATCTCGACAACGAGAGCCACTACGATGCCGCCATGGCGCTGCAGCACGCGATGCTTGCCGGCTATACGTCCTTCGAGCTCGGGCTGCGCCGCATCCTGGCGCTTCTTGGCGAGGACCCGCCAATCGGACCGGACTGGCATGCTGCGCTGGTCCGGCGGGTCGCCACCCCGATCGAGAACGGCCGCCCCGCCATCATCAGCCTGAGCCTTTCTCGCGATATCGGTGAACTGATGCGCTTTCGACAGGTCGCCATGCACAGCTATGACGATTTCGATTTCGAGCGGGCCAAAGCAGCAGTCGCGGCCGCGACGCGCTTCGTTGCAGGCATCGAAGGCGAGATCGCCGCCTTCCGCGCGGTCATCGACCCCGACTGAAGCGCTTCACTTCACCAGCAGCCAGTCCTCCACCACCAGCGCGTCGAGTCCTGAGGTGTAGAACATCAGGATCGCATCCTCGCTGGTGTGCAGGATGGGCTTGCCCATGATGTTGAAGGAGGTGTTGAGGATGACCGGCACGCCGGTCAGGGCGTGGAAGGCCGAGATCAGGGCGTGGTAGCGCGGGTTGCGCTCGGCTGTGACGCTCTGCAGCCGCCCGGTCGCATCCTCGTGGACGACGGCCGGCACCCGCCCGCGGACCTCGCGCTTCCAGGTCAGGGTGCGCTCCATATAGGGCGAATCCTGGTAGTCCTCGAACCAGTCCGGCCCGTGCTCGGCCAGGATCGACGGCGCGAAGGGGCGGAAGGCCTCGCGATACTTGACCTTGGCGTTGAGCAGGTCCTTGGCGTTCGCTGGGCGCGGATCGGCGAGGATCGAGCGGTTGCCGAGCGCGCGCGGGCCGAATTCGGCGCGACCCTGGACCCAGCCGACGAGCTTGCCCTCGGCGAGGAGTTCCGCCGTCTTCAGCACGATCTCGTCGGCTGAGAGCTTCTGCAGCCGCGGTTCCCAGGCCGCCATGCGCTCGAGCGGCTCGGTCGAGACGGTCGAGCCGAGATAGGGGCTGATCGGACCCACCGGGGCGCGCCAGCCGGGATTCGCCTCGGCATGGGCGAGCCAGGCGGCGCCGAGCGCATTGCCGTCATCGGCCGGGGCGGAGGGCACATGGACGCGGGTAAAGCCGTGGCGGCCGGCGATCTTGCCGTTGCCGGTCTTGCTGTTGCAAATTTTGCCATTGAAGGAGGAGTTCAGCGCGCAGCCGCCGGCGAGCACCAGGTTCTCGGACGGGCAGAGCGCCGCAGTCTCGGCCAGCAACGCCGCCATCATCTCGGCGAAGACATCCTGGCCGCAGCGGGCGAGATCGGCCCAGCCCTGATCGAGCGCCTCGGCCGGCCGGCGGGCGAGGATCTCGGCGCCGACCTGCCGCACGGTCTTCGCATCGGCGAAGGTGAGCTTGGTGCCCTCGATCCGGTAGAGCCGGCGCAGCAACGCCAGCAACTCCGGGTCCTGCCGGCCATAGGGCGCGAGCCCCATGATCTTCCATTCCTCGCCCTTGGCCTGGTCGAAGCCGGCGAGGTCGGTGACGAAGCCGAAATAGAAGCCGATCGAGGCGCGGCCGCGATGGCGCCTGAGCTCGGTGAGGCGGCCATCCTTCAGCGCGAAGATGGCCGAGGCGCCGGTCTCGCCCATGCCGTCGACGACGAGGCAGGCGGCATCGCTGAACGGCGACGACCATGCGGCATAGGCGGCATGGCTGAGATGGTGGCCATAGCGGGTCAGCCCGGTGATCTTCGCCTCGCCGAAGGCGCGGTCGAGCCCGAGCAGGATGCCGAGGCCGGCGCGCTGCTGGCCATGGTGCAGGGAGGCGATGAAGGCGCGCTCGCTGCGCTCCGGCACCAGCGAGCGGTTGAATTCGGGCGAGAGCTTGAGCAGGGCGTCGAGCGTGAAGGCGCCGCTGCGGCTCATCTGCGCGAGGAAATCGGTGAATTCCGCGCCCCAGCTGGTCGCCAGCCGGATCTCGGCGCCCTGGGGGATGTAGCGCCGGAGCAGCGCTTCCATCCGCGCCGTCGTGTCCGGCTCGCAATTGGGCGCGCGCTTGTATTGGAGATAGCGCTCGGCGGCTTCCGCGAAGAGCACTTCGCCAGCGGGGCCGACAATGGCGATGGCGGGGTCGTGGAAGGTGGTGGCGAGGCCGATCGTGTAGGTCATGCCGGCTGGTTTATGGAGCACTAGGCCGGCGGAGGCAACGGCGGGCGGCTCAGCGGCCGAGCGCCGCCCGGATCAGCGCGGTGGCATCGGGGCTGGCCCAGTCGGCCGGACCCTGCAGCAAGGCGAGCTCGCAACCTTCCGGGTCGACCAGCAGGCTGACCGGCATGCCTTCGACCTTCTTCGCCGCCCGCAGCTCCTGGAAGACCTTCGCCTCCGGATCGGCGTAATAGGCCAGGCCGGTGATGCCCTTCTTCGACAGCCATTCCTTCGGCTTGTCGAGATTGCGGGTGTCGATGTTGATGGTGACGACCTCGAAATCGGGGCCGCCCAGCGTGCTCTGGAGTTTCGCCAGGGCCGGCATCTCATGCAGGCAGGGCATGCACCAGGTCGCCCAGAGATTGACCAGCACGGTGCGGCCGCGAAAGGCCGAGAGGCTCGTCGGCTTGCCGTCGGGGCCGTCGAAGGCGAGGTTCGGCACCGGCGCAGGCGTGGCGGCGACCTGCACGGCCGCGACCTCGCCCTTTGCCAGCGGCTGCAATCTCGCGGCCTTCGCCGCAGCGGCGCTGCAAGCGGAATTGCCGGCCCTGCCCTGCCCGGAGTAGAAGGCCGCCACGGCGCCGAGCGCGAGCAGCGCCAGCGCCCCGAAGGCCACCGCCATTTTCGAACGAGACGTCATCGCGCGTCCTCAAGAGCAGGAAAGACCGACGTGAGCAACCGCATGTGGGGTGGGCGTTTCGCCACAGGTCCCGACGCCATCATGGAGGAGATCAACGCCTCCATCGATTTCGACCAGCGCCTCTGGCGCCAGGACATAAGGGGCTCGCTCGCCCATGCGGCGATGCTGGGCGAGACCGGAATCCTGACCAGGGACGACGTGGACGCCATCACGACCGGACTCAAGGGCATCGAGGCCGAGATCGAGGCCGGACGCTTCACGTTCTCGCGTGCGCTCGAGGACATCCACATGAATGTCGAGGGCAATCTGCGCGAGAAGATCGGGCCCGCCGCCGGGCGCCTGCATACGGCGCGCTCGCGCAACGACCAGGTCGCGACCGACATGCGGCTCTGGGTGCGCGACGCGCTCGACCAGCTCGACGAGCAGGTCGCCGACCTCCAGCTCGCTTTGGCCGAGAAGGCCGACGCGCATGCCGGCTCGGTGATGCCGGGCTTCACCCATCTGCAATCGGCGCAGCCGGTGACCTTCGGCCATCACCTGCTCGCCTATGTCGAGATGCTGGCCCGCGACCGCAGCCGCCTGGCCGATGCCCGCGGGCGGATGAACGAATGCCCGCTCGGCGCCGCCGCGCTCGCCGGAACCTCCTTCCCGATCGACCGCCACATGACGGCACAGGCGCTCGGCTTCGCGCGGCCGACGGCGAATTCGCTGGATTCGGTCTCGGACCGCGATTTCGTGCTCGAGACGCTGTCGGCGGCCTCGATCTGCGCGATGCACCTGTCGCGCCTCGCCGAGGAGGTCGTGCTCTGGGCGACGCCGCAATTCGGCTTCGTCCGGCTCTCCGACAAGTTCTCGACCGGCTCCTCGATCATGCCGCAGAAGCGCAACCCGGACGCGGCCGAGCTGGTGCGCGGCAAGGCGGGCCGGGTCTTCGGCGCCCTGCAGGGCCTGCTGACGATGATGAAGGGCCTGCCGCTGACCTATTCCAAGGACATGCAGGAGGACAAGGAAGGCACGTTCGACGCGGTGCAGACCCTGTCGCTCTGCCTTGCGGCAACCGCCGGCATGGTCCGCGACATGCAGCCCGACCTCAAGGTGATGAAGAAGGCAGCCGGTCTCGGCTACGCCACCGCCACCGACCTCGCCGACTGGCTGGTCAGGGTGCTGAAGATGCCGTTCCGCGACGCGCATCACGTCACCGGCCGCCTGGTCGGCATCGCCTCGGCCAGGGGCGTCGGGCTGGAGAAGCTGACGCTGGCGGAGATGCAGGAGGTCGAGCCGAAGATCACCGAAGCGGTCTTCGGCGTGCTCGGCGTCGAGCAGTCGGTGAAGAGCCGGGTGAGCTATGGCGGCACCGCTCCCGTCAATGTGAAGCGCCAGGCCAGGCGCTGGCTGAAGCAGCTCGCCAAGGATACGAGCCGTCCTGCCCGGGCTTGATCCGGGCATCGTTTGCCGGAAATTCTCGGGTCTGCGCTAAGTTTATCCTTGGGCCGGCCGAAGATCGGACCCGAGGGCTCCGCCCGAGAATGACGCCCGCTGAGGCTCGCAAGCCGCGGCGCCATTCGCTACACTGCCGCCCGAACACCGTCCGAGGATTTTCTTTCGTGCCGCATTCCCGCCTGAAACTCGGCCGCGCCGTTCTCGTGGCCGGCCTGCTCGGACTCGCGCTCACGGCCTGCGGCCGCAAGGGCCCGCTCGAGTCGCCGCCCGACTCCAAGAGCGCCATCGCCCTGCCGGACCGGCAGATCGGCGCCGTCGAGAACACGGCGCCGACCGCCATGGACGCTTCGCCGCTCGGCAAGCCGCCGAAGCGCAACCGCCCGATGGAGATTCCCGAATCGTCCTTCGTGCTCGACCCGCTGCTTTAGAGCTCCCCGATGCATCACTTCGGCTATCGCGACGGCGCGCTCTTCGCCGAAGACGTCGACCTGCGCGAGATCGCGGAGAAGGTCGGGACCCCGGTCTACATCTATTCCTCCGCGACGATCGAGCGGCATTACCGGCTCTATGAGCAGGCGATGCAGGCGATCACGCCCGGCCGGAAGCCGCATGTCTTCTACGCCATGAAGGCCAACAGCAATCTCGGCGTGCTGAAGACGCTGGCCGCGCTCGGCGCCGGCGCCGACACCGTCTCCGAGGGCGAGATCCGCAAGGCGCTCGCCGCCGGCTTCCCGCCCGAGCGCATCGTCTTCTCCGGTGTCGGCAAGAGCGAAAGCGAGCTCGCCTATGCCGTCGGGGCCGGGATCTACCAGGTCAACATCGAGACCGAAGGCGAGCTCGACCTGCTGTCGCGGGTCGGCGAGCAGTTCGGGCGGCGCCAGGAGGCGGTGTTCCGGGTCAACCCGGATGTCGGCGCCGGCGGCCATGCCAAGATCACCACCGGCTCCTCGGCCAACAAATTCGGCGTCTCCTTCGAGGAGGTGCACCGGCTCTATGCCCGCGCCGCCAACATGGCGGGCGTCCGGATCATGGGGCTCGCCGTGCATATCGGCAGCCAGATCCGCGAGACGGAAGCCTTCGAGGCGGCCTATGCCAAGATGCGCGACCTCGTGTCGGCACTGCGGGCGGAGGGACATCGGGTCGACCGGCTCGACCTCGGCGGCGGGCTCGGCATCCCCTACGACATCCCGAAGGATTTCGACCACGGCCCCGGCCTGATCGAGGCCTATGCCGGCATGGTCGCGAGGCTGACCGCAGGGCTCGAGGTCGAGCTCGGCTTCGAGCCGGGCCGGCTGATCGTCGGCAATGCCGGCATCCTGCTGACGCGGGTGCTGCATCTCAATCCGCGCCCGACCAAGCAGTTCCTCATCGTCGATGCGGCGATGAACGACCTGATGCGGCCGGCGATGTACGAGGCCTATCACGAGATCTGGCCGGTCGCCGAGCCGGCGCCCAGCGCCGGTGCGGTCGCCTATGACGTGGTCGGGCCGATCTGCGAATCAGGCGACACCTTCACCACGGGGCGCGAACTGCCGCAGCAGAAGCCCGGCGACCTGATCGCCTTCATGACCGCCGGCGCCTATGGCGCCAGCATGTCCTCGACCTATAACCAGCGCCCGCTCGTCGCCGAGGTGCTGGTGAAGGGCGATCAATTCGCGGTGACGCGGCCCCGGCAAAGCTATGAGGAGTTGATCGGCACCGATCGCGCCCCGCCCTGGCTGCCCTGAACGCGGCTTCACGATTCCCGGAGCGCCTGTGGGATGCCGCGCCTCAGTGCTGGTCATGCCACATTCCCATGCTAGCCTTCGTGATGAGTGAGAGGCATTGAGCCGCCCGGCGCGGCTCGGAGCATCGGGATGAATGACAAGCCGCGCCGCACGGCGCTTGATCCGATCGCGTTGATCCGCCGGAGGCTGGAGCGCCTCGCAGCGGCCTCGCGCCTGTCGCTGGCCTGGGAGCGGCTGTGGCCGCGTCTCTGGGCGCCGCTCGCCATCGTCCTCACCTTCCTTGCGGTGTCCTGGTTCGGCCTCTGGCTGCACCTGCCCTGGTGGGGCCGGGCCGGGGGCGCTCTGCTGTTCGCCGCCGCCTTCGTCGCGAGCTTCTGGCCGATCGCCAGCGGCCGCTGGCCGAGCCGGCGCGAGGCGCTGGCGCGGCTCGACCGCTCCATGGCAGGGGCCCACCGCCCGGCGACGGCGCTCGAGGACAGCCTCGCCGTTGGTGGCCGGGATCCGGTCTCGCAGGCGCTGTGGAAGCTGCATCTGCAGCGCCAGAGCGGCCATGTCGCCGCCCTCAGGGTCACGGCGCCGCGGCCGCTGATGGCCGGGCGCGACCGGCTGGCGCTGCGCGCCGCGCCGCTGCTCGCAGCGGTCGCCGGCTTCTTCGTCGCCGGCCATGAGGTGTGGCCGCGGCTCTCGGCAGCCTTCGACTGGCGCGGCCCGGCGGCGGCGATCGCGCCGGTGCGGATCGACGCCTGGATCGACCCGCCGGCCTATACGCGGCTGCCGCCGATCCTGATCGATTTCGCCAGGCTCGCCAGCCCGCACTTCAGCATTCCCGAGAAATCGACCGTGGTCGTGCGCATCGCCGGCCGCAGCAGCATGGATGTCGCGACCACCGGGCGCCTCGACGCGCTGCCCGCCGAGGACAAGCCGGCGGCGGGGGCGAAGCCGGCGGAACCTGCCGTCGCGGTGCTGGAGAAGCGCTATCTCGTCGCCGGCGACGGCACGCTGCGGATCACCGGCAGCGGCGCGCCGGCCCAGACCCTGAGCCTCAGCGCGATCATCGACCAGAAGCCGGAGATCAGCTTCGTCGAGCCGCCCAAGCCGGTCAGCGGCGTCCAGGGCGGGCTCGGCATCGGCTACCGCGCCAAGGACGATTACGGGATCGCCGCTGCCGAGGTCATCGTCTCGCGTGCCGGCCCGCCCTCGGCCGGGCGCTCGCTGGTCGAGGCGCCGAAGCAGACGCTGCCGGCGCCGTCCTCGCCTTCGGGCGAGGAGGAGATGAAGAGCACGGTCGATTTCTCGGCCCATCCCTGGGCCGGCGCCAAGGTCAATCTGAGCCTGCTGGCGCGCGACGAGGCCGGCCAGGAGGGGAGCAGCGAAACGCTCGAAGTGGTGCTGCCGCAGCGTACCTTCACCAAGCCTTTGGCCAAGGCGCTGGTCGAGGAGCGCCGCCGGCTGGTCATGGATGTCGAGACGCGCAAGCGCGTGCAGCTCGCCATGGATGCGCTGATGATCGAGCCCGAGCGCTTCATGAAGGAGACCGGCATCTATCTCGGCATGCGGCTGATCGGCGAGCGCCTGCGCCGCGCCAGCAGCGACGACCAGTTGCGCGAGGTCGCCGAGCTGATGTGGGGGCTGGCCCTGCAACTCGAGGATGGCGATCTCTCCGACGCCGAGAAGGCGCTGCGCGCGGCGCAGGAGAACCTGCAGCAGGCGCTGGAGCGCGGCGCCTCCGAGGAGGAGATCAGGAAGCTCAGCGAGGAGATGCGCCGGGCGATGGACCGCTTCATGCGCGAGCTTGCCCAGCAGATGCAGCGCCAGCAGCAGAATGGCGAGCAGAACCAGGCGCGGCTGCCGGAGAATTTCCGCACGGTGACGCCGCGCGACCTGCAGAACATGCTCGACCGCATCGAGGAATTGTCGAAGCGCGGCGACATGGCCGAGGCGCAGCGGCTGATGGAGGAGCTCAACAACCTCCTGAACAACCTCAAGACGGCGAGGCCCGGCCAGCAGGATCCGCGCCAGCGCGAGATGAACCAGGCGCTGAGCGATCTCGACCGGATGACGCGCGAGCAGCAGCAATTGCGCGACGAGACCTATCAGCAGGAACAGCAGCGCCAGAACCGGGCGCAGCGCGGCCAGCGCGGCCAGCAGCAGGCAAGGCCCGGCCAGCAGGGTCAGCGCCAGCAAGGGCAGCGCGGGCAACGCGGCCAGCAGCCTAGCCAGCAACCTGGCGAGCAGGGTGAAGACGGCGAGGGCGAGGGCGAGGACGGCCAGAACGCCGAGGGCGGCCAGGGCCAGGGGCAGAGCCTGTCGCAGCGCCAGCAGGCCCTGCGCGAGCGCCTGCAGGAGTTGCAGCGGCGGATGCGCGGCATGGGCGCCGATCCGGGCGAGCTCGGCGAGGCCGAGAACGAGATGCGCCAGGCGGAGGGCCAGCTCGGCCAGGGCCAGGGCGAAGAGGCGGTCGATTCGCAAGGGCGCGCGCTCGAGGCGCTGCGCAAGGGCGGCCAGAACCTCGCCCAGCAGATGCAGGGCCAGCCCGGCGAGGGCGAGGGCAATGAGAACGCCTATGGCGAGCCCGACGGGCGCCCTGCCGGCCGGCCTTCGGCGCAGCAGCGCACCCGCGACGACCCGCTCGGCCGGCCGCAGCGCCAGCGCGACTGGGCCGATGGCCGCGTGCGCGTGCCCGGCGCCGACGAGAGCGCGACGCAGCGGGCGCGGCGCATCCTGGAAGAGCTGCGCCGCCGCCTCGGCGACCCCTCGCGGCCAATGGAAGAGCTCGACTATCTCGAGCGCCTGCTGCGGCGGAACTAAAGGCTTCTGCGTCTTCTCGGAAACACCCCGTCATTCCGGGGCTTCGCGCAAGCGAAGAGCCCGGAACCCATGAACACCGAACTGCGGACGCCGGGCTGACAAGACTTCGCACCACCCCTGGTGCGGCGCCGTCGGACAGGCATGATGTTGGATAGGCGTGGTGTTCATGGGTTCCGGGCTCGGCCCTGTGGGCCGCCCCGGAATGACGGGTTTTTCCGCGGAAAGCAGCATGTTCCAGTCGCGGCGGAGTTATCCCCGTGCCGCCAAACCGGTGCATAGTGCCCGCATCCATGGGGAGCGCTGTCATGTCGATGCGAGGATCGCCAGCCGAGGAAGTGCCGGCGGAGGAGCCGCCGGTCGTCGCCGAGCCGGATCTTGCCGTCACCGTGGCGCGGCTCGCCCGGATCGCGCCGGTCGGCAAGGCGGAGATCATGGCCAATATCGCGCTGCATTTCGAACGCCTGGCGGCCGCTGCCGACGTCACGACGCGGCTGCGGCTCTGCCATTTCCTGGCCCAGGCGGCGCATGAGACGGACCGCTTCCGGACGCTCGAGGAGCAGGGCGGGGCAGCGCAGTTCGCGCGCTATGAAGGCCGCGCCGATCTCGGCAATACCGAGCCCGGCGACGGCGCGCGCTATCATGGCCGCGGCGTCTTCCAGCTCACCGGCCGGGCCAATTACCGGCGCTATGGCCGGATGCTGAACGTCGATCTCGAAGGCAAGCCGGAGCTGGCGCTCGACCCGCGCATCTCGATCCAGATCGCCTTCGCCTATTGGCGCGACCGCAACCTCAACGCCGCCGCCGACCGCGACGATGCCGCCCGTGTGACGCAACTGATCAATGGCGGCGCCAACGGCCTCGCCGACCGGCGGCAATTGCTGGCGACGGCGAAGGGGATCTGGGTTTAGGCGTCATTGCTGCCCTCAGCCGTGCCCGATCTTCAGTGCCTGGTCGAGATCGGCAAAGAGATCCTCGACATCCTCGATGCCGGTCGAGAGGCGCAGCAGGTCGGGCGGGCAGGGCGAGCCGGCACCCTCGATCGAGGCGCGATGCTCGATCAGGCTCTCGACGCCGCCGAGCGAGGTGGCGCGCTTGTAGAGCTCGACATGGGCGGCCGCCTTCACCGCCGCCTTCTCGCCGCCATTGACCTGGATCGAGAGCATGTAGCCGAAGCCGCCCTCCATCTGGCGCGCCGCGATATCGTGGCCGGGATGCTGCGGCAGGCCGGGATAGAGCACGCGCGAGACCAGCGGATGAGCCGAGAGCTTCTGCGCCAGCGCCATCGCCGAGGCCGACTGGCGCTCCTGCCGGACATGGAGCGTGCGCATGCCCCGCATCAGCAGATAGGCCTCGAACGGGCCGAGGATGCCGCCCTGCATCTTGCGGACGGTCTTGACCCGCCCCCAGAATTCATCGTCCTCGCGGGCACAGAGCGCGCCGGCGATGACGTCGGAATGACCGTTCAGCACCTTGGTCGCGGCATGCATGACGATGTCGGCGCCGAGCGAAAGCGGGCGGGTATGGACCGGGGAGGCGCAGGTCGAATCGACCGCGAGCTTCGCGCCCGCGGCATGGGCGATCTCCGCGACGGCGGCGATGTCGGTGATGGTCCAGAGCGGGTTCGACGGCGTCTCGGCCCAGACCAGTCTGGTGGCGCCCGGCTTCACCGCGCCTTTCAGCGCGGCGAGGTCGTCGGTCTCGACGAAGTCGATCTTCAGACCCCAGCGCGTTGCCTCGGTCAGCAGCCAGGAGCGCAGCGCCCAATACATCACCTTGGAGGCGACGACATGGTCGCCGGGCGAGAGCGCCTGGAACACGGCGGTGGCTGCCGCCATGCCGGAGCCGAAGAGCAGGGCGCCGGCCTTTGCGTCCTCCAGCATGGCGAGCACGCTTTCGGCCTCGCGCACCGTCTCATTGTCGGGCCGGCCATAGACGAAGCCGGAGGAATAGGCGTTGTCCTCGTCGCGGATATAGGTCGTCGCGACATGGATCGGCGGCACGACCGCCCTGGTGAGCGGGTCGATCTTGCCCATGGCCTGGGCGGCGAGCGAACGGGGATGCAGCGGGCGCTTGGTCATGGGCGATCCGATTTCCACTATGCGAGACGTTTCATCTCATTACGATTGCTGCAGCGCAAGAGGCTCGTCTTGCGGGGAACGCAGAGACATCCCATCCTTGCCGCATGAGCACACCGACCGATAGCGCCGATCGCCAGCTGTCCGGATGGCTAGCCGCCCTCATCGCCATCCTGCCCGTGGTGGCGGCGTCACTGATCGGCAGCGCGGCGACGGTGCCGCAGATCCCGGGCTGGTATGCCGGCCTCGCCAAGCCGCCCTTCAACCCGCCGAACTGGCTGTTCGCGCCGGTCTGGACGACGTTGTTCGCGCTGATGGGCCTCGCCGTCTTCCGCGTCCTGCGCCGGCCGCCGGGCACGATCGGTCGTGGCCGGGCGCTGCTGGCCTATCATGTCCAACTGGCGCTCAACCTGCTCTGGTCCTGCGTCTTCTTCGGACTGAACAGCCCGGCCGGCGGGCTCGTCGTCATTGCCATGCTGATCGCCGCGATCATCTGGACGATCAGGAGCTTTGCGGAGCTGCCTGACCGGTTCGCGGCCTTGCTGCTTGCGCCTTATCTCGCCTGGGTCTCGTTCGCCGCGGTCCTCAACCTCTCGATCTGGTGGCTGAACCGCTGAGGGCGCAGGGCGACTTCAGCCGATCGAGCGCTCGATCACCCGCAGCACGGTCTCGCGCAATTCGGCGATGGTGAAGGGCTTGGTCATCACCTCGGAGACGATCGCCTCGAGGCTCTTGGCGCGCTCGCGCTGCTCGGCATAGCCGGTCATCAGCATGATGGTGAGATCGGGGAACTCCTGCTTGGCGGCGAGCGCCAGCGCGATGCCGTCCATCAGCGGCATGCGGATATCGGTCAGCAAGAGGTCGAAGCGACCCTGCTCGGCGATCAGGATCTCCAGCGCCTCGGCGCCGTCGCCCGCCATCAGGCAGTCATGCCCGTCCATGCCGAGGCCGCGCGCCACCAAAGTGCGCAGGCTTTCCTCGTCGTCGACCACGAGAATGCGCGACATCGCCTCAGATCCCCGGCAGGCCGGCCTGATCGGCGGTCTCGATCACGCCGACATAGGGCAGCTCGCGATAACGGTGGGCGACATCCATGCCGTAGCCGACGACGAAATAATCCGGGCATTCGAAGCCGACATGGTCGGCCTCGATGTTGACGGCGCGCTTGGCGGGCTTCTCGAGCAGGACCGCGGTCGAGACCCTGGCCGCGCCGCGCGCCGCCAACAGGTCCTTGGCGAAGGCGAGCGTGCGGCCCGATTCGAGGATGTCGTCGACCAGCAGCACCTGCCGGCCGCGGACATCGCTCTGCACGTCGCGCAGGATCTCGACCTGGCCGGAGGAGACGGCGGCGGCGCGATAGCTCGAGAGGTGGACGAACTCGACCTGGGGGGTCATCCCGGCGCGGTGCATGGCGCGGATCAGGTCGGCCACGAACATGAAGCTGCCCTTGAGGACGGCGACGACCAGCAGGTCGGGGCCGGAATCGGCGGCAATCGCCGCCGCCATCTCGGCGTTGCGGGCCGCGATGGCAGCCTCGTCGTAGAGGACCCGGATACGCTGGGACTGGGGCATCGTCTTGGCATTCCTTCCGGGCGCCGGCGCCCGCTCGCGCCGCCCCATGATCGCGGCTGAAACCGGCACTATCGATAGCGCCGGTGCGCGGACAATTGAAGACCGCCGCGGCAAAGCTATGGAGGAATCAGCGGGCGCTGGCGAGAGTGGCCGGAGGTGTCGCACCGAAGCGCACCTGCACCGAGCGGCCGTTCTCGGGCGGGGCTGCGAGCCGCGCCCGGAAGCGCACCAGCTCGGACGGCTCGAGCACCGGTCGCGGCGGTTCGGCCGTCCAGGTGTAGAGCACCTGTCCGGCCTCGTCCTTCACCGCCACGGTGATCGGCGGCATCTTCGTTTTCTGCCGGGCGATGTTGGTGACATCGCCCTCGACCACGAGGAAGCGCCCTTGCGCATCCTGCACCAGCTCGCTCTCGACGGCGCTGAAGGCGAGGCCGCGGAGATTGACCGGCAGGCCGAGCTTCTCATAGAGCGCGGCGAATTGCGGCATGGTGCGCACCACCAGATCGCGCTGCCAGAGCGCCAGGCCAAGCAGGACGACACCGGCCAGCGCGATGGCGGCAGGCGCGGCGACGGGCGGGCGCGAGGGTGGCCTGGCAGCGCCGGCCCAACGCGTGATCCAGCCCTTGGCCCAGCCGTCTTTCCGCGGCTTTTCCGGTTTCGCGGGCGCAGCGGCGAGGTCGTTCCGCTCGGCCGCGAGCGCCGAGACATCCGCCTCGATCTCGGCGGCGCGGCGCAACTCCTCCACCAGCAGGGCGTTGGTCTCATCCTCGCTCGGGGCGCTCGGGAAATCCTGTGCCGCGATCTCGCTCAGGTCGGAATCCAGCGTGGCGGGCTCCGGCGCGGCGGGTGGCACGGGCGCCTCGACCTGCCAGGCATTCTGGCAGGAAGCGCAGCGAACCTTGCGCCCGGCCGGGCCGATCTTGGCTTCGTCGAGCTCGTAGCGGCTGGAGCAGGAAGGGCAGACGATCAGCATGGCCTTTGGGCGCTCGCTCCGCGCGGCATCGTCGACGGCCGGCTCCGAATCGCCGACGATCGCTCCCGAGCTTCCCCCGTTCCGGGCGGGGCGCAAGCGCCGCCGCGCCGGATCGCGGCTCGTGTGTCCATTGGCGCGGTTCATGGTTAACGTGACGTAAAGGCGGGGTGCTTGCGGGGGAAAAGCCGGGGCCGGCAGCATGCACTTCCCGCAGGTCCCGGCTCTGGGTGTAGGATCGCGGCGCGGCAGGGCAGGCCGAGGGCGATTCGGGCGCGGCGGATAGGAGCAGAATTGGTTCGGTTCGAAAATGTCGGTTTGCGATACGGCATGGGGCCGGAGGTGCTGAAAGACATCAATTTCAGCATCGCTCCGCGCTCGTTCCAGTATCTCACCGGGCCCTCGGGCGCCGGCAAGACCACGTTGATTCGGCTGGTCCTGATGGCGCTGAAGCCGACGCGCGGCCTGGTCCATCTCTTCGGGCAGGACGTCTCGCGGCTGGAGGCCGCGACACTGACCGATTTCCGGCGCAAGATGGGCGTCGTCTTCCAGGATTTCCGCCTGCTCGACCATCTCACCGTCTACGAGAACGTGGCGCTGCCGCTGCGCGTGCTCGGCAAGGAGGAGGCGGGCTATCGCGCCGAGGTCGTCGAATTGCTGCGCTGGGTCGGGCTCGGCGAACGCATGCATGCCGTGCCCTCGGTGCTCTCCGGCGGCGAGAAGCAGCGCGCCGCGATCGCCCGGGCGCTGATCGCGCGGCCGCAGCTGCTGCTCGCCGACGAGCCGACCGGCAATGTCGATCCGGGGCTCGGCCGGCGCCTGCTGCGGCTGTTCATGGAATTGCAGACGCTGGGCACCGCGGTGGTGATCGCCACCCATGACCTGGCGCTGATGGAGCAGTACGACGCACCGCGCCTCGTGCTCGCCGACGGTCATCTCCATGTCGACGCCTGACTGGCGCGCCGAAGCGGCGGAACGCGAGGACGAGGAAGAGCGCTTCGCCGAGCCCGAGCGCCTGCCGAGCAATCTGCGCCGCGACCAGCCGCTGGTGCCGGTCGATTCGGTTGCCGGGCGGGCTTTGGTGGTGGTGATCGCCATCCTGACCTTCCTGGCGGCGCTCAGTGCCGGCGCGGCGCTGCTGACGGCCCGCGCCTCCGAGCAATGGCGCGGCGCGGTCGCCAACGAGATGACGATCCAGGTCCGGCCCGATCCGCGCCGCAACATCGAGGCCGATCTCGCCCGCGCGGTCGCGCTCGCCCGTGCCGTGCCGAGCGTCGCCGAGGTTCGGGCCATGCCGCGGGCGGAATCGGACAGGCTGCTGGAGCCCTGGCTCGGGGCGGGGCTCGACCTGATCGAGTTGCCGGTGCCGCGCCTGATCGTGCTGCGCCTCAACGCCGCCGTCGCCAACGATCTCGTGGCGTTCAGCCAGACGTTGCGGCGCGAGGTGCCGAGCGCGACGCTTGACGACCACCGGCTCTGGGTGCGTCGTCTCTCGACCATGGCGAACACCATCATCCTGGCCGGCGTCGCGATCGTCATGCTCGTGCTGGCGGCGGCGGCGCTCGCGGTCGCCTTCGCGACGCGCGGCGCGATGGCCGGCAGCCGCGACAGCGTCGAGGTGCTGCATCTGGTCGGCGCCGATGACGAGTTCATCGCGCGCGAGTTCCAGAACCGCTTCATCACGCTCGGCCTGAAGGGCGGCGGCGCCGGCGGCCTTGCCGCGGTCGTCGCCATCGCTTTGCTCGGCTGGCTGTCCTCGGCCTGGAGCGCCACGCCCGAGGCAGATCAGTTGCAGGCCATGTTCGGCGCCTTCGAGATCGGCTGGTCCGGCTATGGCGTCGTCGTGCTGGTGGCGATCATCGTCGCGGCCATCGCCGGCCTCGTCTCACGGGTGACCGTGCGGCATTATCTGCGGGCGATGTCGTGATGCACTGCGGAGGGGGCGCTGCGATCATGCCGTTATTGTGCCCGATTGGATGCTTAGCTTGCCGCGGTCATGACGATGATCGCAGTGAGGCAAGCTCATCTTCCGCGGGCTGAGGGCGACTTGGCCGTCCCGCGCGCCATCGTGACGAAGACGTCGTTCCGGCGTCATGCCGGGCGGCTGCTGCTGTGGCTCGCGGCTGGCGGCCTGCTCGCGCTTGTCGCCGGCTATGTCCATTTCGCGGCGCGGCTGGCGCTGAACGAGGCGACGGCGCCGCGCACCGACGCGATCGTGGTGGTCACCGGCGGCGCGCAGCGCATCGGCGATGCGATCGGCCTGCTCAATGCGGAACGCGGCTCGCGGCTGCTGATCAGCGGCGTCAACGAGCGGACCGGGCGCGAGGAGCTCGCCAAGCTCAACCCGCGGGCGCGCGAGGCGCTGGCCTGCTGCGTCGATCTCGACTACCGCGCCCGCAATACCATCGGCAATGCCATCGAAACCCGGCGCTGGGTCCGCCAGCACGGTTTCCGCTCGCTGCTGCTGGTGACGTCCAATTACCACATGCCGCGCACCATGATCGAGTTCAACCATGCCATGCCCGGCGTGCGCATCGTGCCGTATCCGGTGGTGACCGACCAGGTCGACGTCACCGCCTGGTGGAAGGACTGGCAGACCATCCGCCTGCTGGTGCCCGAATACGCCAAATATCTCGTCGCGCGCCTGCGCAGCCTGGTCGAGGACGACCCCGAGACCTCGCGGCTTTCGGTGATCATCGGCGGGCGCAAGCCGATCTCGCCCAAGCCGGGCGAGCAGCTGGGGCCCGAGCACGAGAAGCGCTCGCGCGCCACGGGCAAGGAGCACGGCGCCTGATGCCGGCCCCCAGCACTCTTGGCCGACGCTCTTGACGGGCGCGCGCCGGCAGGGTTCTTGCCGGCCATGCTCGTCATCCGCTCGCTCCTCTTCAATTTCGCCTTCTATCTCAACCTCGCCTTCTGGCTGGTCTGCGCGATGGCGGCCATGGTCCTGCCACGGCGCTTCCTGCTGGGCATCGCCCTCAACTGGGCCGGCAGCACGCTCTGGCTGATGCGGGTCATCGTCGGCACGCGCTGCGAGATCAGCGGCATCGAGAACATCCCGCCCGGCGGCATCATCATGGCGGCGAAGCACCAGTCCGCCTGGGAGACCTTCGCGCTGATCACCATCTTCCGGAACCCGGTCTACATCCTGAAGCGCGAGCTGACCTGGCTGCCCTTCTTCGGCTGGTGCCTTTTGAAGATGCGGATGATCCCGGTCGATCGCGGCGCCGGCAGCCGGGCGCTGCAGGGGGCGACACGCCGGGCCAAGGTCGAGCTCGGGCAGAACGGCCGGCAGCTGCTGATCTTCCCCGAAGGCACGCGGCGCCCGGTCGGCGCACCGCCGGCCTACAAGTTCGGCGTCGCCCATCTCTATGGCGAGCTCGGCGTGCCCTGCGTGCCGGTCGCCCTCAATGCCGGCCTGTTCTGGCCGCGCCGTTCCTTCCTGCGCCGGCCAGGGACGATCCGGGTCGAGATCATGCCGGCAATCCAGCCCGGCATGGACAGGAAGGCGTTCCAGGCGCTGCTGCAGGAAAGGATCGAGAGCGCCACCGACCGGCTGGTGAGCGACGGCATGGCCGAACTCGCCCGGCTCGGTGTGCCGGCTCCTGTCAATGCGCGGCAGGAGGCTGCGCGCGAGACCCGATAAAGCTTGACAGACGGCCGACAATGTTCTGATTTTGTTCTCGAACAAAGGAGGAACGGATGGCTGCTCTCGCCTTTCTGACCGCGCCTTGCGAGGATCGCCCGGTGCGGGCCGCCCGTGAGACGCCGCTGCGCGGCGCGGCGCAACTGGCCGAACGCCGCTTCACCGCCTGGCGGGGACGCTCGGGGCGGCGCTATGTCGCTTCCGTCTTCGGCGTCCAGGACGGGCACGCGCTCAACTTCACCGATGCGGTGCTGCTGGCGGTCTCGCCCGAGCGCAGCATCGTCGCGGCGCGCGACAGCGGCCCCTTCGGCATCGATGCGGCGCTGAACCGCTGGCGCGATGCGGCCGCGATGGCCGGCGCCTGCGAGATCCATGTGCATCTGCTGGCGGAGGACGGGCAGAGCCGGCGCGCCGCGCTGGCCGATCTGATGCCGGAGGCTTGAGCCTCAGGGCGAGACGGGGCTTGCGGCCTTGTCGAGCTCGGCGACGAGATGCGCCAGCAGCGGATCGTGGATGCCCATCTCGTGCAGGTGTTCCTGCGTGCGCCGGACATAGTCCGGGTTCTCGCCCGAGACGCCCTTGCCTTGCCGGACGAAGCCGAGCACCGCCGTCTCAGGCAGGCGGCCGGCATACTGGCTGTGCGCCCGGTCGGCAACATAGGTGAGCGCGGTCAGGCGGCGGCCGTCGTCGAGGCGGACCGCCAGCCGCCTTTCGAGATAGACCGAGGTCGCCTGTTCGCGGGCGCGCAGATAGTCGATGGTTTCGGCCGCCTGCTCGGCCGCGATGCGGAAGGCGACGCCGCGGCAGATGCCGCCACGATCGAGGCCCAGCACCAGGCCGGGCGTTTCGGGCGTGCCGCGATGCACATGCGAATAGATGCAGAGCGCCCGGTGGAAGCCGTGCAGGCGCGCGCCGGCACGCTCGACGAAATCGAAGCCCGGCCGCCAGATCAGCGAGCCATAGCCGAAGACCCAGAGTTCGTCCGGCGTCGTCGCTTCCGTCATCCGCATCCTCACAATTTGGCCCGCTTGCCTCGTCAGACAGGGCACGACAACCCGCAGCCGACCGGCGCTGGAGCACGCGCCGTTTGATTCAACCCGATCGGACCCGGCGCTGGCGTCCTGCCGCCCCGGTCGCTATCAATCCGCCGAAATCCTTGCAAGGGAGCGACCGCGCATGCCTGCCGCCACCACCGCGCGACGGACCAGCCGTTTCTGGCTTTACGCCCCCTTCGTCCTGCTTGCACTCCTCGCAGCGGGCTGGTCGGGGCTCTGGGTCGTGGCGCGCGGCAAGGTCGAACAGCATCTCGAAGCCGGGATCGCGCGCGAGGCGAATGCCGGGCGAAACTGGACCTGCCGCGACCGCAGCGTCGGCGGCTATCCGTTCCGGATCGAGGTGCGCTGCGCCGGCGTGACGCTGGTGTCCTCGCGCTGGGGCGACGAGGTCAGGCTCGAAGCCGGCCCGACGGTCGCGGTCGCCCAGGCCAGCACGCCTGGCCATCTGATCCTCCAGGTCGCGGGCCCTCTCACGGCGACCCTGCCCGCGGGCCGCAACGCCGATCTCGCCTGGAGCCGGTTCGAGGCCAGCCTGCGCCTGACCACGACCGGGTTCGAGCGGCTCTCGGTCGTGCTGAACGACCCCGTCGCAACCTTGCGCACGCCTGACCAGGCAGATGGCAGCCTGCGCTCCGAGAGCATGCGTTCGGCACTGTTCGAGGCGCATCTGCGGCCCAATCAGCAGGGTTTCGCCAGCCAGCAGGCGTTCGATGTCGCGCTGAGCACGAAGGGCACCGTGATGGCGCTGCTCGACGGTCTGCTCGGCGATGCGGCGCCCGGCGATCTCGACGTGCAGGCCACGGTCTCGCAAGCCCTGGCCTTTCGGCGCGGCTTCAATCACGATGCGCTCGAAAGCTGGCGGGCGGCCGGCGGCGGGGTCGAGATCACCAAGCTTGGCCTGACCAAGGGCACAGCCCGGCTCGACGCCTCCGGCCGGATCGGGCTCGACGACGCCCACCGGCCGGCCGGCCAGCTCGATGCGGCGGTCGCCGGGATCGAGCGCATCGCCGGCATCAGGGTCGGCGGTGGCCTGACGGCGGGGCTCGGAGCCCTGCTGGGCGGGCGCTCGGGTGCCCAGAAAAGCAATGCGGCGGCAGGGCTCACGCCGCTGCCGCCGGTCGTCCTGCGCGAGGGCAGGGTCTATCTCGGGCCGCTGCGGCTGCCTCTGCAACCGCTGCGGCCGCTTTACTGACCGCTGGCCGCGGTGAGCGCCGCACGCGGCGACTCGATCCGCACCAGCGCCTTCTTGACCGCCTCCTGCACCTTCTCGAAGGCGCGGACCTCGATCTGGCGGACGCGTTCGCGCGAGACGCCGAACTCCTCCGAGAGCTGCTCGAGGGTGATCGGATCATCGGCCAGACGGCGCGCCTCGAAGATGCGGCGTTCGCGCGGATTGAGCACGTTCAGCGCCTCGCGCAGCGCCGAATGGCGATTGTCGCTCTCCTGCGACTCGGCGAGGCGATGCTCCTGGCTCTCGCTGTCGTCGACGAGCCAGTCCTGCCATTCGCCCTCGCCATCCTCGCGCAGCGGGGTGTTGAGCGAGGCGTCGCCGCCGAGGCGGCGGTTCATGTCGACGACATCCTGCTCGTTGACGCCGAGCTTGGTGGCGATGGTCTTGACCTGCTCGGGCCGCAGATCGCCCTCGCCCAGCGCCGAGATCTTGCTCTTGGCCTTGCGCAGGTTGAAGAACAGCTTCTTCTGGTTGGCGGTGGTGCCCATCTTCACCAGCGACCAGGAGCGCAGGATGTACTCCTGGATCGAGGCCTTGATCCACCACATCGCATAGGTCGCGAGCCGGAAGCCCTTGTCAGGCTCGAAGCGCTTGACCGCCTGCATCAGGCCGACATTGCCTTCCGACACGACCTCGCCGATCGGCAGCCCGTAGCCGCGATAGCCCATGGCGATCTTGGCGACGAGGCGCAGATGGGAGGTGACGAGCCTATGGGCCGCATCGCGGTCACCATGCTCGCGCCAGCGCTTGGCCAGCATGAATTCCTCGTTCGGTTCCAGCATCGGGAACCGGCGAATCTCTTCCAGGTAGCGTGAAAGTCCGCCCTCGGCGGACATGACGGGCAGCGACGCGATCGCCATGCTCGTACTCCTCTCCAGGCTCCCGCACAGCGGCGAGCCGACCACCCGATGTTCCATCGGGCAGGATTGTCCGGTGCGCCGCCACAGCGAAGACCATCGTCCACTCGCCGGCTTGCGCGCTTGGCGCCCTTCGTTCGGCCGGACCCGGCCGAACGGCAAGAACTCGCGCCAACTCGGTACTTTGCCACATGTTCTCTTCGCAGAAGCGGTTCCCGCTTTTGCGGAACATGCTCAGCGGCGCCCCTTTAGCCATCCGCTTCGCAGCGCAGTATATTCAATGCGAGAGTGACGGAAAGTGGGCGGCGCAGCAAAAAAACGTCACAGGATCGCGAGCTCACTTTGCAAACGTGCAAAGTCGGCCGGTGGTTCCGACTCGAAATGCAGCTCTTCGCCGGTGACCGGGTGCTCGAAGCCGAGCACCGCGGCATGCAGCGCCTGGCGGCCGAGCGCGGCGAGCGCGGCGCGGGCATTCTCAGGCAGGCGGCTCGCCTTGGTCATGAAGCCGGAGCCGTAGAGCTGGTCTCCGAGCAGCGGATGGCCGAGATGGCTCATATGCACCCGGATCTGGTGGGTGCGGCCGGTTTCCAGCCGGCATTCCAGCAGGCTGGCGAGCGCCTCGGCCTCCTCCTGGCCGCGCAGCAGGGCCGGATAGCGCTCGACCAGCGAGAAATGCGTGATCGCCTCGCGGCCCTTGCCCTCGCCGACCACCGCCATCTTCTCGCGATTGCGGTTCGAGCGCTCGAGCGCCGCCTCGACCGTGCCGTAGGGCCGGCGCGGCGCGCCCCAGACGAGCGCGAGATAGGCCCGCTCCAGCGGTCCGGTGCGGCCATGGTCGGCGAACTGCTTGGCCAGCCCCTGATGCGCCTTGTCGTGCTTGGCGACGACGAGCAGGCCGCTGGTGTCCTTGTCGAGGCGATGGACGATGCCGGGCCGGCGCACGCCGCCGATCCCCGACAGGCTCGCGCCGCAATGGGCGATCAGCGCATTGACCAGCGTGCCGTCCTCATGGCCGCCGGCGGGATGGACGACGAGGCCGGCGGGCTTGTCGATGACGATCAGGTGCTCGTCCTCGAAGACGACGTCGAGCGGGATCGCCTGGCCGATCGGCGCAGCGGGCTTGGCCTCGGGCATGACGAGCGTGAGGTGCTGCCCCTCGGCGACCTTGCGGCTCGGATCGGCGACCACGACGCCGTCGACGCTGACGCCGCCTTCCTTGATCACCTGTTGCAGCCGGACGCGGGAGATCTCGCCGGCGAGCAGAGCGAGCGCCTTGTCGAGGCGCAGGCCCGCCTGCTCGGGCGCGATGACGAGTTCGGTCGGGATATCGGCGAGATGGGGAGCGTTCATGCGCCGTGTATAGGCCGGCGCGCTCGAAACCGCACCCCCAAGCGGACGTTCTGGCGCGGGAAACGCCTCGTCATTCCGGCCGCAGCGCAGCGGAGCGCCGGAATCCATCGTAAAGCGCGGCGTCGCTCGCCGTCATTGCGAGGAGCGTGAGCTCCGAAGCAATCCAGGGGCGGCAGAGCGAGCCCTCCTGGATTGCTTCGCTTGCGCTCGCAATGACGTCCTGAGTGGCAGAAATCCGCTAACTGAAGATGCGGAAGCGGCCGCGTGCGTCGGCGGGCGTGGCCTGCTCCGGGCCCGGATCGTCGGGCGCATGGGCCACCGGGAAGACGACCTGCGCCGGCCGCGCCGGCGTCATCGGCTTGCCGGCGGCCTGCGGTGCCTCGGCGGCCGCGGCGGGAACCGGCTCGGACTTCGGTTCGGACTTGGGCTCCGACTTGGGCTCGGACTTGGGTTCGGGTTTCGGCTCGGCTCGGCTTTCCGGCCCGGGCGGCGGGGCTGCCGGCGCGAGCGCGGCCGCTTCGATCACGGTTGCCGCCGGGGCGGCGTCCCGCACCGGCTCTGCCGGCGTCGCGGTCTCGGCCCGGCCTTCGAGGAGCGGGGCCGAATCGTCGAGATCGGCCAGCACGTCGTCGAGATCGGCGGTCGGGCGGCCGAGGGTCGCCGGCGGCACAGTCCAGACGAAGGCGTCGAGGCGGCCGGAGATCGGCGAGACCGGCAGCCACTGGTCGGAGACCAGCCCGTCCGCGACCCAGGCGGCGTCGCGTGGTGCCCGGGTGGCGCGGGCCAGCCATTCGCGCACGCGCCCGGCGGCGCCGTGCTCGGCCTCCTCGAGCTCGGCCATCAGCAGGCAGACGCGCACCGAGGCGCCGCCGGCGAGCAGCGGCTTCAGGGTCGCGCGGGCCCGGGCGAAATCCTGGGCGTGGATCGCAGCGCCGGCCAGCGCCAGCACGCCCTCCGGATCGGCCGGCCGGAGCCTGGTCAGGGTCTCGGCGCGGGCGAGCCGGTCGCGGGCGCTGTCGCCGGGGCGGACGTCGAGATAGGCGGCGGCGATGTCGGGATGCGAAACCTGCTTCCAGGCGGCCTCGAGCAGCTTCGCCGCTTTCTTGATGTCGCCACGCTCCGAGAGCATGCGCCCGGCCAGCGCCGCGGCCGGCGTCAGCCCCGGGGCGAGCTTGACCGCTTCGAGCGCGGCGGCGAGCGCCTTCTCGGGCTCGCGGCCCTTGGCCTCGAGCGCCTCGGCGGCGAGCAGGACGGCGCGCTGGCGCTTGGCCTCGGCCTTGTCGGCGAGGCGCAGGGCGGCGCGGCGCTCGACGGCGGTGCGCGCCGCCTGCCAGTCGCCGGAGCTGGTGTGGAAGTCGAGCAGGGCGTCATTGGCCCAGGCGAGCGAGGGCGAGCGGCGCACCGCGTCGTCGGCGAAGGCGCGGGCGGCGGCCATGTCGCCGCGGCGGCGCGCCTCGACGAACAGGCCACGCAGGCCGAGCACGCGGGTCTCGGGCTTGTCGAGCATCGCCTTGAACGCGGCCTCGGCCTGGCCGCGATTGCCGCTGAGCTGGGCGGTCTGGGCCTCGAGCAGCAGGGTCAGCGGCTCGTCGGCGGCGAATTTGCGGGCGTCGTGGGCATGCCGGCCGGCGGCGATGGGGTCGCCGGCGCCGATCGCGACCATGCCGCGCGAGACCGCCTCGAAGCCGCGCGCCCGCCGCCGGGCCCGCGAGGCGAAGCTGAAGGCGGAGGGCAGGCCGAGGACGAAGCGCGTCACGGCCCAGGCGACCAGCGCCAGGAAGGCGAGCAGGATGACGCCGATCGCCGCGATCGCGACGCTGGTCTCGATCCGGTAGCCCTGCCAGAGCACCGAGACCTCGCCCGGCCGGTCGGCGAGCCAGACGGCGCCGGCGGCGAGGACGGCGATGACGAGGAGATAGGTCAGTACGCGAACCATGGACCAGAGCCTTCCTCAGCCTGCCGAACCCAGCGCCGCAACCGCGTCCCGCGCGATCCCGGCGATGGCGGCCTCGGCCGCCGCACGTTGCTTGAGCGCCGTCCCGAACGCCTCGCTCGGGCGCCGCGCCGGTTCCGGCAATTGCGCCCAGAGGGTCGCCGCGGCGGCGATGTCGTTCTGCGTGAGCGCGTTCTCCATCCGCAGCGGCAGCGTCGCGGGATCGTTGGCACCGGTGTCGCCGACGGGGCGGATGGTGACGATCCGGCTCGCCAGGCCGAGCAGCTTGTCCTGCCAGCCGCTCGCCGGCGGGGCGCTCTCGCGAGCGAACAGAGCGCGGTGGCCGCGGAACTGCGCGAGCAGCGCCTCGCGCGTCGCGGCGCCCCTGGCGGCGACGGGCTCGAAGGCGGCGAGCTGTTCTGCCGGGATGCCGCCGGCCGCCAGCGCGGCGATGTCCTGCTGGAAGGGCCGGCCGGAGGCGATCGCGTCGCGGATGCGCTCGGCCAGGACGATGCGCGCCGCCGCCAGCGCCTGCCGACTCGGCAGCAGCGCGTTCTTCGTGCTGGTCTCGATCGCGGCGAGGCGCTGTCCCGTCTCGCCGAGGCGCCGTTCGAGCTCGGCCGTGGCGCTGCGCGCGGCTGCGGCGTTGCTGTCCGCCTGCGCGACCCTTTCCGTCACGCCCGCCAGCGCCGCGGCATCGCCGGACGCCGCCGACGGCGCGGCCTTGGCGAGATCGGCGAGGCGAGTGGCGTTGCTTTGCGCGGCGGCGCCGGCCTGAGCGGCGCTCTCGGCGGCGGCGCTGGCCTTGCGGTCGACCGCTTCGAGCGCGGCGCGGCTGGGCAGGGCGGCGCTCTGCGCCTGCAGGGTTTCGAGGCGCTGGCTCAATTCGGCGAAGCGGGCGGCATCGTCTTGCCCGGCGAGCCGGAGGCCAAGCAGCACCAGCCCGGCGCCGACTGCACCACCGGCCAGCCCTGCCAGGGCGATCGCCGGCAGGCCGAAGCGGCGCTGCGGCTCGCGCACCGGCGGCGGTTCGAATTCCTGAGGCAGCGCCTCGGTCGGCAGCACCGCTTCGGCAGCGCTCTCGGCGCGTTCGGCCTCGGCGGCGTTCCGCGGCGCGGCGGCGTCCTCCGGCAGCGCCGTCCCGGCGGGGGCATCGGCGGGCGGCTCGGTGGATGTCTCGGATGGCGCTTCGGCCTGCGGTGCCAGCTCGATGGTCGGCGGGGTGCGGCCCGAGCGGCTGCGACGCCTGGCGGCCGGGCTCTGTTCGCTGCTCGGCTCGCTCATCGCATCCTTGTCCGTCCCGGCGGCCGGTTCGGGCGCCGCCGGCTCCTCTCTAGCATCGCCACCGAGAAGAATGCGAGCGGGGAGGTGGTCGAGCGCGGCAAGCAGCGCGGCTTCCTCGGCATGCTCGGCGACCAGCACGGTGCCGGCGCCGGCGCTGATCAGCGGCGCGGCGATCTCGGCCGAGAGCACGACCTGCGGCAAGGCGAGCGCCTGCTCGGCCAGGCCGGCCGTCCTCGCGAGGGAAAGGAAGGTCTGGGCGCTGCGCGGCGAATAATGCAGCGCGGCGTCGGCATCGCCGCCGCGCAGGACATCCGCCGCAGCCTGCGGCAGTTCGTCGACGGCCTTCGCCTCATAGGCGGTCCAGACCGTGACCGCGTGGCCGGCGGCGCGCAATTGCTCGGGCAGGTCGTCATGCCGGTCCTGGCCGGCGACGAAGAGCAGCTTCTGCGCCGGCGGCAGCTTGTCGGCGATGAGGGCCAGCAGATCGGCGCGGTTGCCCTTGGCGTCGCGGGTCGAGAAGCCGAGCTTGCCGGCGGCGTCGGCCGTGCGGGTGCCGACGCAGAAGGCCGGCAGGGCCTTGCGCCAGGCCCTCGGCGCCTTCGCCAGCGCCGGCACCGCATTGGCGCTGGTCAGGACGAGCGCGTCGAACGGGCCCTCGGGCGGCGTCTCGGCGCCGGGCACGATGGTGAAAAGCGGGGCGAGGACCGGTTCCTGGCCGCGCTCGCGCAGCACCCTGGCGGTGCGCTCGGCATCGGGCTGCGGTCTCAACACCAGAACGCGCATGTCTTCTCCTCGCTTCGGGCGGTCGTGAAGGCTCAGGCCGGATCGTAGATGCCGGCCGGAGCGCGGGCGCGCAACTCGCGTCCGAGATCGGCTCCCAGTTGCGCGGCTTCCGTGACGGAACCATGGCGCTCGCCCTCGGCGCTGGCCGAGCCATCGGGCGAGAGCAGCAGGCCGCGCAGATGCAGGCGGTCGCCGCTGACGACGGCGTGGCCGGCGATCGGCATGCGGCAGGAGCCGTCGACCTCGGTCAGGAAGGCGCGCTCGGCCGTCACTGCGATGCCGGTGTCGCGGCACAGGATCGGGGCGAGCGCGGCGATCGCGGCGGCATCGCCCTCACGGATCACGATGCCGATCGCGCCCTGGCCGACCGCCGGCAGGGATTCGGTAATGTCGAGGATGCCGCTCGCCTTGTCCTCGAGCCCGAGCCGGCGCAGCCCGGCCAGCGCCAGCAGCGTCGCGTCGATCTCGCCGCTGGCGACCTTCGCCAGGCGCCGGGCGACATTGCCGCGCAGCAGCGCGATCTTCAGATCGGGCCTGGCGCGACGCAGGATCGCCTGCCGGCGCAGCGAGGCCGAGCCGATCACGGCGCCCTGCGGCAGGTCGGCCAGCCGGGTGATGCCGCGCGAGATCAGCGCGTCGCGGGCGTCCTCGCGCGGCAGGTAGCCGCCGATGACGAGCCCCTCGGGCAGCCTGGTCTGCAGGTCCTTGGAGGAGTGCACGGCGAAATTGATCGTCCCGGCGAGCTGGGCGATATCCAGTTCCTTGGTGAACAGTCCCTTGCCGCCGGCCTCGGCGAGCGAACGATCCTGGATCGAATCGCCGGTGGTGACGATGGCGTCGAGTGGCAGTTCCTCCTGCGACCAGCCATGGGCCTCGATCAGCCGGGCGGCGAATTCGCGCGCCTGCGCCAGCGCCAGCGGACTGCCGCGGGTGCCGATGACGAAGCGGCCGGGCAGGCGCTGCTGCCGCGGCGGGGTTGGCATTTCGGTCATTCGGCGCAACGTCTCCGTTTCTCGGCGCGGGCCGGCCCTGGCCCATTGGCCTTCTCTTCCTTGCAGCACTATACGAAGGAAATCCCCGCGCGAAACCGCGCACCTGGCGGCGCTCCTGCTGCCGGGACCTCAAACCAGCGAGCTTCTTGACCGACCGGCCATGCGTGTTCTGGGCATAGAGACCACCTGCGACGAAACGGCGGCTGCGATCGTCGCGGTCGATCGCGCCGGCGAGGCCAAGATCCTCTCCAACGAGATCCTCAGCCAGATCGCGGCGCATGCCGCTTATGGCGGCGTGGTTCCCGAGATCGCGGCGCGCGCGCATGTCGAGGCGATCGACCGCATCGTGGCGCGGGCCTTCGACAATGCCGGGCTCAAGGTCTCGGAGATCGACGCGGTCGCCGCCGCCGCCGGGCCGGGCCTGGTCGGCGGCGTCATGGTCGGCCTGACCACCGCCAAGGCGATCGCGCTGGTGACGGGGCGGCCCTTCATCGCGGTCAACCATCTCGAGGGCCATGCGCTGACGGCGCGGCTGACCGACGATCTCGCCTTCCCCTATCTGCTGCTGCTGGTCTCGGGCGGGCATACGCAATTGCTCGCGGTGCGCGGCGTCGGCGATTATCTCCGGCTCGGCACGACCATCGACGACGCGGTCGGCGAGGCCTTCGACAAGATCGCCAAGATGCTGGGCCTGCCCTATCCCGGCGGCCCCTCGGTCGAGCGCGAAGCCTTGAACGGCGATCCGGAGCGCTTCGAGTTCCCGCGGCCGATGAGCGGGCGGGCCAATCCCGATTTCTCCCTGTCCGGCCTGAAGACGGCGGTCAGGCTGATGGCCGAGCGGATCGCGCCGCTTTCCGACCGCGACGTCGCCGATCTCTGCGCCTCCTTCCAGGCGGCGGTGGTCGACGTGCTGGTCGACCGCACCCGCGCCGGGCTGCGCGCCTGCCGCGAGGCCGGGATCAGCCCCTCGACGCTGGTCGTCGCCGGCGGCGTCGCCGCCAACCAGCCGATCCGCAGCGGGCTGACGCGGCTCGCCACCGAGGCCGGCCTGCCGATGGTGGCGCCGCCCTTGGCGCTATGCGGCGACAATGGCGCGATGATCGCCTGGGCCGGGCTGGAGCGGCTGCGCCTCGGGCTGGTCGACGACATGAGCGCGCTCGCCCGTCCGCGCTGGCCGCTCGACGAGATCAAGGTCGCCGGATGACGCCGGCCGAGCGCTTCGCCACCATCGGCGTCGTCGGTGGCGGCTCCTTCGGGGCGGCGCTCGCCCTGGCGGCGGCGCGGGCCGGGCGGCGCGTCCTGCTCTGGGCGCGCGATGCCGAGGCGGTCGCGGTGATGCGCGCGAGCCGCGAGGTGCCGCGCCTGCCCGGTGCGATCCTGCCCGAAACCGTGACGCCGGTCGCGGAGATGCCGGCGCTCGCCGAAGCGCAGGCGCTGATCCTCGCCGTGCCGACCCAGGCGCTGCGGCCGGTCTGCGCGGCGCTGGCGCAAAAACTGCCGGCCGGGCTGCCGGCGATCTCCGCCGCCAAGGGCATCGAGCAGAAGAGCGGGCTGTTTACCACGCAGATCGTCGCCGAGCTCTGGCCGGGCGCGATTCCGGCGATCCTCTCGGGGCCGAGCTTTGCCGCCGACATCGCGCGGGGCCTGCCGACGGCGCTGACGCTGGCGGCGGCTGAGGCCGAGCTGGCGCAGGATCTCGCCGAGGCGCTGAGTTCGCCCTCGCTGCGGATCTATCACAGCAATGATCCGCGCGGCGTCGAGATCGGCGGGGCGGCCAAGAACGTGCTCGCCATCGCGGCGGGGATCGCGATCGGGCTCGGCTATGGCGAAAGCGCGCGGGCGGCGCTGGTGGCGCGCGGCTTCTCGGAGTTGCGCCGTTTCGGCGAGGCCTTCGGGGCGCAGTCCGAGACGCTGATGGGGCTTTCCGGCCTGGGCGATGTCGTGCTCTCCTGCGCCTCGGCGCAGTCGCGCAACTTCGCCTACGGGCTGGCGCTGGGCCAGGGCCGGACGCCGGCCGAAGCGGCCGGCGGCAAGCTCGCCGAGGGCGCTTTCACGGCGGGGGTCCTGGCCGAGATGGCGCGGTCGCAGCAGATCGAGACGCCGATCGCCGAGGCCGTCGCGGCGATCATCGCCGGCGAGGTCGGGGTGCGCGAGGCGGTGGCCGGGCTGCTGGCGCGGCCGATCCGGGCGGAAAACTGAGGCGAGGTGTAGCGATGGCCAATGACTGGTCCGACCTGACGAAGCGCGTGGCGCGCGGCATCGCCGAGGTGCGCAAGACCACCGGCGCCGAACTGGTGGCCGAGAGCCAGCCTGTGCCGCTGGCCGGGCGGATCGCTGAGCGGGTGATCGAGCTGCGCCGCCGGCGGGCCGAGGACACCCACCGCTTCGTGCTGATCCTGCCCTTCGGCGAGGCCGAGGTCCGGGTCGAGCTCGGCCCGCAGGACTATGCGGCGCTGACCCGCGAGATGGTGCGTTTCTGGAACGAACAGGGCGAGGCGGCCTCGCGGCCGCCGGCGCCTGCGAAGGAAGAAGAGGACGACGCCTGATGGCTCACTGGCTGATCAAATCGGAACCCTCGACCTGGTCCTGGGACCAGCAGGTCGCGGCCGGCGCCAAGGGCACGCATTGGGACGGGGTGAAGAACCACACCGCCAAGCTCAACCTGATGGCGATGAAGCAGGGCGAGCAGGTCTTCTTCTATCACTCCAACGAGGGGCTCGAGATCGTCGGCATCGTCGAGGTGACCAGGGAAGCCTATAACTGGATCCCGAGCGAGCCCTGGGTGCTGGTCGATTTCAAGGCGGTTAAGCCGCTGCCCAAGCCGGTGACGCTGGCCCAGGCCAAGGCCGAGCCGAAGCTCGCCAAGATGTCGCTGGTGACCTCCTTCCGCCTCTCGGTGCAGCCGGTGACGGACGAGGAATGGGCCCAGGTTTGCAGGATGGGCGGGCTCTGAACGCCCGCAGCCAATCGCTGGTAGGGCGCTTGAAGCGCCGAGGGTGCGCTGCAGCATCATGATCGAAAGTCGCAGCAACGAAAGTGCGAGCCTCCGGCGCTTGTCGGGACGGGCTCGCGCCCTATGATGCGACCGAACTTGAAAGAAGCCGAGTCGGATCGGAGCGTCCTCATGCCGCCCGAGCCGGCAATCCGGCTCCTGCCGACGGCCCAGGTCTGGGGAGACGCGTTATGACCGAGACGATCTACGATGTGCCGGCCTCCTGGGCCAAGAAGGCCTATCTGAACGACGCCAAGTACAAGAAGATGTATGCGGCCTCGATCAAGGACCCCGACAAGTTCTGGGGCGAGCAGGGCAGGCGGATCGACTGGTTCAAGCCCTACACCAAGGTCCGCAACGTCAGCTACAAGCCGGGCAAGGTCGCGATCAAGTGGTATGAGGACGGCACCACCAACGTCGCCTATAACTGCATCGACCGGCATCTGGCGACGCGGGCCAAGCAGACCGCGATCATCTGGGAGGGCGATGACCCGTCCGAGTCGAAGAAGATCAGCTATGGCCAGCTCTACACCGAGGTCTGCAAGTTCGCGAACGTCCTGAAGGCCAAGGGCGTCAAGAAGGGTGACCGCGTCACCATCTACCTGCCGATGATCCCGGAAGCCGCCTATGCGATGCTGGCCTGCGCGCGCATCGGGGCGATGCACTCGGTGGTGTTCGGCGGCTTTTCGCCGGATTCGCTGGCGAGCCGCATCGAGGATTCCGATTCGAAGATCGTGATCACCGCGGATGAAGGCCTGCGCGGCGGCCGGGCCGTGCCGCTCAAGAAGAATGTCGATGCCGCCGACTCCAAGGTGAAGGGTGGCATCGGCACGGTCATCGTCGTCAAGCGCACCGGCGGCAACGTCGCCATGCAGGACGGCCGCGATGTCTGGTATCATGACGAGGCCGCCAAGGTTTCGGGCCATTGCCCGCCGGTCGAGGTCAAGGCGGAAGACCCGCTGTTCCTGCTCTACACCTCGGGCTCGACCGGGAAGCCGAAGGGCGTGCTGCATACGACCGGTGGTTATCTCGTTTTCACCGCGATGACGCATCAATACGTCTTCGACTATCATGACGGCGACATCTACTGGTGCACGGCCGATGTCGGCTGGGTCACCGGCCACAGCTACATCCTCTACGGCCCGCTCGCCAACGGCGCGACGACGCTGATGTTCGAGGGCATCCCGACCTATCCGACGATCTCCCGCTTCTGGGAGGTGATCGACAAGCACAAGGTCAACATCTTCTACACGGCGCCGACCGCGATCCGCTCGCTGATGGGCGCCGGCGAGGAGCCGGTGAAGAAGACCAAGCGCCGGTCGCTGCGCCTGCTCGGCTCGGTCGGCGAACCGATCAATCCCGAGGCCTGGGAGTGGTATCACCGGGTCGTCGGCGAACGGCGCTGCCCGGTCGTCGATACCTGGTGGCAGACCGAGACCGGCGGCATCCTGATCTCGCCGCTGCCCGGCGCGACCAGGCTCAAGCCCGGCTCGGCGACGCGGCCCTTCTTCGGCGTCAGGCCCGAGATCGTCGACGCCGAGGGCAAGGTGCTGGAGGGCGCGGCCGAGGGCAATCTCGTTCTGGCGGAGAGCTGGCCCGGCCAGATGCGCACGGTCTATGGCGACCACAAGCGCTTCGAGGAAACCTATTTCGCGACCTATCCGAACAAGTACTTCACCGGCGACGGCTGCCGCCGCGATGCCGACGGCTATTACTGGATCACCGGCCGGGTCGACGACGTGATCAACGTCTCGGGCCACCGCATGGGCACGGCCGAGGTCGAGTCGGCGCTGGTCGCGCATCCCAAGGTCTCGGAGGCCGCGGTCGTCGGCTATCCGCACGACATCAAGGGCCAGGGCATCTACGCCTATGTCACGCTGATGGCGGGCGAGAAGCCTTCCGCCGACCTGAAGAAGGAACTGGTTTCCTACGTCCGCAACGAGATCGGCCCGATCGCCTCGCCGGACCTGATCCAGTTCTCGCCCGGCCTGCCCAAGACGCGCTCCGGCAAGATCATGCGCCGCATCCTGCGCAAGATCGCCGAGGACGAGTTCGGGGCGCTGGGCGACACCTCGACGCTGGCCGATCCGGCGGTGGTCGAGGACCTGATCGCCAACCGCCAGAACAAGCGCAAGGCCGGGTGAGGCCGCGAAGGGCGGCCGCGACGTCATGCTCGGGCTTGTCCCGAGCATCCACGTCTTGAACACCGCTTGTTACCGAGGAAGACGTGGATGGTCGCCACAAGGGCGACCATGACAGAAGGGGGCGTCAGGCGTCCTTCCTGACGCCCTTGCGCCGCGCCGGCCTGGTCTTCCGGCCGTATAGTTCCAGCCGGTGGCGGACGATCTCGTAGCCGAGCTCGGCGGCGATCTTGGCCTGCAGCGCCTCGATCTCGGGCGAGGAGAATTCCACCACCGCCCCGGTCTCGATATCGATCAGGTGGTCGTGATGCGCCTGGTCGGCGTGTTCATAGCGCGAGACGCCGTCCTCGAAGGCGTGGCGCTCGATCGCGCCTTGCGTCTCCAGCACCTTCATCGTGCGGTAGACCGTCGAGAGCGAGAGCGTCGGATCATGGGCGAAGGCACGGGTGAAGATGCCCTTGGCGTCGGGATGGTCGTCGGCCTGCGCCAGCACGCGCAGGATCAGCCGGCGCTGCTGCGTCATCCGCAAGCCCGCCTTGCGGAGCTGGTCCTCGAATGCCTCCACGCGCTGGTCGATTCCCTTCATGCCAGAGAGGTAGCAACGCTGAGAGGCATTTGCAAAAAGCATTTATCGCAAATCGTTTGCAACTGCATTGACAAATGCAAGTGGGTCGCAATAGCGTAAGAGAAATCCGGTCTCAGCAATGGAGAGAGCATGTTCTCGCGCCGTCGTTTCGTTGGTCTGGCCGCCGCCACGGCGCTGGCTCTCGGGCTCCATTCCGGCTCAGTCGCGCTGGCGCAGGCCGCGCCCGGCAAGCCGCTGCGCGTCGTCACCACCTTCACGGTCATCCAGGATATCGCCCAGAACGTCGCCGGCACGGCGGCGATCGTCGAGTCGATCACCAAGCCGGGCGCCGAGATCCATGATTACCAGCCGACCCCGCTCGACGTGGTCAAGGCGCAGTCGGCCGATCTCGTGCTCTGGAACGGCATGAACCTCGAACGCTGGTTCGAGCGGTTCTTCGACAATGTGAAGGAGGTGAAGAGCGCGGTGGTGACCGACGGCATCGCGCCGATGGGCATCAAGGAGGGGCCCTATGAGGGCAAGCCCAACCCGCATGCCTGGATGTCGACGCAAAGCGCGCTGATCTATGTCGAGAACATCCGCAAGGCGCTGAGCGCGGCCGACCCGGCCAATGCCGAAACCTATGCGAAGAACGCCGCTTCCTATTCCGCCGAGATCAAGGCGATCGACGCGCCCTTGCGCGCCCGCCTCGACAAGGTGCCGGCCGAGCAGCGCTGGCTGGTTTCGAGCGAGGGCGCCTTCAGCTATCTGACGCGCGATTATGGCTGGCGCGAAGCCTATCTCTGGCCGATCAACGCCGACCAGCAGGGCACGCCGCAGCAGGTCCGCCAGCTGATCGACCTGGTGCGCAAGAACAAGGTCCCGGCCGTGTTCAGCGAGAGCACGATCTCGGACAAGGCGGCAAAGCAGGTCGCGCGCGAGACCGGCGCGAGCTATGGCGGCATGCTCTATGTCGACTCGCTCTCCGATGCGCGCGGCCCGGTGCCGACCTATCTGAAGCTGCTGGAAGTCACCGTCGACACCATCGCCAAGGGGTTCGGCCAGTGAATCTGCATCGCCCGGTCTCGCCGCTCGCCATGGCGGAAGGCGCGCCCTCGATCGCGGTCGAGGGCGTCACCGTGCGCTATGCCAACGGCGTCACCGCGGTGAACGACGCCTCCTTCGCCCTCGGGCCGGGCACGATCTGCGCCCTGGTCGGCGTCAACGGCTCGGGCAAGTCGACCATCTTCAAGACGCTGATGGGCTTCCTGAAGCCGGCGAGCGGCCAGGTGCGCATCGCCGGAATGGAGGTGCGCCGGGCGCTGAAGCGCGGCCTCGTCGCCTATGTGCCGCAGGCCGAGGAGGTCGACTGGACCTTCCCGGTGCTGGTCGACGATGTCGTGATGATGGGGCGCTACGGCCATATGGGCTTCCTGCGCCTGCCGCGAAAGGCCGATCGCGAGGCGGCCGAGCAGGCGCTGGCGCGGGTCAACATGCTCGATTTCCGCCGCCGCCAGATCGGCGAGCTCTCGGGCGGCCAGCGCAAGCGCGTCTTCCTGGCCCGCGCTTTGGCGCAAGGCGGGCAAGTGATCCTGCTCGACGAGCCCTTCACCGGCGTCGACGTGAAGACCGAGGACGCCATTGTCGGCCTGATGCGCGAACTGCGCGCGGAAGGGCGGCTGATGCTGGTCTCGACCCATAATCTCGGCTCGATCCCGGATTTCTGCGACCAGGTCGTGATCGTCGACAAGACCGTGCTGGCGGCCGGGCCGACCGAGACCACCTTCACGCAGGAGAACCTGCAACGGGCCTTCGGCGGTGCGCTCCGACATTTCCGGCTGGAAGGCGCAGCCCTGCACGACGATGCCGACGGCAGGCGCGTCACCGTCCTCACCGACGATGAGCGGCCGCTGGTGCTCTATGGCGAGCGCGACCACGAGAAGCTGGCGAGCGGCAGCACGGACGAGCGGCCATGATCGAACTCCTGCTCGAGCCCTTCGGCTACCAGTACATGGTCAAGGCGATCTGGGTCTCGGCGCTGGTCGGCGGCGTCTGCGCCTTCCTGTCCTGCTATCTGATGCTCAAGGGCTGGTCGCTGATGGGCGATGCGCTCGCGCATGCGATCGTGCCCGGCGTGGCGCTGGCCTATCTCATCAAGGTGCCCTATGCCGCCGGCGCCTTCTTCTCCGGTCTCCTGGCGGCGCTCGCCATGGCGCTGGTCCGGGTGCGCACGCAATTGCGCGAGGATGCCGTGATCGGCATCGTCTTCACCACCTTCTTCGCGGTCGGCCTGCTGATCGTCTCGATCAACCCGACCTCGGTCAATGTCCAGTCGATCGTGCTCGGCAACATCCTCGGCATCTCGGACGAGGACGTCGTCCAGGTCGCGGTCATCGCTTTGGTCTCGCTCAGCATCCTGCTGGCGCGCTGGAAGGACCTGATGCTGGTCTTCTTCGACGAGAACCAGGCGCGTGCCGTCGGGCTCTCGCCGACGCGGCTGAAGATCCTGTTCTTCGTCCTGCTCAGCGCCTGCACGGTCGCGGCGCTGCAGACGGTCGGCGCCTGCCTTGTCATCGCCATGGTGGTGACGCCGGGCGCGACCGCCTATCTCCTGACCGACCGCTTCGGCCGGCTGATCGCGATTGCGGTGGCGATGGGGGTTTCGACCTCGGCGCTCGGGGCTTATGCGAGCTATTTCCTCGACGGCTCGACCGGCGGGCTGATCGTCGTGTTCCAGACGCTACTGTTCCTCGCCGCCTTCGTCTTCGCGCCGAAGCATGGAAGGCTCGCGGCGCGGCGGGCGTCTCGCGCGGGGGCCGTGACATGAGCCTCATCGAAACCTGGCTGCTCGCGCCGTTCGCGCATGAGTTCATGCAGCGCGGCCTCGTCATCGCCGTGATGGTCGGCCTGGTCTGCGCGGTGCTCTCCTGCTTCCTGGTGCTCAAGGGCTGGTCGCTGATGGGCGACGCGGTCTCGCATGCGGTTCTGCCCGGCATCGTGCTGGCCCAGATGGCGAGCCTGCCGCTAGCGCTCGGCGCCTTTGTCGCGGGCCTGGGCTGCGCGCTCGGCATCGGCTACCTCAAGGAGAACAGCCGGGTGAAGGAGGACACGGTGATGGGCATCGTCTTCTCCGGCATGTTCGCGCTCGGCCTCGTGCTCTTCGTCAAGGTCGACAGCGACCAGCATCTCCTGCACGTCCTGTTCGGCAACATGCTCGGCGTGACTTGGGCCGACATCGCCGAGACGGCGCTGATCGCCCTGCCGGTGAGCGCGATCATGCTGCTGAAGCGGCGCGACTTCCTGCTGCACGCCTTCGACCCGGCGCATGCGCGCGCCATCGGCCTGTCGGTCAGGGCGCTGCATTTCGGCCTGCTCGCCTTGCTGGCGCTGACCATCGTCGCGGCGCTGAAGGCGGTCGGCATCATCCTGGTCGTCGCCATGCTGGTGGCGCCGGGCGCGGTCGGCTACCTGACGACGCGCCGCTTCGACCGCATGCTGCTGGTCGCCATCGCCACCGCGACGCTGTCGAGCGTGTTCGGCACGATCCTGAGCTTCCATCTCGACGCCGCCACCGGCCCCTGCATCGTCGTGGTGCAGGCGCTGATCTTCGCGCTGGCGTTGATGGGCAATCTCTACCGCAGCGGCTTGCGCTCCCGAACAACGCCAGCGGAAGGCGGCCTCACGCTTCCGTGAAGCCGCTTCGGGACCAACCGGCGCCGCCCGGCGTTGAGCCTCGACCGGTGCCCGCCTGCCAGCGCGCATCGGCCTTCGAGGAGATGGCTCATGACCGATCCTGATCTCGCGCGCCGCCGCCTGTTGCGTTCCGGCCTTTTCGGCCTGCCCCTGCTCGTGATGGCCGCGGCCCTGGCGGCCGGCCCGGCTGTCGCGGGCGATGACGACGATGATGACGACTATCGCCGGCGCCGCCGCCGTCGCCGGCGCCGGGATGACGACGACGGCTATTACCGCCGGCGCTGGGACGATGACGACGGCTATCGCCGGTATCGCAGCCGGCGCTGGCGTGACGATGACGACTACGATGATTGATCGTTGCGACTGACGAAACGAGCCCGCGAACCTAGGTGCTTGTCGTCCGGCCGGCTCAGGCCGCCGCTTCGGCTGGCTCGCTGCCTTCGATACGGCTGACCTCGACCCATTGGTTCAGGCACTGGCACAGGCTGGCGCTGGTGAGGAAGGCGATGTCGGCGGCGTCGCGGCCGGCGGCGATGCGGACGATGCCCTCGATCGGGGCGAGCCGCGTCGGATCCACCAGCCACCAGCGCCCGTCGAGGAAGACCTCGAAGATGGCGTGGAAATCGGGCGGGTCCAGTTCGGCGGCATAGGCGCTGACGGCGCGGGCCGGGAGGTTGAGCGCCCGGCAGAGCGCGATGCCGAGATGGGCGAAGTCGCGGCAGACGCCGGCGCGGTCGATGAAGGTCTGCTCGGCCGTAGTCTGGGCGGTGCTGACGCCGTGGACGTAATCGACATGCTCTTGCATCCAGTCGAGCACGGCGAGCACCTTCTCGCCGCCGCCGGCAACCTCGCTGAACTCACGCTGGGCGAAACGCATCAGGTTGTCGGAGGGGCAGAACCGGCTCGGCAGCAGATAGGGCAGGACCTCGGCCGGCAATTCGGCCCAGGCAAGCTGGCGCGCTTCGGCCTGGACTTGCGGGCGCGTGCCATTGTCGATCAACCCCTGATACTGGATCGAGACCTGGCCGGAGAGCGTGGTGCGGAAACGGCGGGCGCCGGTTGCGGGATCCTCGTCGCGGATCAGTTCGGCCGGTTGGTCGATCAGCAGCTGCTCGGAGAGGATGACCTGGTCGGCTGATCTTGCCGGCTCGATCGCGACGATCACCGGGGTTTCCTGGTCGAAACGATAGATCAGCGTGGCGACGATCTTCAGCTTCACTGGTCCTGCTCCCCTCGCGCGCCATCCGCCGGGCGCCGGCCTCAACGTGGCGATGGCAGCGATGTTCCGCGATCGAGGCGACAGGCGTGCGAAAGTGGCGCCGGTGCCGCGTTGGCACAATGCGTTTTCTCGGAAACCAGCCGTCATTCCGGACCTGCGCCGCCTTCGCGGCTTGTCCGGAATGACGATGGTGCGAATCAGGAAATCACGCCGGCCGCCTTCAGCGTGGCGAGCCGCTCCGCATCGAGGCCGAGCTCGGCGGTGAGGACTTCCTGCGTGTCCTGGCCGAGATCGGGCGGCAGGCGCTCGACCGGCGCGCGCTCGCCGTCGAGCCGGTAGGGCGGGGCGAGGACGACGCCGGTGGAACCATCGGCCCGACTGCCCTCAAAAAGCATGCCGGCCTGTTCGGCGCGGGCCGAGCGCAGGGCTTCGTGCAGGCCGAGCACCTCGCCGCAGGGGATGGCGTGGGCGGCCATGCGCGCCAGCAACTGGGCGCGCGGGCGGGCGCGCAACTCGGCCTCGATCACCGCGATCAGCGGATCGCGATGCACCGTGCGCTGCAGATTGGTGCGATAGCGCTCCTCCTCGAGCAGATCGGGGCGCTCGATGACATGGCGGCAGAAGCGCTCGAACTGGGCATTGTTGCCGACGGTGACGACGAGGGCCCCGTCGGCGGCCTCGAACACGCCATAGGGCACGATCGAGGGGTGGCTGTTGCCATAGCGCGGCGGGTCCTGGCCGAGCGCCAGCGCTTCCAGCGCGTAATAGGCGCCGATGGTCGTGCCGGCATCGAACAGGGCGAGCTCGACATGGCGGCCCTTGCCGGTGCGGCCGCGCTGGACGAGCGCGGCGAGCACGGCCTGCGCGGCGTAGTTGCCGGTGAAGAGATCGACGATGGCGATGCCGAATTTCAGCGGCGGCTGCGTCGGCTCGCCATTCAGCGCCATCAGCCCGGCCTCGCCCTGGATGACGAGGTCGTAGCCCGGCCGCGTCGCCTCCAGCCCATCCGAGCCATAGCCGGCGATCGAGCAGTAGATCAGCCCGGGATTCTCGGCGCTGAGCGCGGCATAGCCGAGGCCGAGCCTGTCGGCGCCGCCGGTCTTGAAGTTCTGGATCAGGACATCGGCCTTCGCCGCCAGCGCGCGCACGATGGCGAGGCCTTCGGGGTCGGCGAGATCGACGCCGACCGAGCGCTTGTTGCGGTTGACGCTGTTGAAATAGCAGGTGTTGCGGCCGCTGACGCGGATGCCCCAGTCGCGGGTGTCGTCGCCGCGGCCGGGATGCTCGATCTTGATCACCTCGGCGCCGAGATCGCCGAGCACCTGGCCGCACCAGGGCCCGGCGAGGATGCGCGAGAGATCGAGCACGCGGATGCCGGCGAGCGGCAGGTCGAGGTCGCTCACGAGCCCATCACTCCTTCCAGGCTGGCGGCGAAGGCGATCAGGCGCGGACGCACCTGATCGAGCAGGAAGCCTTCGTCGAGGATCACGGTCGGGGCGCCGCAATTGAGCGACATCGGCGGCAGGCCGCCGCCGGGCCGGAAGCCGACCGCGATGGCGCTCACCGTCGGCTGCCAGTCGCCGAAGGAGCGGACACAGCCGGTCTCGCGATATTCCGCCAGGGCCCGCTCGACGCCCTCGCGCAGGCGCGGCCAAGCGGTCTCGTCGACGGAGCGGACATCTTCGAGGATCGCCTCGCGCTCGGCCTCGTCGCAGATGGCGAGATAGGCCCGGCCCATGGCGCTGCGGCAGAGCGAAAGCCGCGAGCCGACATCGATGTTGAGCGCGATTGCCGCCTCGCCGCGGCAGCACTCGACATAGCGCATGCCGAGCCGGTCGCGGACACCGAGGCCGACCGAGGCGTTGGAGAAGGCGGCGAGCTCGCGCATGCCGGGCCGGGCGATGCGGCGCACATCGAGCCCGGCGAGCGCGGTGGCGCCGAGCGCGATCGTCGCGGTGCCGAGCCGGTAGCTGCCGCTCTCCGGCATGGTCTGGAGATAGCCGAGCCGGGTCAGCGTATAGGTCAGGCGCGAGACGGTGGAGCGGGCGAGGGCGCAGCGCCGTGCGATCTCGGAATTGGCCAGTGCCTCCTCGCCGCGCCGGAAGCAGGAGAGCAATTCCAGCCCGCGCGCCAGCGCCGTGACGAAATGCCGGTCCTCCCCCGTCCCGGCCAGGGCGTCGCGCGCCGGCCGGCCGGGCCGCGGGCGGAGCGGGGGCGCGGCGTGAGGCACCGCCTCAGCGCTTCGTCAGGAAGGCGGCGAAGGCGGCCTGCGCCTCGGCCGAGAGCAGGCGCTCGCCGAAGAGGCGGGCCTCGGTGGCGATGGTCTCGGCGGTCGCCACGGCGCTGCCGCGCTTCAGCAGCATCTTGGTCAGCACGACCGATTCCGGCGGCAGGGCGGCGAGCGCCTTGGCCTTCTCCAGCGCCAGCGCCAGCGCGCTGCCATCCGCGGTGACGGCATTGACGAGCCCGGCCTCCTGCGCGACCTCCGGGCCGAAGGCCTCGCCGAGCATCAGCAATTCGGCGGCGCGCTTCGAGCCGGCGATCAGCGGCAGCAGATAGCTCGAGCCGCCCTCCGGGCAGAGGCCGAGCGCGACGAAGGGCAGGCGGAAGCTGGCGCCGCTGCCGGCGAAGGCGAGGTCGCAATGCAGCAGCATGGTGGTGCCGATGCCGACGGCGAAGCCCTCGACCGCGGCGACGATCGGCTTCCTGGTGGTCGAGATCGCGCCGAGGAAGTCGATGGCGATGCGCGCGCCGACGCCGGTGGCGGTCGCGGCGGCGAAATCCTTGATGTCGTTGCCGCTGGTGAAGCAGCCGCCGGCCCCGGTCAGCACGATGGCGCGCACGCTCGCCTCGGCATCGGCGGCGGCGAGGGCGTCGATCAACCCCTGATAGCTGGCGCGGTCGAGCGCATTGCGCCGGTCGGGCCGGTTCATGGTGATCTGCCGGACGCCGTCGGCCACGGTCTCGCTCAGCACGGTCTCGGTCATCGTCGCGGTCGCTTTCCTGGAGTCGGATTCAGATTTCAGAGCAGGCGCGCTTTGGCCTGTTCATATTCGCTCTTGAGGCGGGCGATCACCTCCGCCGCCGGCGGCGCATCGTCGATCAGGCCGACGCCCTGGCCGGAGCCCCAGATGTCGCGCCAGGCCTTGGCCGAGCCGGAGCCGAAGCTCATCTTGCTCTTGTCGGCATGGGGCAGGTCGTCGGGATCGAGCCCCTGCGTGGCGATGCTCGGCTTCAGGTAGTTGCCGGGAACGCCGGTGAAAAAGGGCGTGTAGACGATATCGGCTGCCGAGGCGCCGACGATCATCTCCTTGTAGCCCTCGGCGGCGTTGGCTTCTTTCGTCGCGATGAAGCGGGTGCCGATATAGGCGAGATCGGCTCCTATCGCCTGCGCCGCCAGGATGGCGCCGCCGCTGGCGATGGCGCCGGAGAGGATGATCGGCCCGTCGAAGAAGCGCCGGACCTCACCGACCAGCGCGAAGGGCGAGAGCGTGCCGGCATGGCCGCCGGCGCCGGCGCAGACCAGGATCAGCCCGTCGACGCCGGCCTCCAGCGCCTTTTCCGCATGGCGGATCGTGGTGACGTCGTGGAAGACGAGGCCGCCATAGGAATGGACCGCCTTGACCACGACATCGGGCGCGCGCAGCGAGGTGATGACGATCGGAACCCGGTGGCGCACGCAGGCTTCCATGTCGTGCTGGAGCCGGTCGTTCGAGGCATGGACGATCTGGTTGACGGCGAAGGGCGCGATCCTGCGGCTGGGGTCGGCTGCCCTGGCGGCGGCGAGCTCGGCCTTGATGCGGGTGAGCCAGAGATCGAGCTGCTCGGCCGGCCGGGCGTTCAGCGCCGGAAAAGAGCCGACGATGCCGTTGAGGCATTGCGCGATCACCAGCTCCGGGCCCGAGACGATGAACATCGGCGAGCCGATCACCGGCAGCGAGAGCGATTGCGCGAGGCCGGGCGGAAGGGACATGCGGCGGCTCTGGGCGGTTGCGGCGGGCGTGCGAGATCGACGATGTTCGAGCGTCGGCGGCCGGTCAAGCGCTTGAGCTGAAATTCTGCAATGCAGTACGGGGTGCGGCTCTCTGCTTGCCCGCTCGGATCGCAACTTGACAAGGGTTGGCGCAGCCTCTTCCTAGCATTGCCATTTGCGAGAGAATATTCCGCTTCGCGGAATATTGGTGCGACCAAGGAGTTGTCGATGCAGACCGTCCAGATCGCCCGCCATGGTGCTGTCGCGGTGGCGACCATCGACAATCCGCCGGTCAATGCGCTCGGTGCGGCGCTGCGGCGGAATCTGGCGGAAGCGGTGAGGCAGGCCATGGCCGATCCGCAAGTCGAGGCGCTGGTCATCGCCGCCGCTGGCCGGGCCTTCATCGCGGGAGCCGATATCAGTGAATTCGGCAAGCCGCTGGCGCAGCCGATCCTGCCGGAGGTGCTCGATCTGATCGAGAACGCGCAAAAGCCGGTGGTCGCGGCGATCCATGGCGTCGCGCTCGGCGGCGGGCTCGAGGTTGCGCTCGCCTGCCATGCCCGGGTCGCCCTGCCGGCCGCGAAGCTCGGCCTGCCGGAGATCAAGCTCGGCATCATCCCCGGCGCCGGCGGTACGCAGCGCCTGCCGCGATTGATCGGTGCGGCGAAGGCTTTTCCGATGATGCTGTCGGGCGAGCCGGTCGCGGCGCAGAAAGGGCTCGATCTCGGCCTGGTCGACCGGGTGGTCGAGGGCGATCTCGTCCAGGCTGCGGTCGCGCTGGCGCAGGAGCTCGCCGCGAAGGGCAAGCCGCAGAAGACCGGCGAGCGTACCGAGAGGCTCACCGAGGCCGACCGCGAGGCTTTCGAGGCGCTGGCCAGGGAGGCGACCGCCAAATCCGGCGACATGCCGAACGCGATGGCGCTGATCGAGGCGGTGCGCGGCACCTTCACCCTGCCCCTGGCCGAGGGGCTGGCGAATGAGCGGGCGCTGTTCAGCAGGCTCGTCGTCGACGAGCGCTCGAAGGCGCTGCGCTATGCCTTCTTCGCCGAGCGCGAGGCGGCAAAGGTCCCGGGCATCGACGACAGCGTCAAGCCACGTCCCGTGGCACGCGCGGCGGTGATCGGCGCCGGCACGATGGGCGGCGGCATCGCCATGTGCTTCGCCAATGCCGGCATCCCGGTGACGCTGATCGAGACCTCGCAGGAGCAGGTCGACAAGGGCCATGCCCGCATCCGCGACACCTATGGCTTCTCGGTGAAGCGCGGCTCGATGAGCGAGGCGACGCGCGAGCAGCGCATGGTGCTGATCACGCCGGCGGTCGGCATCGCGGCTGCCGCCGAGGCGGATATCGTGATCGAGGCCGCCTTCGAGGAGATGGGCGTCAAGCGTGAGATCTTCGGCGCGCTCGACAAGATCGCAAAGCCGGGCGCCGTGCTTGCCAGCAACACCTCCTATCTCGACCTCACCGAGATCGCCGCCGCGACCGGGCGGCCGGCCGATGTCATCGGCATGCATTTCTTCAGCCCGGCCAATGTGATGAAGCTGCTGGAGATCGTGCGCCCCGCAGGCGTCGCCGACGATGTTGTGGCAACCGCGATCGCACTGGGGCGCAAGCTCGGCAAGGTGCCGGTCGTGGTCGGCAACTGCTTCGGCTTCGTCGGCAACCGGATGCTGGAGCAGCGCACCCGCGCCGCCGAGCGGCTGCTGGTCGCTGGCGCCCTGCCGCATGAGGTCGACGCGGCGCTGACCGGCTTCGGCTTCAAGATGGGGCCGTTTGCCATGTCCGACCTCGCCGGCAACGATATCGGCTGGCGCAGCCGCAAATCGCGCGGCAAGACGGCGGCCGTGGCCGACGCGATCTGCGAGCGCGGCTGGTTCGGCCAGAAGACCGGCCGCGGCTATTATCTCTATCCGCAAGGCGCCCGCGCCGGCCAGCGCGACCCGGAGGTCGAGGCGCTGATCGCAGAGGTCTCGGCGCAGAGGGGCGTCGCGCGCCGCAGCTTCACCAGCGAGGAGATCCTGGCGCGCCTGCTCGACCCGATGGTCAACGAGGGCGCGCGCATTCTCGAAGAGGGCATCGCGGCGCGCGCCGGCGACATCGATACCGTCTGGATCAACGGCTATAACTGGCCTTCCTGGCGCGGCGGGCCGATGCACTGGGCCGAGAATGCCGGGCTCGACGTCATCGTCAGGCGGCTGGAGCAGCAGGCGGCGGAAAGCGGCGATGCCTCGCTCGAGCCGGCGCCGCTGCTGCGGCGGCTGGCGGCCGAGGGCAGGGGTTTCTCCGGTGCCAAGGTTGCCGGATGAACCGGTCGGCCCATCGAAGAATGCTCCGTCGTCCCGGGCGAGCGCAGCGAGACCCGGGATCCATGCCTGAGCCTTTCAAGATCAGCCTTCCGGCATGGATCCCGGATCTCCGCTTTGCTCCGTCCGGGATGACTCGCCAAATCAAGCACAGAAACATCAATCCGAGCGGATAGAGGATACCCCAGTCCCATGACCGAAGCCGTCATCGTCTCAACCGCCCGCACGCCGATCGGCAAGGCCTATCGCGGCGCCTTCAACCAGGCCCGCGGCGCCGACATGGCCGCCCATGCGATCCGCCACGCCATGGCGCGCGCCAGGCTCGAGCCGGAAGCGGTCGAGGAGGTGGTGATCGGCTGCGGCTATCCGGAAGCCGCGACCGGGCTCAACGTGGCGCGTCATTCCGCGCTCGTCGCCGGCATCCCGGTACAGTCGGCCGGCGTCACGGTCAGCCGCTTCTGCGCCTCGGGGCTGGAGGCGATCGCCCATGCGGCGCGGCGCGTCGTGATGGACGGCGTGCCGGTCGCGGTCGGCGGCGGCGTCGAGTCGATCAGCCTCGTCCAGCCGGTGACCCGGCGCGAGCTTGCGATGAACGACTGGCTGACCGCCAACAAGCCGACGATCTACACGACGATGATCGAGACGGCCGACAATGTCGCGCAGCGCTACGGCATCTCGCGCGAGGCGCAGGACGCGTTCTCGCTGGAAAGCCAGCGCCGCACCGCCTCGGCCCAGCAGCGCCGGCTCTTCGACGACGAGATCGTGCCGATGAGCGCGGTCATGGCCGTCACCGACAAGGCGACCGGCGAAGTCCGCCAGGAAGAGGTGACCTTGTCGAAGGACGAGGGCAACCGGCCCGACACGACGCTGGAGGGCCTCGCCAAGCTGAAGCCCGTGCGCGGCGAGGATCAGTTCATCACCGCCGGCAATGCCAGCCAGCTCTCGGATGGGGCTGCCGCCAGCGTGGTGATGTCGGCTGAGGAAGCCAGGCGCCGCGGATTGGAACCGCTCGGCATTTTCCGCGGCTTCGCTTCGGCCGGCTGCGAGCCCGACGAGATGGGCATCGGCCCGGTCTTCGCCGTGCCGCGCCTGCTCGAACGCAACGGGCTCAAGGTCTCCGATATCGACCTCTGGGAGTTGAACGAGGCCTTTGCCTCGCAGTCGCTCTATTGCCGCGACACGCTCGGCATCGATCCCGAGAAGGTCAACGTCAATGGCGGCGCGATCGCCATCGGCCACCCCTTCGGCATGAGCGGGGCGCGGCTCGTCGGCCATGCCCTGCTGGAGGGCCGCCGCCGCAAGGTGCGCTATGCGGTGGTGACGATGTGCGTTGCGGGCGGCATGGGCTGCGCCGGGCTGTTCGAGATCAACCAGGAATGAGTTTTTGCAGAACCTCCCGTCATCCTGGGCGACCGAAGGTCGTCCCGGGATCCATCGTAGAGCGCGTCGCCCTTCGATGGATCCCGGAGCTGCGCCGCTTCGCGGCTTGTCCAGGATGACGGTGTGGTTCGGTGCGAAGACACAAGACGAGGCATGACGCCATGGACCTGCGCTTCACGCCCGAGGAACTGGCCTTCCGCGACGAGGTCCGGCAGTTCTTCCGCACGGAAATCCCGGCCGAGATCCGCCGCAAGGTCTCGGAGGGGCGGGGGCTGGCGCGCGAGGATTATGTCACCTCCCAGCGCATCCTCAACGCCAAGGGCTGGGCGGTGCCGCACTGGCCGAAGCAGTGGGGCGGGCAGGACTGGACGCCGATCCAGCGCTACATCTTCACCGAGGAGATGCTGCTCGCCGCCGTGCCGCTGCCGCAGCAGTTCAACTGCTACATGGTCGGCCCGGTGATCGCCGCCTTCGGCTCGCAGGCCCAGAAGCAGCGCCATCTTGCCCGCATCGCCAATCTCGAGGACTGGTGGTGCCAGGGTTTTTCCGAGCCCGGCGCCGGCTCCGACCTCGCCTCGCTGAAGACCAAAGCGGTGCGCGAGGGCGACCACTACATCGTCGACGGCCAGAAGACCTGGACGACGCTCGGCCAATATGCCGACTGGATCTTCTGCCTGGTGCGGACCGACCCTTCGGCAAAGAAGCAGGCCGGCATCTCCTTCCTGCTGATCGACATGAAGACGCCGGGCATCAGCCTGCGGCCGATCATCACGCTGGAGGGCCGGCACGAGGTCAACGAGGTCTTCTTCGACCAGGTCCGGGTGCCGGTCGAGAACCTGGTCGGCGAGGAGAACAAGGGCTGGGATTACGCAAAATTCCTGCTCGCCAATGAGCGCACCGGCATCGCCCGCATCGGCCTTTCCAAGGAGCGCATGGCGCGGATCAGGCGATTGGCCAAGGAGATGCCGGCCGGCGAGGGCACGATGTGGGAGGATCGCGATTTCCGCGCGCGCTTCGCCTCCGTCGAGATCGAGCTGAAGGCGCTGGAGATCACCCAGATGCGCGTCGTCGCGGCCCAGGCGCGCGATCCCGGCAAGCCGGACCCGGCCTCCTCGATCCTGAAGATCAAGGGCTCGCAATTGCAGCAGGCGACGACGGAACTGCTGCTCGAGGTCGCCGGGCCCTTCGCCTTGCCGGCGCCCGAACGCAGCGGTGATCTGATCAATGACTGGCCCTTCGCTCATGACTGGGCCGATGCGGCGGCGGCGAGCTATTTCAACAACCGCAAGGTCTCGATCTATGGCGGCTCGAACGAGATCCAGAAGAACATCATCGCCAAGGCGGTGCTGGGACTGTGAAGTTGGCCTCGACCTCTCGCCACCCGCCACGGTCATCCCGGGCTTGACCCGGGATCCATCCTAGAGCTCCAGCGCCCTACGATGGATCCCGGAGCTACGCGGCTTTGCCGCTTGTCCGGGATGACGTCGCGGGTGGGATGGCTGCACTGCGAACCAATGAGGCGCACCATGGATTTCGACCTCTCCACCGAACAGTCGCAACTCAAGGACGGCATCGAGCGGCTGATTTCGGCGAACTATCCCTCTCTCGAAGTGCGTCAGAAGCTGGCCAAGGAGCCGCTCGGCTTCGGCGAGAAGAGCTGGGCGCAATTCGCCGAGATGGGCCTTATCGGCATCCCGTTCAGCGAGGCGGAGGGCGGCTTCGGCGGCGGGCCGGTCGAGACGCTGGTGGTGATGGAAGCGCTCGGCAAGGGCCTGGCGCTGGAGCCCTATCTCGCGACCGTGGTGCTGGGCGGCGGCGCGGTCCGGCTCGCCGGCTCGGCCGCTCAGAAGCAGCGGATCATTCCGGCGATCGTCGGCGGCTCGCTGCGCCTGGCGCTGGCGCAGACCGAGAAGCAGGCGCGCTACGATCTCAACGACGTCGCCATGACGGCGCGCAAGGCCGACGGCGGCTATGTGCTCGATGGCGCCAAGAGCGTCGCGCTCAATGGCGACAGTGCCCAGCTTCTCGTCGTCAGTGCCCGGACCTCCGGCGCGCGCCGCGATGCCGACGGGATCAGCCTCTTCCTGGTGCCGGCCGATGCGCCGGGCGTGCGGATCACCGGCTATCCGACGCAGGATGGCGGGCGCGCCGCCGAGATCGCGTTCACCGAGGTCAGGGTCGCGGAGGCCGACCTGTTGGGCGAGCCCGGCAAGGGCCTGCTGGTGCTGCAGCGGCTCTCGGAATACGCCATCGCGGCGCTTGCCGCCGAGGCGGTGGGGACGATGGTGGCGCTGCACGCGCTGACCGTCGAATACCTCAAGACCCGCAGCCAGTTCGGCGCGCCGATCGGCAATTTCCAGGTGCTGCAGCACCGCGCCGTCGACATGCTGATCGCGCTCGAGCAGGCGCGCTCGATGGCGTTCTATGCGGCGATGATGGTCGAGGCCGAGGACGCTTCAGAGCGGGCGGCGGCGCTGTCGGCGGTCAAGGTGCAGGTCAACCGGTCGTGCCGGCTGGTCGGCCAGGAGGCGGTGCAGCTCCATGGCGGCATCGGCATGACCATGGAGTATATCGGCGCCCATTATTTCAAGCGCCTGACCATGATCGAGAGCCTGTTCGGCGATACAGCCCATCATCTGCGGCGCGTGGCGGCGGGGGATGGGCTGGCGGCCTGAGCGTTTCTCGAGCCCGCCGCTACCGCCCCTCGGCGGCGAAGCCGAGCGGGATCGCCGTGGTCGATTTGAGCTCCTCCATGGCGAACATCGAGGTGACGTCGCTGAGGTCGATGCGCGAGATCAGCTTCTTGTAGAGCACATCATAGGCGGCGATGTCCGAGACATAGGCCTTGAGCAGATAGTCGATGTCGCCGCTCATCCGGTAGAAATCGACGATCTCGGGCAGGTCGTGCACCGCGGCATGGAAGCGCTCCAGCCATTCCATCGAATGGCGCGACGTCTTCACGGCGATGAAGACGGTGACGCCCGCCTTGAGCTTGTTGCGATCGAGCAGCGCGACCCGCCGCTGGATGTAGCCTTCCGCCTCGAGCTTCTGGATGCGCCGCCAGCAGGGCGTCGACGAAAGCCCCACCGCCTCGGCGAGCTCCGCCAGGGGCGTGCTCGCATCCTCTTGCAGCAGCGCGAGGATGCGCAGATCGAAGGTGTCGAGCTTGACCAAAGCGCCTCACATCGGCTGAGAACGAAACGTCAATTGGGTGCATTTTCCTGAAATTGAATGCTCAATTCAAGATAAATATTGGTATCAGGTTCCAATTTATACCGATATCGGCTCGATATAGCAAATTATTCCCCGCATGCCCGGACTATGATGCCAGGCGTTGGATGCGATAGGGAGATGCGAGCATGCAGGGTTTTCTCAGCGAGGAGCGACGCGGGGCCGTGCTGCGCGATCTGCGAACCCATGAGGGTACCTGCTCGCGCGATTATCTTGCGGCGGCGCGCGGCGTGCTGCGCGAGCTCGTTGCCATCCCCGATCTGATCCAGCGCCTGCCGCTGCTGCGCAAGCCCGGCAGCTATACCCGCAACCTGCTGGCCGGAAACGACGTCGTCAGCGTCTGGGCGATGGTCTGGGGGGAGGGCGCCACGACCTCGATCCACGATCATCACTGCTCGTGCTGCTTCGGCGTCGTCTCGGGCACGGTGTCGGAAACCTGGTATCGGGCCGTCGATGCGAGCCGCGCCGTGCCGACCGAGGAGCAGGATCGCCAGGCGGGCTATGTCGCCTGCATGCTGCCGACGGGCCCGAACATCCACCGCATGCAGAATCGCAGGCCAGGCGAGGCGATCTCGATCCACATCTATGGCTACGATCACGAGGTCCACGGCTCCTCGGTCGAAACCGAATACACGGCGGTTGCGGGCTGAAGCACTGCAGCCGGCGTCGTTCCGAGTGGGGGCTGCCGGAGCTCTGAACGCCGACCTCTCCGTCATGGTCGGCCTGTGCCGGCCATCCACGTCTTCGCCCGTCGCGTGCGGTGTTCAAGACGTGGATGCTCGCCATAAGGCGAGCATGACGGGCTGGTAGCGGCGCGGTCCTGGTTCGATGGACACGTCGCGGCTAGAGCATGCTTTTACTCGGAACCGCCGCCGTCATCCTGGACAAGCCGCGAAGCGGCGCAGCTCCGGGATCCATCGTAGGGCGCCGAGCCTTATGATGGATCCCGGGCCGAGCTTCGCTCGCCCAGGATGACGGCAGTGTTTCCGAGGGAAAACAACAGACTCTAATCCAGCCAGTTCGCGAAATTCTCGACCCGCTCGCGCTCCGGCACCAGCCGGTTCTGCGGGGCGGCGGGGTCAGCTTGGCCGAGCGCGATGCCGCAGACCACGACCTCGCTCTCCGGGATCGCGAGCTCGCGCCGCACCACCGGGTGAAAGCGCGCGAAGATCGCCTGCGGGCAGGAGTCGAGGCCGTGGGCCTGGGCGGCGATCAGGAAGGTCTGCACGAACATGCCGAGATCGAGCCAGGAGCCGATCTCGAGGTCGCGGTCGATCGTCACCATCATCGCCACCGGCGCGCCGAAGAAGCGCAGATTGGCTTCAGTCTGGCGCTTCATCCCGGCATGGTCGCCCCTGACCACGCCGAGCAGGCCGTAAAGGTCCCAGCCGAGCTTGCGGCGGCGCGAGAGATAGGGCTCGCGAAAGGTCTGCGGGTAATAGCGGTATTCCTCCTCGATCGGCAGATCGGGGGAATCGAGCGCCGCGATCAGCCCCTGCTCCAGCCGGGAGCGCGCCTGCGGCCCGAGCACGCGCACGCGCCAGGGCTGCATGTTGGTGCCGCTCGGCGCCTGCGCCGCCAGTTCGAGCAGACGGCGGACGAGGGCGGGATCGACCGGGTCCGGCAGGAAGGCGCGCACGGCGCGGCGCCGCTCGATGGCGCGCTCGACGGCCTCCTCGGCCCCGGCTCCGCTCATGCGCTTGCCTTGCGCGCGGCGACGAAGCCCTCATGCTCGCTGAGCAGCTCGCCGGCGAGCGCCTTGGCGATCAGCTTGCGGGTGTTCTCCAGCCCGTAGATCGCCGCGAAGGAGCCGAAGCGCGGGCCCTGCTCCTCGCCGAACAGCACCTGGTAGATCGCCTTCCACCATTCGCCGGTGACCGCCGGCCGTTCGGGCGTGGCGCTCTTGGCCTGGAAGTTCTGGTAGCGCGGCACGGCGCGGGCGATGTCGAGGGCGGCGTCCTGTACCGTTTCCGCCGAAGCGTCGGCCGGCAGGGCCGCCAGCGCATCGGCGAGGGCGGTGAAGGCCTCGCGCTCGGTTTCGTCCGCGAGGCGGTAATGCTTTGCCGGCTTCACGAAGTCGCGGAAATAGGCGATCGCATAGCCGACAAGCGCATCGAGGCGCGGATGGGTCTGCGCCGAGACATCGGGCGCGTAGCGCTGCAGGAAGGCCCAGAGCACGGCCTTGTCCTCGGAATTGGCGACGGCGACGAGGTTGAGCAGCAGGCCGAAGGTGATCTGCGCCCGGTTCGCGTTCTCGCCTGTGCCGCCCTGAGCGACCAGCTCCGGTGCGGGAGGATTGCCGGCATGGATGTGCCAGGCCGGGTTGCCGAGCCGGTTCTTCCAGTCCTGGCGCTCATAGCCGCCGAGGAACTGCAGGTATTCGTCGACGGCACGCGGGATCACGTCGAAATGCAGCTTCTTGGCCTCGCGCGGCCGCGAATACATGAACAGCGCCAGGCTCTCGGGCGAGCCGTAATCGAGCCATTCCTCGATGGTCAGGCCATTGCCCTTCGACTTCGAGATCTTCTGGCCCTGCTCGTCGAGGAAGAGTTCGTAGTTGAAGCCCTCCGGCGGCGTGCCGTCGAGGGCGCGGGCGATCTGCGAGGAGACCTTGACCGAGTCGATCAGGTCCTTGCCGGCCATCTCGTAGTCGACGCCGAGCGCGACCCAGCGCATCGCCCAGTCCGGCTTCCATTGCAGCTTGGCATGGCCGCCGGTGACCGGCGTGGTGAAGCGCTCGCCCGTATCGGGATCGGACCAGGTGATGGTACCGGCCGCGACGTCGCTGGCCTCGATCGGCACCTGCATGACGATCCGGGTCTTCGGATGGATCGGCAGGAAGGGCGAATAGGTCGCGGCCCGCTCCTCACGCAGCGTCGCCAGCATGATCTTCATCACCTGGTCGAAGCGGGCCAGCGTCTTCAGCAGCGTCGCGTCGAACTCGCCGGCCCGATAGGCGTCGGTCGAGGACTTGAACTCGTAGTCGAAGCCGAACTGGTCGAGGAAGGCGCAGAGCCGCGCATTGTTGTGGCGGCCGAAGGAGTCATGCGTGCCGAAAGGGTCGGGTACCTCGGTCAGCGGCTGGCCGAGATGGCGCGCCAGCAATTCCTTGTTCGGGACGTTGTCCGGCACCTTGCGCAGGCCGTCGAGATCGTCCGAGAAGGCGATCAATCTGGTCGGGATGGCGCCGTCGGTCAGGACCTGAAAGGCGTGGCGGACCATCGAGGTGCGCGCGACCTCGCCGAAGGTGCCGATATGCGGCAGGCCCGAGGGACCGTAGCCGGTCTCGAAGACCGCTTCCTGCTTGCCCGATTTCTGCAGCCGCGCGACGAGCTTCTTCGCCTCCTCGAACGGCCAGGCGGCCGAGACGCGGGCGGCTTCGATCAGCGCGGGTTCGAAAGCGGACATTTGGGCCGAGGTCCTCGCAAGTGCAGCAGGAAAGCGGGCGGTTTCGCAGATATGCGTGGGGGGCGTCAATGCGTGTCGCGCGTCGGTGGCCGTCGCCAGCGCGCCTTGCCGGAGCATGGGACGGGTATAGGCTGCGCTCCGCCTCTGCCTGAAAGGACGCTGCGTTGGACCGCGATCTGCACGACAAACTCACCGCCTGGCGCCGGCATCTGCACGCCCATCCGGAACTGTCGCTGCACGAGCAGGAGACCAGCGCCTTCATCCAGGAAAAGCTCGCGGAACTCGGCGTGCCCTTCGCCGCCAATATCGGCGGCCATGGCGTCGTCGCGACGCTGAGGCGCGGCGCCTCCGACCGCAGCGTCGGCCTGCGTGCCGATATGGACGCCCTGCCGATCCACGAGGCCAATGACCTGCCCTATGCCTCGCAGACCGCCAAGGTGATGCATGCCTGCGGGCATGATGGCCATACCGTGTCGCTGCTCGGCGCGGCGGCGCTGCTGCTGCGCGACGACAGCTGGAGCGGCACCGTGCAGCTGCTGTTCCAGCCCTCGGAGGAGAATGGCGCCGGCGCCAGGGCGATGATCGCCGACGGGCTGTTCGAGCGTTTTCCGATGGAGCGCGTCTTCGGCTTCCACAACTGGCCGGGGCTCGAGGCCGGCACGGTGCAGGTGCATCGCGGGCCGGTGATGTCCGACCCCGGCAAGTTCGAGATCACGCTGCGCGGCAGCGCCGGCCATGCGGCCAAGCCCGACCTGACCCGCGACCCGATCGTCGCGGCCGGCCATCTGATCGTCGCGCTGCAGACCATCGTCGCCCGCAATGTCGAGCCGATCGACAGCGCCGTGGTTACGATCGGTGCCGTCAATGGCGGCACGGTGCACAACCAGATCCCGGACAGCGTCAAGCTGATCGGCACCTTCCGAACCTACCGCCTGCCGGTGCGCGAGCGCGTGATGGCGAGGATCAGGCAGATCAGCGAAGGCATCGCCGAGACCTTCGAGATGCGGGCCGAGGTGCTGCTCACCGCGATGGGCGCGCCGACCGTCAACACCGAGATCGAGGAGGAACTCGCGGTCGCGGCGGCGAAGAGCGCCGGGCTTGCCGTCAGGCGCGACCTGCCGCCGAGCACGGCGTCCGAGGATTTCCCGATGCTGACGCAGGACCGGCCCGGCGCCTATGTCTGGATCGGCAACGGCCCGGTGAAGGACGGCGGCGAGCTGCATAACGAGCGCTATAATTTCAACGACGCGATCCTGCCGGCGACGGCGGGCTGGATGGCGGCGGTGGCGCGCCAGGCGCTGCAGGGCGAGCTGAGCAATGCCTCGGCCACAGTCGGCGCCGATCAGTAAGGGCTCACCGGGAAGAAGCGGATGAACAGCCGCGCATAGGTGCCGTCATCCCAGAGCGCCTGCAGGGCGTAGTCGATGGCGCGTTTCAAGGCGAGTTCGTCCTTGCGCAAGAGGAAGCCGACGCCCTCGCCGAAATACCGCGATTCCAGATAGGGGCCGCCGGCGAAGGCGAGCTCGCCGCCGTCGCGGCCGGCCAGCGCCAAGGCCAGGGAGAAGCCGTCGCCGAAGACGTATTCGGCGTCGCCGCTGCGCAGCAGGGTCAGCGCCGCCAGCATGTCTGCGACCTCGCGGCGCTGGACGAAGGGGGCGAGGCGCTCGAGGAAGGCCTGGTGCGCCGTGCCGGCGACGACGGCGACGCGCTTGCCCTGGAGGCCGAGCAGATCGAGATCCGCCCGTGCATTGCCGCGGGTCGTGACGAAGCGGGCCGGTGAGCGATAATAGGGATGGCTCGCGGCGAAGCGCTCGCGCAATTCGCGCGTCACCGGGATCGCCGCGGCGAGCACGTCGCCGCGCCCTTCCGCGAGCGAGTCGAGCAGGGTGTCGAAGCGGCGCGCCTGCACGGTGCAGGTCAGGCTGAGCTTCTCGCAGACCGCGCGGGCGAGCTCGACCGAGAAGCCGGTGACGCCGCCTTCGGGCGTGGCGAAATGCATCGGCGGGAAATCGTCGTCGGTGAGGAAGCGGATCACCCGCGGCGGCCCGGGATCGGGACGTTCGAGCCGGACGTTCGGATCCCAGAAATTCGGCACGACATAGGCCGAGGCCGGCTGCGCCTGGGCCTTTGCTCCAACCGAGGGCTGGAGCAGCAGGACGGCGAGGGCGCTCGTGGCCAAGGCTTTCGCGAAGCGGGCGATCATGCTGGCATCTGGCGCCAGTGGATGGCGAGGATCAAGGGGGACCACACGCGTCATTCTCGGGCGGAGCGAAGCGCAGACCCGAGAATCTCCTGACGAGAAGGCGCCGATTGGGTCCTTCTCCGGCCTGAGATACTCGGGTCAAGCCCGAGCATGACGGGTGTCCTCACCCCAGCGCCGCAGCCGTCGCCTTCGCGCCCTTCTGGAACAGATTGTCGAGATGGCCGGCCACCAGCCCGGTGAAGCGCTCCTCGCGCGGCAGGTCGTCGCCGAAGACCGCGGCGATGCCGAACAGGGCCGCGCTCAGCGCCACGGCATCGCGGCCAAGGGCCTTGGCACGCAGTGCGAATTCGGCGGCGAGCGGGTCGCGCACGTCGATGGCGCCGCCCTTCTCGTCGAGGCCGGTGACATAGGCCATCCAGGCGGCGATGCCGAGCGCCAGATGGTCGATCGGCGCGCCGGCCTTCAGGCGTTCGCGGATGGTGCCGAGCAGGCGCTGCGGCAGCTTCTGCGAGCCGTCCATGGCGATCTGCCAGGTGCGGTGGCGGATCGCCGGGTTCTGGAAGCGGGCGAGCAGGTCGCGGGTGTAGGCCGAAAGGTCGACGCCCTGCGGCGCCGGGACGGTCGGGATGATCTCGCTCCAGAGCCCGTGCAGGAAGCGGGCGAAGACCGGATCGCCGCTCGCCGCCGCGACCGTCTCATGGCCGGCGAGATAGCCGAGATAGGCCAGGCTGGAATGGGCGCCGTTGAGCAGGCGCAGCTTCATGAACTCGAAAGGCGCCACCTCCGTCACCATCTGCGCGCCGACTTCGTGCCATCTCGGCCGGCCCATGGCGAAGACGTCCTCGACCGCCCATTGCCGGAAAGGCTCGCCGATCACCGGTGCGGCATCCTCATGGCCGAGCAGGCCGGCGACCTCGGCGATATCGGCGTCGGTCGTCGCCGGCACGATGCGGTCGACCATGGTCGAGGGGAAGGCGCCGTTCGCCTCGATCCACTGGCTGAGGCCGTCGTCGCGCAGCGCCGCGAAATCGCGGACCAGGCCGGAAAGGACATGGCCGTTGGAGGGGAGGTTGTCGCAGCACAGTGCCGTGAACGGGGCAAGGCCCGCCGCCCGGCGCGCCGCAAGGCCGGCGACGATGAGGCCGATGGCCGAGCGCGGTGCGTCCGGGTTTTCGAGATCGTGGACGATGTCGGGATGGTCGGCCTTGAGCCGTCCTGTCGCAGGATCGTGGCAATAGCCCTTCTCGGTCACGGTCAGCGAGACGATGCGGGTCTCGGGCGCGGCGAGGCAGCCGACCAGCGCCTGCGGGTTCTCCGGCGCGACGAGCACGTCGAGCACCGACCCGATGACGCGTATTTCGGGGCCCGAAGGGGCGCGCTTCAGGAAGCTGTAGAGCCCGTCCTGCGGTTTCAGCCGGTCGCGCTGGTCGGGCCTTTGCAGACTGGCGCCGATGATGCCCCAGGCGCCGAACTCGCGCTCCAGCGCGTCGTCGGTGAACTCGCAGAGATGGGCGCGGGCGAAGGCGCCTAGCCCGAGATGGACGATGCCGGGGGTGAGCGCCGCCCGGTCATAGCCCGGCTGCCGGATGGTGGCGGGGAGGGAGGCAAGCGTGGCGGAAGACAGGCGCGTCAATGGAACAGCCTCGGCAGCCAGAGGGAGATGCCGGGCACATAGGTCACCAGCAGGAGCACGGCAACCGATGCCCCGTAGAAGGGCCAGATCGTGCGCATCGATTCGCCGATCGAAATGCGGCCGATGGCGCAGGCGACGAACTGCACCGAGCCGACCGGCGGGGTGTTGAGGCCGATGCCGGCGTTGAGGATCAGGATCACGCCGAAATGGATCGGGTCGACGCCGAAGGCCTTGACCACCGGCAGGAAGATCGGCGTGCAGATGATGATCATCGGCGCCATGTCCATGAAGGTGCCGAGCACCAGCAGGATCAGGTTGATCATCAAGAGGATGATCAGCGGGTTGTCCGACACCGCCTTCATCGCCGCGATCGTCGCCTGCGGCACCTGCAGGAAGGCCATCAGCCAGCCGAAGGAGCCGGCGGCGCCGATCACTAGCAGCACCATGGCGGTGGTCCGAACCGCGCCCAATGTCGCCTCGACGAAGGCAGTCCAGGTGAGCTGGCGATAGACCAGGATGGTGACGAGGATGGCATAGACCACCGCGACGCAGGAGGATTCGGTCGCGGTGAAGACACCGGAGCGGACGCCGCCGAAGATGATGCCGATCAGCAGGATGCCGGGCAGCGCCACCACGACATAGCGCCCGACGGCGGCGAAGCCCGGAAAGGCCTCGCGCGGATAGCCGCGCTTCACCGCGACCGCCCAGGCCGCGACCATCAGCGCGCCGCACAGCATCAGGCCGGGGACGATGCCGGCGGTGAAGAGGTCGGCGATCGAGAGGTTTCCGCCGGCCGAGAGCGAGTAGATGATCATGTTGTGCGAGGGCGGGATCAGCAGCGCGATGATCGCCGCGTTCGCGGTGACGTTGACGGCATAGTCGGCGTCGTAGCCGCGCTTCTTCATCTGCGGGATCATCAGCCCGCCGACGGCGGAGGCGTCGGCCACGGCCGAGCCGGAGATGCCGCCGAAGAGCGTGCAGGTGACGACGTTGACCTGCCCCAGCCCGCCGCGGAGATGGCCGACGAGGCTCGCCGCCATCTGGATCAGCCGCTCGGCGATGCCGCCGCGGATCATCAGGTCGCCGGCATAGATGAAGAACGGGATCGCCATCATGGCGAAGGCGTTCATGCCGGAATTCATCTGCTGGAAGACGACGACCGGCGGCAGCCCCATATAGACGACCGTCGCGACCGAGGCGATGCCGAGGCAGAAGGCGACCGGTACGCCGATCAGGAGCAGCAGCGAGAAGCTGCCGAACAGGACCCAGAGTTCCATCGCTCAGACTTCCTGTTCAGAGCCGAAATGGCCGAAGCCGAGCGGGGCCTGTGTCAGGCCGGTGGCGAAGAGCAGCATCTTCTCGAGCGCGAACAGGGCGATCAGCCCGCCGCCGGCGGCGATCGGCACATAGTCCCAGCCGCGCGAGATGCCGATGATCGGCATGCGGTCGCTCCAGGTGCCGATGGCGAGCTGGCTGCCATAGACCAGCATGGCGAGGCCGAAGGCGCAGACCAGCCCTTCCCCGATCAGGGTGAGCGCCGCGCGCAATGGCGGCGGCGACATGATGAGCCCGACCTCGAAGCCGAGATGGTCGCTCTCGCGCACCCCGACGGCGGCGCCGAGCAGGATGAACCAGGACATCAGGAAGAGCGAGCCGGCCTCGACCCAGATCGGCGTGTCGTTGAGGACATAGCGGCCGAAGACCCCCCAGGCGACCATGATCGTCATCAGGACGAGGCCGGTGCCGGCCGTGACCAGCGCATAGAGGCTGAGCTTGGCGCCGAGGCGGGTGAGGGACGCGGTGATGGCGTGCATTGAGGATGTCCGGGACCGAATGAAAGTCGGCAATTCACCGTCATCGCGAGCGTAGCGAAGCAATCCAGGAGCCACAGTGCGCGAGCTTCCGGATTGCTTCGCTACGCTCGCAATGACGGGAAGGGTGCGCCGGCCGAGAGGCCGGCGCGGGAGCTCACTTCACCGCCTGGATCGCGGCGACCATTTCCTTGAGCTTCGGATCGGTGACGAACTTGTCGTAGACCGGCTTCATCGCATCGATGAAGGGCTGCTTCTCGATGCTGTTCACCTGGGCGCCGCCGGCCTTGACCTTGGCTTCCGAAGCCTTCTCGCGGGCGTCCCAGAGCTCGCGCATCTTGGCGACGGATTCCTTGGCCGCCGCCTTGATCAGCGCCTGGTCGGCAGCGTTGAACTTGTCGAAGCTCTTCTTCGACATCACCAGCACTTCCGGCGAGAGCGAGTGCTCGGTCATCGAATAGAACTTCGAGACCTCGAAATGCCGCGTCGATTCATAGGAAGGCCAGTTGTTCTCGGCGCCGTCGATGACGCCGGTCTGCAGCGCCGAATAGACCTCGCCGAAGGGCATCGGCGTGGCGTTGGCGCCGAGCGCCGAGACCAGGGCGACGAACATGTCCGACTGCTGCACGCGGATCTTCATGCCCTTCATGTCGGCGGGCGTGTTGATCGCCTTCTTGGAGTTGTAGAAGGAGCGCGAGCCGGAATCGTAGAAGGCGAGGCCGATCAGGTCGTGCTTCTCGAAGTCCTTCAGCAGATTGTCGCCTACGGCTCCGTCCATCACCTTCCGCATATGGTCGACCGAGCGGAAGATGAAGGGCAGGGACGGTATGTTGGTCGCCGGGATCAGGTTGTTGAACGGCGCCATGTTGATGCGGTTCATGTCGATGACGCCGAAGCGCGTCTGGTCGATCGTGTCCTTCTCCTGGCCGAGCTGGGCCGAGTGGAAGACGTTGATCTTGATCCGGCCCTTGGTGCGCTCGTCGAGTAGCTTGCCCATGTGGCGGACGGCCTCGACCGTCGGGTAGTCGGTCGGATGGATGTCGGTCGAGCGCAGGGTGACGTTCTGCGCCTGCGCCGAAGCGCTCATGCCGGTGATGAAGGCCGCGCCCGCAAGCGCGGCGAAATGCCGTCTCGTGATCATGATGAAAACCCTCCCGTTGAAATTCGCCGGGTTTTTCCGGTCGTTCTTGCCCGTGATGGGCGCCCTGCCGGCACCGGCCGGCGTGGCGGTGTCAGAGAAATTCCTCCCGCATCGGCGTGAAGGAATCGACGAGTTGTCCGGCCTCGACCGCGATGACGCCGTGGACGAGGTTCGCCGGCACGAAGAAGCTGTCCCCGGCCGAGAGCCGTCTGGTCTCGCCGTCGATGGTGACGTCGAAGACGCCGCTCTCGACGAAGCAGGCCTGGCGGTGCGGGTGCTGGTGCGGCTTGCCGACGGCACCTTTCTCGAAGGCGACGCGAACCACCATCAGATCGCGCCCATAGGCCATGATCTTGCGCTTGATGCCGGGGTCGGTCGGCTGCCAGGCGATCTCGGCATCGTGCTGGAAGAAGTAATTGAGACGATCCGTCATCGCGCGGTTTCCTTGGCGAAAAGGATAGGCATGCAGATGAGGCACATATCCCCTTCCCCCCGCTCGCGGTGGGGAGGGGGCAGGTCGCGGCTGGTCGCGAGGTTGGTGCGGACCGGATGCGTCATCGCGCCAGCCAGCCTCCGTCGACGGGCAGGATCGCGCCGTGGATGTAAGCCGCGGCGTCGCTCGCGAGGAACACCGCCGCGCCGCCGATATCCGAGGGCTTGCCCCAGCGCCCGGCCGGGATGCGGCCGAGGATCGCGGCATTGCGCTCGGGATCGGCGCGCAGCGCCTGCGTGTTGTTGCTTTCGACATAGCCGGGGGCGATGGCGTTCACATTGATGCCCTGGTGAGCCCATTCGCAGGCGAGCAGCCGCGTCAGCCCGGCAAGCCCGCTCTTGCTCGCCGTATAGGAGGCGACGCGGATGCCGCCCTGGAAGGAGAGCAGCGAGGCGATGTTGACGATGCGGCCGCCGCGGCCGTTGGCCAGCGCCGCCTTGGCGAAGGCCTGGGCCAGGAAGAAATTGGCCTTGAGGTTGAGGTTCATCACCTCGTCCCAGTCGTCCTCGCCGAACTCCAATGCGTCGGCGCGGCGGATGATGCCGGCATTGTTGACCAGGATGTCGAGCGGGCCGGCGAGCGCGGCCGCCTGCTCGATCACGGAGCCGGCGATGCCGTTCTGCTGGAGGTCGGCCTGGAGCGGCAGGCAGATGCCGCCGGCCTCCGCGATCAGCGCTTCCGTCTCGTCCATGCCGGAGCGGCCCGCCGCCACGACCTTCGCGCCGGCCTCGGCGAGCGCCAGCGCGATGCCCTGGCCGATGCCGGTATTGGCGCCGGTGACCAGCGCCGTGCGGCCTTCCAGCGAGAAGGGCGAGCGCGGGCTCATCAGCGCAGCACCTCCACCGGGGCGGCGTCCATGTCGGTGAATTCGACATTGTCGCCGGCCATGGCCCAGACGAAGGAATAGTTCGAGGTACCGCAACCGCAATGGATCGACCAGTTTGGCGAGATCACCGCCTGCTCGTCGGCGACCAGCAGATGGCGGGTCTGCTGCGGCTCGCCCATGAAGTGGAAGACGCGGTGGGCGGGATCGAGGTTGAAGTAGAGATAGGCCTCCATCCGCCGCGTATGGGTATGGCAGGGCATCGAGTTCCAGACCGAGCCGGGCTCGAGCGCCGTCATGCCCATGACGAGCTGGTTGGTGCCGGTCGTGTTCGGCATGATGTATTGCCGGATGGTGCGCTTGTTCGAGGTCTCGGTGGAGCCGAGATGGATGGTGTTGGCGTCTTCCTTGCGGATGAGCTGATGCTTCGCCTGGCGATGCGCCGGGGCGCTGGTCAAATAGAGCTTCGCCGGGTTGGCGGCATCGGCGCTGGCGAAGGAGACCTCCTTGGCGCCGAGGCCGACATAGAGCGCATCGAGGTTCGGCAGGTCGAAACGCTCGCCATCGACGGTTACCGAGCCTTCGCCGCCGAGATTGATGACGCCGAGCTCGCGGCGGGCCAGGAAGAAGGGCGTGCCGGTCGGCGCGAACGGGTCGAGCGTCAGCGGTTTGGCGGCCGGCGTCGCGCCGCCGACGATCATGCGGTCGTAATGGCTGTAGGTCAGCGTGACCTCGCCGGGCACGAAGATGCGCTCGATCAGGAAATCCTGGCGCAGGGTTTCGGTGTCGTAGCCCTTCACATCGCGCGGATGGGCGGCCTGGCGTTCGTCGGTGGTCTTCATAGGCGATCGGTCCAGTTGGGCTGGGCGTCGCCGCTCGTCATTGCGAGGAGCGAAGCGACGAAGCAATCCAGGGGGAGCAGGCGCGGAGCTGGATTGCTTCGCTGCGCTCGCAATGACGGTTGGGCCGACGAGCGCCTCACAGCTTGTAGGCCTCCTTGGCCAGGCGGTAGGCGAGGTCGTGGGCGACTTCCGCCGCTTCGTCCTCGTCGAGCCGGTGCTCGGCGACGAGCTTGGCGAGATAGGCGCAGTCGCAGCGGCGGGCGACGTCGTGGCGCGCGGGAATCGAGAGATAGGCGCGGGTGTCGTCGTTGAAGCCGACGGTGTTGTAGAAGCCGGCGGTCTCGGTGGTCAGCTCGCGGAAGCGCAGCATCGCTTCCGGCGCATCGAGGAACCACCAGCCCGGCCCGAGCTTCAGCGCCGGATAATGGCCGGCGAGCGGGGCGAGCTCGCGCGAATAGACCGTCTCGTCGAGGGTGAAGGCGATGACGGTGAGGGTCGGCTCGTTGCCGACCGCATCGAGCAGCGGCTTCAGGGCGGAGACGTAGTCCAGGCCGCGCGGGATATCGGAACCCATGTCGCGGCCGAAATGCTCGAACAGATGCGGGTTGTGGTTGCGGTAGGAACCCGGATGGATCTGCAGCACGAGCCCGTCATCGAGGCTCATCTTCGCCATCTCGGTCAGCATCTGGCCGCGGAATAGGTCCGCGTCCTCGACCGAGAACTTGCCCTTCAGGAGCTTGGCGAACAGCTTTTCGCACTCGGCCTGCGAGAGATTGGCGGTCCGGGCCGTGGCGTGGCCGTGGTCGGAGGAGGTCGCGCCGCGCTCGATGAAATAGGCCCGGCGCTTGCGATGGGCCTCGAGATAGCCCGACCAGCTCAGGACATCCTCGCCGGTGAGCGCGCCGAAATCGTTGAGATTGCCGCGGAAGCCCTCGAAATCGGGATCGACGACGCTGTCGGGGCGATAGGCCGTGACGACCTTGCCGCCCCAGCCCGAGTCGCGGATCATGTCGTGCCAGCGCAGGTCGTCGAGTGCGCCCTCGGTGGTCGCGATCGCCTCGATGTTGAAGCGCTCGAACAGCGCGCGGGGGCGGAACGCGTCCTGCTCCAGCTTCTCGGCGATGCGATCGTAGATCTTGTCGGCGTTGTCGGCGTTCAGGCGCTCGTTGATGCCGAAGATCGTGCTGGCGGCGTGCTCGAACCAGAGCCTTGTCGGCGTGCCGCGGAAGAGATGCCAGTGGCTGGCGAAGAGCTTCCAGATCCTGCGCGGATCGGTCTCGACATCGTCGTTCCCTTGGCCGCTTCCTTGGCCGCCATCCTTGCGGGCGATGCCGAGCTGTTCGAGCCGGATGCCCTGCGAATAGAGCATGCGGAAGATGTAGTGGTCGGGCTTGACGAAGAGGGTCGCGGGGTCGGGGAAGGGCTTGTCCTCGGCGAACCAGCGCGGGTCGGTGTGGCCATGCGGCGAGATGATCGGCAGGTCGCGGATGCCGGCATAGAGCCGGCGCGCGATGCCGCGCGTCACCGGTTCGGCAGGCAGGAGGCGGTCATCGTGCAAAAGCAGCATCGGCAGGCATTTCCTCTGATGGCCGCGACCATAGGGTCGGAGGCCGGCGCGGGTCAATATACTAATATACTAGTATGTCAAAACTGACTGTGTTAGGCCGGTATAGGCGGTGGCGCCGCGCGCCATGTCCAATTCGGGAGGCGACAATCATGGCCGGGGCGAGGCGATGTCGGAAGCCGTGACCGGCCGCGATGCCGGCGGGAGCCGGCGCGAGCGGCGGCCGCAGCGCATGGCGGCCGTGCCGGCCGGGCGCGCCACCGCGGCCGCCATGGTGCAGGACGAGCTCAGGCGCGAGATTCTCGACATGGTGCTTTCGCCCGGCGCGCCGCTCTCCGAGAAGGAGCTGACGAGCCGTTTCGGGATGAGCCGCACGCCGGTGCGCGAGGCGCTGATCCGGCTCAAGGAGGAGGGGCTGGTCGAGATCTTCCCGCAGGCCGGCACCTTCGTCGCGCGCATCCCGATGGGCGCGATCCCCGAGGCGGTGTTCATCCGCCAGGCGCTGGAATGCGCCACGGTCGAGGTGCTGGCGCGGACCGCGACGGCGCCCGATATCGCAAGGCTCGACGCGACGACCGCGCGCCTGCGCGAGGCCTTCGAACGCGGCGACCAGGAGAGCTTCCACCTGGCCGACGAGGCCTTCCATGAGGCGCTGGCCGACTGCGCCGGCTATCCCGGGGTCTGGAAGCTCGCCCAGGCGGCCAAGAGCCAGATCGACCGCTGCCGGCGCATGACCCTGCCGGTGCCGGGGCGGATGGCGATGGTGATCCGCGAGCACCGCGCGATCGCGGACGAGATCCGCCGGCACGACGCGCCGGCGGCGGAGGCGGCGATGCGCCAGCATCTCGGCACGCTCCTGCCCGACCTCGTCCATCTGCAAGCGAGCAATCCGGATTATTTCGTCTGAGCTTTTGCTCGGACTTTGCGGTTCGAGGCGCGGGGAACCCCTCTCCTGTAAGGAGAGGGGCAGTGGTGAGGTGTTCGAAGCTCAAACGTTGGCCTAACTCCGACTACGCCGTGGCCGCCCGCGGAACTGGCCCAAGGGCCTACACCTCACCCTGCCCTCTCCTTACAGGAGAGGGTTCCCCGCGCGGCCATCGTCATGGCCGGACAACCAGGCGAGGATGAATCTGCGCCCGAGCATGACGCACTCGGTCAGCCGCTCTTGCCTCCCCATCGCCTCCCGCGCCATCTTGCGCCGCGACAGCACGGAGGCGGACGATGACGACGCGACGCGATCTTCTGGCCGGAGCCGGCCTTGCCGCGCTGGCCGCGCATCTGCCTCTCGCGGCGCTCGCCCAGGCGAAGGACAGCGTCACCATCGGCATGACCCTGGAGCCGCCGACGCTGGATCCGACCTCGGGCGCCGCCCAGGCGATCCGCGAGGTAACGCTGCAGAACATCTTCGAAGGCCTGGTGGCGATGGACCGCACCGGCAAGCTCGTGCCGGCGCTGGCCGAGAGCTGGACGATCTCGGCGGACGGCCTGACCTACAGCTTCAAGCTGCGCCCCAACGCCCGCTTCCATGACGGGACGCCGTTTTCCTCGCGCGATGTGAAGTTTTCCTTCGAGCGCGCGGTCGCGCCGGATTCGACCAATGCCCAGCGCTGGATCTTCACGCCGATCGCCGGGATCGAGACGCCCGATCCGGTGACGGTCGTCATCAAGCTGAAGCAGCCGACGGCGAATTTCGTCTACGGCCTCGCCTGGGGCGACGCGGTCATCGTCTCGTCGGCGACGGCGGCGAACAACAAGACCAGTCCGGTCGGCACCGGCCCGTTCAAATTCGCACGCTGGAACCGCGGCGACCGGCTCGAATTCGAGCGCAATGGCGAATATTGGGGGGCGAAGCCGGCACTGGCCAAGGCGATCTTCCGCTTCATCGGCGATCCGCAGGCGCAGGTCGCGGCGCTGCGGGCCGGCGACATCGACGCCCACACCAATCTCTCGGCGCCGGAGGCGATCCCGCAGCTCAAGGCCGATCCCAAGCTCAAGGTCACCACGGGCAAGACCGAGGGCGAGACCATCCTCGCGATCAACAACGGCAAGGCGCCGTTCAACGATCTGCGCGTGCGCCAGGCGATCGCGCATGTGCTCGACCGCAAGACCATCGCGCTCGGCGTCTACGGCTTCGATCTCGACCTGATCGGCAGCCATTTCTCGCCGCTGCACCCGGCCTATGTCGACCTCACCGGCACCTATCCGGTCGACATCGCCAAGGCCAAGAGCCTGCTCGCGGCGGCGGGTTTCCCGAACGGCTTCTCCTGCACCTTGCGGCTGCCACCGCCGGCCTATGCGCGGCGCGGCGGCGAGATCATCGCGGCCTTGCTGGCGCAGGTCGGCATCAAGGCTTCGATCGAGCCGCTGGAGTTCCCGCAATGGCTGGAGCGGGTCTTCCGCGGCAAGGATTTCGACCTCACCGTCATCGCCCATACCGAGCCGCTCGACATCGGCAACTATGCCCGCGACGACTATTACTTCCAGTACAAGAATCCCGAGTTCAAGGCGCTGATGGCGAAGATCGACGGCACGCTCGACGAGAGCGAGCGCAACAAGCTCTATGGCGAGGCGCAGCGCATGCTGGCGCGCGACGCGGTCAACGGCTTCCTGTTCATCCTGCCGAAGCTGACGGTGACGCGGGCCGATCTCGAAGGCATGTGGACCGACTGGCCGCTGCCGCTGACGCCGCTGGCGGAGGTGCGCTGGCGCTGAGACGTTGCCAGTGGCGCAGATGGTACCCTCGTCGTCATTCCGGGGCAGGCCGCAAGGCCTGAGCCCGGAACCCATGAACACGACGCTTGCCGTCATTGCGAGGAGCAAAGCGACGAAGCAATCCAGGAGCCGTCGAGCGAGCCCTTCTGGATTGCTTTACTGTGCTCGCAATGACGGATTTGGCGCTGGCAAGCGTCTTGTTCATGGGTTCCGGGCTCGCTGCTGCGCAGCGCCCCGGAATGACGGCCAGCATCTCCGGAACCATTTCGGGGAGGCGGCGCGGTGACCGCTTACATCCTGCGTCGGCTCTTCGTGCTCGCCGCGACGCTTCTCGGCGCCGCCCTCGTCATCTTCCTGGTGCTCGAAATCCTGCCGGGCGATCCGGCCGCGGTGACGCTCGGCCTCAATGCCGCGCCGGAGGCACTTGCCGCCTTGCGGGCCGAGATGGGGCTCGACCGGCCGGCGCCGATCCGCTTCCTGTCCTGGATCGGCGGCCTGCTCACCGGCGATCTCGGCCTGTCCTACACCTATCGCGTGCCGGTGGCGCAACTGATCGGCGAGCGCATGGTGGTGACGCTGCCGCTGGCGTCGATGGCGATCCTGCTCGCGACCGGAATCGGCATCCCGCTCGGCGCCGTCGCCGCGGCCCATCACAACCGGCCGGGCGATGCCGCGGTGATGGTCTTCGCCCAGGCCGGGCTCGCCATCCCGAATTTCTGGTTCGGCCTGCTGCTGGTGCTCGTCTTCGCGGTCGGCGCCGGCTGGCTCCCGGCCGGCGGCTTCCCGGGCTGGGATGCCGGGCTGCTGCCGGCCTTCAAGGCGCTCCTCCTGCCGGCGGTCGCGCTCGCCTTGCCGCAGGCGGCGATCCTCGCCCGCGTCACCCGCGCGGCGATGCTGGAGACGCTGCAGGAGGATTTCGTCCGCACCGCCCGCGCCAAGGGAGTGAGCCGGCGCCGGACCATGCGGCGCCATGTGCTGCGCAATGCGCTGATCCCGGTCGTCACCGTCCTCGGCCTGCAGTTCTCGGTGCTGATCGCCGGCGCGATCATCATCGAGAACGTCTTCGCCCTGCCGGGACTCGGGCGCCTGGTCTTCCAGTCGATAGCCCAGCACGACCTGATCGTCGTCAAGGACCTGGTGATGCTGTTTTGCGCGCTGGTGGTGCTGGTCAATTTCCTGGTCGAGCTGCTCTATGGCGTGATCGACCCGCGCCTGCGGCAGGCGGGCTGAAGCGGTGGCGTGCGCTGCAATGCCAATGGAGTCAGGCACTTGCCGCTTCGGCGGAGCGGGGTTGGCACTGCTCGCCGCCGGCAAGCGTCACCGGCACCGTCGCGACCGCCTCGGCGAAATCCTCCGTGAGGCCGGGGTCCGCCCGCAGCGCCGCCAGCGAGCGCGGCGGCGGGATGGCAAGGCCGTCCTCGACCATGCTGGCGACGTGCAGGCGAAGCGCCTGCGTGCCGCGCTGCACGGCCTCGTCGAGAGAATCGGCGGTGCTGATGCAGCCAGGGAAATCGGGAAAGGCGATGCCGAACATGCCGGCCGCCTCGTGAACGAGCGCGATGACCTGAACCATAGCCTGAACCTCCTGTCGAAAGGACGAACGCTCAGCCCAGCACGGCCTATGACTACCGCCTCGCCGCGATGCCGGGAAGCGCGCTGGGGCCGCTGCGGGAGCCCTGCGACATGAGGTCGCCGCCCCCTGCATTGCCCGGGCGCCTGCCGCGCTGGTGGGCCGGACCATCCTTTATCGCCGGGCTGCTACTGGCCGGGATCATCGTCGCGGCGGCGCTGGTTTCCTATGTCTGGACGCCCTATGAGCCGACGCAGATGGCGATCCTGAAGCGGCTGCGGCCGCCTTCGGCCGAGCACTGGTTCGGGACCGACCAGTTCGGCCGCGACGTCTTCTCGATGATCATGGTCGGCGCCCGCAACTCGCTGGCGGTTGGCCTCGGTGCCGTCGGGCTCGGCCTCACCGTCGGCAGCGCGCTCGGCCTGCTGGCGGCGATGCGGCGCGACGGCCTCATCGACAACCTGATCATGCGCATGGCCGATTTCAGCCATGCCTTCCCGGCGGTGCTGTCGGCGATCATGATCAGCGCCGTGTTCGGGCCGGGCATGGCCAATGCGGTGATCGCCATCGCGATCTACAGCCTGCCCTATTTCGCTCGTCTGGCACGAGGCGCGGCGCTGCAATGCTGGGCGCTCGACTATGTGCTGGCGGCGCGCGCCGCCGGGCTGAAGGAGATCACCATCACCCGGGTGCACATCCTCCCCAACATCGCCGGGGTGCTCGTGGTGCAGGCGACGATCCAGTTCGCACTCGCTATCCTGGCCGAGGCCGGCCTGTCCTATCTCGGGCTCGGCACGCAGCCGCCGAACCCGTCCTGGGGCCGCATGCTCAACGAGGCGCAGACCTTCATGGCGGTACAGCCCTGGCTCGCCGTCTTCCCCGGCGCGGCGATCGCGCTCTGCGTGCTCGCCTTCAACCTGCTGGGCGACGGCCTGCGCGACGCGGTCGACCCGCGCACGCGCCGGACGCGGGGATGACCCGGCCTCTACGCCATCGAGCTTCTAGTGGAGTCTTCCGATGATCGAGTTCGCCGATCTCAGCGCCGTCGACATGCTCGAGGCCTTCCGCTCGCGCGAGCTCTCGCCGGTCGAGGTCACCGAGGCGGTGATCGAACGGATCGGGACCTGGGAACCGTCGCTGAATGCGCTCTACGCCTATGACCCGGCCGCTGCGCGCGCTGCGGCGCAGGCGAGCGAGGCGCGCTGGCGCAAGGGCGAGGCGCTGCCGCTCGACGGCGTACCCTGCACGATCAAGGAGAATGTCGCGACCAAGGGCACGCCCGTGCCGCTCGGCACGGCGGCGATGCCGCTCGCTCCGGCGCTCGGCGATGCGCCGCCGGCGCAGCGCCTGCGCGAGGCCGGCTGCGTCATCCTCGCCAAGACGACGATGCCGGATTACGGCATGCTCTCGTCGGGCCTGTCGAGCTTCCACAAGCTGACGCGCAACCCGTTCGACCTCACCAAGAACCCCGGCGGCTCCTCGGCCGGAGCGGCTGCCGCGGCGGCGGCCGGCTACGGCCCCTTGCATCTCGGCACCGATATCGGCGGCTCGATCCGGCTGCCGGCGGGCTGGTGCGGGCTCGTCGGCTTGAAGCCGAGCTTCGGCCGCGTGCCGATCGACCCGACCTATTATGGCCGCGTCGCCGGGCCGATGACGCGAACCGTCGCGGACGCCGCGCTGATGATGCGCGAACTGGCGAAGCCGGACGGGCGCGACCCGATGAGCTTGCCGCCGCAGGAGATCGACTGGCTGTCCCTCGACAGCGAGCCGCGCGGCCTGCAGATCGGGCTGCAGCTCGAGGCCGGCATCGGCCTGCCGGTCGATCCGGAGGTGCGTGCCGCCATCCTCGGCGCAGCGCAGCTGTTTCGGCGGGCCGGCGCCGAGGTCGAGACGATGGCGCCCTTCCTGACCCGCGACATGCTCGACGGGCTCGACGATTTCTGGCGCCAGCGCGCCTGGGCCGAGATCGGTGCGCTGCCGAAGGAGCGGCAGGACAAGGTGCTGCCCTATATCCTCGCCTGGGCGCAGCGCGGCCGCGGGCTTACCGGGGCGCAGGTCTATCGCGGCATGAGCCAGATGCTGACGATCCGCGAGGCGGCGCTGAAGGCAGCTGCGCCCTTCGACTTCGTGCTGTCGCCGGTCTCGCCGGTGCCGAGCTTCGCAGCCGAGCGCGCTTCGCCGCTTAACGATCCCGAACAGCCCTTCGAGCACATCGTCTTCACGGTTGCCGCCAACATGTCGGACCAGCCGGCGATCTCGGTGCATGCCGGCATGACGGCGTCCGGCCTGCCGATCGGCCTGCAGATCAGCGGCCGCCGCTTCGACGATCTCGGCGTGCTGAGGTTGGGCCGCGCCTATGAGCGCCTGCGCGGCGACGGGCCGCAATGGCCGCAGCCGCCGGTGAGATAGGCCGTTGCCGCTTTAGCTGCTCGTCATTGCGAGGAGCGTGAGCTCCGAAGCAATCCAGGGGCGGCAGAGCGAGACCCTGGATTGCTTCGCTTACGCTCGCAATGACGGTGAGAGCGCCGTCGGCGCGGCTTCGCCGCTGGTCCGGGATGACGGGGAGACTCTCGGATATCCTACCGCGATAGATTCACTCCGATGCGCCGGCGCGTCGCCCGCTGCGCCAGGTGGCGGCATAGGGCAGTACGAACATGTAGAGGCCCGTGAGCACGAGCACGGCGAGCGGGAACAGCGGCAGGAAGTACACCCAGGAAGCGGGTTCCTTGCCTGCTCCGAAGGTGACGAAGATGGCGATGACGATCATCGTGAAGATCATCGACAGCCAGCGGTGGACCTGCCGGATCCATAGGTTCCAGTTCAATGTGGGCTCCTTGTGTAGATGCGTCGAAGCGGATCGGACGATAGTGCCGGTGGACGTCAGTCCATCCGCGCCAGGACCTGCTCCAGCTTCTCGAAGAACTGCTGCCAGCCGGCCTTGGCGCCGCCATAGGCCTGCTTCTGCTCCGGCCGGAAGCCCGATTGCTCCATGCGCAGATGGGTGCCGGTGCTCGTCGGGGTGAGCGTGAAGGTCACCACGCTCGCCAGATTGTAGGCCGCATCGTCATGCGCGAAATTCCATGTGTAGGACAGCGTCCGGTTCGGCTCGATGGCGAGGACCTCGCAATCCAGCACGCCGCCCCATTCGCCGCGAAGATTGAAGCGGTGACCGACGGTCGGCGCGAAATCGTTCTTCATCAGCCACTCCTCGATCAGATGCGGCTGGGTGAGCGCGCGCCAGAGCTTTTCCGGCGGGTGAGGGATCTCGCGCTCGACGATGGCGGAGCGTATTTGCGTCGCAGTGGTGTTCATTGGTCCATCCTCTTGAGCAGGTCCTCGAGATCGTCGAAGCGGCTTTCCCAGAACCCGGTCATCTGGCTCGTCCAGTCGATCAGCGGGGCCAAAGCGCCGAGCTCTGCGCTGTAATGCGTCTGGCGACCTGCGTGGCGGTCGCGCACCAGCCCGGCCTGCTTCAGGACCCCGAGATGCTTCGAGACGGCCGGCTGCGAGACGCCGGCCCGAGCCGTCAGGGCCCCGACCGTCTGCTCTCCGTCGCGGCATAATCGCTCGAAGATGGCCCGCCGGGTCGGATCGGCGAGCGTTCTGAAGATCGCATCGTGAGTGTTCGGCATGGGAGATCTATAATCCGGTGGCTATGGATTAACGTATAACCATCGGGCTATAAGTTAGTCAAGCGCGGTCGCGCCCGCGAATATGGGCGGCTCGATCGCTCTCGGCGGGCGTTGCCGTTTCAGCTGCGCGTCGCTGCAGGGAGCGTGAGCTTCGCAGCAATCCCGGGGCGGCAGAGCAAGACCCCGGGGTTGCTGCGCAATGACGCTCTAGAACAGCGCCGTCGGCGCCAGTTCCGCAACCACCATCAGGGCCAGCCCGAACAGTCCGAGACCGGCCCCGGTCCAGGCCAGCAGGGTGATGCCGGTGATGATCGCAGCCGAGGAGATCACGATCGCGATCTGCAGCAGACCGGAGACGATGTCGTATTTGTCGTCGCGGGCGCTGGAGATGTCGCGCCTGGCTTCCGCCGCCTTGGCGCGGGCGATCAGCTCCTTGCGACCTTCCTGGGTTTCGGGCTCGGATTCGTAGCGCGCGACGGTCGCCTTCCAGCCTTCGATGCGCTTGCCCAGCCGCTCACGCGCCGCCGGCTCGATGGCACCGGCGAGTTCGACCTCCATCGCCTCGGCGGCGGTGCGCAAGGTGGTGCCGCGAATGGTCTTGGCCTGGAAGAAGGCCCAGAGATTGGAGGCTTCGATGTTCCTGGCCAGTGCGTCCTGTTCGGCGTTCTTGCCGCCGATCTCGGCGAAGGCGAGCATCAAGGCGAGGATGGCGATGAGCAGGGCGATGCGCTTGTTGATCCTGCTGCCGGTCGCTCCCTCCTCTGTGACGTCCGATGTGGCTGTGGCTGTGGTCATGAACTGATCCCCCGGAATGGCGCAGCGCACATCATCCGGTCGCGGCGCAAAATCAAGCGGGATTTCCGCTGGGGCAGCGCTTGTCAGCGGGCGCGGGGATGGGCGGCGTCATAGGCCGCCAGCAGCCGGCTTGAATCGATGCGGGTGTAGATCTGCGTGGTCGAGAGCGAGGCGTGGCCGAGCAGTTCCTGGATGGCGCGCAGGTCGCCGCCGCGGCCGAGCAGATGGGTGGCGAAGGAATGGCGCAGCGCATGCGGCGTGGCGCTTCCCGGCAGACCGAGCGAACCGCGCAGGCCCTCGACGGCGAGCTGGATGATGCGCGGCGAGAGCGGCCCGCCCTTGACGCCGACGAAGAGCGGGCCGTCGGCTGCCAGCCGCCAGGGGCATTGCGCCAGATAGCCGGCGATCGCCTCGACCACGATGGGCAGGACCGGCACCATCCTTGTCTTGCCGCCCTTGCCGAGCACGGTCAGCGCATCGCCCGCGCCGGTAGGCGCCTGGGCGCGCTTCAGCCCGAGTGCCTCGGAGATGCGCAGGCCGCTGCCATAGAGCAAGGCGAGCACGGCCGCGTCGCGGGCCAGCACCCAGTCGGGCCTGTCCTCGCCGGCGCGGCTGTCGGCCTTGGTCACGGCGGCGGCGGCCCTGGCGTCGAGCGGGCGCGGCAGGCCCTTGGGCAGGCGCGGGCCGCGCGTCGCGGCGAAGGCGGCCGCGGTGAGCCGGCCGTCACGCTCGCCGAAGCGGGCGAGCGAGCGCAGCGCCGCGAGCTGGCGCATCAGCGTGCGGTTGCCGGCGCCGTCGCGCCGCCGCTGGCCCAGGAAGGCGCGCAGATCGGCGGGCTTGAGCGCCGCGACCGCCTTCAGGTTCGGAGCGGTGCCGAGATGTTCGGCCAAGAAGGTGCAGAACTGCCGGAGATCGCGGCCATAGGCCTCGAGCGTCTTCGGCGAGAGCCGGCGCTCATGCCCGAGATGGGCGAGCCAGTCGCGCTGCAGGATTTCGAAATCGCTCATGCCGTCCCTTGCAACGCGATTGGTCGTCCCGGGCGGAGCGAAGCGCAGACCCGGGACCCATGCCTGAAGCGCTCCGGCATGGATCCAGGATCGGCGCCGCTATCGCGGCTTGTCCGGGATGACCGATCTGCCAACGCGATTCCAATGATGCCGGTGGAGCCTTAACAACCGCTATGCGCCGGCCTCGCCGGGCGCTCCAAGGCCGGCGTCATAAGCGCGAGCGATGGCCGCCATCGTCTTTGCCGGCATTCCCGACCGTTCCGACGGCTGCTATGAGCCAGGGCGAAGATTGTTCAGGGATGACCATTTTGAACGCCATCGACAGCCACGCACTGACCTTTCCCTTCCCGGAGCCGCCGGCGCCGGGGCAAGTGATCGAGGTCGCGCCCGGCGTGCTCTGGGCCCGCATCGCGCTGCCGTTCCGGCTCGACCACGTCAACATCTACCTGATCGAGGATGGCGAGGGCTGGGCGGTGATCGACACCGGCATCGGCGACGAGGCGACCAAGGCCGCCTGGCTCGCCCTGACCTCCGGTGCGCTCGCCGGCCGGCGCCTGACGCGACTCTTCGTGACGCATTACCATCCCGATCATATCGGCCTCGCCGGCTGGCTGGGCGAGCGCTTCGGCACGCCGCTTCTGACCAGCCAGACGAGCTATCTCGGCTGCCTCAACATCTCGCTCAGCCCGGGCACGTCGGAGGCGCCGGTCTACAAGGATTTCTATCTGCGCCATGGTCTCGCCGCCGAGGTCACCGAAGTCGTGTCGACCCTCGGCCATGGCTATCTCAAGCAGGTCACGCCGCTGCCGCCGACCTTCACCCGCGTCGTCGCCGGCGATGTGCTGCGCATCGGCGGGCGCGAATTCTCGGTGCTGTCGGGCGACGGCCACGCGCCGGAGCAGCTGATGTTCCATTGCGCCGAAGCGAACATCTTCCTCGCCGCCGACCAGGTGCTGGCCAAGATCACGCCCAATATCAGCGTCTGGGCGGTCGATCCCGAGGGCGATCCGCTCGGGCTCTATCTGCGCTCGCTGAAGGCGCTGTCGCTCACGATCCCTCCGGATACGCTGGTGCTGCCGGGCCATCAGCTGCCGTTCCGCGGCCTGCAGGCGCGCTGCGCCGAACTCGCCGCGCATCATGCGGATCGCTGCCGGCTGATCGCCGAGGCCGTGGCGCGCGGGCCGCATTCGGTTGCCGAGCTGGTGCCGGTGATGTTCACCCGGCCGCTCGATCCGCACCAGCTCAGCTTCGCCTTCAGCGAGGTCTTCGCCCATGTCAACGCGATGTTGCGCCAAGGCGAGCTGCAATGGGCGGCGCCGCAGGCCGGCATCATGCGGGTCGAGCCCGGGCGCTGAAGCGAGCGCGGCGCGGCCGCCATCTGCCGAAATGTTAAGCATGATGGCCGAAGCCCGGCCGGATTCCAGCCTGGCCGGGCCCGATTCTACTCGGAATTAGGATTCGCACGGCATCGATGCACGTCATGGAGGCGTCACCGCGGTCGGGTTCGACTGCGCAAGGCGCTCGAACAGGCGGGCAGGCCGCCGTAACGACGGGTAGAGACGAGACCATGGCGATACCGGCGATGCTTCGGGCGATGCGACCGCATCATTGGCTCAAGAACGGTCTCGTCTTCGTGCCGATCCTCCTCAACCATGACGTCTTCGACGCCAGCGCGATCGGCCACGGCTTCCTGGCCTTCATCTCGTTCTCGCTGCTCGCCTCCTCGATCTACCTGCTCAACGACATCGTCGACGTCGAGGCCGACCGGCGCCATCCGACCAAATGCAAGCGCCCGCTGGCCGCCGGCGAGATCACCAAGGGCCAGGCCTATGCCGCCGTGCCCGGCCTGATGATCGTCGCCTTCGGGCTCGCCTGGTTCGCGCCGCGGCCCGATCTCTATCTGCTGGCGCTCGGCGCCTATCTCGCGCTGGCGCTCGCCTATCTGTTCTTCCTGAAGCGCAAGCTGCTCGTCGACGTGCTGGGCCTGGCGGCGCTGCATACGCTGCGCATCCTCGCCGGCAATGCGGCGGCGGCGATCCCGATCTCGTCCTGGCTGCTGGCCTTCTCGATGTTCCTCTTCCTCAGCCTCGCCCTGGTGAAGCGCTATGCCGAGCTGCGCATCACCCAGGACCAGACCGGCCTGAAGAAGGCCGGGCGCGGCTATCAGGCCGAGGACATCGAGGCCTTGTCGCAGCTCGGCATGGCCTCGGGCTGCACCTGCGCGCTGATCATGGCGCTCTATGTCGACAGCGCCGCGGTGAAGGAGCTTTATCGCTATCCGCAGCTGATCTGGCTGGTCTGCCCGATCATCCTCTACCAGATGGCGCGGATCTGGTTCCTGGCGCGCCGCGGCCAGATGCCGGACGATCCGCTGGTGTTCATGATCCGCGACTGGCGCAGCCAGCTGATGGGGGCGCTCGTCGTCGTCATCATGGTCGCCGCCTCGGTCATCCCGTGAGCGGGCGGCCTGCCGATCTGCGCTCCTGGGGCGGGCTGAGATCGCGCGATACGGTGCTGCTCGAGCCGGCCGACTGGCTTGCCGCGCCCGGCCGCAACCAGCCGGTGCTGGCCTATGGCAATGGCCGCTCCTATGGCGACAGCTGCCTGAACGATGGCGGCGGGCTGATCGCCGCACGCCGGCTCGGCCGCATCCTCTCCTTCGATGCAGCAAGCGGCGTCATGGTCTGCGAGGCCGGCGTCCTGCTCGACGAGGTGCTGAAGCTCGCCGTGCCGGCCGGCTGGTTCCCGCCGGTGACGCCGGGCACCTGCTTCGTCACCGTCGGCGGGGCGCTCGCCAACGACGTCCATGGCAAGAACCATCACCGCGCCGGCACTTTCGGCCGCCATGTGCTCTCCTTCGAGCTCGCCCGCTCCAACGGGGCGCGCCTGAGCTGCTCGCCTTCCGAGAACGCCGAGCTCTTCGCCGCGACCATCGGCGGCATGGGACTGACCGGGCTCGTCACGCAAGTGACGCTGCAGCTGATGCAGGTCGAATCCGGCGAGATGCTGCAGGAGGCGATCCGCTTCGAGGGGCTCGACCGCTTCTTCGAGATCGCGCAGGAATCCGACGCGACGCATGACTACACCGTCGCCTGGATCGATTCGCTCGCCAAAGGGAGGCATTTCGGGCGCGGCGTGTTCTTCCGGGCCAATCATGCGCCGGCTTCGCCCGCGCCGCCGGCGAAATCGGCAAGAACGCTGCCCTTCCCGCTGACGCCGCCGGTCTCGCTGATCAACGGCCTGACGCTCACCGCCTTCAACGCGCTTTATCGCGCCGCCCAGCCCCGCACGCCGGAGCCGCGCCGCATCCCCTACCGGCCGTTCTTCTACCCGCTCGACCGGGTCGACAACTGGAACCGGGCCTATGGGCCGAAGGGGCTGCGCCAGTTCCAGTGCGCCGTGCCGATGGCCCAGGCCCGCGCGGCGGTCGAGGAGATGCTGCGCCGGACGCTTTTTGCCGGCGAGAGCTCGTTCCTGACGGTGCTGAAGCTGTTCGGCGACGTGCCTTCGCCGGGGATGATGTCGTTCCCGATCCCCGGCGCGACGCTGACGCTCGACTTCCCGCATCGCGGCGAGCGCACCCTGAGGCTGCTCGACGAGCTCGACCGCATCGCGATTTCGGCCGGCGGCCGCGTCAATCCCTACAAGGATGCGCGCATGTCGCCGGCGACCTTCGAGGCTTCCTTCCCGCATTGGCGGGATTTCGCCCGCCATGCCGATCCGGCCTTCTCCTCCGGCTTCTGGCGCCGCGTCAGGGGCGGCTGAGCCTCAGGCGGGGGTCTTCTCCGGCGTGGCGGCCGGCTGCTCGACGGTCAGCACGGTCAGGGTGTGCTTGCGGCCGTCACGGGCCGTCCAGGCGATGGACTGGCCGGCGGTGAGGCCGATCAGCGCCGTCCCGATCGGGGTCATCACCGAGATCCGGCCCTGCTCGATATCGGCCTCGCCCGGGAAGACGAGCTGGACGCGGCGGTGCTGGGCGCTGTCGGAATCGAACTGGACGATCGAGCCCATGCGCACGACCTCGGCCGGCATCTGCTTGAGGCTGACGACCTTGGCGCGGTCCATCTCGGCCAGCAGCTCCTCGGCGACCTCGGGAATGCGCTCCAGCGCGGCGGTGGCGAGCCCGGTCAGGCGCTCATGGTCGCTTTCGGCGACGACGATCTTCGGCTTGCGGGGGAGCTTCTGGGTCATGATGACGCGGGTATCCTGTGGTGGCGCATGCAGGCGCGCGGCGCTGCTCTTGGAAGCGGGAGATCGGGAGTTGCGCCTGTAGGACCGTGCTGCGGACAGCGGCGACGGCACCCCTGAACTCGGGGCGCGTTAGGCCGAGTCCGGGGCTAGAATTCCGCGATCGGGTGGATCCGGAGAACGGTGCGGCGCGACGTGGTCATGCCTATAGATTTGGTTTGCGAAAGCGCGCTGTCAAGCCTCGGGTGTGCCGCAGAGGCGATTGGCCGGCGGATAAGGCAAAGGGGCCGGCTTGCGCCGGCCCCTTGTCGTCTCGTGGCGGGCGATCCGGCGCTTCAGCCCTTCGCGACCGCGACCTTGCGCAGATAGTCGGTGACGATCCGGGTGATGCCGCGCGAGAGCAGGTCGTCGAGCGCCGCGATGAACTCGTCGCACTGCTCGCGGGTGACGATCAGCGGCGGCTCGAGCCGGATGACGTTGCGGTTGTATTCGGTGAAGGCGACGAGCACGTCGTAATCCTTCAGCAGGAGCGCCCCGATGAAGCCGCAGAGCGAGCCCTTCAGCTTGTCGTCGAGCAGCGCCACCATGTGCTTCAGCCCGAAGGGCATGGTCTCGCTGATGTCCTGGAACTCGACGCCGATCATCAGGCCGCGGCCGCGGATTTCCTTGAGCAGGCTCGGATGCTTGAGGCGCAGCTCGTTCAGCCGCTCGATCAGGTAGTCGCCCTGGCGCTTCGCGTTGCCCATGAGGTCTTCCTCATAGAGCACGTTGAGCCCCTCGATGGCGCTGATGCAGGCCTCGCCCATGCCGCCGAAGGTGGCCTGGGCATGGATCAGCGCCGCCTTCGGCTTGCCATAGGCCTTCATGTAGATCTCGCGCCGGGCGATCATCGCGCCGACCGCCGCCTTCGAGCCGCCGAGCGCCTTGGCGAGCGCGGTCACGTCCGGCACGACGCCGTCGCGCTCGAAGGCGAAGAACTGGCCGGTGCGGCCGAGCCCGCACTGGACCTCGTCGGCGACCCAGAGCACGCCATGCTTGTCGCAGAGCGCGCGTAAGTTCCGCCAGAAACCTTCCGGCGCTTCGACGATGCCGCCGCCGCCCTGGATCGTCTCCATCACGACGATGCCGATGGCAGGGTCGGCCTCGAGCTCGCGGCGCACCGCCTCGATGTCGCCGAAGGGCACCTTGACCCGGTTCTCGACCAGCTTGAACTGCGACTGGTAGAGCGTCGAATCGGTGACCGAGAGCACGCCCTTGGTCTTGCCGTGGAAGGAGTTGGCGGCGTGCAGGATCTTCGACTTGGCCGGGCCCTGGGCCTGTTCGGCGACCTTCAACGCCGCTTCCATCGCCTCCGAGCCGGTCGAGCCGAGGAAGACCATGTCGAGGTCGCCGGGCGCGATCTGGGCGAGGTTGTGGGCCAGCGCCGACGCGTATTGCGACATGAACGCCATGCAGATCTCATGGCGGTTCTCGTCCTGGAATTTCTTCCGCGCCGCGACGATGCGCGGATGGTTGTGGCCGAAGGCGACCGAGCAGAAGCCGCCGAAGAAATCGAGAATCTTGCGGCCGTCCCTGGTGATGTAGTGCATGCCCTCGGCGCGATCGACGATGATCCTGTCGAAGCCGAGCAGCTTGAGGAAATGCACCTGGCCGGGGTTGATATGGCTGGTGAAGAGCTCCTTCACCTGGGCGGCGTCGAGCTGCTTGGCGGCCTCGACGCTGATCAGTTGCGGGCGGGCGGGGGCAGCCGGCGCCGCATCCTCGTTCCTGAAAGCGGGCATGCTCATGCTGCGAGGCTCCTCTCGGCCTGGTTCCCTGCGGATTTGCTCTTGCGGTATTCGGTGTAGGCGGCGAGCAGCATATCCTCGTCGCGATGCTTTGGCGTCCAGCCGAGCTCACGCTTGGCCTTGCCGGTGTCGAGGATGCAGATCTCGTCGGCGATCATGTACTGCTCCGGGTCCATGATCGGCAGGTTGATCGCATCGAGGCCGTTCAGCGTCAGCTTGACCAGCGCAGCCGGCGTCGGCAGCAGGATCGACTTCGAGCCGGCATGCCTGATCAGATCGCCGAGCAGCTTTTTCACCGGCGGCGGATCGTCGGAGCCGAGATTATAGGCGCTGTTGGGGAAATCCGCCTTCCAGGCGGCAACGCAGGCGCTGGCGCAGTCGAACACCGAGATGAACTGGTAGGGGTTCTTGCCCGAACCGATCATCGGCACCGGCAGGTTCATGTCGATCAGCTTGAACAGCTTGACCAGAATGCCCAGCCGCCCCGGCCCGATGATCAGGCGCGGCCGGAAGATCGGGATCTGGAAGCCCTTGTCGCGATAGCTCTGGGCCAAGGTCTCGGTGGCGAGCTTGCTCTCGCCATATTCGCCGAGCGGCCTGGCCGGATGGCTCTCGTCCTGCGGCACGGTCACCGAATGGCCGTAGATCATGTCGGTGGTGAAGTGGACCAGCTTGCGGGCGCCGTTTTTCTCCATCCATTTCAGGATGTTCTCGGTGCCGTGATAATTCACCGGCCAGAAGAAGTCGTGGCGTTCCTTGCGCGTCACGATCGGCGACAGCATCTTGGCCGAGAGATTGTAGACGAGGTCGTCGGCCCTCAGCGCGATGCCCTCGACGCTTGCCGCATCGGTGACGTCGATGCGCTGGAACGGCACCGTGGCGTAATGGGCGTGCTCGCTCTTCTGGATGTCGCAGACGAGGACTTCCTCGCCCATGGCTGCGAGGTCCGCCGCCAGATGCGAACCGACGAAACCGTCGCCGCCGATGATGATGTGCTTCATGTCTGGTGAGCCGCTGGTTTGAAGGTCGGGGGCTGCATCAACGCGGCGCGTCGGGCAGGCGAGGGCGGGTGCGCGCCGGAACCGGCACGGGCTCGAGCGCAGGCTCGGCCGGCGGGACGAAGAGGGCGCCGAGACGGAGAATGAAGCGGGCGATCAGGTCCATGGTTTGCCTCAGCTCTGTGCGATGAAGACGGTGCCCAGGACGATGAGGCCGATGCCGGCGATGCGGGCCGGGCTCAGATCCTCCTGGAAGACGAAGTAGGCGTAGACCGCGACCACGACGTAGGCGAGGCTCAGGAACGGGTAGGCGTAGCTGATCTGCACCTTCGACAGCACGATCAGATGCGAGGCCATGCTGACCACGAAGGTGGACAAGCCCGCGAAGACGAAGGGGTTGAAGACGACGCGGAACACCGTCGCGATCAGGCCGTCGCCGCCGACATCGAGATGGCCGATGCCGGTCATGCCGCGCTTCAGCATCAGTTGGGCTGCGGCGTTGGTCAGCACCGTGAACAGGATCAAAGGCAGGTAGGCATTCATCGGCGCTGGATTTTCCGCGTGGCTGATGCGGCCTTGAATGGCGCGGAAAATACTTCAAATGCCTTACGCAGCGGGACCTTATCGGCCCGTAACCTTAAGAGTGTACTGCCCCGATCGAAGAAAGACGATGCTTCCGCTTGGCCACCCTGCCCGCCGGCCGGGGCCGTTTCGATCCGGCTGCAAGGCGGGCCTGGAAAGCACTGCGCCAAAGCGTGCCCGATTGATCCGGCGCCGGCGCTGAACTATGCCTAACGAAAGCTTAACCTGGGATTTCCGCCTGCCATGGCCGACCTGTTCCGGCTCGTGCCCCGTGCCCGTTCCGATCTGCTGCAGGCCAACCCCTGGGCGCGGCCGCATGAGGCGGCCCTGGTGGCGGCGAAAGGAGTGCTGCGGCCCGGTTTCACCGAGGGCGGCGCGGCCTTCTTCGCAGCGCGGCGCGAGGCGACCTTGCAGCGCCTGCGCGGCGGGATCGCCGCCTGGAACGCCTGGGCCGAGGATATGGCGGGCCTGCGCGCCGCGGTCGAGGCCGACCCGGCGCTTGCCGCCCTCTGGCGTCTGCTCGCCGGCGTCGAGCTGATCGACGAGAGCTTTGACAATGAGTTCGATGTCGCCGGGTTCAGCTTCCCGGCGGCGGCACGCTTTGCCGGCTCGGCCTTCGGTGGCGATGCCTGGTTCTCCGATACCCGCTTCGCGGGGCCTGTCGATTTCCGCGATGCGACCTTCGGAGGCGACGCCTTCTTCGAGCGGGCACAGTTTTCGGCCGGGGCGGATTTCGGGGCGGTCGATTTCCGGCGCGGCGCGGAGTTTCGCGAGATCGCCTGTGGCGGCACCCTCGGCTTCGTCGAGGCCGAGTTCGCCGGCAGCGCCTGGTTCCGCGGCTCCTGCTTCGGGGGGCCGGTGCGCTTCCGCGGCGCGCGCTTCGGCTGGGAGGCGGGGCTGGGCGATTGCCGCTATCGCGCCCCGGCCGATTTCGCCGAGGTCGATTTCGGCGACAATGCCGGCTTCGAGGGCTCGGTCTTCGAGCAAAGCGCGACTTTCGCGCAGGCGCGCTTCTGCCGGGCGGCCTGGTTCAGCGGTGCCCAGTTCCGCGGCGAGGCGGTGTTCGACCGCGCCCGCTTCCTCGGCCGGCGGCATTTCGACGGGATCGCCGTCGCCGCGCCGCGCTCGCCGGTGGCGACGCAGCGCGCGGTGCTGGAGCGGCTGCACGCCGCCTTCCCGGGCTGACGGCCGCGAGGTTTCGCAGCCTCGCCTCCGTCAGGGCACCGGCGCCGGCGCCGGCCGCCTGTCACATCGGTAGGGTGCCGTCCCTGGCGATGGTCCGCTGCAAAGCGGGCCTGGCCAGCATCCGTTCCATATAGGCCTCGAAGACCGGCAGGCGCGGCAGGGCGCCGATGATGTTCATGCCGAAATGGATGCCGCTGCCGAGCTGCGTATCGGCCGCGGTGAAGCGCTCGCCGGCGGCGTAGGGGTGCGCTCCGAGCCGTTTTTCGAGGTTGGCGACGGTGTCGGCATGCGAGCCGAAGGAGAAGCCGCGCGCCTCATAGTCGAAATTGTGGACCTTGGTGGCGATGATCGGGTCGAGCACGGCGTCGGTATAGACCAAAGCGGTCAGGAAGGGCGCGCGGTCGGGATCGCCGACGGCAGGAGCCAGGCCGGCCTCGGGATAGGTCTCGCAGAGATAGAGGCAGATCGCGGCGCGCTCGGTGACGACGGTGCCGTCATGGACGATCGCCGGCACCTTCTTGTGCGGCTGGATGGCGCGATAGCTTTCGGGCGGGCCGTCCTTGCCGCGGATGTCGACCAGCTCCATCGTATAGGGCTGGCCAAGCTCCTCCAGCATCCAGAGCACGGAGAAGGAGCGCGATTGCGGCGCGTGATAGAAGGTCAGCATGACGGGTCTCCATCGGGGTTCCGCAAGAGCAGGATGCGAAAAAGTGGGAACCGGTTTTTCGCATGAATCCTGCTCCAAGCTTTTGATAAGAGACGGATTCAGATTTCAGATGGAAGCGCTTCGCGATTCCATCTGAAATCATCCGGCTCCAGGAACGGGTGAGACCGCAATAGGATCCAGATTTGTCAGGAGATGTCAGGAGTGAATTGGCCGGTCGAAAGCGTTTCCCGCCTCAATCGCCGCCATGGCCGCGCCGGATGCGCCGGACCATGCTCCAGACCCCGAGCAGCGCCACGGGCACGAACAATGCGGTTGCGATGCCGACATCGACCGGCAGGAAGCCTGCATCCTTGGCGCCCTTGGCGAGATAGCCGAACAGGCTGACGACGTAATAGCCGATGGCGGCGACCGAGAGCCCCTCGACGGTCTGCTGCAGGCGCAGTTGCAGGCGGGTGCGTTCGTTCATCGCCGCCAGCAGGTCGCGGTTCTGCTGCTCGAGCGCGACATCGACGCGGGTGCGCAGCAGGTTGGCGGCGCGGGCGAGCCGGCGCGACAGGTCGGCCTGGCGCTCCTGCAGCATCTGGCAGGTGCGCATCGCCGGGGCCATCCGCCGCGACAGGAAGGCCGCGATGGTCGGCCAGCCGCCATGAGCGGTCTCCTCGATCGCCGCGAGGCGCTGCTGGACGATGTTGTCATAGGCGCGGCTGGCGCCGAAGCGGTAGTTCGAGGAGGCGGCCTCCGATTCCATCGTCGCGGCCAGCGCGGTCATCTCGTCGAGCAGGGCATTGTCGGCGGCGAGCCCGTCGGTCTGCATCATCGTGCCGGCGATCCGGACCAGCGCCTCCTCGGTCGCCCGCACCGAGGGGGCGAGGCGCTGCGCCTCGGGCAGGCCGAGCAGGGCGAGCACCCGGTAGGTCTCGATCTCGAGCAGCCGCTGCAGCAGCGCGCCGGCGCGCGAGGGCGTCAGCGCCCGGTCGAGCACCAGGACGTGGACGAAGCCGTCGGGGTCGGGCTGGAAATCCGTCGCGGCGAGTGCCGCCTCGCCGTCGACCAGGGCGGCGGCGAGGCTGGCGGCGTCGAAGACCGTGTCGAGCGGCGGCGCCACCGCCTCCGGCAGGAGATGCAGGTCGACGGCGACGAGAAGCGGCCCCGGCTGCGGCAGTTCCGCCATGGCGTGCGGCAGCAGCCGGCCCGCCGGCGCGAAGGGCTCGTGGCCGGCGCCGGGCAGTTCCCAGCTATAGGTGGTGAACTCGCTGTGCTGCTCCCAGCGCAGGCCGGCCTCGCCGAGCCGGGCGCGGTGGTGCCTGGCGCCCTCGGCCGGGCCCGCCACGCCGCGCTTCGCGCAGAAGCGGGCGAGCGCCTCGCGGTCGGCATTCGCCTGGCCCTGGTCGGTCATGAAGGCGAAATGCAGCAGCCGGCGCGGCGTCTCGACGGCAGCGAAAGGCCGGGCATGGATCTCGGCCAGGATCGCGTCGCGCGAAGGATGGGCGTCGAGCGGCAGGGGCTGGCCTTCGTCGGTGCGATCCATGCGCTTGGCCCTGCCGCGGCGGCCCTCCGGCCGAGTTCCGCACCTGCCATCGAGCTTGCCGCAAAGCGCCGGTGACGGCCAGACCGGCATGGCGTCGCAGCGGTACAGTGCTGGCATCGGGAGCGAGGCCCGCTATACCAGCACTGTACCGTCACGCTGCCAGCACGGAACCCCGCCATGATCTCGACGCTCCGGCCGCCGGCCAGGTTCCCGCGCCAGGCGCGTGTGCTTCGGCCTGTCCTGGCGGCGGCGCTGCTCGGCCTCGGCCTGCCCGGCGCGGCCTTGGCGGGCATCGCCGAGGGCCCGGCCAAGCGCGACATCGAGCGCCATCTCGGCCGCGGCAAGACCGCCAAGGTCATCGAGGCGCCGGTGTTCTATGGCGATTTCAATGGCGATGGCCGGCGCGATGCAGTCACTTTCATCTATGCGGAAACGGGCGGCAACGCCGCGAGCCTGGACGTGCTGCTGTTCACCGGCGAGGCGGAGGGCTTCCGCTTCTTCCGCAAGGCCGCGGGCGTGTTCGGCGAGAATCCGCGCAATGTCGCGTTCCGGCCCGGCGCCATCGACGTGACCATGACGACGCTCGGCCCCAATGACGCACGCTGCTGCCCGAGCCAGGAAAAGAACCTGACGATCGAGATTTCCGGCGTCAGGCGGGGCCCGCGACGGTGATCGGCAGGCGCGCGCTCATGCCACTGACAGGATCGCGGTGCCGGCTGCGGTAACGCTGCGCCATGCCCCTGCCCAACCGCATCCGCCCCGATGGTTCGCTGTTCGCCGATCCGGCGCGCGGCACCCTGTTCGGCAATCGCGGCGGGCGCTTCCACGATCCGGCGACGCGGGCGCTGCCGAAGCGGCTCTATGCGACGAAGCAGTGGATCTGCTGCGTGCTCGCCTTCAAGGGCCGGCAGCGCGATGTCTGGGGCCGCTACTATACCGAGCTGTTCTTCTGCGACGAGGTCACGGCGCTGGCGGCCGGGCACCGGCCCTGCATGGAATGCCGGCGCAAGGATGCGCTCGCCTACCGCGAGGCGCTGGTCGCGGGCCGCGGCCTGAAGCGGCTGCCGCTCTTTCCCGAGATCGACGAGCGGCTCGATCGCGAGCGGCGTGACGGCCGGGCCAAGCGCCTGCACCGGCTGCCGGCGGAGGGCCTGCCGGACGGGGCGATGATCGCCGCGCCGGAGGGGGAGTTCCTCGCCTTGCGCGGCGACCGGGCGCTGCTCTGGTCGCCCGCCGGCTATGTCGCGACGCGGCCGCGGCCGGCGGGTCTGGTCGAGGTCGCGACGCCGCCGTCGTCGCTGTCCGCGCTTGTGAACGGCTATCGGCCGCTCTGGCATCCGAGCGCCACGGCGGCGGGGTGAGCCGGCGCCGTTTCGCCGGCCGATGCCGGCATGCTGTGCCGGGCGCGCGGGCGGCTCCGAGGATCGCGCAACGGAACCTTCGGCGGCCCTGCGACGTTGTTCCGCCATCATTACTGGTGGCAATCACGGGGGTAACGTCCATGCGCTCGATCGCACTCTGGCTGCTCGGGATCCCGATCCCGATCATCATCCTGATCGCGCTTTTTGTCCGCTGACAGGAATTGACGGAACAAATTGCTATGGCCGGGCGCGCCCCGGCCATATTCTTTTGGACGGCTGAGTCGCGCAGGCCGGGCGGAGCTGCGCGACCTCGCCTTCACCAGATTGCCATGCCTCTCCAATAGCGTTCCGCCATGCAACCGATCATCCAGATATCCGACCTGTCGAAGACCTATGCCTCCGGCTTCCAGGCGCTGAAGAGCGTCACGCTGGAGATCCGGCGCGGCGAGATCTTCGCCCTGCTCGGCCCCAACGGCGCCGGCAAGACGACGCTGATCAGCATCGTCTGCGGCATCGTCAATCCGAGCACCGGCAGGGTTCTCGCCGACGGCCACGACATCATCGCCGACTACCGCGCCGCGCGCAGCCGGATCGGCCTCGTGCCGCAGGAACTGACCACCGACGCCTTCGAGACGGTGTGGGCGACGGTCAGCTTCAGCCGCGGCCTGTTCGGCAAGCCGAAGAACCCGGCCCATGTCGAGCAGGTGCTGCGCGACCTCTCGCTCTGGGACAAGCGCGACAACAAGATCATGACCCTGTCGGGCGGGATGAAGCGGCGCGTGCTGATCGCCAAGGCCTTGGCGCATGAGCCGCAGATCCTGTTCCTCGACGAGCCGACGGCCGGCGTCGATGTCGAGCTGCGCCAGGACATGTGGAAGCTGGTGCGGCGCCTGCGCGACAGCGGCGTCACCATCATCCTGACCACGCATTACATCGAGGAGGCCGAGGAGATGGCCGACCGGATCGGCGTGATCAGCAAGGGCGAGATCATCCTGGTCGAGGACAAGGCCGAGTTGATGCGCAAGCTCGGCCAGAAGCAGCTCACCTTGCACCTGCAGGCCCCGCTGGCGGCCGTGCCCGAAGCGCTCGCCGCCCATGGCCTCGCGCTCCAGGCCGAGGGCGAGGAGCTGGTCTACACCTACGACACCAAGGCCGAGCGCACCGGCATCACCGCGCTGCTCAAGGATCTCGGCGAAGCCGGCATCCGCTTCAGCGACCTGCGCACCAGCCAGTCCTCGCTCGAGGACATCTTCGTCGGCCTGCTGAGGGCAAACGCATGAGCGCCGCGACCATGAACTTCCCTGCGATCAAGGCGATCTATCTGTTCGAGATGGCGCGGACCTGGCGCACGCCGCTGCAGAGCATCCTCTCGCCGGTGATCTCCACCTCGCTTTATTTCGTCGTCTTCGGTGCCGCGATCGGCTCGCGCATGCAGGCGATCGACGGCGTGTCCTATGGCGCCTTCATCGTGCCGGGGCTGATCATGCTCTCGCTGCTGACGCAGAGCATCGCCAACGCCTCCTTCGCGATCTATTTCCCGAAATTCACCGGCACGATCTTCGAACTGCTCTCGGCCCCGGTCGCCTGGTGGGAGGCGGTCTTCGCCTATGTCGCGGCGGCGGCGACGAAATCGGTGATGCTCGGGCTGATCATCCTCGCCACCGCCTTCCTGTTCGTGCCGCTGAAGATCGAGCATCCGTTCTGGATGCTGCTCTTCCTGGTGCTGACGGCGACGACCTTCAGCCTGTTCGGCTTCATCATCGGCGTCTGGGCCGACGGCTTCGAGAAGCTGCAGGTGGTGCCGCTCTTGATCGTGACGCCGCTCGCCTTCCTCGGGGGCTCGTTCTACTCGATCGACATGCTGCCGCCGTTCTGGCGGACGGTGACGCTGTTCAATCCGGTGGTCTACCTGATCAGCGGCTTCCGCTGGAGCTTCTTCGGCTTCGCCGATGTCGGCATCGTCGTCAGCCTCGGCATGACGCTGGTCTTCCTCGCCGCCTGCATCGCGGTGATCGCCTGGATCTTCAAGACCGGCTACCGGCTGAAGAACTGAGCGCGCCGCGCTCTCCTGGAAACCAGCCGTCATTCCGGACAAGCGGCGAAGCCGCGCCGCTCCGGAATCCATCGTAGGGCGCCTGCGCTCCATCGCTTGCGCTCTATGATGGATTCCGGCGCTCCGCTTCGCTACGGCCGGAATGACGGCAGGGGGTGCGCAAAGGCGAGCCGCCTCGCGCTCAGGCCGCCTTGATCTGCCTGAAGAAGGTGTCGACCTCGCCGCGCAGCGTCGCCGCCTCGCAGGCCAGGTTCTCGGCGGTGCGCAGCACCTCGGCCGCCGAGCGCAGCGCCTCGTCGGAAGCGGCGGTGACGCTGGCGAGCCGCTGCGCCACCGTCGCCGCGCCATGCGCGGTGGCCTGGGCGTTGCGGGCGATCTCGGAGGTCGTCGCGCGCTGTTCCTCGGTCGCGTCGGCGATGGCGGCGGTCTGCTGCGAGACGTCGCTCATCGTGCGGGTGATGGTGCCGATGGCCTTGACGGCGCCCTCGGCCTCGCCATGGAAGGCCTCGATCTGGCTGGCGATGCCGTCGGTCGCCTCGGCGGTGCGGCTGGCGAGCGTCTTGACCTCGGCCGCGACCACGGCGAAGCCGCGCCCGGCCTCGCCGGCGCGTGCGGCCTCGATGGTGGCGTTGAGGGCGAGCAGGTTGGTCTGCTCGGCGATGTCGCGGATCAGGTCGATGACGGTGACGATCTGCTCGGAGGCGCGGGCGAGATTGCCGACATGGCGGCTGGCGCCGAGCGCGTCCTCGCTGGCGCCGCCGACCATGGCGTTGGCGCGTGCCACCCTTGCCGAGATCTCGGTGATCGAATCGGTCAGGTTCTCGGCGGCGTTCGCGACCTGCTGGACATTGCCCGAAGCCTCCTGCGAGGCGAACTGGGCCCGGCCGATCTCCGAGGTCGCGGCGACCGCGAGGCCGTTCAGCAGGCGCGCCGCCGTCTCGAGCGTCTCGACCCCGCCGCCGACCGTCTGGAGCGCACCGGCGAGCCTGGCGTCGAAGGCGGCGACGATCTCGTCGATACGCTGCTGGCGCGCGATCCGCGCCGCCTCGTCCCCGGCTGCCGCCGTTTCCAGCGCGGCGCGGGCGCGGGCATTGTCGCGGAAGATCGCGACGGAGCGGGCCATGTCGCCGATCTCGTCGCCGCGGTCGACCAGCGGGATCTCGTCGACCTGCTCGGCAGCGGCCAGCCGCCGCATCGTCGCCGCCAGCCGGAGCAGCGGGCCGGCGATCCGGCGCTGGACGATGAACAGCGCCAGCGCCAGGCCGGCGGCGATGGCGAAGGCGCCGATGCCGACCAGCAGGCGGGCGCTGCTCTGCTGCATGCGCCGCAGATCGGTGTCGATCGCGGCGCTGTGGGCGTCATGGCTGCCGGCGATCCGCTTGAGGGCCTCGTTCAGCGCCTTGCGGCTGTTGCGGTTGGCCTCGTCATTGCCGAGCGCGCGGGCCGCGACGTTCGAGCCCTCGCGGCCGAGGCGGGCGATCTCGCGGCGGAAGCCGATGAACTTCTCGACCCGCGCCGCCACGGTCGCGAAGCTGTCGCGGTCGTCGGCGCCGATCAGCGGCCGCCATTCCTGCATCAGCACCTCGATCTCGCGCAGCCCTTGCAGCAGGAGCGGGATGAAGCGTTCGGCGCCGACGGCGTCGGTGCTCATATAGACGCCGCGCGATTCCATCACCACGCCGTTGACCAGGCCGTTGATGCGCTCGGCGATGGCGGAGCGCTGCGAGGCCGACTGCATTTCGCGGGTCATCGTCGCATAGCGCTCGAGCGTATGGACGCCGACGGCGATCGCCAGGGTCGCCGCCAGGGCGAGCAGCAGCACGGCCGCGAGAATCTGGCTCGATATGGTGCGCAGCATGGCCATGGGATCTTCAGCGCGCGTGCCGCGACTTTCCCCCTGGCGCGCGGCATGAACCGCCGGACAGCTAAGCCGGTCTTGGTTAATTTTGTGTTCGGCCGCCCGGAAAACGCCGGATCCGGCAGGCGCGAGGCGATTGACTCAGGAGCCGCCATCCTGTCTCAACCACGCCATGACCGATCTTCAGACCATCGACGGCCCCGTGGCCGCCGCGGCGCCGCATGCGCGCCGCCGCACCTTCGCGATCATCTCGCATCCGGACGCCGGCAAGACCACGCTGACCGAGAAGCTGCTGTATTTCGGCGGCGCGATCCAGCTCGCCGGCGAGGTCAGGGCCAAGGCCGGGCGGCGCCAGACCTCCTCCGACTGGATGAAGATCGAGCGCCAGCGCGGCATCTCGGTCGTCACCTCGGTGATGACCTTCGAGTATGGCGGGCACGTCTTCAACCTGCTCGACACGCCGGGCCACGAGGACTTCTCGGAGGATACCTACCGGACGCTGACGGCGGTCGATTCCGCCGTGATGGTGATCGATGCCGCCAAGGGCATCGAGGCGCGCACCAAGAAGCTGTTCGAGGTCTGCCGCCTGCGCGACATCCCGATCGTCACCTTCATCAACAAGGTCGACCGCGAGACCCGCGACCCGTTCGACCTGATCAACGAGATCGAGACGACGCTCGCCCTCGACGTCGCGCCGATGACCTGGCCGGTCGGGCGCGGGCGCGAGTTTGCCGGCACGCTCGACTTCGCCTCCAACACCTTCCGCCGCAACCAGAAGGGCGACGAGAGCGATGCCGGAACGCCGGTCGCCGGCGAGGACGACAAGCTCTTCGACGAACTCCTGCCGAACGGCGCCGTCGAGAGCTGGCGCGAGGAGGTCTTCCTGGCGCGCGAGGGGCTGAAGCCGTTCGACCTCGCGGCCTTCCGCGAGGGGCATCTGACGCCGCTCTATTTCGGCGCGGCGCTGCGCGACTATGGCGTGCGCGACCTGATCGACGCGCTCGGCCGCTATGCGCCGAGCCCGCGCGCCCAGATCGCCGACAAGCGCCCGGTCGAGGCCGGCGAGCCGAAGATGACCGGCTTCGTCTTCAAGATCCAGGCGAACATGGACCCGAACCATCGCGACCGCATCGCCTTCATGCGCGTCTGCTCGGGCAAGCTCTCGCGCGGCATGAAGGCGAAGCTGGTGCGCACCGGCAAGCCGCTGCCGCTGAACGCGCCGCAGTTCTTCTTCGCCCGCGACCGCTCGATCGCCGAGGAGGCCTATGCCGGCGACATCGTCGGCCTGCCCAACCACGGCACGCTGCGCATCGGCGACACGCTGACCGAGGGCGAGGAGATCATCTTCAAGGGCGTGCCGTCCTTCGCGCCGGAGATCCTGCGCCGCGTCAAGCTCAAGGACGCGATGAAGGCCAAGAAGCTGCGCGAGGCGCTGCAGCAGATGGCGGAGGAGGGCGTCGTCCAGCTCTTCCTGCCGCATGACGGCGCGCCCGCCATCGTCGGCGTCGTCGGCGCGCTGCAGCTCGACGTGCTGAAGGAGCGGATGGAGGTCGAGTATTCGCTGCCGGTCGATTTCGAGCCCTGCCAGTTCGCCATCGCCCGCTGGGTCTCGAGCGGGGACAAGGCGGCGCTGGCGAAATTCGTCGCGCTGAAGCCGTCCTCGATGGCGGACGATCTCGACGGCGACCCGGTGTTCATGGCCTCGTCGCAGTTCACGCTGAAATACGACGCCGAGCGGGCGCCGGAGATCAGCTTCTCGGATGTGAAGGACTATCAGAAGGTGGCGGGAGGCAACTGACAGGCGTCATGCTCGGGTCCGCCCCGAGCATCTCTGGCGGAGCAGGGCTCCGGCTGGTGCCTTCTCGTGATGAGATTCTCGGGTCTGCGCTTCGCTCCGCCCGAGAATGACGCCGACGACCGGACTCAGCTCCGCCAGCGTTCCAGCGCGTCGGCGATGGTCTGGTTGCCGGAGACGCCCTTCTCGAAGGTGATGATGCCGCGCCGGCCCGAGGCGAAGCGCACCGGCAGGTCGATCCAGGGCCTTGTCTGCAGCAGATCGAGATTGCGCTCCGATTCGATCCGGACATTCGACAGCGCCGCCACGAACAGGTTCTCGCCGAGCGCCGAGGCGATCGCCGAGAGCGGCGCGCCGCGCTCGCTCTCATCGGTCTTGAACTGCGGCACGCCGACTTCGCGGATGCCGTCGCTGGCCGCTTCCCCGGTGGTGATGAAGCGCATGCCGATGATGTGCGAGGCCGGGAAGGCGGGGTCGGTGTTGCGCCTTATGGTGAAGTCGAGCGTGAGCCCGGCATCCGGGATCTCGACGGTCGCGCGCACGATGGTCTCGACCGGCTGGCCCTGGCCGACCGTGTCGCTGTCGAGCCGCCAGAAGACGCGGCCCTGCACGGTGCGCGGCTGCTGCGGCGCCTCCGGAACCTCGATATAGAGCACGGCGCGCTGGGCGACGGCGATGTCGCTGGTCGCTCCAGGCGCGGCCGTGTTGCCGCCGCGCGGAGTGCCGGGAGGCGTCGCCGGGGTTTCGGCGCCGGCGCGCTCGTTGATCTTGCCGCCAAGCTCGGGCTGGGCCGGCTGGGCCGGGGCCTCGGTGCGGGGGCGCACCGTCGGTTCCGGCGGGTTGATCTTGTTCACATAATAGGCGGCGCCGGCGATCACCGCGACGGCGAGCGCGACGCCGACGCCGACGATGGCGGTGCGGACATGGCCGGGATTGACGCGGCGTGCGCGCGGCGGCGCGACGCGCGGCCGGATGCCCGGCGCCTCTTCGCGGAGCGCCGGGCGCTCGTCGAAGGGGTCGTCATCGGCCATCTCGGTTGTGGTCGGCTGCGGCGCCGGC
>NZ_JAKFED010000132.1:0-23837 GCF_036675845.1 Allobosea sp. | reverse complement strand
CCCCCGATTGGGTGGTGGTGGCGAGCCAGCCGGAGCTCTTCCATACCGAGCGGCTCGCCGAATTCCGGCGAACGTACATTCCGGTCGTGATTCTCGCCCTGTTGCTGGTCACGTGGCTCACGGTTCGGCAGTCGCGCAACATCGTGGAGCCCGTGGGCGCGCTCGCACTCCGCGCGGCGGGTGCGGGGTGGCGCCACCGCGGGGCAGACCGGGCAGACCGCGGCGACGGTGCGGACCCGGTTGCGGCTGGGGGCTGTCCGCGCCAGCCGGGTCGCCTCCGCGGCATGCTGCGAGCCGGGGAAGAGCCGGGCGAACATCAGGAGCGACTCGGCATCGCCGGCGCGCACCGTCTCGGCCCAGGCGGTCTCCTCGGTGCGCAGCGTGACGATGCGGTGCAGCCGCGGCGCGCGCTCGCCCTCGGGATGGATCTCCAGGGCGCTGCGATAGATGTCGCGCCGGTCCCAGGCGATGGCGCTGCGATAGGCGTCGGCCGGCGAAAGCGAGCGCAGGCTCGCCGCGGTCGGCCGCATGGTCAGCGAGACCTCGCTTGGGGCCGCGCCGGCAGCTGGCGGGGTGGTCGGGGTGGCGGGCGCCGCCGGGCGCTGGAAGAAGGCGAAATCGGTGATCAGGGACGAGGTGTCCCAGGGGATCTGCGTGCCGTTGGTGGCGTCGTGCACCGCGAGGCGGATGCGCCGGAAGAGCTGTTCGACCGGTTGGCCGGGTTCGCGCGCCAGGCGCAGAAAGGCCTCGGTGAAGGGGCTGTTGCTGCCGGCGCCGTCGGCCGCGGTGGCGCCCGGCGAGGTCGCGAAGGCGACGAAGGTGCCGCTGCGGGAATCGACGCGGGCGAGGCCGGCCTCGCTGCGCGGGGCCTCTGTGGCGCCGTCGACCATCTGCAGAGCGAGGCCGCGCGCCATCTCGCGGGCGGCGAACGGGTTGTCGCGGCAGGCGTCGAGTATGGCGATCTTGGCGATGGCGCCGGTGGCGTCGAGGCGCTTGAGGATGTCGCTGAGGGAGAGCGCCTGGCCGGCGATGTTGGCGGCGGTCTCGGGCCGCACATCGACGGGCAGGAGATAATTGGCGCCGTCGAGCTGGATCGCGTGGCCGGCATAATAGACCAGTGCGGTCGTACCGGACCCGGCCTGCTGGACCTTGCCGATGAAGCCGTCGAGGCTGGCGCGCATGCCGGCCAGCGTCGCGTCCGTTGCCGGCACGACCTCGAAGCCCGCCTCCTGCAGCACGGCGCGGATGCTGGTGGCGTCATTGAGGGCGTTCGGCAGCTTCGGGACGTTCTGATAGGCGCCGTTGCCGATGACGAAGGCGAGGCGCTTCTGCTGCGCGAGGGCCTGCGACGCTGTCAGCGCCAGCATGGCGCAAACCATGCCGAGCACCAGGACGCAGGACGCGAGGATCTGTCGGCCAGTCCGCATCACGCCTCCTCGGCGACGCCGGCCAACATGCTGCGCCGCTGCTGATTCGCTCAAAAAGGCCCCCGCCTGAGCGGCAGACTAGGCAAAAGGCGGGGGCGCGAGAACAAGAAAATGTCCTAGAACCGCCACAAACCGGCAGGTGTGCGCGTGCGGCCACGCGCGGCGGCGTTCAGGAATCCATGCCTGAGCCTGCCGGAAAAGCTCCGGCATGGATCCCGGGCCGCCCTGCGGCCGCCCGGGATGACCTGGTTAAGAGCATTTTTCGATCACCCTGCACCGTCATCCCGGCTGGAGCGAAGCGGAACGCCGGGATCCATCGTAGAGCGCAGTGCCCTTCGATGGAATCCGGAGCGGCGCCGCTTTGCGGCTTGTCCGGAATGACGGTCCGATCAGATCGAAATTTGCTCTGGACAAGCCAGCCCGAGTGCCTCGGTCAGGGCTCGCGGACGACGCGGAAGCCGTTGGTGTAGAAGCGCACGTCGCTTTCGTATTTGAAGCGCGCGGCCGAGCGCAGATAGCGCGGATCGTTGTTGAAGGAGCCGCCGCGCAGCACGCGTTCGCGGCAGCCGGCCGGCGAATAGGCGCTGCCGTCGCGCGGCGAGGCGCGGTAGCTTTCGCTCCAGCAATCGGCGACCCATTCGGCGGCATTGCCGGCCATGTCGTAGAGGCCGAAGGCATTGGGCGGGAACTGGCCGACCTCGCTCGCCTGTCGCCGCGGCTGCGCGTTGCAGCCGTTGCAATTCGCCTTTTCCTTATCGATCGCGTTGCCCCAGGGGTAGCTGGTGGTCGAGCCGGCGCGGGCGGCGTATTCCCATTCAGCCTCGGTCGGCAGGCGATATTTCCGCCCTGTCTTCAGCGAGAGCCAGACGACATAGGCCCCGGCATCGTTCCAGTGGATGTCGGTGACCGGGCGCTTGCCGCGGCCGAGATTGCGATCGCCCGGGCGATGGCTGCAGCCACCCTGGGCGACGCAGGCGTCCCACTCCGCGAAGGTAACCTCGCGGGTGCCGATATAGAAGGCGCTGCCGATCGTGACCGAACGCACCGGCTTCTCGAACTCGAACATCTCGTTCGAGCCCATTTCGAAGCTGCCGGCCGGGACGAGGGCGAGCTCCGGACAGTCATCGCAATCGCGGATGGTCCTGGCCGGGCTCGCGGGTTGCGCGCCCGGCCGACCGGTTGCGGTGCCGGCTGTCTGGGGCGGCGGGGCCGGGGCGCGGTTCTGGGCCCGGCTCTTGTAGAATTCCTCCCGCGTCCGGGCGAGGCTGGCGAAGCGGCCGTTCGGATAGGCGTCGAGATAGGCGCGGTATTCGGCCGGGTTCTCGCTGTTGCGGATCGTCTCCCAGAAGGACAGCTCATAGGGTCCGAGCTGGTCGGATTGCGGCCCGGGCGGCGGCGGCGCGGTGATGACGCCGCGCGTGGTCTGCGCGACGGCGGCCGGCCTGCTGGTCGGCGTGACCACGAGCCCGGCGGCCGGCGGCGACGAGATCCAGAGCTGCTGCCTGCGCCTGGTCGCGCGGGCGACGGCGTCGCGGCTGCGAGTCAGGGCGGCCGCCATGTCGAGGCCCGGCGTGCGGATCGCCTTCAGCCATTCCTCGATCGCGGGATTGGGGCGGCCGGGCGTCTCGGGAATCGTCCGGCCGGGGGCGACCGGCGCCATCACCGCGATGTTCTCGAGGGGCTCGATCGCGGCGAGGCCCTTGCGGTTGCCGCCGAGCGCCGCCTGCCAGGGATTGTCGCGGGCGGCGTCGAGCACGATCACGGCGCTGTCCGGCCGGCTGACGATCAGCGCGTCGAGCAACCGGTCGAGGTCGACGGCATCGCGCCCGAGATCGCCCGGCGACTTGATCGCGGCATCGACGGAAGCGAGGAAGTTGTGGCCGCGGAACTGCACCGCATGCCCGGCATAGAAGACCACGACATGGGCGCCGCGGGTCAGCTTGCCCCTGAAGGAAGCCAGCGCCCGCTCCAGCGCGGCGCGGTCGGCATTCTCGACGGCGGTGACGTCGAAATCGCCCTGGCGCAGGGTCTCGGCGACGGCGCGGGCATCGACCACGGCATTGGCCAGCGGCGCCTCGCGATAGGCGGCATTGCCGATCACCAGCGCCAGCCGGGCCGGAGCCGCGCCGCTCTGCGCCCGGGCCGGGGCCAGGAGCGCGGCCGGAGCCGAAAGCGCGGCCAGCGCCAGAAGGACGAGGGCGAGGCGGCGATGCCACGACATTCCGTTCAAGGCTCCCGACAGGCCGCCCGCGCCGTCACGGGCGTGGTGAAGGTTCAACGGACATAGACTGTGATCTTCTGAGACATTACCGGCGGACGATGCGGCGTGTGCGTATGGTCGCCGAGCAGCAGCTGCAGCGTATGGGTGCCCTTCGGCAAGGTGACGACGACCTCGGTCTGGCCGTTGCCGAGATGGATGTGGTTGTAGTCCGAGGGGATGGGCAGGTCGGGCGAGCCGGGCTCGACATCGATCAGGAGATGGTGGTGGCCGGTGAGCGGCTTGTCGATTCCGGCCGGCGCGACACCCATCTCCTTCAGCCCCATCCGCACCGTGAAGCGCTCCGGCACCCGCAGGCCGTCGAGCGGATAGTGGAAATAGAGCAGCGCGCCGCGGGGCGCCGGCTGGCGCTGTGCCGTCTGTGCCGGCGCCGGGGCCGCGGCCAGGGGGCAGAGGAGGGCGAGCCCGGCAAGCACGAAGCGATGCCGGCGCTGGCAAGGGGCGGATGGGACAGTCCTGGCGGCGGGCGTGCTCATCGACGCGCCCTCCGCTTTTTCGGGTTGCCGACGAGGATCTCGATCCGCTCGGACATGATGGGTGGGTCGTGCGGTACGTGCTGGTCGTCGCCCAGGATGAGCTGCAGGGTGTGCCTGCCCGGCGGCAGGGTGATCTTCCGCTCGGTCTGGCCATTGCCGAAATGGAGATGGTTGAGGTCGCTCGGGATGGCGACGTCGAGCGCCGGGGTCGGCACGTCGATCAGCAGATGGTGGTGGCCGGTATTGGGCTTGGTGACGCCGGCGGGAGCGACGCCCATATTGCGCAGCCCGAAGCGGATGGTCGAGGTCGCGTAGATCGTCGTGCCGTTGCGCGGATAGACGAAATAGACCGCGGCGTCGTTGGGCGCGGGCGTCCGCCCCGGCGTGCGGGCGCTCGCCTGCTGGGTGGGGACGGGCGGCGCGGCCGTGGCCGCCGCGACGCGCACCTTGACCTTCTGCGACATCACCGGAGGATCGTGCGGGACATGCTCGTGATCGGCGAAGAGCAGCTGCAGGGTGTGCTCGCCCGGCGGCAGCGTCAGCTCGGTCTCGGTCTGCCCGCGGCCAAAATGCAGGTGGTTGAAGTCGCTGGGGATCTCGCGGTCGAGCGGCGGCAGTTCGGTATCGACCAGGAGGTGGTGGTGGCCGGCATTGTCCTGCTTCGTCCCGGCCGGCACGATCGCGATGTTCTCGGTGGCGAAGCGGATGACGGAGCGGGCCGGGATCGTCGCCCCGTCCTGCAGGCCGACGAAGAAGACCCGGGCATTCGGCGCCGCGACGGTGCGCGGCTTCTCCTCGGGCGCCGCCTCGACCTCGACGGTGATCTTCTGCGACATAACCGGCGGATCGTGCGGCACATGGTCGTGATCGGCGAAAAGGAGCTGCAGGGTGTGACGCCCCGGCGAGAGCAGGATCTCGGCCTCGCTCTGGCCGCCGCCGAAATGCAGATGGTTGAAATCGCTCGGGATCGGCTGGCCCAGCGGCGGCAGTCCAGTGTCGATCAGCAGATGATGGTGGCCGGCATTGCGGCGCTGGGTATTGGCCGGCGCGATTTCCATGCCGGTGACGGCGAAGCGCACCAGCAGCTTGCCGGGGACCCTGGCATTGTCGCCGAGCTCGACGAAGGAGACCTTGGCGCCCGCCGGGGCGGGGCTGCGCGGCCTCGGCCGCTCCTGCGCGAAGGCGTTTTGCGCCATCATGGCGAAAACCGCTGAAACGCCGACAATAAGGTTCAGCCGAATACCTCGCATCGGCGCTCTTCCTTGAGGCGCTGCACGGGATGAAGCTAACAGGGCCCTGCCGCAGGGGCAACCGCTCGTCGGAGCAACGGATAGCTCTGGATTTTCGCCGTGGCTTTCTTTAGGTTGACGCAGGGAATGGTGCCATGAACGCCGCGGTCAAGCTCTGTGCACTGGTCGCTCTTCTTTCGCAGTTGCTGGTCCTGCCGGCGCTGGCGCAGGATCGCCGCGTCGCCCTGGTGATCGGCAATTCGGCCTACAAGAACGCGCCGGCCCTGCCGAACACGCCCAATGATGCGCGCGATATCGCCGAAGCCCTGCGCAAGGTCGGCTTCGAAGTGGTCGATGGCGTCGATCTCGACAAGCGCGGCATGGACATGGTGCTGTCCCGCTTCGCCCGATTGGCCCAGGATGCCGACGCGGTGATGTTCTACTATGCCGGCCACGGCTTCCAGTTCAACGGCGAGAACTTCCTCGTACCGGTCGAAGCCAAGATCGACGACGAAATCTCGGTCCAGTACGAGACGCTCAAGCTGAGCGAGGTGATCACGGCGCTCGGCTTTGCCAAGGGCGTCAAGATCATGGTGCTCGACGCCTGCCGCAACAATCCCTTCGTCGCCCAGCTCTCGAAGAAGCAGGCGACGCGCAGCTTCTCCGTCGGCACCGGCCTCGCGCCGATCGCCCGCGCGCAGGGCATGGTGACCGCCTATGCGACGCAGGCGAACGACGTCGCTGCCGATGGCTCGGGCCGCAACAGCCCGTTCACCGCGGCGCTGGTCCAGGAGATGAAGCAGCCTGGGCTCGAGATCGCGACGATGTTCCGCCGGGTCCAGAAGGTCGTCTACGATGCGACCGGGGGCAAGCAGACGCCGGAGCTGTCGCTGTCCCTGCTCGGCGATTTCTACATGAACCGCGAGGAGACGGACGCCGATATCTGGAAGCGCCTGCGCACCAGCGACAATCCGGCCGAGATCAAGGCGTTCATCCAGCGCTTCCCCGGCAGCTTCTTCGCCGTCGACGCCAAGACCAGGCTCGACCTGATCGAGCGCCGCAACTTCTCGTCGAGCGAGCGCGAGAAGCTCGAGAGCGAATTCGCAGCACGGGAGAAGGCCCTGCTGGAGCGGGTCCGGGAAGTGGAGAAGAGCCGGCAGCAGGCCGCGACGGATCTCGCCGGCCGCGATGCCGGAAAGACCGATGCCGAACGCTCGGTGCCGCGTCCGGCCGATGCGCCGGCCCAGGCGCCGGCGGCGATCGCGCCCGCGGTGAAGCCGTCGGATGCCAGCGAGCGCGAGCGGCTCGCCAAGAAGCTCGCCGAGCGCGAGCAGGAGCTCGCCGCGCTCGAGGCCGAGAAGGCCAAGCTGTCCCAGGAGCGCCAGGAGCGCGAGAAGGCGGTCGCGGCGCGGATCAATTCGGGCGCCACCGTGAAGGAGCTTCCGGTTCCGGAGAAGCCGCTCCTGCCGAGCGCGCGTCCTCCCCGGCATGAAGCGCGGCCGGTTCAGCCGCAGGAACGCATGGTCCTCGATCGCAGGTCGACCGATGTTCTCCTCGGTGGCGTCGAATCCGCGGCCCCAGCCCCGGCCCGCGGCAGCAAGGCACGGCGGCCGAGCGGCCCGCGCGACTGCACCGACGCCCTGATGCGGGCCCAGCTCGGCGATGGCGGCCGCAACTCGCTGCAGGACTGCCGCTGACAAGGGCTGGCGATGATCGCGGCCTGCCGACGGCGTAGCCAACGGCAAGGTCTCCCGGGACATGGCGTGGACAGGTGGCTTGATGCGTCGATCCTCTCTTGCTTCTTGCGGGCTTGTCGCCCTGCTGTCGGCTCCGGTGGCGGTTCCGGCACAGACGCCGCCGCCCGCGGCACCGGCTCCGGCGGCCGCTCCCGCGCCGACCCCGATCCCGTTTCCCGAGGCGTTGCGGCGCGCCGCCGCCGACCTGTTCTCCAAGGCCAATCTGGCAGAGGACCGGGTCGAGCTGGTGATCGACCCGCTGATCGACGGCGTCTCCGGGGCGCAGTCGGCCTCGACACGCTCGATGCAGCAGACGCTCTCCGAGATCGTCGGAAGATCCTATCCGCGCTTCCAGATGCAGCCCTTCACGACGGAGAGCCTGGCGCGCGAGCCGGTGGTGCTGATCGGCACCTTCACGGCGGTGAACAACGCCGGCGATGCCAAGGGACCGCGCGACGCCTACCGCATCTGTCTGACGCTCGCCGATCTGAAATCGAAGCGCGTTGTCTCGAAGGGCGTCGCCCGCGCCAGGCCCGACGGCGTCGACGTGACGCCGACGACCTATTATCGCGACGCGCCGATGTGGGGAAAGGATCCGGCGACCGAGGCCTATATCAAGGTCTGCCAGGGCACGAAGCTCGGCGACCCGATCGACCCCGTCTATATCGAGCGGCTCGGCGCGGCGGCCCTGATCAATGACGGCATCCTGGAATACGAGGCGCGGCGCTACCGCGAGGCACTGGCCTTCTACCGCACGGCGCGGGCCTTGCCGGGCGGCGACCAGCACCGCGTGCGGGTCGGCGCCTATCTCGCCAGCAGCAAGCTCGGGCGCAGCGAGGATGCCGTCGATGCCTTCGGCGATCTGGTCGACAGCGGCCTTTCCAGCAACCAGCTCATGGTCAAGCTGCTGTTCCAGCCCGGGACGACGCAGTTCATCGCCAATCCGGAGATTACCGAGCCCTATCCGATGTGGCTGAGCCAGATCGCCACCCGCGCCAGGCAGAAGGGCGCCTGCATCGAGATCGTCGGGCACACCTCGCGCACCGGCACGCCGCATCTCAACGAACGGCTCTCGGTGCTGCGCGCGCAATATGTGATGGACCTGCTCCAGGCCGGCGCTCCGGACAGCCGCAACCGCATGATCGCGACCGGCAAGGGCTTCAACGAGAACCTGATCGGGACCGGCAAGGACGACGGCAGCGACGCGCTCGACCGCCGGGTCGAATTCAAGGTCATCGGTTGCTGAGCTTGGCGAAACGGGAGGCGAGAGTGGCGGACGGGTTGCGGGCATGAGCGAGACGAAGACCAACCCCTATGACGCCGTCGCCTATCCAGGCCATGCCTTCTCCCAGACCCATCCAGGACATCTGGCGACGATCGCGCATTTCCACGGCATGCAGGCGGCGCCGACCGCGACGATGCGGGTGCTGGAACTTGGTTGCGGCAGCGGCGGAAACCTGATCCCGATGGCGCTGCAATCGCCCGGCGCCGCCTTCGTCGGGATCGACCTCAGCGCCAGCGCCATCGCGCGGGCCAAGGCCGATGCCGAGGAGCTCGGGCTGCGCAATATCGACTTCCGGCATCTCGACATCATGGAAGCCGGCGCGGCGCTCGGCAGCTTCGACTACATCCTGGTCCATGGCGTCTATTCCTGGGTGCCGCCCTTCGTGCGCGAGCGCATCCTGGCGCTGTTCGGCGAATTGCTGCGGCCGCAGGGCATCGCCTATGTCAGCTACAACGCCCTGCCGGGATGCCGGCTGCGCGACCTGGCGCGCGACGTCATGCTCTACGAGACGCGCGATATCGAGGAGCCGCTGGAGCGGGTCCGCGTCGCCCGCGCCGCGATCAAGCGCTTTGCCGAGGCGACCGATCCGGACTCGTTCTACGGTGCCGCGCTGCGCGAGCGCCTGCAGCAGATCGCCGAAATCCCGGACAATGTGCTCTATCACGACGACCTCAACCCCGGCGCGCGGGCTTTTGCGCTGCACGAGGTGCTGGACGCGGCAGCGCCGCAGGGCCTGCAATTCCTCGCCGAGGCCTCGTTTCCGAACAATTTCGGCGGGGCGCGCGGGCCGGCGCAGCAACTCCTGAATGCGATCCCGATCGACGAGCCGCTGCGCCAGGAGCAGTCGCTCGACCTGTTGATCGGGCGCAGCTTCCGGCAGACGCTGCTGTGCCGATCGGATGTCGCGCTGCACCGCGGCTTCTCGCGATTTGCGCTGGCCCCCTATCATCTCGCTGCGAATGTTCGCGAGGCTGACGAGAAGGACGAGCGGCCCGGCGTCGGCGGGTTTCTGTTCGGCGACGACGTGCGTCTCGCCGTCGATCTCGACACCGCCAAGGCGGCCTTGCGCGCGCTCGGCCAGGCCTGGCCCGGTAGCCTCAGCCATAGCGAACTCGTCGCGACCGCCCTGCGCGCGGCCAGGGACAGCCTCGGCCCCGATACGGAGCGCGAGATCGCCCGGCTCAACGAGGCGCTGACCGCGATCTATCGGGCAGGGCTGCTGGAGATCCAGCTCGAACCGCATCGGCTCACCACCACCGTCAGCGAGCGGCCGGTAGCGAGCCTCTTGGCGCGGCGGCAGGCGCAGAGCGGCAACGAGGTTACCGATCTGCGCCATCGTGCCGTGGCGCTCGACGGCGTGGTGGTGCGCAAATTCATCAGCCTGCTCGACGGGACGCGGACGGCACCGATGCTGCTGGCCGCGATGAACGACTTCCTGGCCGAGGCGCATGCCTCCGGACGCGCCGTCGCCGGCCTGCCGCAGCGGGCGACGGCGGAAGAGGTCGAGACGCATCTGCGCGACGTGGCCCGGCTCGGCCTGCTGGCGGGCTGACGATTGTCGCGACCCCGGTTCACGCGTATTCTGCGCCGTTGCCCGAGCAGATGGCGGCTATCCGGTCGCGCGCCGGCAGGCGTGGCCGATATCGCCGGAGCATTGCGCCAAAAGTGGGAACCGGCTTTTCGCAGGAGCAATGCTCTGCTCATAGAAGCGATCACGTTTGTCGCATTCGGACGATCGCGTCCGAATGCGACGTGATTCGGCGGTAGCGAGGCATGAGCCAGCGCTTCAAGCAGTTTCAGGCCGCGTTCCGGGAGGATGCCTGCCTCGAGACGATGATGCAGGCGAAACGGGGCGGCATCAGCGTCGCCTGTCCCGCCTGCGGCCGGGTCTCGGCCTTCGCGCCGCGGGTCAAGCTGCGCGCCTATGCCTGCGGCCATTGCAATTTCCTGATCTCGCCCTGTGTCGGGACGCCGCTCGAGAACCGCCGGACCTCGCTGCAGCTCTGGTTCTTCGCCATCAGGGTGATGGCCGAGCAGGGCGCCAAGGCGGCCGCGGCAACCCTCGAGCGCGAGGCCGGGATCTCGATCCAGCAGGCGCGTCGGATGGTGGCCGAACTCGAGGCGGCGGCCAAGGGCGGCGAGCGTGGTGACTGGTTCTCCGCGGCGCACAAGGCTGTCGCCGGCAGCGCCGGTTCGGTACTGGTTCCGGGCGGGGCGGGGGCGGGGCGGGCGACCCTGCGCGGTGCTGCGCTGCATGCTCCCGCCGTGGCCGCTGAAGCCAGTAGCCGCTTCCGGTTGCTCGCGCTGGCGAGCTCCGGGGCTGTGGTGGTGGCCGTGATGGCCGGGGTGGCGGTGGCGACCCTGGTTCCTGCGCCGACCCCCTTGCCCGATCCGGATTTCGAGCCGGCGGAGACGGTCGACGCCCCTTCGCTGCGGGCCCCGACGCGCCCCTCGCTGATCCTGTCCTCGGTGGAGGGCGATCTCGAAGCGGCACGGCAGGCGACGCAGTTCGCGCTCAGCAACGATCCCTCCCTGGCGGCGCTGACCGAACAGGCAGCGCCGGCCGAAGCATCGGGCCCCCAGCCGCAGGCCCTGCCGATGCCGGTGCTGCCGCCCTCGAACATCCTCCTCGTTCCGCCGAAGCTGCCGGCGAAGCCCGGCGCCGCGCCGGCGCCGGCATTCCTGCCACGCGTGCAACTGCCGCGCGCCCCGATCACTTCCGGCGGCGACCCCGACCAGATCCTGACCTTCGGGCCGATCCGTATCCGCCGGCACCTGGTCGATATCATCGTGCGGGCCGGGCGGATCGTCGGCGCCGACCCGACGCTGCTGATGGCGGTCGCCGACAAGGAATCCTCGTTCGCGACCACGGTCCAGGCCAAGACCTCTTCGGCGACCGGGCTCTACCAGTTCATCGAGCAGACCTGGCTCGGCGTCGTCTTCGAGTTCGGCCGCAAGCACGGCATGGTGGCGGAAGCGGCGCAGATCTCGCGCAATGGCCGGCAATTCGTCGTCGCCGACGCTAATGAGCGCCAGCGCATCCTCGACCTGCGGCGCGAGCCCTATCTCTCGGCGCTGCTCGCCGCCGAGATGCTGAAGCGCGACACGCTGCGGCTGGAGAAGGCGATGGGCCGCCATCTCACCGGCGGCGAGATCTACCTGATCCATTTCCTCGGCCCGGATGCGGCGCAGACCTTCATCGCGACCATGGAGGAGACGCCCGGCGCCAGCGCCGCCGAATTGCTGCCGCGCCCGGCCCAGGCCAACCGGCCGATCTTCTATGCCGAGGCCGGCGGCGAGACCAAGACGCTCTCGGTCTCGGAGGTCCACAAGAAGTTCAACGAGATGATCAGGGTGCGCCTCGACCGCTACAAGGTGGTGCGCGGCGGCGGCGCCCCGGCTGCGCCGCCACGCCTGCCGCTACGGTAAGGGGTTTGCGGCCCGGCCATTCCTGCATCATGATCGGTGTGCGATGGCGGCAGCCTGGGAGCGAGCGATGGCGACGGCGAAGAACCGGTTCGAACAGGTCGACGAGCAGCAGCCCGATGCGATCACGCTCAGCCTCGTCCAGCGCGAAGGCAAGACCTTCGGCAGGATCGCTTGTCCGGCCGCGCTCGCCGGCGGCCATCTCGTCAACGATTTCCTGAGCGACGAGCTCGAGCCGGTCGAAGCTTTCCGCTCGGCGGTCAGGCTCGCCAACGAGATCAAGGCGCCGATCGTCGTCGAGGACGGACAGGGCCTCTGGCAGGAGGATTGGGGCGTCCTCTATCGCGAGGACTGAAGGCGGGCGCCATGCTCGGGCTTGACCCGAGCATCTCGGGCCGGAGGAGGCTCCTGTCGGTGCCTTCTCGTCATGAGATTCTCGGGTCTGCGCTTCGCTTCGCCCGAGAATGACGCGTCCGCGCTCACTCGATCCTGAAATACTTGATACCAACGCCGATCTTGCCGCCCGTGCGGGCGATGTCCTGCTTCAGCCCGGGAAAGACGTCGCCGGCCGGTGCCGGGCTCGGCCCCGACAGCGACGGCAGCGGCGCCGGGCTGACCAGCGCGATCACCGCCTGCGGGCGGACCGGGGCGCCGGAGGCCGCAGTCGATTCAAGCTTCAGGCTGAAGCTTGCCTTGCCGCCCTCGCGCCGCGTGTAGTTGGCGAGGTTGTAGACTAGCCCGTCATCGCCGACGAGCAGCACGGCGAGGTTCTGCCGGGCGTCGCTCTCGACCGTGCCGCTCAGCGTATCGCCGCTCCTGATCGTGAAGGCGCCGATCTGCATGACCGGGCTGCGGTCGATGCCGCGCCCGATCTGGCGCAGGAAGTCGACCATCGGGCACTGCGCCGTGGTCATCGAGCGCAGGCTGATCTGCGCCTCGAAGCCCTGGTTGCGCTTGAAGGCCGAATCGAAGGCCACGAAAGGCGGTGCGGAGCTGCCGAAGCCCTCGACGGTGACGCGCTTGTCGGACACCGAGATCGGCCAGAGGAAGAAGCAGGCGCCGCCGTCATAGCTCGTGATGTAGCGCTCGATCCGTTCGGCCGGCGTGCGCGGCTCCGGCTCGGCGGAGGTCGCCGGTGGCGGGTCGAGCGTATTGGCGGCTGTCTTGGTCTCCGGCGCCGGCGGCGGCCGGGGCGAGGGCGGGGGAGCGGCGACAGGCGGTATCTGTGCCGGTATCTGCGCCGGGGCCTGGGCCTGTGCCTGGGCGGGCGGTGGCGGCGTCAGTGGCGGGGGCGGCTCCGTGCGGCCGGCGTTCTGCGGCGGTGTCGCCACGGGAGCCGGCGCCGGTGCGGGCGTCGGTGCCGGCCGCGATTGTGGCTGCCGTGGCTCCTGGCGATCGGAGGTGAAGGTTCCGCCCGGCGGCTGCGCCGCCGGTGGCGTCACGGCCGGGGTCAGGGTCGGTGCGGGCTCGTCCTGGCGAGCCTGCGGCGCGGTCGTCGGCGCCGGCTCCGGCGCCGGGACTGGCTCCGGCGCATTGAGTTCAGGCGCGGCGCCTTGCAGGCTGGGCGGCGCGGGGGCGTCGGTGCGGCCGGCGCTCAGCACCGGCGGCTCGACGGGCGTCGGCGTGCCGCCGCCGCGCCCCAGCAATTGCCAGGCGAGGAGGCCGCCGCCGCCGAGCAAAGCGAGCGCCCCGACCCCGGCGAGCGCTTTCCAGGGGATGGCGCGGCTGGTGGCTGTCTGCTGGCCTTTCGGCTGCCAGGCGGCGACCTCGGCCATGTCGGCCTGCCGATCCTTGGGATCGGGCGCGAGCATGCGGGCGAGCAGCGGGCGGATGCGCTTGTCGACCGCGCCGAGATCGGGCACGCGCCGGCGCTTCTCCAGGATCTGCATCTGGGTGCCGCCCATGTCGAGCGGGCGGCCGCCGAGGGCCTCGGCCAGGACGAGGCCGAGGCTGTAGATGTCCGACTTGCCGGTGACCTCGCCGCCATAAAGCCCGAGCTGCTCGGGCGAGACGTAATTGTACTTGCCGGCAAAGCCGCTGCCGATGACGGTCTTCTCGCCCATCAGGCTGGATTTGGCGATGCCGAAGTCGATGATCTTGGCGCGCGCAACCTGGCCGCCGGGCAGGATGATGTTGTCGGGCGAGACGTCGCGATGGGTGATGCCGAGCATATGGGCGGCATGCAGGCCGGTGGCGATGCGCCGGCGCAGGAGATCGACCTCCTCCGCCGGCAGCGGGCCCTGCTTGATCCGCTCCGACAAGGGCTGACCGTCGACGAACTCCATGGCGAGATAGGTCGCCTGGGTGCCCGGGTCAACGGTGAAGACGTAATAGCGGACGATCGCCTCGTTATAGAGGTTGTGCAGCGCCGCGGCTTCCTTGCGGAACAGGGTGACGACCGCGTCGTCCTGCGCCATGTCGGGGCGGACCATCTTGATCGCCACCGCATCGCCGGTCTGGATGGCGCGGCCCTTGTAGACCTCGCCCATGCCGCCGGTCGCGATCAGGCGCTCGATCTCGTAGATGCCGTTCAGCCGCGTGCCGACCGAAAGCCCAGTCCGCGGCATGATGATCGTGCGCTCAAGGTCGCTCATGGCGCGTCGCTCCTCGGCCGTCGCATGTTCGGCATCCAGCGCGTCTTCACCCTGCGTTCGTGATGATAGCGGACAATGACCACGGTGACATTATCGGTCGCGCCGCGCTCGAGCGTCAGGGCCAGCAGGGCGTCGCAGGCGCCCTGGACGCTGTCGCCTTGCGCGGCGCTCAGGATCTCGGCGTCGACGACATGGTCGGTCAGGCCATCGGAACAGAGCACGAAGGTGTCGCCGCCCTCGATCTCGCCACTGTCGAGCTCGAGCTCGGGCAGTTCGTGGGCGCCGATGGCGCGGGTGATGACGTGCCGCCGCGGCCAGCGCCGGGCCTCCTCGGCGTCGAGCAGCCCGCGCTCGATCATGTCCTGCGCCTCGGTGTGGTCGCGCGAGACCTGGGTGATGCGCCCGTCGCGGACGAGGTAGATGCGGCTGTCGCCCGACCAGACGCAGGCGAAATGCGTGTCGTGCACCAGCAGCACGGCCAGCGTCGAGCCCATGGTGGCGCCGGCGCGCTCGCGTATCTGACGGCGCAGCTCGGCATTGGCGGCGAGAACGCTCTTTTCCAGCTGCGCCAGCAGGTCGGCGGCGGAGCTGGCGGGGCCGACCGCTTCGAGTGCGGCGGCGACCGTCGCGCTCGCCATCGCGCCGTTCTCATGCCCGCCCATGCCGTCGGCGACGGCCCAGAGCCCGAATTCCGGCCGCAGCACGAGATTGTCCTCGTTATGGGCACGGACGCGGCCGGGATGGCTGATCGCGCCTGTCTCGAAGGGAGTAGCGTTGCCGACATCGTTCATGGCGTTGTGCCCGCGCCGAGAAAGGCATCGAAGCGCCCCGTCAGGAGGCCGCTGAACAGATAGGGGCTGGGCAGCGTCTGCCCGACAAGGGCGAGCGGCTCGAAATTATCGCCGCCGACGGTCCAGAGATAGCTGGCATGGGCGTAGGAACGGCTGTGGTCCTCGACGCGTAGCGCCGCGAGCCGTGCCGGGAAGGCCGGTGGGTCGAGCGCGCTGACGATGGTGCCGTCGGAGAGCCGCACCATGTCGGGCGGCGGGGCGGCCTTGAGCTCGTCGTTCGGCAGGGGCAGCTCGGCGAGCGCCTGGGAGACCGTCTCATAGCTCGCCTCCGGCTCCAGCGCGTGCAGCAGGAAATCCTCGGCCCTTGCGAACCAGGCGTCCTGTGGATCGGTCTCGGGTGGCGGGATCGCAGCGCCCGGGCCTGCGACGGCGAAGACGGTGAGCGGAAAATAGCGGCCGATGCCGTCGACCGAGGGCATGAAGGCGCCGGCGACGGTGTGGCCGGCATAGGCGGAGCCGAACCAGAAGCGCCAGATCGGCGCGTTGAGGAAGGCGTCCTGCCAGCCGGCGCCGAGCTCGAGCCGGCTCGCGGTCAGCCCGCCCTGGAGCCAGGGCTCGTAGACGGAGAGAAAGCCGGACGGCGCGCCGAGGGCGATGAAGTCGCGCTTGCCCGGAAGTTTCCCGAACAGCCCGCAAGTCATCGCGTCAGATCCCGGCCGGACAGCGGATTTCCCGCAGTGCCGGCAGCACCAGCGGGTTCTTCAGCGAGCCGACGCCGATCTGGTAGCCGACCTGGCGGCCGCCGGCGCCGAGCGTCAGGATGACGTTGTCTCCCTGGCGCAGGACCGAGCCGGCATCGAGCAGGCGGAAAAACGACCAGATGCCGTCGCGCTCGAACAGCTTGACCTCGCTCGGCGCAGCCGGTGTCGGGCTGTTGGAGAAGAAGCCGCCGCCGAAGATGCCGCCGGCATTGGTGTTGGCGGCGCCGAGCGTCAGCGTGATCACGGTCCTGGCGAGGCCGCCGCCCGGCCACATCACCGGCGTCGGCGTGTTGACCCCCTGCTGGCTCGCCACGGTGAAGCCGTTGATCTCGAGCTTGGCCCCCGAGGCGTCGGCGGAGAGCGCCGTCGGCACCACCACCATCTGGAAGGAAGGCAGGTTGCCGCCGGTCGGGAAGAAGGCCTCGCGGATATCGCTGGCGCGCTGGAACTCGCGCAGGGTGGTCGGCGAGAGCGAGCGGGCGACGCGGCTGTCGGAACGCCAGGCCCATTGCGCGCCGGATTTGTCGATATAGGGGTCGAGCCGCTCCTTCAGGAACTTGTCCATCGCACCCGTGCCGGGGGCGAAGAGCTGGGCGAAATCCGACAAGGCGATGTCGCGGGTGCTGCCCTTGGTGAAGGGATAGCGGTTGGCGAGCAGGTTGGTGCAGGTGCGGCTGACCTCGTTGCCGAGCGCCTGACGCAGCAGCGCGATGGTCGCGCCGGTGGCGTCGCCCTCGAAATCGTTGACCGCCGAGACGATCATCGCGTCGAAGGGGGCGGGATAGCGCGAGGAATTGCCGCGCAGCGAGGCGATCAACGGCACCAGCGCGGCGTTCGCCGCCGCGGACTGCGCCGGCGTGGTGGCGGCCATGGCGAGGTTCTGGTTGATCTCGGCGAAGATCTGCAGCGCCTGGTCGACCGGCCGGCGGCCGAGATCGCCGTCGACCAGGACATGGTACTGTTTGAAGCCGGCCTCGATATTGGCGCCGAGCGCCTCGCTGCCGCCCGAGAGCACGCGGTCGACGCCCGGCGCGGCGAGCGGCAGGGTGGTGCCGAGCCGGCCGAGCGCCGCATTGGCGCGCTCCTCCAGGGTCTTGGCGGCAGCCTCCTTGCCGGCCTGCGCCGCCGCCTGGGCCGCGGTTGGGCGACGGGCGGCGCGCTCCTTGGTGAGCTGCGTCTCGTCGCGGACCGATTCCAGCAATTGCTTGAACGGCGAGGTCGGCGCGGCGATGGCCGAAAGCGCGACGTATTTCGGCTTGTCGGCATTGAGCGGGCGCAGCTTCAGCCGCTTCAAAGCGCGCTGCCAGGAGGCGGTGAAATCACGTGAGTAAAGTCTCAGAAGGTCCTGGAACAGGCTGGCATATTGGGAGGTGATCGCCGCCTGGTCGACATTCTCGCCGAGCACCCAGCGCTCCTTCTCGATGCGCTCGCCGATATCGCCGAGACGATCGACGAAGGCGTTCTGGAAGCCGTCATAGGTGTAGAAATACGGCACCCGGATCGAGTCGAGGTCCTCGCCGGAGACGCCCTCGAAGACCAGCCTGACATCGGAGCCGCCGCGCTGAGCCGCGACCCAGTCGCGATTGCCGTTGCGCCCCTGCGTGCGCAGCAGCTCATAGGCGCGCTCGGCGATGCTCATCCGCCGCAGGGTGCGCTGGCTGCTCTCGATCAGGGTCTGGTTGAGCTTGACCAGCGGCTCGGCGCCCTCGTCGAGGTCGAGCAAAGCGGTGAGATGCTCCTCGAGCGCCTCGCGGCCCTTGGCGTTCGCGGCGCCGGGGAAAAGGTTCTCGGCCCAGTCGAGCCGCATCCAGGCGAGGACGAGATCGCGGTCCAGCTTCGCCTGGCCGCCGACCATCAGATAGACCTTGAGCGCCTCGTAGATGAAGCCGGGATTGTTGGCGTTGGCCTCGAGCTGCTCCTCGAGCCGGAAGATGATGCGCGAGCGCAGCATCCGCTCGAGCGCCTCCTGATAGCTGATCTGCGTCGCCGATTGCAGGCGCTCGCGCTGGCTCAGCCCGAAGGTGGCGGCGACCGGCGTCGGCTCCTCCTTGCTGGCATAGCCGGCCGGCATGTGCCGCAATTTGTGCAGCAGGGGCAGGATCCGGCTGAAATTGCGCTCGGAGATCGTCGTCTCCTGGAGCACGGGGGCGGCGCTGGAGCGATAATCGGCGAGGGCGTAGTTGGTCTGGTTGATCAGGTCGCTGTTGCGGGAATAGCTCGTCCACCACAGCCCGGCGAGGGTCAGCGAGGCCAGCGCGACGGCCGTGAAGCCTGCAGCCCGCAGCAGCGTCGAGCGCCGCGTGGCGCGCAGGTCGGTCGAGACCCAGCCCGACTCGCCGATGATCACCTTCTGGATCAGGTCGGTCAGGAAATAGCTCTTGCCGCGGCCGGAGAAGGAGCCGGCGCCGGCGTGCTCGCTGCCGAAATTGCGCGAGAGCGCGCCGATCAGCTGGTCGATCGGCGTGCCTTCCTGCGTGCCGGAGGTGAAGTAGAAGCCGCGGAGCGTCGCGCTCTGCTGATAGCGCGTCGGCTCGAAGACGCGGCCGAGGAAGTCGATGACGATCGGCTTCAGCGCCGCCATCTGGCTCGGCAGGCCGAAGAGCTGGGCCCGGGCCGTCGGGTTGTGCTCGTCCTGCAGGCGGTCGGCGAGGCGCTCGTTCAGCCGCTCGATCAGCGCGTCGAACTCGGGCGGCACGTCGCCGACCATGTTGCGGGTCTTGTCGAGCGTCTGGAAGGTATGGCCCCAGACCATTCGCCGCTGCGGCTCGGAGAGGCCGCCGAAGAACTCGTTGAAGCCGGCGATCAGGTCGGCCTTGGTGAAGACGGCATAGACCGGGAAATCGATCTTCAGGCGCTCGTTCAGCTCGAGCAGTCGGCTGCGGATCGCCTCGGCATGGGCGGTGATCTGCTCCGGCGTCGAGGTCAGCAGATCCTCGACGCTGATCGCGACCATGACGCCGTTGATCGGCTGGCGCGGGCGGTTGTTCTTCAAAAGGTCGAGGAAGGAGAGCCAGCTCGCGCGCTCGGCCCTGGTGTCGGTGTCCTGGGTGGTGTAGCGGCCGGCGGTGTCGATCAGCACCGCCTCTTCGGCGAACCACCAGTCACAATAGCGCGTGCCGCCCTGGCCTGCGATCGCGGCCGGCGCCTGGCCGCTGCGGGCGAGGGGGAACTTCAGCCCGGAATTGACCAGCGCCGTGGTCTTGCCGGCGCCGGGCGGGCCGATCATCACATACCATGGCAGATCGTAGAGATAGTCGCCGCCATCCTTGCCGCGCGTCCGCTTCAGCGTGGCGAGCGCGTCGCGCATCGCCGAGCCGAGAGCCGTGGCGTCGCCGGGCGAGCTTTCCTCCTTGGCCAGCGCCTCGCTGAGGGCGGCGACGGCCTTGCGGCGGCGGATGACGATGACCGCGATCCAGGCGATCGCGCCGATCGCGAAGAGCAGGACGAGCGGCAGGCGCACGAAGAGCGGCTCGAACGGGCGCACCTCGCCGATCGCGACGAAAGGCCCGCCGAACCAGACCAGAAGGGCCAGAGCCAGCGTGCCGACCGCGATCGCGACGATCCTGAGCCAGATCGCGACGCTCATCTCGTTGCAAACTCCCGCATGGCCTCTCTCATGGTGCCGGTTGCGCCTGGATCAGGTCGCATCCGGACGGAAAACTCCGAATGCGAAGAACCTGATCGTCGACCTCAATTTGGAGCATGGCATCTGCGAAAAACCGGTTCTCACTTCTTCGCGCCATGCTCTAGCCGTTGCGCTGGATCAGGATCTCGACGCGCCGGTTCTTGGCGCGCCCGTCCGCGGTCGTATTCGACGCGATCGGCGCATCGGGCCCCTTGCCCTCGATGCTGATCCGATCCTTCTGGTTCAGCTTGGTCTTGAGCAGGTCGCCGACCGACTTGGCGCGCTCCACCGATAATTGTTGGTTGGAACGGAAACGCGCAGTGCGGATCGGCTGGCTGTCGGTGTGGCCGACGACCTTGATCGCCCCGCCTTCCTCGTTCAGCACGGCGGCGATGCGCTCGATCAGCGGACGGAACTCGTCGCGCACCGCAGCCTGGCCGGGCTCGAACAGGGTGATGTCGATGAGCCGCACGATGATCAGGTTGGGCGTGACCTGGCAGGTGATCGGCGGGCGCACCGCGGCGCAGACCCTGGGCTGCTGCGCCGGTGGCGGCAGGGGTGGCGGCGGCTTGGCAAAGACCTTGCGGACGATGCCGAGCTCGCCCTTGGGGTGGACCGCGAGCAGAGCCGAGGCCGAGGCCTCGGCATTGCCGCCGAGCAAGGCGCGGAAGATGAAGTAGAGGCCGAGCACTGCGACGGCCGCAACGGCGGCGATCGACCAGACCGGGATCCTGAAGCCGGCGATGCGCGAGACCAGCGCCTGGCCCTGCCAGCGCGGCGACAATTCCGGATCGGGCTGCTTCACCCGCCGCAGCGTCTCGAACAGGTTGCGCTGGATCATCTGCAGGTTGGCGGCGCCACCGGCCGAGGTGCGGTGGATGCCCTCGAAGCCGAGCGCCAGGCAGACATGCATCAATTCGAGCAGGTCGTAATTGACCGCCGGATCCCGCTTGGCGCGCTCCAGCTCCTCGAAGAAGCGCACCCCGCCGACACGCTCGCCGAAGAAGCGCGAGAGCATGCTGTACTGCGTCCAGACATGGCGCTCCTCGCCCGGGATGTTCTGGACGATGTCGTCGGCGAAGGCGCAGAGGATGTATTTGGCGGTGCGCGTCTGCTCGGGCGAGGCGCCGGTGGCCCTGACCTCATGCTCGAAGGCCTCGATCGATTCCCCGACCTGGCCGATCATCTGCGTCGCCGGCGCGCTGCTGAGCGAGGCACGCAGGCGCCCGAGCAGCAGCAGCAGCGGCCCGGCCGATTTCAGCATCGGATTGGCGTTCGGCGTGAGCATCTGCTCGCGCTTCGGCAGCGGCTGCGGAACGTAACCCGGCGGGGGCGGGGCGCTCGGCCGGGGCGGCGGTGGCGGCGAAAGCCATTCCTCGCCGGCGCCCGGCACGCCGGGCGAGGGCGCGCCGGCAGGAGGATACTGCGGCGCCGTCGACTGGCCGTAGCCATAGGGCGAGGCGGGTGGCGGCGCATAGCCTGGTGCACCCGGCTGGGCGGGCGCGGGGCGCGAGGGCGGGGGCGCCCGCCGGCCGGCAGGGTTCGGCTTGATGATCGTCCGGTCCGAGCGGCCGAACGGATCCGATGGCGAACCCTTGTCGCTCATCTCCTGCCCTCGAGCACGGCCCAGAGCTCCATTTCGAGATCGGGCCAGTCACCGGAGAAATGCATGCCGATCGAACTCGCCGTGCTGAACTCCGGCCAGAGCGGCGAGGTGCGGTCGAGATAGAAATAGACGTGGTCGGTCAGCGCCCGGATCTGCGGCGGCGGGGTCGGCAGGTGGACGAGGTTGATGCCCGGCAGATGGGCATGGACGATCTCGTTCATCTTGGTGTTGGGGCCGACCTTGAAGAGATGCGGGAACTGCGCCTGGATCTCGGTCAGCGGCCGGCGCGCCGCGACCTCGAGGATCAGTGTCGCATTGCGCACCAAGGCGCGGTCGCGGATCGTCGACATGAAGGCGTTGGGGGCGCGCTCGACGATCTCGAGGCGGATGGCGCGGCGGCCGAGCTGGGCCGAGAGGAAGTCCTGGATATCGCGCACGACCGGGGTGAAGCAGCCTTCGAGATCGTCATGATCGTAGGCCGGGTAGTCGCGGGCGCGGCGCTCGGCGGTGGTGAAGGTGGCAAGCTCGCCGGCGATGGCGAGCAGGGTCGTGAACAGTCGCTCCGGATGGACGAAGCGCGAGCCGCGCATGTGCTTCAGCACCGGGATGTGCCGGTTCAGCATCTGCAGGATGAAATAGTCGGCGCTCTGCAGGCCGCCGCCGGCGGTCGGGTCGGCGGCGTAGCGGGCGAGCTCCTCGAGCTTGTTGTCGATCCAGCCGATGACGCGATCCATCCAGCCGTCGACGACCGGATGGGCCGAGCAGATCAGGATCGGCGGGGCGAACTTCTCGTCGAACAGGACGGCGCGGTCGCGCACTTCGAGGATGCGGCCGAGCGCGAGGCCGACATAGCCGGGCTTGGCGGTCTTGCGCAGCTCCAGCTGGAGGCGCGGATAGGCGATGTCGATCTCCTCCTCGATCCGCAGCGAGGCGGTGGAATCGATCAGCATCTCGGTCGACGGGAAGAAGCGGCTGGCTGAGCCGTTGAGGCTGTCCTCGACCTCGCGGGTGTTGGCCGAGGCCAGCGGCAGCGAGAGCCAGGCGATCTGGCCGGCGGCATTCTCCGGCACCTCGATCGCCGGCGGCAGCGGCGAGTTGTCCGGCATGGCGAAGGGGGTTCCGTCCGGCATCACGCCGACGGCGCGGCGCAGGCCGATGCGGCTCTGCTGGGCGAGGTCGCGGTCGATCTCAAGCACCGAGAAACCCCAGGGGTAGGGCGTGACGTGCCGGACGCGGTTCTCCAGCAGGTTTTCCAGGTAGCGGTCGTTCTGCTGCAAGTGGTGCGGTCGCAGGAACAGGCCTTCGGACCAGACAACCTTACTGTACCACGACATCCGGTTCTCGCTATCTCAAGGCTTGGGCAAGAGCATATACAGGTCGTCCACCAAGGTCACCATGCGCCGCGGCGTATTCGCCACCTGCCATTGCAGCTGTCTGGGCGGGTTTCGCTGCGGCAGGGCCGCGAAACGGTCGCAAGCCGGCACAGATGGCTGTAGGCTGTGGCGAACTCGACGCGGCGATCGCGCAGTGGAGCAGGAGCATGACGCAAGGCCAGGCGCCGGAGTACGACCGCAGCGGCCGGTTCCCGGTCGACGAGGACGGCTGGCAGATCGTCGATCTCGGCAGGATGCTCTATCCGGGCGGCCCACATGCCCTGCGCGTCCATGCGCCCGGGCTTCCGGCATTCCATCTCGGCTGGCGGTTCTCGGCGAGCAGCCCGGCGGCGGGCGACAACCGCGTCGTGATCTCGCATATCGGCGCGAAGCTCGGCGGGTCGGCACTGCCGCCGGTGCGCTTCACCCCGGCGATCCTGGCCCGCGTCCAGGAGCGCCTGCGCATCTATGTCATGATCCATCCGGAGGCGCTGTTCGGGGAGAGGATCACCGGTGTCGATTTCGTCGCCGAGGATCCGATGGTCGAGATCTTCTGACGATGGCCAGGCTCGGCTCCGCAAGCGCGATCTCGCAGATCAAGCCGGGCGCGACCCTGGACGATCTGCGGGCGCTGGCGCGCCAGGTCTCGGCGCAGCCGGCCCGCGCCGACGTGATCCTCTACTCCGCCGTTTCCGAAGAGGCGAAGCGGCGCTGCCAGGACACCACGGGCTACGCGCTGATCGACGACACCGAGCGCGCCGCCTTCCTCTCGGACGACCGGTTCCTGGTGGCGGTGGCGCGAGCAGCCGGGATCACGGAACCCAATCCGAAACGCGCCGTCGACAAGCTGATGCAGGGCTCCAGGCTGCCGGACGGTGATCCGGACAAAGCCGCGGCAACCGCCGGCAACGCTGTCATGTTCGGCGTCGAGGGCGAAGCCCCGGTACTGCAGAGTTCGTTCTGGGGCGAGGCCTCGCGCGAATTCGCCGAAGGCGCTTCGGGGCATGTCACGCTGCTGCTGGGCCGTCCGGTCAAGAAGGTGTTCTGGGCCGTCGAGCTGCCGGCCCTTTTGGCCTCGTCGGCCGGCGGCAAAATGCCGGGCTCGACGATCAACGCCATCCCGATCGCCTCGCTGCCTCCCAATCCGGACAGCGCGCTCGCTGCGGTCGCGCCATCCGCCGATGCGAACGCGAAGCTGTTCTCGGTGCCGCCCTCCGGCGGTGGAGGCGG
>NZ_JAKFED010000125.1:0-5064 GCF_036675845.1 Allobosea sp. | reverse complement strand
GCCAGCCGCTCTGGGTCGGGCAGGCCGACCTCGGCCAGGAGCGCGAGCGCCCGGGCCTGGCGCTCGGCCTTGCCAAGCAGGCCATGCGCCTCGAAGGTCTCGACGATCTGGTCGGCGACGCGCATCACCGGGTTGAGCGAGGTCATCGGCTCCTGGAAGATCATGCCGACCTCGCGGCCGCGCACGTCTTCCATCGCCGCGTCGTCGAGCGTGAGCAGGTCGCGGCCGCCGAGCCTAATGCTGCCGGCAGCCGGCTTCACCGCACGCGGCAGCAGGCCCATCACGGCATGCGCCAGCATCGACTTTCCGGAGCCGGATTCGCCGACGACGCAGAGCGTCTCGCCGGCCGCGATCGACAGGCTGACATCCTCGATCGCATAGGCGCGGTCGGCGAGGGCGGGGAGGGCGAGCCGCAGGCCCTCGATGGCCAGAACCGGAGCCGCCATCATTCGCGCTCCCGGGCAAGGCGCGGATTGAGGGCGTCGTTGAGCCCCTCGCCGGCGAGGTTGAGGGCGAGCACGGTCAGGAAGATCGCCAGGCCGGGAAAGAAGCTGATCCACCAGGCGTCGAGCAGCCGGGTGCGGCCGGCACCGACCATATAGCCCCAGCTCATCAGGTTCGGGTCGCCGAGTCCGAGGAAGGAGAGCGAGGATTCGAGCAGGATCGCCGAGCCGATCATCAGCGAACCCATGACGATGATCGGCGCCAGCGTATTGGGCAGCACCTGGCTGAAGATGATGCGCGGCGTCGACTGGCCGATGGTGATCGCGGCCTGGACATATTCGCGGGTCTTCAGCGAGAGCACCTCGCCGCGCACCAGCCGCGCCACCGGCGGCCAGGAGACGACGCCGATGGCGAGCACGATCGAGCCGAGCTGCGGCTGCAGGATCGCGACCATGACGATGGCCAGCGCGAAGGAGGGAATCGTCTGGAAGAACTCGGTGAAGCGCATCAGGGCATCGTCGACGAAGCCGCCGGCATAGCCCGCCACCGCGCCGAGCGGCACGCCGATCAGCAGCGCGACCAGGGTCGAGACGATGCCGATCATCAGCGAGACCTGGGCACCGTGCACGAGGCCGGCCGCGACATTGCGCCCGAGCGTGTCGGTGCCGAGCGGGAAGCGCTCCATGACGAAGGGCGCGAGGAAGGGCCGGCCGACCATGCGCCAGGGCGATTGCGGATAGAGCCAGGTCGCCAGCAGCGCGAAGGCGATGACGACGATGAGGATCAGGAGGCCGATCACGGCGCCGCGGTTGCGGGCGAAGCGCTTCAGGAATGCCATGACGGCACCTCCCCGTCATTGCGAGCGAAGCGAAGCAATCCAGGACGGCTCGCTCTACGACTCCTGGATTGCTTCGTCGCTGCGCTCCTCGCAATGACGGTCGGGCGAGCGCTTGAGACGGTTCTGCTCATGTCGTCGCCTCGATGCGGGGGTCGGCCAGCCGGTAGACGAGGTCGGTCAGGATGTTGAAGCCGACGACCATGGCCGAGGAGACGAAGAAGACGCCGAGCAGCACCGAATAGTCGCGCTGGACCAGGGCATCGAACATCAGCCGGCCGATGCCCGGCCAGGCGAAGACCGTCTCGGTCAGGACGGCGCCGCCGACGAGCTGGCCCGCCTGCAGGCCGGCCAGCGTGACCACCGGCAGGATGGCGTTGCGCGCCACGTGCCGGCGCGAGACGATCGCGGGCGAAAGCCCTTTCGCGCGCGCCGTCTTGACGAAGTCGGCGCCTGCCACCTCCAGCATCGAGGCCCGCATCATCCTTGCATAGAGCGCGGTGAAGAACAGGCCGAGCGTCAGCGCCGGCAGGATGAGATGGCGGCCGATGTCGAGCGCCCGGGCGAGCCCGGTATAGTCCGCGCCGATGGTCTCGTAGCCGACATTGGGCACAAGGCCGAGCTTCAGCGCGAAGACGATCTGGCTGAGCAGCGCGATCCAGAACAGCGGCGTCGCGTAGAAGACCAGCGCCAGCGTGGTGATGACGCTGTCCTGCCACTTTCCGGCGCGGCGCGCTGCCAGCGCGCCCATCAGCACGCCGAGGCCGAGCGAGACGAGGAAGGCGGCGCCGGTGAGGAGCAAGGTCGCGGGCAGGCGGTCGAGGATCAACTCCAGCACCGGCCGCTGCTGGCGGTAGCTGAAGCCGAGATCGAGGGAGGCATAGCCCTTGAGATAGATCCAGAGCTGGTGGAGCAGCGGCTGGTCGAGGCCGAAGCGCTCGCGCAGCTGCTGCAGCAAGAGCTCGTCGGCGGCGCCGGCCTCGCCCGCGAGCACCTGCGCCGGATCGCCCGGCGCGGCGCGGATCAGGAAGAAGTTCAAGACCGCGATGGCGAAGAGGACGATGATCCCCTTCACCAGCCGGCCAGCGAAGAACTGAGCAAGGTTCATGATGTCGACTTGGCGTCATTCTCGGGCGCCGCTCCGCGGCGACCCGAGAAACTCGTTCCGGAGATGCTCGGGTCTGCGCTGACGCTTCGCCCGAGCATGACGTGATCCTGCGGGATCATCTTACTCCTTCCAGGCATCCCGGAAGCCGTCATTCACGCCGATGCCGGTGGTGACGAGGTTCTTGACGTTGCAGCGGTAGATCGTCGGGAAGTCCATCTCGAGCAGCCAGAGCACCGGCAGTTCGTCGGCCAGCAGCTTCTGCACTTTCGTATAGAGTTCCTGTCGAGCGCTGTCTGAAGGCGCGATGGCGGCCTCGGCGAAGAGCTTGTCGACCTCGGGATTGGAGTAGCCGCCGATATTAGCGAAGGGATTGCCCTTGGCGATGTTGGTCGAGATGTAGCTGCGCGCGACGCCCATGGCGGGGTCGCCGAGCTGGTAGAGGAAGTTGAAGGTTAGGTCGAAGTCCCAGTTGCTGGCCTTCTGGGTCCAGCCGGGAACGTCGGTGTTCTCGATCTGGAGCTTGACGCCGACATCCTCGAAGTTCTGCTTGATCGCCTCGGCCCAGCGGCTCCAGGTCTCGCCATAGGGCAGGTTGAGCAGCTTGATCGTCTCGCCCTTGTAGCCCGAGGCCTTGATCAGCTCCTTCGCCTTGGCCGGGTCGAAAGCGTATTTCGGCACGTCGGCGGAATAGAATCTGGTCTTCGACGAGATCGGCCCGGTCGGCAGCTTGCCGAGCCCGCCCCAGACCACGTCCTTTCCGAATTCACGGTCGATCGCGTGCATCAGGCCCTGGCGGAACTGCTTGTTGCCGAGGACGCCGTTGCGGACATTGACGGCCAGCCAGGCATGGGGGGCGAACATCTCCCAGCCCTTGGTCGTGATGCAGGTATTGGGCAGCTTGGAGAGGCGGGCGACGTCGTAGACATCGACCGAGCCGCCGGTCAGCACGTCGACCTTGCCGGTCTCGTAGGCGACGGCGCGGGCGGCGGCATCGGGGATGATCTGCCAGTAGATCTCGTCGAGGTTCGGCTTGCCCTTCAGCCAGTAGTTCTCGTTCTTGACGAGGTGGATATAGGAGCCCTTCTTCCACTCCTTGAACTTGAACGGGCCGGTGCCGATCGGGGTGTTGTTGGCCGGGTTGGCGCGATAATCGGTACCGTCATAGATGTGCTTCGGGATCATCGGTGCCGAAGCGACCTCCTGGGTCATGATCAGCGGGCCGAAGGGCTGCTTCAGCGTGATCTTCACGGTCAGGTCGTCGACCTTCTCGATCTTCTCGACCTGGGCGGTGACGATCGGCCGCCAGCGCGGATGGACCTCGCGCAGGAACTTGTCGAGCGAGAAGACGACGTCGTCGGCGGTGAAGGGCTTCCCGTCATGCCAGGTCACGCCTTCCTGGAGCTTGAAGGTGTAGACCTTGGCATCGGCCGAGATTTCCCAGCTCTTGGCCAGCGAGGGCTGCGGGTTGAGCTTCTCGTCATAGCGCAGCAGCGATTCGTAGATGTTGCCGGCGACCATGTTGGTCGGGCCGTTCTGGTTCAGCCCCTGCATCAGCATCGGCGGTTCGGGCTGGACCACGACATGGACGGTGCCGCCCTTTTTCGGCTCCTGCGCGGTCGCCGCGCCGAGCGCGAGCACAGTTGCTGCGAGAGCCAGTCCCAATCTCGATACCGTCATCTTCGTTCTCCCGTTCCCCGTGGTTCGCTCTCCGCCGGCGATAGGCAGCGCAGCCGAGGCGACCTCTGTTTCGACCTGCTCCGCGGCCTGTCGGGATCGCACCCGATCATGCGCCGATTGGCAAGCTCCATGCCATTGAAAGCGAGAGTTAAAATTCGTGTCAATGGCTGACATGGTGTGTTACTAGACGACACGAGCATTCAGACGGCAGACCGATCGTGAGCGCAGCCGACAGGATGAAGGAGGACCGGGCCGCGCGGCTGCCGCCGGGCGTCCCGATCGTCAGGGCGCTCGACAGGGGCATCGCGCTGCTCCGCGCCTTCCGTGCCGAACAGCCGCGCCTTGGCTTGAGCGAACTCGCGCGCCAGGTCGGTCTCGACAAGGGCACCACCCGGCGGCTGCTGCAGACCCTGCAGCTCAACGAACTGGTCGAGCATGACGAGCGCTCGCAGACCTACGCGCTGGCCGTCGGGCTCATCGAACTCGGCAGCGCCGTCACGGCCGGGCGCGAGCTGCGGGACATTGCTGGTCCCTATCTGACCGAAATCGCCGAGAAGACCGGCGCGACGTCCTTCCTCTGGGTCCATATTGCGGGGCGCGCGCTCTGCGTCGACCGGGTCCGGGCCTCGTTGCCGCATGTCGACGCGACATGGTTCGCCGTCGGCGCCCAGGCGCCTCTGAACTGCGGCGGCGGTCCGCGCGTGATCCTGGCCTATCTCGACCATGCGTCGCGCCGGCAGGCGCTCGCTCTCGACCTGCCCAAGCGCGCGCCGGCAAGCCAGACCGACCCAGACCTGCTCTGGTGCGAAGCCGAGCGCATCCGCGCCCAGGGCTGGGAGCTGGCGGCGGATGACTTCTTCATCGGGCTGACCGGCGTGGGTGTGCCGATCTTCGACCGGGCGGGCGCGCTCGCCGGCGCGCTCAGCATCTCGTCGCTGACCTCGATCGTCGCACCGGAGGGCCATCCGGTGCATCTCGACGCCCTCCGCGACGCAGCGCA
>NZ_JAKFED010000044.1:0-24186 GCF_036675845.1 Allobosea sp. | reverse complement strand
GCATCTGCCGGAAGGCACGGAAATGGTGATGCCGGGCGACAACATCTCGATGGAAGTGCACCTGATCGTGCCGATCGCGATGGAAGAGAAGCTGCGCTTCGCCATCCGCGAAGGCGGCCGCACCGTCGGCGCCGGCGTCGTCGCCTCAATCCTCGCGTAACGCTGGCTGATCTGAGGGCGAAGGCCCTTTGCGGGCCTTTGCCTTTTCACGTCACGGAGATAACAAGACCATGAACGGTCAGAATATCCGGATCCGCCTCAAGGCGTTCGACCATCGCATCCTCGATGCGTCGACGCGCGAGATCGTCTCGACCGCGAAGCGGACCGGCGCGCAGGTGCGCGGCCCGATCCCGCTGCCGACGCTGATCGAGAAGTTCACCGTCAACCGCTCGCCGCACATCGACAAGAAGTCGCGCGAGCAGTTCGAGATGCGGACCCACAAGCGGGTTCTCGATATCGTCGACCCGACCCCACAGACGGTCGACGCCCTCATGAAGCTCGATCTCGCCGCCGGCGTCGACGTCGAAATCAAGCTTTAAGTTGTCGATGGTCTGAACGACGAAGCGATATCCACTTCGTCGGACCATCTACGGATCAATCATCGGGTCCTCTGTTTCCGGTTCATCCGGATGGACATGACCCCAAGGGAAGGTGTGCACCGATGCGTTCCGGTGTGATTGCACAGAAAGTCGGGATGACCCGCATCTTCACCGATGCCGGGGAGCATATCCCGGTCACCGTGCTGAAGCTCGATAACTGCCAGGTCGTCGCGCATCGCACGATCGAGAAGAACGGCTATGTCGCCGTGCAGCTCGGGTCGGGCTTGGCCAAGGTCAAGAACGTCTCGAAGGCGCAGCGCGGCCATTTCGCCGTCGCCAAGGTCGAGCCGAAGCAGAAGATCGTCGAGTTCCGCGTCAGCGACGACGCGCTGATCCCGGTCGGCGCCGAGCTCACCGCCGACCATTTCGTGGTCGGCCAGTTCGTCGACGTCAGCGGCACGACGACCGGCAAGGGTTTTGCCGGCGGCATGAAGCGCTGGAACTTCGGCGGCCTGCGCGCCACCCACGGCGTCTCGGTCTCGCATCGCTCGATCGGTTCGACCGGTGGTCGCCAGGACCCGGGCAAGACCTTCAAGAACAAGAAGATGCCCGGTCACATGGGTGTCGATCGCGTGACCACGCAGAACCTGCGCGTCGTCCAGACGGACGTCGAGCGCGGCCTGATCCTGGTCGAGGGGGCGGTCCCCGGCGTCGCCGGCGGCTGGATCCACGTCCGTGACGCGATCAAGCGCGCCTTGCCGAAGGACGCTCCGCTGCCGGGCAAGTTCAAGGTCGTCGGCGGCGACAGCCAGGCTCCTGCGGCCGAGACGGTTGAGGAGAACGCGTGATGAAGCTCGATATCACCACTCTCGAAGGCGGCACTGCCGGCTCCCTCGAGCTCTCCGACGCGATCTTCGGCCTCGAGCCGCGCGCCGACCTGCTCGCCCGCATGGTGCGCTACCAGCTCGCCAAGCGCCGCGCCGGGACGCACAAGACCAAGGGCCGCAGCGAGGTCGATCGGTCGCGCAAGAAGATCTACAAGCAGAAGGGCACCGGCGGCGCTCGCCACGGCGCAGCTTCGGCCCCGCAGTTCCGCGGCGGCGGCAAGGCCTTCGGGCCGGTGGTGCGCGACCATGCGCACGACCTGCCGAAGAAGGTGAAGGCCCTGGCCCTGCGCCATGCGCTCTCGGCCAAGGCCAAGGACGCCGGCCTGATCATCATCGACGACGCCAAGCTGGCGGAGCCGAAGACCAAGCTGTTGCTCGGCCATTTCAGCAAGCTCGACCTGTCGAGCGCGCTGGTGATCGGCGGCGCCGAGATCGACGTGAACTTCGGCCTGGCCGCGCGCTCGATCCCGAATGTCGACGTCCTGCCGGTCCAGGGCATCAACGTCTATGACATCCTGCGTCGCGACAAGCTCGTGCTGACGCGCTCGGCTGTCGATGCGCTGGAGGCGCGCTTCAAATGAGCCAGTCCAAGAACCTGGATCCGCGGCACTACGACGTGATCGTCAGCCCCGTGATCACCGAGAAGGCGACCATGCTCTCCGAGCACAACAAGGTCGTCTTCGAGGTTGCCAAGACCGCGACCAAGCCGCAGATCAAGGCGGCGGTCGAGAAGCTGTTCGACGTCAAGGTGAAGAGCGTCAACACGCTCGTCACCGAGGGCAAGGTCAAGGTCTTCCGGGGCCGGCTGGGCCAGCGCTCGGACGTCAAGAAGGCGGTCGTGACCCTCGAGGAAGGTCACTCCATCGACGTGACCACCGGCCTGTAAGAGAGGATCGACAACATGGCTTTGAAGCATTTCAAGCCGGTCACGCCGAGCCTTCGCCAGCTCGTGATCGTCGACCGGAGCGAGCTCTACAAGGGCAAGCCCGTCAAGGCGCTGACCGAGGGCAAGTCGTCCTCGGGCGGCCGCAACAATCTCGGCCGCATCACCGTCCGCTTCCGCGGCGGTGGTCACAAGCGGACGCTGCGCCTGATCGACTTCAAGCGTCGCGGCAAGCCCGGCATGCCGGCGACGGTGGAGCGGATCGAGTATGATCCGAACCGCAGCGCCTTCATCGCGCTGATCAAGTACAGCGACGGCGTGCAGTCCTACATCCTGGCGCCGCAGCGCCTGGCCGTCGGCGACAGCGTCGTCTCCGGCGACACGGTCGACGTCAAGCCCGGCAACGCCGCCCCGATGGGCGCGCTGCCGATCGGCACGATCGTCCACAATGTCGAGCTCAAGATCGGCAAGGGTGGCGCGCTGGCGCGTTCGGCGGGCAACTACGCCCAGATCGTCGGCCGCGACCAGGGCTATGTCGTGGTTCGCCTGAACTCGGGCGAGCAGCGGCTGATCAGCGGCCAGTGCTATGCGACTGTCGGTGCGGTTTCGAACCCGGACCACATGAACCGGAACGACGGCAAGGCCGGGCGCTCGCGCTGGCTGGGCCGCCGCCCGCACAACCGTGGTGTCTCGATGAACCCGGTCGACCATCCGCATGGCGGCGGCGAAGGCCGCACCTCGGGCGGCCGTCATCCGGTCACGCCCTGGGGTCTGCCGACCAAGGGCAAGAAGACCCGCTCGAACAAGCGGACCGATACGTTCATCGTGTCGAGCCGTCACGCCCGCAAGAAGAAGAACTGAGGTCCGTCATGGCGCGTTCGCTTTGGAAAGGTCCGTTTGTCGACGGATACCTTCTGAAAAAGGCCGAGGTCGCCCGTTCGGCGACCCGGCAGGAAGTCATCAAGATCTGGAGCCGACGCTCCACGATCCTGCCGCAGTTCGTCGGTCTGACGTTCGGCGTCTACAACGGCCACAAGCATGTGCCGGTGAACGTCTCCGAGGAGATGGTGGGCCACAAGTTCGGCGAGTTCTCGCCGACGCGCACCTTCCACGGTCACGCCGCCGACAAGAAGGCGAAGAGGAAGTAAGCCATGGGAAAGCCCTCCGCCCCCCGTGCGCTGCCTGAGAACGAGGCGATTGCGGTTGCCCGCAACCTCCGCGTCAGCCCGCAGAAGCTGAACCTTCTCGCCCAGCTCATTCGCGGCAAGAAAGTCGCGACCGCGCTCGCCGATCTCGAGTTCTCGCGCAAGCGGATCTCGCTCGACGTGCGCAAGTGCCTGCAGAGCGCGATCGCCAACGCCGAGAACAACCATGATCTCGACGTCGACGATCTCGTCGTCGCCCAGGCCTTCGTCGGCAAGGCGCTGGTGATGAAGCGCTTCCATGCCCGCGCCCGCGGCCGTGGCGCCCGCATCATGAAGCCCTTCGCCAACATCACGATCGTGGTGCGCGAAGTCCAGGCGGCCAAGGCCTGAGGAGAGAACGATGGGTCAGAAAATCAATCCGATCGGCCTTCGTCTCGGCATCAACCGGACCTGGGATTCGCGCTGGTTCGCCCAGAAGGGCGAGTACGGCAAGCTGCTGCACGAGGACATGGCGATCCGCGCCGCCCTGATGAAGCTGCTGAAGCAGGCTGCCGTCTCGAAGATCATCATCGAGCGCCCGCACAAGAAGTGCCGCGTCACCATCCACTCGGCACGGCCGGGCGTGGTGATCGGCAAGAAGGGCGCCGACATCGAGAAGCTGCGCAAGGCGGTGATGAAGCTCACCAAGGCCGATGTCACCATCAACATCGTCGAGGTGCGCAAGCCCGAGATCGACGCGACCCTGGTCGCCGACTCGATCGCGCAGCAGCTCGAGCGCCGCGTCGCCTTCCGTCGCGCCATGAAGCGGGCCGTCCAGTCGGCCATGCGTCTGGGCGCCGAGGGCATCCGCATCAACTGCTCGGGGCGCCTCGGCGGGGCCGAGATCGCGCGCCTGGAATGGTATCGCGAGGGCAGGGTGCCGCTGCATACGCTGCGCGCCGATGTCGACTACGGGGTCGGCACCGCCTTCACGACCTATGGTACGTGCGGCATCAAGGTCTGGATCTTCAAGGGCGAGATCCTGGAACACGACCCGATGGCCCAGGACAAGCGCATGTCCGACGAAGGCAGCCGCTCCGGCGGTCGCGATCGTCGCGACCATGCCGCGTAAGGCTGATCGAGAAGAGCCATGTTGCAACCGAAGCGAACCAAGTTCCGCAAGCAGTTCAAGGGACGCATCTCCGGCGTCGCCAAGGGCGGCACCGACCTCAATTTCGGCCAGTTCGGCCTGAAGGCGTTGATGCCGGAGCGTGTCACCGCCCGCCAGATCGAAGCGGCTCGCCGCGCGATCACGCGTGCCATGAAGCGCGCCGGCCGCGTCTGGATCCGGATTTTCCCGGATGTGCCGGTGTCGAAGAAGCCTACCGAAGTCCGCATGGGCAAGGGCAAGGGCGCGCCCGAGTACTGGGCAGCCAAGGTCAAGCCCGGCCGGGTCATGTTCGAGATCGACGGCGTCGCCGAGGACACCGCCCGCGAGGCGCTGCGTCTCGGGGCGGCCAAGCTGCCGATCAAGACCCGCTTCATCCAGCGCATCGCCGAGTAAGGAGGGCGACATGAAAGCTACGCAACGCCTGTCCGACCTCAAGGTCATGAGCACGGACCAGCTCCAGGACGAGCTCCTGAAGCTGAAGAAGGAGCAGTTCAACCTGCGTTTCCAGCGCGCCACCGGTCAGCTCGAGAACACCTCGCGCGTCACCGAGGTCCGCAAGGAGATCGCCCGCATCAAGACGCTGCAACGGTCGAAGACCGTCGCCGCGAGCGCCTGAGGAGTCAGACCATGCCGAAGCGCGTGCTGCAGGGTGTCGTCGTCAGCGACAAGCAGAACAAAACTGTTGTGGTAAAGGTGGAGCGGCGGTATACGCACCCGCTCCTCAAGAAGACGGTTCGCCGCTCGAAAAACTACCACGCCCACGACGAGGGCGAGGTGGCGAAGATCGGTGAGCAGGTCTGGATCGAGGAATCGAAGCCCATCTCGAAGTTGAAGAGCTGGGTTGTGCTCGACGGCGCGCCGAAAGCGTAAAGTCATTTGAGGCCAGGGGGCGATCGACCCCCGTCAGTCGTAGTCCGGGCGGGCGGAAAGCCCCCGTCCGGAAACCGCGCTGATATGGAATGGAAGGATCAAGGCCATGATCCAGGTGCAGACGAATCTCGAGGTTGCCGACAATTCCGGCGCCCGCCGCGTGATGTGCATCAAGGTTCTCGGCGGCTCGAAGCGGCGCTATGCCCGCATCGGCGACATTATCGTGGTCTCCATCAAGGAAGCCATCCCGCGCGGCCGCGTGAAGAAGGGCGACGTCATGAAGGCGGTCGTCGTTCGCACCGCCAAGGACGTCAAGCGCCCCGACGGTTCGGTGATTCGCTTCGACCGCAATGCGGCCGTGCTGATCAACAACCAGAAGGAGCCGGTGGGCACCCGCATCTTCGGACCGGTTCCGCGCGAGCTGCGCGCCAAGAACCACATGAAGATCATTTCGCTCGCTCCCGAGGTGCTGTAATGGCTGCGAAAATCAAGAAGGGCGACAAGGTCGTCGTGCTCGCCGGCCGCGACAAGGGCAAGGACGGCGAAGTCCTCCAGGTTCTGCCGAAGGATGGCCGCGCCGTCGTGCGCGGCGTGAACCTGGTCAAGAAGCACACCAAGGCCACGGCCCAGTCCGAGGGCGGCATCATCAGCAAGGAGGCCACGATCGACCTGTCGAACCTGGCCGTCGCCGATCCGAAGGACGGCAAGCCGACCCGCGTCGGCTTCAAGGTGCTCGATGACGGCCGCAAGGTCCGTTTCGCCAAGCGTTCGGGGGATCTGATCGATGGCTGAGAATCAGCAGGCGGCCCTGACGCCGCGTATGAAGAAGCATTACGAGGACGTCGTCCGCCCGGCGATGATCGCCGAGTTCGGCTACAAGAACGTCATGGAAGTGCCGACCATCGAGAAGGTCGTCATCAACATGGGCATCGGTGAAGCGACTGCCGACCGCAAGAAGGTCGACAACGCTGCTGCCGACCTCGCCATGATCGCCGGCCAGAAGCCGGTCATCACCAAGTCCCGCCTCGCCATCGCCGGCTTCAAGCTGCGCGAGAACATGGCGGTGGGCTGCAAGGTCACGCTGCGCAAGACCAAGATGTTCGAGTTCGTCGACCGGCTCGTCACCATCGCCTTGCCGCGCGTGCGCGACTTCCGTGGTCTCAACCCGAAGTCGTTCGACGGGCGCGGCAATTTCGCGCTCGGGATCAAGGAGCACATCGTGTTCCCCGAGATCAACTACGACAAGGTCGACCAGGTCTGGGGTATGGACGTGATCGTCTGCACGACTGCGAAGTCGGACGACGAGGCTCGCGCCCTGCTCAAGCACTTCAACTTCCCGTTCCGGCAGTGAGCCTCACCGCTCATACGCGGAAACCAGGAGAAATCGATGGCTAAGAAAAGCTCCGTCGAGAACAACAACCGCCGCAAGGCGCTCGTGAAGAAATTCTCGGGCAAGCGCGCGCGTCTTCTCGCGATTGCCAATGACGAAAGCCAGTCCATGGACGAGCGCTTCCTCGCTCGCCTCAAGCTGGCCGAACTGCCGCGCAACTCGGCTGCCATTCGCGTGCGCAACCGCTGCGAAGTCACCGGCCGCCCGCGGGCGTTCTACCGCAAGCTGAAGATGTCGCGCGTTGCTCTGCGCGAGCTCGGCAACAAGGGGCTGGTTCCCGGCCTCGTCAAGTCGAGCTGGTGAGGAGGTAGCGTTATGGCGATCATCGATCCGCTCGGAGATATGCTGACCCGCATCCGCAATGCGCAGATGCGGCGCAAGTCCCGCGTTTCCACCCCTGGCTCGAAGCTGCGCGCCCGCGTGCTCGACGTGCTCCAGGCCGAGGGTTACATCCGCGGCTACACCCAGACCGAGTTCGGCAATGGCCGGACCGAGTTCGACATCGAGCTCAAGTACCATGAGGGCCTGCCGGTGATCCGGTCGATCTCTCGGGTCTCGAAGCCCGGCCGCCGTGTCTATTCTTCGGTGGAGACGATGCCGCGCGTGGCCGATGGCCTCGGCGTGACCATCATCTCGACCCCGAAGGGTGTCATGCCCGATCACCTTGCCCGCGAGCAGAACGTGGGCGGCGAAGTGCTCTGCAAGGTCTTCTGACCTTTCGCGCACAGCTGCTCATCAGGAGAAATCCAATGTCTCGTATCGGTAAGAAGCCCATTCCGGTCCCGGCTGGCGTCACTGCCAACGTCGCGGGCCAGGAGGTCAAGATCAAGGGTGCGAAGGGCGAGATGTCCTTCGTGGTGCCCGACGACGTCTCGGTCGCGCTGGACAACGGCGCCATCGCCGTCCAGCCGCGCTCGCAGAGCAAGCGCGCCCGCTCGCTCTGGGGCACTTCGCGCGCCCGCATCAACAATCTCGTGATCGGCACCACCGCCGGCTTCGAGAAGAAGCTCGAGATCAACGGCGTCGGCTACAAGGCCGCCGTCACCGGCAAGATCCTGAAGCTCTCGCTCGGCTACAGCCACGACATCGACTATCCGATCCCTGCCGGGGTCGCGATCGTGACGCCGAAGCCGACCGAGATCGTGATCTCGGGCATCGACAAGCAGGTCGTCGGCCAGACCGCCGCGGAAATCCGCGACTATCGCGGCCCCGAGCCCTACAAGGGCAAGGGCGTCAAGTATGCCGGCGAATTCATCTTCCGCAAGGAAGGGAAGAAGAAGTAAGGACGCCAGCCATGAGCAAGCAGACAGAAAACACTGCGCGCCGCCGGGCTCGTGTCCGCCGCGCCATCAAGGCGGTCGCCAATGGCCGCGCCCGCCTGTCGGTGCACCGCACCGGCAAGCAGATCTACGCCCAGGTCATCGACGACGGGAAGGGCCTGACGCTCGCTTCCGCCTCGTCGCTGGACAAGGACATCCGCGCCGACATCAAGTCGGGCGCGAACGTCGAGGCTGCGGCCGCGATCGGCAAGATCATCGCCGAGCGCGCGCTCAAGGCCGGCGTCAAGGAAGTGGTCTTCGACCGCGGCTCCTATATGTACCATGGCCGCGTCAAGGCGCTGGCCGAGGCGGCTCGCGAAGGCGGGCTGAGCTTCTGACGTTCAATACCCGCGGGACGCGGAGGGTCGGACCGACCCTCCGCGCTTCGCATTGTTAAGGCCGCCCCGTCCGGGGCGCTCGAGCGAGCGGCGGGCTTACAGGCCCGGTCCGCGCAAGTAAGAGGATGACATGGCGAGAGAACCTCGTGACCGTCAGGATCGCGACGACCGCGATTCGGAATTCGTGGACCGGCTGGTCCACATCAACCGCGTCGCCAAGGTGGTGAAGGGCGGGCGTCGCTTCGGCTTCGCCGCGCTCGTCGTCGTCGGCGACCAGAAGGGCCGCGTCGGCTTCGGCCACGGCAAGGCCCGCGAAGTGCCCGAGGCGATCCGCAAGGCGACGGAAGCCGCCAAGCGCGGCCTCGTCCGCATCCCGCTGCGCGAAGGCCGCACGCTCCATCACGACGTCCACGGCCGCCACGGCGCCGGCAAGGTCGTGCTGCGCGCCGCCCCGGCCGGTACCGGCATCATCGCCGGCGGCCCGATGCGCGCCGTCTTCGAGGCGGTCGGCATGCAGGACGTGGTGTCGAAGTCGCTCGGCTCCTCGAACCCGTACAACCTCGTGCGCGCCACGTTCGACGCGCTGAAGAACGAGGATTCGCCGCGCAGCGTCGCCGCCCGGCGTTCGCTCAAGGTCTCGGCCCTGCAGACGCGTCGTCGCGATGCCGGCACCGATGCCGCGGCCGAAGCGTGAGGAGGGTTCGATGGCAAAAGCTGAGAAGACCCTCACCGTCGAGCAGACCGGCAGCCCGATCCGCCGCGATGCCTCGCAGCGCCAGACCCTGATCGGTCTCGGCCTCAACAAGATGCGCCGCCAGTCGACCCTGCAGGACACGCCGGCCGTGCGTGGCATGGTCGAGAAGGTCAAGCACCTCGTCCGCGTCGTCGACGCGAAGTGAGGAGGGGCGAACATGAAACTCACTGATATCCGTGACAACGAAGGCGCGGCCAAGTCGCGCATCCGCGTCGGCCGTGGCATCGGCTCCGGCAAGGGCAAGACCGGCGGGCGTGGCGTCAAGGGCCAGAGCTCCCGCGGCGGCGTCGCCATCAAGGGCTTCGAAGGCGGCCAGATGCCGCTCTATCGGCGCCTGCCGAAGCGCGGCTTCCACAACCTGTTCGCCCGCGATCTGAATGAGGTCAATCTCGGCCGCATCCAGCAGGCGGTCGAGGCCGGCAAGCTCGACGCCAAGGGCGCGGTCACGCTCGAGGCGCTGGTCGCCGCCGGCGTGATCACCAAGGCGGCGCGCGACGGCGTCAAGATCCTCGGCGTCGGCGAGCTCAAGACCAAGCTCGCCTTCGAGGTCGCCGGCGCGTCCAAGTCGGCGGTCGAGGCGATCGAGAAGGCCGGCGGTTCGGTCAAGATCCTGACGGCTGCCGCTTCACAGGCGTGACCGCTACGCTTACATGACTGAACGCGAACGGCGGCCGGGCCTGAAGCCCTGGCCGCCGTTCGACTGTCTGACTATCACCGAAGGACCGGACGCATGGCATCGGCGGCTGAACAGCTTGCTTCAAACCTGAACTTCGCCGCCTTCGCCAAGGCGGACGAGCTGAAGAAGCGGATCTGGTTCACGCTGGGGGCGCTGATCGTCTTCCGGCTCGGGACCTATATCCCGCTGCCGGGCATGAACCCGGAAGCCGTGGCCGACCTGTTCAAGCAGACCCAGTCGGGCGTGCTCGGCATGTTCAACATGTTCTCGGGCGGCGCGGTCGGCCGGCTGGCGATCTTCGCGCTGAACATCATGCCCTACATCTCCGCGTCGATCATCGTGCAGCTGCTGTCCAGCGTGGTGCCGACCTTCGAGGCGCTGAAGAAGGAAGGCGAGCAGGGCCGCAAGATCCTGAACCAGTACACCCGCTACCTGACCCTCGTTCTGGCGCTGTTCCAGGCCTGGGCCATCGCTGTCGGCCTGCAGGGCTCGGGCAATCTGGTGCTGGAGCCGGGGCCGTTTTTCCTGGTCTCGACCACGATCACCCTGGTCGGCGGTACGATGTTCCTGCTCTGGCTGGGTGAGCAGATCACCAGCCGCGGCATCGGCAACGGCACCTCGATCATCATCTTCGCCGGCATCATCGCCGAGTTCCCGGCCCAGCTTGCCCAGACCCTCGAGCTCGGCCGCCAGGGCGCGATCTCGACCGGCCTGCTGCTGGCGGTGCTGGCCATGGCGGTCGTCGTCATCGCCTTCGTCGTCTTCGTCGAGCGGGCCCAGCGCCGGCTCCTGATCAACTATCCGAAGCGCCAGGTCGGCAACCGCATGTATGAGGGCCAGACCTCGTTCCTGCCGCTGAAGCTCAACACCGCCGGCGTCATCCCGCCGATCTTCGCCTCGTCGCTGCTGCTGCTGCCGACGACGATCGCGAGCTTCAGCCAAGCCTCTGGCGGCACGGGCATCCTGTCGACCATCGCGACCTATCTCGCGCATGGCCGGCCGCTGTTCATGATCCTCTATGCGGCGCTGATCATCTTCTTCTGCTTCTTCTACACCGCGATCGTGTTCAATCCGGTCGAGACGGCGGACAATCTCAAGAAGCATGGCGGCTTCATGCCCGGCATCCGCCCGGGCGAGCGCACCGCGGAGCATATCGACCGGGTGCTGACCCGCATCACGGTGCTCGGCGCGGCGTATTTGACTATCGTCTGCCTTATCCCGGAGATGATGATCGTTTACGCCCAGATTCCGATCATCCTGCTGGGCGGCACGTCGCTGCTCATCGTGGTGACGGTGACGATGGATACCGTGGCGCAGGTTCACGGGCATCTGCTGGCCCATCAGTATGAAGGGCTGGTCAAGAAGGCGAAGCTGCGGGGAGCCAAGCGCTGATGAGACTCATCTTCCTGGGGCCGCCGGGGGCGGGGAAGGGCACTCAGGCGACCCGTATCGTCGAGAAGCACGGCATTCCACAGCTATCCACCGGCGACATGCTGCGCGCCGCCGTCGCGGCGGGCACGCCGGTCGGCGTCAAGGCCAGGACGGTGATGGATGCCGGCGGGCTGGTCTCGGACGATATCGTCATCGGCATCGTCGCCGAGCGGATCGAGGAGCCGGACGCGAAGAAGGGCTTCATCCTCGACGGCTTTCCGCGGACGCTGGCGCAGGCCGAGGCGCTCGACGTGATGCTCGCCTCGAAGGGGCTGAAGCTCGACAAGGTGCTGGAGCTCAAGGTCGACCAGAGCAAGCTGGTGGACCGCATCGTCAGGCGGGCGGAAGACGCCAAGGCCGCCGGCCAGCCGGTCCGCAAGGACGACGACCCGGAAGTCTTCAAGACCCGGCTCGAGGCCTATAACCGCGATACGGCGATCGTCGCGCCCTATTACGAGAAGCGCGGCCAGCTCACGCCGATCGACGGCATGCAGCCGATCGATGCCGTGACCTCCGCGATCGAGACCGCGCTGACGGGCTGAGACCCGGCCCGATCGATGTTCAGATGCCGCGCGGTGCTCGCCGCGCGGCTTTTTTCTTGCGGTGGGGCTGGTCCATGGCCGATGGCGATGACGACTATGTCTATGACGAGACGACCGGCGAGTGGCGCCCGGCTTCGGAGACGGCAGCGGCCGCGGCGCTCAAGCCCGAGGTCCGCGATGCCGCCGGCAACATCCTGGCCGATGGCGATGCGGTGACGCTGATCAAGGACCTCAAGGTCAAGGGCGCCAACCAGACGCTGAAGCAGGGCACGGTGATCAGGTCGATCCGGCTGACGGACAATCCCGAGGAGATCGACTGCCGGCACGAGAGCATCAAGGGGCTGGTGCTGCGCACGGAGTTCGTACGCAAGCGCTGACACCCGCCGAAGCGCGGCGCGAGGAGGTCGAAGAGGCCCTGCGGCGCGCCTTCAGCGCTATTGATCTACAGTCGGCGGCGAGCGCGAGGCCGGTGCGCATTTGCGGCAACGCCGCCCTGCTTTCCCGCGCAGCCCGCGCGATTGACTCATCCCTGCCGCGCCACTGAACTCATCGGCGGCCCGGAGCGGCCGACAAGCGGCGCGGCGACGTTTCGAGCCATGGCGTTTCGCATGGTCCTCGAGGCCGGACCGGCCCGGACAGGGAGAAGACGCAATGAAGCCGTTGGTTTCGCTTCTGGCGATCGCCTTGCTGGCGGTCGCCCCGGCCGCGCAGGCGCAGGACGCCGTCAAGATCGGCATCCTCAACGACCAATCGGGCAATTATGCCGAGTTCGGCGGGCTCGGCTCAGTCGAGGCCGCCCGCATGGCGATCGAGGATTTCGGCGGCAGCGTGCTCGGCAAGCCGATCGAGCTCGTCGCGGCCGACCATCAGAACAAGCCCGATGTCGGCGCCGGCCTGGCGCGGCGCTGGTACGATGTCGACGGCGTGACCGCGATCGCCGACCTGACCAACTCCGCGGTCGCCCTGGCGGTGGCGGGCCTGGCCAAGGAGCGCCAGAAGGTGGCGCTCTTCAACGGGCCGGCGACGACCCGGCTGTTCAACGAGGACTGCCTCGACACCGGCTTCATGTGGACCTTCGATACCGCAACCTCCGCCAAGGGCACGGCGCTCTCGGTGCTGCGCGAGGGCGGCGACAGCTGGTTCATCATCGCCGCCGACTACGCCTTCGGCCACCAGCTCACCGCCGATATCCAGTCGATCGTCGCCGCCAATGGCGGCAAGACGCTGGGCACCGTCCGGCACCCGCTCGGCACGGCCGATTTCTCGTCCTTCCTGCTGCAGGCGCAGGCCTCGAAGGCCAAGATCGTCGCCTTCGCCAATGCCGGCACGGACACGATCAACTCGGTCAAGCAGTCGGGCGAGTTCGGCCTGGTCGATGCCGGCCAGAAGCTCGCGGCCATGGTGGTCGTGCTCAGCGACGTGCACGGGCTCGGCCTCGACAAGGCCAAGGGGCTGATCACCACCACCGCCTTCTACCATGATCGCGACAAGGCCAGTCGCGAATGGGCCGACCGCTACGCCGCCCGGATGAAGCAGATGCCCGGCATGATCCAGGCCAGCGTCTATTCCTCGGTGCTGCACTATCTGCGGGCCGTGAAGGCGGCCGGAACCGCGGCCGGCCCGGCCGTCGCAGCGAAGATGAAGGAGACGGCGGTCGACGATTTCTTCGCGCCGGGCGCCAGGATCCGCGCCGATGGCCGCCTGATGAACGACATGATGCTGGTCGAGGTGAAGGCGCCTGCCGAGTCGAAGGCGCCATGGGATTATTTCAAGATCGTGCGCAAGATCCCGGCGGCCGAGATCATCGCGCCGCTCTCGGAGAGCAAGTGCAGCCTCGTCAAGAAGTGACGGGGCAGGGGCGGGGGCGATCGTTTCAGGCCGATAGCTCGTTGATTTGCGTTGCCGTGCGGCTCGATCATATTCGCCGTCATCCTGGACAAGCGGCGAAGCCGCGCAGCTCCGGGATCCATTATGGGGAACGACGGCGCTCTATGATGGATCCTGGGACGACCTGCGGTCGCCCAGGATGACGCGGCGAGGACAATCGGGGTGGCTTTAACCGGAAGCGAGCGCTCTGTGTGGCCGCCCGGCTTGACAGCCCGGCGCTAAGCGACTAACAGCCGGCCATCCGGTTTCATGAGAGCGATGCCGACGCCTTCGCGAGAAGGGGCGGTGTCGCGTTCTTGTATGGAACAGGTTCAACGCCTCGCAAGGGCCGGCCTCCACCGGCGCGGGGTTCTTATCACCGCCGCAGGCGCCATTGGGCGCTGCGGCCGACATGGAGAGATGAGAACATGGCTCGTATCGCGGGCGTCAACATTCCGACCGGCAAGCGCGTCGTCATCGGCTTGCAGTACATTCACGGCATCGGCGCCTCCAAGGCGCAGGAGATCTGCACCAAGGTCGGCATCGCCGCCGAGCGCCGGGTCAACCAGCTGACCGACGCCGAAGTCCTGCAGATCCGCGAGACGATCGACCGCGACTACCTCGTCGAGGGCGATCTGCGCCGCGAGGTCACGATGAACATCAAGCGCCTGATGGACCTCGGCTGCTATCGCGGCCTGCGCCATCGCCGCTCGCTGCCGGTCCGCGGCCAGCGCACGCACACCAACGCCCGCACCCGCAAGGGCAAGGCGAAGCCGATCGCCGGCAAGAAGAAGTGACGTTCGGCTGAGCCGAATGTCATGGTCGGGCTTGACCCGACCATCTCGTTACGAGGGCGCCGCCGGCGCCTTCTCCTGCAAGAGATGGCCGGGTCAAGCCCGGCCATGACGCGCAGAGTACTCTCCCCAGCGCCTGGCATGACGGGCGCGCCTGAAGGATGAAAGAAAGACCATGGCCAAGGAAGCCCAACGCGTCCGCCGTCGCGAACGCAAGAACATCGTCTCCGGCGTCGCCCATGTGAACGCCTCGTTCAACAACACCATGATCACCATCACCGACGCGCAGGGCAACACGATCTCGTGGTCGTCTGCCGGCACGATGGGCTTCAAGGGCTCGCGCAAGTCGACCCCTTATGCCGCGCAGGTCGCCGCCGAGGACGCCGCCCGCAAGGCTGCCGAGCACGGCATGCGCACCCTCGAGGTCGAGGTCACCGGTCCGGGTTCGGGCCGTGAATCGGCGCTGCGTGCGCTGCAGGCCGCCGGCTTCACCGTCACCTCGATCCGCGACGTGACGCCGATCCCGCACAATGGCTGCCGGCCGCGCAAGCGTCGTCGCGTCTGAGCCGCGGATCGGATTGCGGCACCCGCAAGGGCGGGTGCCGGTACGGGGCGGCCCGCCGCCGCCATGGATTTGAAGCACCAGGAGTGCGCTCGTGATCAGCAAGAACTGGCAAGACCTGTCCAAGCCGAACAAGCTCGAAGTCAAGGTCGGGGACGACCCCAAGCGTCAGGCCACCGTGATCGCGCGTCCGCTGGAGCGTGGCTTCGGCATGACGCTCGGCAACGCGCTGCGTCGCGTGCTGCTCTCCTCGCTCCAGGGCGCGGCAGTCACCGCCGTCCAGATCGACGGCGTGCTGCATGAGTTCTCCTCGATCCCGGGTGTCCGCGAGGACGTCACCGACATCGTCCTCAACATCAAGGCCGTCGCGCTGAAGATGCAGGGCGAGGGCCCCAAGCGCATGACCCTGCGCAAGACCGGCCCGGGCATCGTCACCGCCGGCGACATCAACACCGTCGGCGACGTGCAGATCCTCAACCCCGAGCTGGCGCTCTGCACGCTGGACGACGGCGCCGAGATCCGCATGGAGTTCACGGTCAACACCGGCAAGGGCTATGTCCCGGCCGAGCAGAACCGTCCCGAGGATGCGCCGATCGGCCTGATCCCGGTCGACAGCCTGTACTCGCCGGTGAAGAAGGTCTCCTACCGCGTCGAGAACACCCGCGAGGGCCAGAACCTCGACCGCGACATGCTGACCATGCAGATCGAGACCAATGGCTCGGTTTCGCCTGAGGACGCGCTGGCGCTCGCCGCCCGCATCCTGCAGGACCAGCTCGCCGTCTTCATCACCTTCGAGGAGCCGCGCAAGGAAGAGGCCGTCTCGACCGCTCCGCAGCTTCCGTTCAACCCGGCTTTGCTCAAGAAGGTCGACGAGCTCGAGCTTTCGGTGCGCTCGGCGAACTGCCTGAAGAACGACAACATCGTCTATATCGGCGACCTGATCCAGAAGTCGGAGGGCGAGATGCTGCGCACCCCGAACTTCGGCCGCAAGTCGCTGAACGAGATCAAGGAAGTGCTCGCCACCATGGGCCTCCATCTCGGCATGGACGTCACCGGCTGGCCGCCGGAGAACATCGAAGAGCTGGCGAAGCGCTTCGAGGAGCACTACTGAGACCCCGGCGCGGGACGACCTCCCGCGCCATTCCCGCCCGGCGCAATGAGTGCCGGAGCATAAAGAACGGCCGTACCGTGGCACGGCGGCCGTAAGCAACGAAGGAGCCAATCATGCGTCACGGTTTCCGCGGCCGTCGTTTCAACCGCACGGCCGAGCATCGCCAGGCGATGTTCGCCAACATGTCCCAGGCCCTGATCAAGCACGAGCAGATCACCACCACGCTGCCGAAGGCCAAGGACCTGCGTCCGGTCGTCGAGAAGCTGGTGACGCTCGCCAAGCGCGGCGACCTGCATGCCCGCCGCCAGGCGATCGCGCAGATCAAGGACGTCGCCCTGGTCGGCAAGCTCTTCGCAGTGCTCGGCCCGCGCTACAAGGAGCGCAATGGCGGCTATCTGCGCATCATGAAGGCGGGCTTCCGCTTCGGCGACAACGCCCCGCTCGCGGTGATCGAGTTCGTCGATCGCGACGTCGACGCCAAGGGCAAGGATTCCGGCCCGGTGTTCACGGCCGAGGACGAGCAGGCGGCCTGAGCAGGCCAGCTTCTGCAGGTTTTCAAAGGGCGGCCTCCGGGCCGCCCTTTTTCTTTTGCCGGAGCCGGATTGCGGCGGCGCGCGCTGATTTCCTCCGGCGTCATGCCGCCGGAAGTCCGGGGAGGTCGGAAAGTACCGCATCCTGCCGACCGCAAGGTGACGCAGCGGCGGCGCGGTCGTTGCCTGCGGATGCGGCAGGTTGCCGCTGCAATTTCCAACCACCCGACCTGCGCCGCCGTTGCTTGTCGCGACTTTGCCTTCTGATTAAGCGATTGCCTGTTCTGCGATCACGCAACAGGAAAATTCGATGTCAGAAGACAGTCTTCTCGATCACGCGCTCGTCCGCCTGGACGATGCGGCCAGGCACCTCAATATCGACCCGGACGTGATCGAGAAGCTCAAATTCGCGCGCGAGACCACCAAGGCGCGGCTGATGATCCGCATGGATGACGGCTCGCGGAAATCGTTCCTGGCCTGGCGCTGCCGCTATGACGACACGCGCGGCCCGACCAAGGGCGGCATCCGCTTCCATCCGTCCTCGACCATCGACGAGGTCGAGACGCTGGCCTTCTGGATGACCTTCAAATGCGCCGTGATGAACCTGCCCTATGGCGGCGGCAAGGGCGCGGTCCAGGTCGATCCCCGGCTGCTGTCGAAGGCCGAGCTCGAGCGGCTGGCGCGCGCCTATATCCAGGCGTTCGCGCGCACCATCGGCCCCGATCGCGATATTCCGGCGCCGGACGTCTATACCAACGCGATGATCATGGGCTGGATGGCGGACGAATACGCCCAGATCGTCGGCCAGGCGGTGCCGGCCGTGATCACCGGCAAGCCGATCGCGCTCGGCGGCTCGCTCGGCCGCAGCGATGCGACGGCGCGGGGCGGCTATTATCTTGTGCGCCATCTCGCCGGCGAGCTGGGGCTCGGCGACGGCATGCGCGTCGCGGTCCAGGGCTTCGGCAATGCCGGCCAGTACATCGCGCGCCTGCTCGCGGCGGACGGGCACAGGATCGTCGCCGTGTCGGATTCGGAAGGTGCCGTGCTGGCGCCGGGCGGGCTCGATATCGGCGCGCTGCTCTCGGCCAAGGCGAGCGGCAAGTCGGTGCTCGCCACCGCGGGCGCAGGCGGCCATGAGAAGCTCGACCCGGAAGCGCTGATCGGCGTCGACTGCGACCTCTTGGTCCCGGCGGCGCTGGAGAACATGATCCATGAGGGCAATGCCGACAGCGTCAAGGCACGGATCATCCTGGAACTCGCCAACGGCCCGGTCACCAGCGAGGCCGACGCCATCCTCGAAAAGCGCGACGTCGTCGTCCTGCCGGACATCCTCGCCAATGCCGGCGGCGTCACCGTCTCCTATTTCGAATGGGTGCAGAACCGGCAGGGCTTCTACTGGCCGCTCGAGGAAATCCATGATCGCCTGCGGACCATCATGGAGCGCGAGGGACGGGCGATCTGGGGCGTCTCGCAGCAGAAGCGCATCTCGATGCGCACCGCCGCCTATGTTCATGCGCTGAGCCGCCTCGCCGAGGCGATCGAGGCCCATGGCACGCAGAGCTTCTTCGTGACCTGAAGACGACCGGCGCGCCGGAACGCGAAGGGGCGGTTTCTGCCGCCCCTTTTTCATGCCGACGGGCGCAGATCGGGTTGGCCGGATCGACCACGATCCGGCCATAGGTTTCGGCGATATCGCAGCGTTCGCCTTCTGGCGCATGAGCCGCGCGTCGATTGGCCTCGACGAGGCAGCTTTGGCTGGCCTAAACATTATGCATGAGGCTCGCGCCGGGGGGTTCCCCGGCAGGTCGAACGGCATGCTGCCTTCGCCCGAGGCGGGCCGCTCAGGGCGGTGCGGAATTTGCCGGTCCATGTATTTTCTTCGATAACGCGCCAATGGAAACGCAAGTGCTGTCGATTCATTTCGTGAAAGGTTCCGGCATGCCCGGTCGCATCAGGTTTCCCGGTGCGCTCCTCGCTGCCGCGCTCCTCGCCTCGACCATGCTGGCCGGCGGTTCTGCCGCGCCCGCCTTGGCCCAGGAGCGCTCTGTGCCGGAGACGCGCCAGCAGGTCGCCCTGTCCTTTGCGCCGGTGGTCAAGAAGACGGCGCCCTCCGTGGTCAATGTCTATGGCGCGCGCATCGAGCGCCGGCCGCAGAACCCGTTCATGGACGATCCGTTCTTCCGCCGCTTCTTCGGCGATGGCGGCTTCGGCGTGCCGCGCGAGCAGGTGCAGCGCTCGCTCGGCTCCGGCGTGATCGTCGACGCCGGCGGGCTGATCGTCACCAACAACCACGTCATCGAGGGGATGAGCGAGGTCAAGGTCGCGCTCGCCGACAAGCGCGAATTCGAGGCGACGATCCTGCTGCGCGACCCGCGCACCGATCTCGCCGTGCTGCGGATCAAGGCCAAGGATCTGAGCTCCCTGGAGCTGGCCGATTCCGACAAGGTCGAGATCGGCGACCTTGCGCTCGCGATCGGCAATCCGTTCGGTGTCGGCCAGACCGTGACGCAGGGCATCATCTCGGCGCTGGCGCGCACCCAGGTCGGCGTCGGCGACGCGCAGTCCTTCATCCAGACCGATGCGGCGATCAATCCCGGCAATTCCGGCGGCGCCCTCGTCGACATCCACGGCCAGCTGGTCGGCATCAACACCGCGATCTTCTCGCGCTCCGGCGGCAGCGTCGGCATCGGCTTCGCCATCCCCTCGTCCATGGTCGGCGTCGTCGTGGCGAGCGCCAAGGCCGGGGCGACGACGGTGCGCCGGCCCTGGTTCGGGGCGCGCCTGCAGGTGCTGACCGCCGATGTCGCCGACGGGCTCGGTCTCGACCGCCCGGCCGGCTCCGTCGTCGCCAGCGTGGTCGAGAAGAGCCCGGCGGCGGAAGGCGGCCTCAAGCGCTCGGATGTGATCCTGGCCGTCGACGGTGTCGCCGTCGACGATCCCGAGAGCTTCGGCTACCGCTTCGCCACGCGGCCGCTCGGCGGCGTGACCTCGCTCACCGTCCTGCGCGCCGGCAAGCGCATCGTCGTGCCGATCAAGCTCGCGGCGGCGCCCGAGACGCGGCCGCGCGACCCGGTGAAGCTTTCCGGCCGCTCGCCGCTTTCCGGCCTGACCGTGATGAACCTCTCGCCGGCGCTGGCGGAAGAGCTCTCGATCGACCTCGCCGCCGACGGGGTCGTCATCGGCGCGATCGAGGAGGGCAGCGCCTCGGCCCGCGTCGGCTTCAAGAAGGGCGATCTGATCCTCGCCATCAATGGCGAGCGCATCGCGACCTCGCGCGAGGTCGAGACCGCGACGCGCGAGCGCAAGCGCGCCTGGGAGGTGACGATCTCGCGCGGCGGCACGACCGTGACCTCGACCTTCGGCGGGTGAGGGCGGTGCCGCGCGCCTGCGTCATTCTCGGGCGAAGTGAAGCGCAGGCCCGGGAATCTCCCGCAAGAGATGCTCGGGGCAGGCCCGAGCATGACGTGTTGTCACGATGAGCGATCTCTTCGCCGCCTCCGGCCTCGACAAGTCAGGCCCGCGACCGCTGGCCGACCGGCTGCGGCCGACCACCTTCGGCGAGGTCGCGGGACAGGAGCACCTGACCGGGCCGGACGGGGTGCTGTCGCGGCTCGTCGCCTCGCGCTCGCTCGGCAGCCTGATCTTCTGGGGCCCGCCCGGCACCGGCAAGACCACGGTGGCGCGGCTGCTTGCCGGCATGGTCGATCTCGGCTTCGAGCAGATCAGCGCGATCTTCTCCGGCGTCGCCGACCTGAAGAAGGTCTTCGATTCGGCGCGCGGGCACAGGCTCGGCGGCAAGGGCACCCTGCTCTTCGTCGACGAGATCCATCGCTTCAACCGGGCCCAGCAGGACGCCTTCCTGCCGGTGATGGAGGACGGCACGATCACCCTGGTCGGCGCCACCACCGAGAACCCGTCCTTCGCGCTCAACGCCGCTTTGCTGTCGCGGGCGCGGGTGCTCACCTTCAAGGCGCTGGACGAGGGCGCGCTGCTCTTCCTGCTCGGCCGGGCCGAGGTGCTGGAGAACCGCGAACTGCCGCTGACGCCGGCGGCGCGCCAGGCGCTCGCCCGCTTCGCCGATGGCGACGGGCGGGCGGTGCTGACGCTGGCCGAGGAAATCTGGCGCGCCGCCAAGCCGGACGAGGTCTTCGACGAGGCCGGGCTCTCCGAGGTGATCCAGCGGCGTGCGCCGATCTACGACAAGGCGCAGGACGGCCACTACAACCTGATCTCGGCGCTGCACAAGACGATCCGCGGCTCCGATCCGGATGCGGCGCTCTACTATTTCGCCCGCATGCTCGATGCCGGCGAGGATCCGCGCTTCCTGGCGCGGCGGCTGGTCCGGATGGCGGTCGAGGATATCGGCCTCGCCGACCCGCAGGCGCTGGTCCATGCCCGCGCCGCGGCCGAGACCTATGAGCAGCTCGGCTCGCCGGAAGGGGAACTGGCGCTCGCCAACACCGTGATCTACCTCGCCACCGCGCCGAAATCGAACGCCGCCTACATGGCCTACAAGGCGGCGATGCGCACCGCCAAGCAGGCAGGCTCGCTGACGCCGCCCAAGACCATCCTGAACGCGCCGACCAAGCTGATGAAGGAAGAGGGCTACGGCGCCGATTATTCCTATGACCATGACGCACCCGACGCCTTCTCCGGCCAGAACTACTGGCCCGACGCGCTCGGCAGGCAGCTCTTCTACGACCCGCCGGAACGCGGCTTCGAGCGCGAGATCAGGAAGCGGCTGGAATATTGGGAGAAGCTCCGGGAGGAGCGGGGAGGCCACTCGCAGGAGTAATGCCGATCGGCCGTTACGCCATTGCGTCATTGCGAGCGCAGCGAAGCAATTCAAGGGGACGTCGAGCGCTGCCGCTCTGGATTGCTTCGCTGCGCTCGCAATGACGAAGGTTAGCCTCGAACGCCGCTGTTATAAGTCGGGGCGATGATCGCCCCGACCTGTGCATGGCGCATGGCGCTCGGCTCTGCGCAAAGGAACGGCGATGAGCGGCTTCGGCTAGATGCCGGTCATGGCCAGCCCGCCGCCCCCTCGACATCTGTTTCGCGGCATCCTCTTGATGCTGGGCGGGATCGCCTGCCTTGCCGCCTCCGATGCCGCTTCCAAGCTGCTCGCAGCCACGGTGCCGACGGTACAGATCATGTGGATCCGTTTCGTCGTGTTCGCGCCTCTGGCGGTGTTGATCGCATTGCGCGCCGCAGGGGGCGCGGGCCTGCGCTCGCGTCAGCCGTTCCTACAGGTCATGCGCGGCTTCGGCCTGCTCGGCTCTGGGTTCGGCTTCATCGCCGGGATGCAGTTCCTGCCGCTGGCCCAGGCGACGGCGGTGTTCTTCGTCGCGCCGCTGCTGGTGATCCTGCTGTCGGTGCCGTTGCTCGGCGAGGTCGCGCGCGCCCGGCAATGGGCGGCGGTCTGTCTCGGCCTCATCGGCGTGCTGATCATCGTTCGGCCCGGCTCGAGCGGCTTTCATCCCGCGCTGATCTTCCCGGTGATCTCGGCAGCCTCATGGGCCTTTGCTTTCGTGATGGCTCGGAAGATGCAGAGCGACGGCCCGCTGCTGACGCTCGCCTATTCCGCGGTCGTCGGGCTCATCGTCTGCACAGCGCTGCTGCCCTTCTCATTCGTGGCGCTCGGCTGGCGCGAGATCGGCTTCGGCCTGATGACGGCGATCTTCTTCGCGGCGGCGCAATTGCTGATCATCCTGGCCGTCCGCTTCGCCTCGGCGAACGATCTTGCGCCTTACGCCTATAGCCAGCTGATCTGGGCGGCGCTGTTCGGCTTGGTGCTCTTCGGCAATGTGCCGGATGTCTGGACGCTGATCGGAGCGGTCGTCATCGTCTTGAGCGGCCTTGCGGCGGCGTACCAGAAGCGGGGTGCCACGACCGCCGCGTGAGTGCTGCCGCCGGCCCTCGGTTGCCGTCTGGCCGGGCGCGTCCGCGGAGACGCCCCGCTCTCAGAAGCTGCGCTCGACGAAAAGCTGGGTCGAGATCTGCCGGCCGGCCAGCCCGGCCTGGATCTCGCGGCCGCTGAGCGCGATCCTCGCCCAGGCGACCGAGCTCTCGATGCCCGCCTTGAAGCCCTCGACCGGGGTCCAGACCAGGTTCGCGGCGACCCGGTCGATCCTGATCTCGCCGCGAACCTGCCCGGCGAGCGGCACTGCCAGCCAGTAGCGGCTGATGAAGGCGTTGGTCGCGATCTCGTCGGTCCATTCGCGCCTTGTCGAGACCAGCGCCGAGAAGCCGCGCGTCGGGTCGGTGCCGAGCAGCACGCGATTGACCAGGCGCCCGTCGAGCTGCGAGCCGATATAGGGCGCGGCGTCGATGCCGCCGGCGATCTGCGCCGTGAGGCTGCTCGTCGCGCCGAAGAGTTCGCTTTCATAGGTCACGCCGAGAATGCCGGCGCGGCCGAGCCGTGAGGAGCTGCTGGGCGCCTCGCGCAAGGCGAGCGCGCCGTGAACGGTCCAGTCGCCGGCTTCGTAGACCAGCCGCGCCACGCCGTCCGGGAAGGAGCGGCCGGGGCCGAGGGAGGTCACGGAGGGTGTGGTCGTTGCGCCGCTGGCCGTGTTGGTGGCGGAGCCGTTGCCTAGGGCCGTGTCCTCGAGGGAGAGCGTTGCCGTCCAGCTCGCGGTCAGCGGCAGTTCCAGCGCGATGAGGCCGACGGTGCGGGAGGGCGCGCGCGTCGAGAAGATGAATTCGTCGCCGGTCCAGAAAGAGAAGCGCGAGGTGTCGAGCCCGAAGGTCCAGGGGCCGATCAGGATCGTCGCCTCGTCAAGCGTGGTTTCGCTGACGCCGTCTACCGGGCTGTTGAGCGTGAAGCCGAAGGCGGAGCCGACGCGCAGGCCCGAGGCCAGCTCATGCGAGGTCGCGATGCGGAAGGCGGCGCTGGTCGGGAAGGTGGTGGTGGCCGAAGGCGCGGGCGGGCTGTTGCGCGAGACCTTGTAGCTGTCGCGCTGCAGGCCGGCGCTGACCGTGCCGCTGAGCGACAGGCAGGTGCCGGAGCCGGGCAGGATCAGGCCGCGCTCCGGCGGATCGCCATCGTCATCATCATCATCATCATCGTCGTCGGCCTCGTCTTCGGCGTCCGGCTCGTCCTCCTTGGAGGCCGAGGCGCCGTTGCTGCCGAAGAGGGGCGGCGTCTCGGGCAGGGCGATGGTGCAGGCGCGGGCGAAGCTGGCGGCCAGTGCCGGCCGCTTCGGCAGCGGGGCCGGCGCCGCCCAGGCGAGCGGCGGCGCGAGCGCGAGGCAGAAGACGGCGAGCAGCAGCAGCAGCCGCGTCGCCCAGATCGCGCCGGTCCCTGAAACGCTTTCCATCGATGTCCCGACAGCCGCTCCGTTCCGGGAAGTTCTGCCCGGCAAGTTCCGCCCAGCAAGTTCTGCGGCGACGCGGCGGG
>NZ_JAKFED010000076.1:0-24230 GCF_036675845.1 Allobosea sp. | reverse complement strand
GGGCGGCCGCCTCGCCTGGAGCGACGCCTCCGCAGGCGGCCCCCGCAAGCTGCGCTCGGAACCGGGGGCGAGCCTGGGGCGGCGCCTGGCGGCAAGGGTCATCGGGCTGCTGCCGATCGAATCGCAGCTCTGAGCCGCCGGCCCTTCTCTATGCCGGCAGAGGGCCGAGACAGCCCGGCAGGTCGGCCAGCGTCCTGGCGCCGAGCATGCCCATGGTCGTGGAGAGCTCGCTGCCCAGCAGTTCGAGAACCCGGCTCGCCCCGGCCTCGCCGGCGATCGCCACGCCATAGAGCGTCGCCCGCCCTATCAGCACGCCGGACGCGCCGAGCGCCAGGAAGCGGGCGATATCGGCGCCGCGCCGGACGCCGCTATCGGCGAGGATGGCGAGGCGACCACCCACCGCCTCGGCGATCGCCGGCAGGACCTCGACCGGCCCCGGCGCGCAATCGAGATTACGAGCCCCGTGATTGGAGACGACGATCGCGTCGGCGCCATGCTCGGCCGCCTTGCGGGCATCGTCGACGCGCAGCACGCCCTTGAGCACCAGCTTGCCCTGCCAGCGCCGGCGCAGCAGCGCGACATCCTCCCAGCTCACATCCGTCGCCAGGCTCATCTCGTCGGAGAGCGAGACGCGGCCGAGCTGGGTGCGGAACTCATCCGGGTAATGGGCATAGGTCGGCACGCCGGAAGAGACGAGCGAGCGCAGCAGGACATCGACCGTCCAGCGCGGATGCAGCATCAGGTCGATGCCGGCGCGCAGCGAGGGCTTGAGCGGGATGCCGAAGCCGTTGCGGAGATTATATTCGCGGTTGGGCCCGACCGCGGTGTCGACCGTCAGCACCAGGGTGCGCGCGCCGGCGGCCCAGGCGCGGTCGAGCAGCGCCAGCATGCGCTCGCGGTTCTTCCAGACATAGAGCTGGAACCAGAGCTCGGCACCGGATTCAGCGGCGATGCGCTCGATCGAGGTGATCGACTGGGTCGAGACGCAGAACGGAATGCCGGCAGCGGCCGATGCCCGCGCCAGGGCGATCTCGCCGTCGCGCCAGACCAGCCCCGCCACCGCCGTCGGTGCGATGACCAGCGGGCTCGGCTGCTTGCGGCCCAGCACCTCGGCTACCTGCGTGCGCTGCGAGACATCGACGAGAATGGAGGGTGCCAGCCGCACCGCATCGAGGCCCTGCCGGTTGCCGGCGATCGAAAGCTCATCCTCGGCGCCGCGGTCGATATATTCGAACAGGCCGCGCGGCAGGCGCCGCCGCGCGGCGCGGCGCGCGTCCTCGACGTTGAGGATCGCGCTGAGGCCAGTCAGGATCATCGCTCGAGTCTCGTTCCAGCGCCGGCTTCGCGCGCCTTGCGCACGACCAGCCCGGCCAGAGCGAGATCGGCCAGCGCAAAGCCGCGGAAGCAGAACATCCTGCGGGCGGGCTGCTCCAGCACGACGCCGCGCGCCGCGATCCGGATCAGGTCGTCCTGGAAGCGGACGGTCTCGACCGGCTGCGAGTTGACGTCATAGGGCGCCGTGGACTGGGCCAGGCTGTCGGTCGCGAGGAAATCGAAGGCCGGCAGGGTCTCGGGCCGCCAGCTCCGGCCGATGTCGACAGCAGCGGCGAAGGACGCAGCCGGCATGCGGCCGGCATCGAGAAACGGCTTCAGCCCCGGCGCGCCCGGCACCATCGAGATGACGATGTCGGAGCGCGCGAGGAGATCATCGGCATCGCTGACGATCTCGGTGGAGAGCCCGCGTGCGGTCGCCGCCTCGGCGAGCCGCTCGGCCGAGGCGCGGCTGCGGCTCAGCGCCAGCACCGTCGTCAGGCCGGGATAGAGATCGAGGAAGGCGGCGAGATGGGCATGGGCCTGCAAGCCGCAGCCGACAAAGCCGATGGTGCGCGGTTGCGCCGGGGTGAGAAAGGAGGCCGCCGCCGCCGACATCGCCGCAGTGCGGATCAGAGTGATCTCGTCGCCGTCGAGAACGGCGAGCGGCACGCCGGTGGCGTAGTCGTTGACGCAGATCAGTGCGCTGATGCCCGGCGCCGCGCTGCCGGCTGCGACGGGGGCCATCGCCACCCATTTCACCGTAGCGATCGCCTCCGCCGAGGAAGCCGCCGACATCGCCTGGAAGCCATGTCCCGGGCCGAGATCCAGCGATTTCTTCGGCAGGCTGAGATTGAGGCCGGCGGCATGATCGCGGAAGGCCTGGAGAACCGCCTCGCGGACCTCACCGGGCGCGATGTCGAGGGCGCGTACCTCGCGCCGGGAAAGATAAAGCAGATCGTCGCTCATCAACGAAACCTTCCTGCCGAGAACGGCGCCAAATCGAAGGGCGGCGCAGCGCCAGCCACCAGGGCCGCCACCAGCCGGCCCGAACTGGGCGCCTGGATCAACCCGGTATGGGAATGGCCGAAGCAATGGAAGACATCGGCGCTGCCGGAGGAGACGCCGATGCAGGGCAATCCGTCCGGCGTCGAGGGGCGATGCCCCATCCAGCGGTCGAGCCGGCTCTCGTCGATCTTCAGCTTCGGGAACATCTGGCGCGCAAAGCCGAGCAGGATCTCGGTGCGGCGCCAGTCCGGCGGCGCGCCGACATCGGCGAGCTCGACCTGCCCGGCCAGCCGGAGCCCCTGGCGCGTCGCGACCACGCCCATCAGGCCGTCCGACGGCATCAACCCGCAGGGGATGTCGAAGCCCGGCTCGGGAATGACGACGTTGTAGCCCCGCTCGGAGATCAGCGGCACGCGGTCTCCGGCCTGGCGCGCGAGTTCGCCGGAGCCGATGCCGGCGGCGATCACGGCCTTGTCGCAGGCGACCGGCCCGGCCTCGGTCAGGACCGCGCGCAGGCGGCCGTCGGCGAAGTCGAAGCCGGTGGCCCGGGCCGTGACGCGCTCGGCGCCGCGCCGCAAGGCGAGTTCGGCCAGCGCCCGGCAATAGGCGCCGGGATCGACGACATAGGCACCGCCATCGAGGCGGGCGCCGAAACGGTAGCGCTCGCCGAGCTCCGGTTGCATCGACCGCAGCTCGGCCTCCCCGACTTCGCTGAAGGCGACGCCGAACTCGCGGCGCATCCGCCAGACGCGCTCCGCCAGGAATTCGGAGCGGTCGAGATAGACATACATCAGGCCTTCGCGGCGGATCAGCTCCGGCACGCCGGCTTCGTCGGCGAGCGCGATATGCTCGCCGACCGCATCCTTGCAGAGCTGGAAGCGGGTCCGGGCGCAGGCCTCGACCAGCTGCCAGTTGCGGCCGGCCAGGACGAAGTCGAGCAGCCAGCCGGCAAGGCGCGGCAGATCGCGCCAGCGGATGACGAAGGGGCCGGTCGGATCGAGCAGGAAGCCCGGCACCTTGCGCCAGAGCCCCGGCAGCGAGATCGGCATGATCGCGCCGGGGTTGAGCCAGCAGCCATTGCCGTAGGAGGCCGATTGCCGGCCGCCCGGCTCGTCAGGCTCGATCAGGACGACCCGATGCCCGGCACGCTGGATCTCCAAAGCCGCGGCGAGGCCGACGATGCCGGCTCCGATGACGGCGACATGCGAGGCCGAAGACGCCGCCATGACAAGGTCTCCGGCGTCAGCCGCGATTGTGGAAGTGGCTGAGGAAGGTGCGCGTCGCCTCCTCCTTCGGGCTGTCGATGACGTCGTGCGCCGGCCCCTCCTCGACGATCACGCCGTCGCGCATGAAGACGACGCGGTCGGCGACCTCGCGGGCGAAGCCGATCTCATGGGTGACGATGATCATCGTCATGCCCTCGGCCGCCAGGGCCCGGATGACGTTCAGCACCTCGCCGACCAGCTCCGGATCGAGTGCCGAGGTCGCCTCGTCGAAGAGCATGACCGAGGGCTCCATCGCCAGGGCGCGGGCGATGGCGACGCGCTGCTTCTGGCCGCCGGAGAGCTTGTTGGGGAAGGCATCGACCTTGTCGCTCAGGCCGACCTTGTCGAGGAGCCGGCGCGCCAGCTCCTGCGCCTCGGCCTTCGGCATGTTCTTCACCGAGACCGGCCCCTCCATGACGTTCTGGAGCACCGTCATATGCGGGAACAGATTGAAGTGCTGGAACACCATGCCGGTGTTGGAGCGGAAGCGGGCCTGCTCGCGCACGCTCGGCAGCCTGGCGCCGCCGTCGAAGGCGAAGGCATCGTCGCCGATGCGGATCTTTCCGCCTTCGGGGATGACGAGCAGGTTGAGGCAGCGCAGCAGCGTCGACTTGCCGGAGCCGGAGGGGCCGATCAGCGCGATCACCGCCCCGGACTCGACCTTGAGGTTGATGTCGCGCAGGACGACGAGCTCGCCGAACTGTTTGCGAATGCCGGAGATTTCGATCTTGCAGGTGCTCATCGCCGCCTCAATTGCTGTGCGCCAGGTGCCGCTCGGCCCGCTTGACGATCACGGTCAGCGGCAGGAGGACGACGAAGTAGATCGCCGCGATCACCGTATAGACCTCGAGCGCGCGATAGGTGTCCATGGCGACGATCTGGCCCTGATAGAGCAGATCCGGCACCGCCAGCACCGAGACCAGCGAGGTGTTCTTGAACTGGATGATCGACTGGTTCATCAGCGGCGGGATCATCCGCTTGATCGCCTGGGGCAGGACGATGCGGCGCATCACGCGGGCCGGCGTCATGCCGAGCGCCAGCCCGGCCTCGCTCTGCCCGGGCTCGATCGAGACGATGCCGCCGCGAATGACCTCGGCATAGAACGAACCGCCATAGAGCGTGAGCGTCAGGACCGCGGCGGTCAGCGCATCCATCTTGATGCCGGTCAGCATCGGCAGGGCGTAGTAGAACCAGAGCAGCAGGACGAGCAGCGGCGTCAGCCGGAACATCTCGATATAGAGCCAGGAGAGCCAGCGCAGCGTCGGCGAACGCGACAACTGTGCCAGCCCCGCGACCAGCCCGACCAGCAGGCCGAGGACCACGACTGCGATGGTGAGGCCGACCGTGACCGCGGTACCGGTCAGGAACAGATCGCGATAGCCCCAGACGGCATCGAAACGCCACGTGTACATGCTTTTCCTCTCGGGAGCCCGCCCGGCGACCAGGCCGCAGGAACCGTTGGAGTGTCGACGAGGGTCCCCGGCACGAAGCCGGAGACCCTGCGCCATGATCAGAAGGTGATCAGAAGGTGACGCCCGGCGGGATGTCGTCCAATGTCAGGTCGACTTGGGCGAGGCTGTTCACCACCGCCTCGCGGATCAGGCCGAGGCCGCGCGAATAGGTGATCCAGGCCGAAGCGAAATCGCGCCAGGTCTTGTCGGTCTCGCGGCGCACGATTGCGTTCGAGGTCGAGCCGAACATCGGCTGCGGCACGATGACCTTGCCGAGCCCGGGATCGCGCTTCACGGCGCGCACGCCGCCCATCCAGAAGATGCTCTGGGCGTCGACGCGGCCGCTGCGGAGCGCGAGGGTCGCTTCCTCCAGCGACTTGAAGCGGACGATCTGTGCCTTCGGGCAGAGCCGGGCGGCGACATGGTCATGCGCCGAGCCGACATCGACCGAGATCTTGATCTTGGGGTCGTTGAGATCGGCCCAGGTCTTCGGCTCGAAGCCGGGACGGGCGATGACGACGAGCGCGCTGTCATAGACCGTGGAGGTGTAATCGACCACCAGAGCGCGCTTCGGCGTCAGGTTCATGCCGAACATGATGTCGATCTTGTCGGCCTGGATATCGAGGACGGCATTGCCCCAGGTGGTCTCGACGATCTCCAGTTGCACATCCATGTCGGCGGCGAGCGCCGTGCCGATGTCGACGAACTGCCCGCCCCATTTGCCTGTCACCCGGTCCTTGAAGGTCCAGGGCTGGCCGGCGGCGACGGCGCCCATCCGGAGCTTCTTCGAGCTGAGGATGCGCTCGAGGGTGTTGGTGGTGGCAGCCTGCGCGCTGGCTTCCTTCGAAGCCAGGGTCAGCGCGGTGGCGGCAACGGCGCCGGCCCCGAGCAGCCCGGCGAGATCCCTGCGTGTCGTCATATCGTTTCTCCCGATTGGAAACATGCCCCATGGTCGATGGGGTTCGATCCCGCCTGTACCGGCGGGTAGCCCATCCCGCGCCCCGGCAGGGGCGCTGACGGATCTGCGTGCGGCGCCGTCATCCGGCCTTCGCCGGAAGAAGGACGCCGGGATTCATCAGCTCATTCGGGTCGAACAGCGCCTTGACCTTGCCCATCAGCTCGTAGCGCAGCGGGTCGGCGAGGCGCTCCAGCTCCTGCGTCAGCTTGCGGCCGACGCCGTGCTCGGCGCTGAAGGTTCCGGAGAAGCGCGCCGCGACGTCATGGACGGCCTGCTCGACCTCGAGCGCGAAGGCCTCGCCATCGCCGAGCGTTGCCCAGAAGGCGCGCGGGAACATCAGGATGTAATGCACATTGCCGTCGCCGAGATGGCAGACGACCTGGGGCACGGCCTGCGGATAGCGGGCGGCGGCGACCGCATCGGCGGCGGCGATGAAGCCGGCGACCTCGGCGGTGCGGACGGCGACGTCGTGGACGACGCCGATGCCCTCCTTCTTGTTGGCCTCGGAGACCGAGTGGCGGACATGCCAGAACTCGGCCGCCTGCTGCTGCGAAGTGGCGACGACCGCATCCACCACAGCGCCTCGCTCCAGGAAGTCGCCGAGAACCTCCTCGAGGACGGCGTCGAGGCCGGTCGAGGCGTCCTCGCTGCCGAGCTCGATCAGCACCGACCAGGCAGGGATGGCATCGAAGGGAATACGGGTGCGCTCGACATGGCGGCGCACCAGTTCGAACTGCGAGGCCGAGACCAGCTCGAAGGCCTGGATCGCGCTGCCGGCAAGGTCCTGCAGCGCCGTCAGCAAGGTGACAGCCGCAGCCGGGTCGGCGACCGAGACCCAGGCATGGGCGGTGTTCGGCGTCTGCGGATGCAGGCGCAGCGCCGCGCCGGTGATGATGCCGAGCGTGCCTTCGGCGCCGACGAAGAGATGGCGCAGCATGTAGCCGGTATTGTCCTTGCGCAGCGCCGCAAGGTCATTGAGCACGCGGCCATCGGCGAGGACGACCTCGAGCCCGGCCACCAGATCGCGCATCGGGCCGTAGCGGACGACGCCGGTCCCGCCGGCATTGGTCGAGATCAGCCCGCCGATCTGGGCGCTGCCCTCGCTGCCGAGATGCAGCGGGAACTGCCGGCCGGCCTGCTCCGCCGCGGCGTGCAGGGCGCCCAGCACCACGCCGGCATCGACGGTCGCGACATTGCCCGCCCGGTCGATGGCGCGGATCCTGTTCATCCGGCGCAGCGACAGGACGATGCCCGGCCTGTCGGGACGGCCGCTCTCGGGAACGGCGCCGTAGCAGAGCCCGGTATTGCCGCCGACGGGGAAGACCGGCTGGCCTTCCGCCGCGCAGAGCCGCACTACCGCGGCGACCTCGGCCGTCGAGGCCGGAGCGACGACGCAAAGCGCCCTGCCCCGGCGCCGCTCGCGCCAGTCGGTCAGCCAGGGCGCCATCTCGCCGGGATCGGCGATCAGGCCCTTGTCACCGACGATGTCGCGCAGCCGCTCGATCACGATGCGGTTCCTTCGCTCAGGCCAGGCTGACGGACTTGGCCTGCCGGGCGGCCGTTTCGAGCTTCGACCGCGTCTCCGCGCTCGGCCCCTGCAAGGGCAGGCGCACGCCGCCGACCGGCATGCCGGCAAGCGCCATGTACTGCTTCAGCGGTCCCGGATTGGTCTCGACGTAGATCGAATCGATGACCGGGTCGATCTTGTCCTGGAGCTTCAGCGCCTCCAGCAGCTTGCCCTGGCGGGCGAGCTCGAAGATCTCGATCCAGATCTTCGGATAGATCGTGGCCGAGGCCAGGACGCCGCCGCGGGCGCCGAGCGCGATATGGGTGGCAAAGAGCGGCTCCTCGCCGCTGAGAATGGCGATCTTGTCGCCGGCGTATTTCACCGTGCGGATATAGTCCGGCATGTCATAGGACGAGTACTTCATGCCGATGATCGAGCCGTCCTCGGCCATCGCCTGGACCGTGTCGGCGAAGGCCGAGACGGTGGTGCGGCGCGGGATCTGGTAGAGCATCACCGGAAGGTCGAGCGAATCCCGATAGCGCCGGAAATAGGCGCGCATGCCTTCCTGGGTGCCGGGCGCGTAATAGGGCGTCACCGTCATCACCGCGGCGGCGCCTGCCGCGGCGAAATCGCGGCCAGCCTCCAGCGCATCCTCGAAACCGGTCGAAAGCACGCCCGGGATCACCGGCTTGCCATCCGCCGCCTCGACGCAGGCCGAGACGATGGTGCGGCGCTCGTCGCGGGAAAAGGCCGGGTATTCGCCCGTGCCGCCGATCGGCACGATGCCGGCGGCGCCGGCTTCGATCTGGAAGCGCACCAGCTTCTGCAGCGCCTTGACGTCGACAGACCCATCCTCGGCGAGCGGCGTGACGATGGCCGTGTAGAGGCCGTTCAACTGGTCTTTCGTGAGCGTCATCAAGCGTTTCCCTTGTCTAGCTGCCAACCGGATTCAAGCCGGCGCATGCCCTGGACGGAGCTTCGCGCAGCGGTTTGCCGGCTCGTCAGCCAATCCAACGCTCATCCACCATTCGACCGTTGTCAATACTAAGATACCAAAAATCCACTATCCGACATTTTGTGGAGCATTGTGGATTAGACGCTTTCCATGCCCTATGGTGGCGGCTATGAGAGACTGGGCCGGGGGCGCTACGTCCCCATGGCCGCGCCAAGGAGATCAGCATGCCGGAAATCTCGTCATTCGACCGGGACGACACGGCCCGCGGCTCCAGCCGCCCCGGCGATCACGATTCCGACGATGCTCGCGGCCATCTCGATATCGGCGCGCGCCTGCTGAAGGTACGCAAGCGCCGCCATCTCACCTTGCAGGATGCCAGCCGGCTGACCGGCGTTTCGGCCTCCGCCTTCTCGAAGATCGAGCGCAACGAATTGTCGCCGACGATCTCGACGATGCAGCGCATCGCCCAGGGGCTGGGGATCGAGCTGGTGACGCTGCTCAACGACCAGGACAACGATCCCGGCGTCTTCCGGGGCCGGCGCAGCGTGACGCGGGCCGGCGCCGGAAGCCGCCACGCGACTGTGACCTGCAACAACATGCTGTTGTGCGCCGAGCTCAAGAACAAGCGCGCCACGCCGATCCTGACCACGGTGACGGCGCGCTCGCCGGACGACTATCCGGCCTGGGCGAAATCGGAAGCGGAGATCTTCGTGATGGTGCTGGAGGGCACACTGATCGTGCACAGCGCGCTCTACGAGCCGCTCGAGCTCAAAAAGGGCGATTCGGTCTATTACGACGCCAGCACCGAGCACACCTGGACCTCGTCGGGCCCGACCGACGCCGTCGTGCTCTGGGTGCTGGTCGACCTCTGACCGGCACCGCCCTCTGGCTCAGCCGTCGCGCCGCAGCCGCATCCGGTAGACGAAATGCTCGGCCGGATGCCAGTTCATCGAGGTCAGCATCGTCGAGCCGCTATCGTCGATATAGCGCCTGACGAAGCGCAGCGACGGAGCGCCGGAGCGCTGCCCGAGCGCCCGCGCCGCGCTGCGCGGCAGCGGCTCCGCCGAGATTTCCTGAACCACCTCGGCGATACGCTCGCCGGAACGGCTCTCGACCAGATCGTAGACCGGGCCCTGGGCCGAGCGGACATCGTGGAGATGCTCGGCGAAGCGCATATGCACGAAGACGGCGGTGGCGCAGATCGGCTCGGCAGAGTGCGGCCGCCAGCGGATGCCCCCCAGTCGCAGCCAGGCCGAATCGACCGGCGCCGGGATCAGCAGCGCCACATCGGCCGCGATCGAGACCCGCTCGACCTGCTGGATCTCGTATTGCGTGTCATGGGCGTATTGCGTCAGCTCCTCGAGCGAGCGCATGGCCTGGACATAGCGCGTGGTCGGAGCGCCCGCGGCGATCAGCGTGCCGGAGCCGCGGCGGCGTGACACCATTCCCAGTTCGCCGAGCACGCGCAGCGCGTCGCGGATCGTGTGCCGGCTGACGTCGAAACGCCCGCATAGCTCGCTCTCGGTCGGGAGCATCGAGCCGACGGCGAAGGCCCCGGCCTCGATCTCCGCCTGCAGGGTCTGGGCGATCCGCTGATAGAGCGGCGAGCCGGCCGCATCGAAAACCGCGCCCTGCTCTCTCGATGGCGACTTCGCCGTCACGTCCATGCTGTTCCGGCCCATCGCAATCCCTGATGACTTATCCGGACTAATGTACCCCATTGACCACAGGGACTCCAGCGGAGAAATAGGCCGCCCGCCACACGAAACCGGCCGGCCAGACATTTGCCAGGGAACTCAGATCCGGCGCCTCAACTGATTGAAAAGACGCTATTTTCTTGAATGAAACACCAGGGTCCTGGCTGCCCTAGACGCGAAATTGATGCGATGCCACATCGATTTAATGCGCCGCAGCACATCTAGGCGGTTGACTGTTCCGACATATCATTGAAATTTGTCCGGACATCTCGCCAGCCCCATGAGCCGCCATGCGTGACGCCGTCAAGACCTTAGGCCAGCAGCGCTATCGCGAGACCTTCGGCCGCCATTACGAGGAATTCGTGATCGGCGACGTCTACGAGCACCGCCCGGGCCGCACCATCAGCGAGACGGACAACACCTGGTTCTCACTGCTGACCATGAACACCCACCCGCTGCATTTCGACGCCGAGTATGCGGCGCGCTCGGAATTCGGCCGGCTCGTCGTCTCCAGCCCGCTGACCGTGTCGATCATCGTCGGCATGAGCGTCTCCGACGTCTCGCAGAAGGCGAAGGCCAATCTCGGCTGGAAGGAGATCCGCCTGACCGCGCCGGTGTTCTGCGGCGACACGCTCTATGCCGAGACGGAGGTTCTCGAGAAACGCGAATCCGCCAGCCGCCCGGGCGACGGCATCGTCACGGTGAAGACGACCGGCCGCAACCAGGACGGCACGGCCGTCTGCGACTTCGTGCGCTCGATGCTGGTCCCGAAGCGCGGCCACGGCGTCGACGACGCCGCCAATTATTGAGCCGGCCGATGCGCAACGCCCCCCTGCCCGCCGATGAGGAACAGGCCCTCTTCGACACGGTCGACCGTTGGCTGGACACGAAGGTCAGGCCGGTGGTGCGCCAGCACGACCATGACGACATCTATCCCGCCGAGATCGTCGAGCAGATGAAGGAGCTCGGGCTGTTCGGCGCCACGATCGGCCAGGAATATGGCGGGCTCGGCCTGCCGGCGACGACCTATGCCAAGATCGTCATGCGCATCTCCGATGTCTGGATGGCGATCACCGGCATCTTCAACTCGCATCTGATCATGGCTGCCGCGGTCGAGCGTTTCGGCACGCCGGAGCAGAAGGCGCAATGGCTGCCGCGCTTCGCCAGCGGCGAGATCCGCGGCGGCCTCGCCTTGACCGAGCCGGATTGCGGCACCGACCTCCAGGCGATCCGGATGACGGCGCGCCGCGACGGCGGGCGCTATCGCATCAACGGCACCAAGACCTGGATCTCGAACGGCATCGAGGGCTCCTGCTTCGCCCTGCTGGTCAAGACCGATCCGGCGGCCGAGCCGCGCCACAAGGGCATGAGCCTCTTCCTCGCGCCGAAGAAGCAGGGTTTCCGGGTCGGCAAGAAGATCGAGAAGCTCGGCTACAAATGCATCGACTCGGCCGAGCTCGTCTTCGACGACTATGAGCTCGACGAAAGCCACCTGATCGGCGGCGTCGAGGGCCAGGGCTTCCTGCAGGCGACCGGCGGGCTCGAGCTCGGCCGTATCAACGTCGCCGCCCGCGGCGTCGGCCTGGCGGAGGGCGCGCTGCGGCTGGCGACGGAATACGCGCAACTGCGCCGCAGCTTCGGCAAGCCGATCGCCGAGCATCAGGCGATCCAGCTCAAGCTCGGCGAGATGGTCACCCGGGCCCGCGCCGCGCGCCTGCTCACCCTCGACGCCGCCCAGGCCTATGACCGCGGCGAGCGCTGCGACATGGAGGCCGGCATGGCGAAGTATTTCGCCTCCGAGGCCGCCGTCGAGAACAGCCTGGAGAGCATGCGCATCCATGGCGGCTACTCCTATTCGAAGGAGTTCGACATCGAGCGCTATTTCCGCGACGCGCCGCTGATGTGCATCGGCGAAGGCACCAACGAGATGCAGCGCATCATCATTTCCAAGCAGTGGATCAAGAGGAGTGCCGCCGCATGAGCCCGCTCGCCGGCCTGCGCGTCCTGACGCTGGAGCAATTCGGAGCCGGGCCCTATGGCTCGATGGCGCTCGCCGATCTCGGCGCCGAGGTGATCAAGATCGAGAGCCCGGCGGCCGGCGGCGACGCCTCGCGCCATGTCGGCCCGCATATGCTGGGCCCGGACGACAGCCAGTATTTCCAGACCTTCAACCTCAACAAGAAGAGCGTCACCCTCGACCTGAAGACGCCGCTGGGAGGGGACGCCTTCCGCCGGCTCGTCGCCACGGCCGACGCCGTCGTCAACAATCTGCGCGGCGACCAGCCCGACAAGCTCGGCCTGACCTATGACGCCCTCAAGGCCGTCAATCCCCGCATCGTCTGCCTGCACATCTCGGCTTATGGCCGCGACAATGAGCGGCGCGGCTGGCCGGGCTACGACTATCTGATGCAGGCGGAGGCCGGGATCATGAGCGTGACCGGCGAGCCCGACGGCGCCCCGACCCGGCTCGGCCTGTCGATGATCGACTTCATGACCGGCATCACCGGCGCGGTCGGCCTGCTGGCGGCGATCCTGCGGGCGCGCACCAGCGGCATCGGCGCCGATGTCGACACCTGCCTGTTCGACGTCGCGCTGCACCAGCTCTCCTATCCGGCGACCTGGTATCTGAACGAGGGCGACGTGCCGGCGCGGATGGCACGCAGCGCCCATCTCTCGGCCGTGCCGGTGCAGACCTTCGAGACGGCCGATGGCTGGCTCTTCATCATGTGCATGACCGACAAGTTCTTCAACGCGCTGGTCGGCGCCATGAACCGGCCGGACCTCGCGAGCGACCCGCGCTTCTCGACCATGAAGGCACGCCGGGCCAATCGCGGCTTCCTTACGCAGGAGCTCGATGCCGAGTTCGCCAAAGCGGGCACGCAGGTATGGCTCTCGCGCCTGAACGGGCTGCTGCCGGTGGCGCCGGTATTCGATATTCCGCAGGCCTTCGCCAATCCCTTCGTCGAGCGCATCGGCATGGTCACCCGCGTCCCGCACCCGCAGCGGCCGGATCTGCGCTGCCTGGCCAGCCCCTTGCGGATCGATGGCGAGCGGCCGCAGGCCAGCGCCTGCAGTGCGCTCGGCGCCGACACCGAAAGCGTCTTGCGCGAGATCGGCCTCGGTGCCGACGAGATCGCGGCGCTGCGCGCCGGCGCGGCAGCCTAGGGCAAGGCGATGAAGCTCGAAGGTCTCCGCGTCGTCGATCTCTCGGTCTTCCTGCCGGGGCCGTATCTGACGATGACGCTCGCCGACCATGGCGCGCAGGTGCTGAAGATCGAGCCGCCCGGCGGCGATCCCGGCCGCGAGATCGGGCCGCGCGTCGACGGCGAAACCGTGTTCTTCCGCAATATCAACCGCGGCAAGGACAGCCTCGTCATCGACCTCAAGGATCCCGCCGGGCGCGAGCGCCTGCTCAAGCTCTGCGACGAGGCCGATGTCGTGGTCGAAACCTTCCGCCCGGGCGTCGTGCAGCGGCTCGGCGTCGATTACGAGACGGTCAGCGCCCGCAACCCCGGCATCGTCTACTGCTCGATCAGCGCCTTCGGCCAGGACGGCCCCTATCGCGACCGGCCGGCCCACGACCTCGCCGTCGAAGCGCTCGGCGGGGCGATCGCGATCAATGAGGGCCAGGACGGCGCCCCGGCCATCCCCGGCATCCCCGCCGCCGACATGCTCAGCTCCCTGCAGGGCCTGTCCGGCGTGCTGATGGCGCTGTTGCGGCGCGAGCGCACCGGGCGGGGCGACTATGTCGACATGTCGATGCACGACGCGGTGCTCGCCGCCTATCCCAATGTCGTCGGCCCGGTCTTCGCCCATGGCCGCGATCCTGTGCCGAAGCATGAGCGCAGCATGGGCGGCTCGGCCTTCTACCGCATCTACGCCACCGCCGACGGACGCCACATCGTGCTCGGCGGCCAGGAGGCGAAGTTCGTCAGGAATCTCCTCTCCGAACTGCAACGCCCCGATCTTTCTGCGCTTTGCGAGGCGGGCCCCGGGCCACACCAGGCTCCGGTCATCGCCTTCCTGTCCGAGGTCTTCGCACGCTGCAGCCAGGCGGAGTGGATCGATTGGTTCGCGGGGCGCGACATCTGCTTTGCCCCGGTCAAGCGCGTCAGCGAGGCCTTCGAGGACCCGCAGGCGCTGCATCGCGGCATGGTGCTGGGGGAAGGCGCGACGCGGCAGATCGGCCCGGCGATCAAGTTCCGGCACGAGCCGGCGCGCCCGCGGCTCGGCGTGCCGCGCCTGCCGGCTGAGGCAGCACCCGAGAAGAGCGGAGTGGGAGCATGAGCTTCGAAGCCGGAGGCTATGGCGAGATCGGCATCGGCTGGGGCAAGCGCCCGGCGGTGATCGTGGTCGACTTCCAGCTCGCCTTCACCGATCCGGCCTATGCGCTCGGCCAGTCGGCCCATATCCACGCCGCCGTCGAGCGCACGGCGGCGCTGCTCGCCTTCGCCCGGGCCAACAGCGTGCCCGTCGCCTCCTGCCGCACCGCCTGGTGCGGCGAGAAGGACATGATCCTGTGGAAGGCGACCGGCGTGCGCGACGGAATGTTCCATGGCGACCGGCCGACGCAGATGGACCCGCGCATCCACGACGCGGCTTATGACGTCAACTTCGTCAAGGCCGGGCCGTCGATCTTCTTCGGCACGCCGCTGGTCTCCTATCTGATCAAGGCGCAGGTCGACACGGTGATCGTCACCGGCTGCACGACGAGCGGCTGCGTGCGCGCCTCGATCATCGACTGCTTCTCCTACGGTTTCCGCACCATCGTGCCCGAGGACTGCGTCGGCGACATGGGCATCGAGGCGCATCGCGCCAATCTGCTCGATGTCGGCCGCCGCTATGCCGACGTGGTCGATGCCGAGGCCTGCATGGCCGAAATCCGCAAGCTCACGGCGTCCTGACGCCTGCCCTATCGACGAGGAAAGCCCATGCCGATCGCCCGCATCAACGGCCACGACATGTATTACGAGATCCACGGCAAGGGCGAGCCCGTCCTGCTGATGGGCGGCTGGGGCACGTTCTGCCATGGCGAGCACACGCATCTGCCCTGGGGCCTGACCGAGCGCCATTCCGTGGTGATCTTCGACCATCGCGGCATCGGCGATTCCGGCGACGAGTTCGACAAGCCGGCCACGACCCGGATGTATGCCGACGACGCGATCGGCCTGCTCGCGCATCTCGAGATCCCGAACGCGCATGTGATCGGGCTGATCGGGATGGGTGCCTGCATCGCGCAGGAGATGGCGATCAGCCATCCGCGGCTCGTCCGCTCGATGGTCAACACCGGCGCCTGGCTGAAGACCGACCGCTTCCTCACCGACCAGCTCGAGCTGTTCCGCGTCGTTCACCGCGACATGGGCTTCCTGCCCTTCCAGCATGCGGTGACGGTGCTGTCCTTCGAGCCGGAATACTACAACCGCCAGATCGACCGGCTGCTCGGCGTCGATGGCGTCTGGGGCCATCTCAATGGACGCTACCCCGCCCATTCGCGCCTGATCGACGCCTGCATCGCCCATGACACGACCGAGCGCGCCAGGCAGATCAAGGCGCCGACCTTCGTCCTCCATGCCGGGCTCGACCAGGTCACCGGCCCCAGGACGACCCAGCCGATCCAGGACGCGATCCCGGGAGCCGAAGGCTACCTGCTCGCCGAGGCCGCCCATGTCATCGCCGGCAAGGCGATGAAGGTGCGCTTCTCCGAACTGCTGTTCGAGTTCCTCAACAAGCACTGAGCCTGCCGGCCCCGGCCGCCTCCGGGAAACAACAAGATCGAGGGAGAAACGCCATGTCCATCACCCGCCGCGATGCGGTCGCCGCCATCGCCTCCACGCTCGCGCTCGGCTCCACCGCCGCCGCGCAGGCGCAGGAGAAGTCGATCACCATCCGCTTCCCGTTCGAATACGCGGCAGACGTCGCGCCGGGTCTCGCCAACCAGGCCTTCAAGAAGCTGGTCGAGGAGCGCTCGAACGGCCGCATCAAGGTACAGCTCTTTCCGAACGGCAGTCTGCTCAAGGGCCTCGACCTGCTGCAGGGCGTGGTCCGCGGCGACGCCGAGATGACGACGCTGGTCTCCGCCTACTGGGCCGGCGTCTCGCCCAAGCTCAGCGTCTTCGACCTGCCTTACGCCTTCCCGACGCATGAGACCTTCTACAAGGCCTCCGACGACGAGGCCTTCAAGAAGGACGTCTTCAGCGAGCTGGAGAGCAAGGGCGTCAAGGTGCTCGGCATGCTGCCCTATGACTATGTCGTGCCCGGCTCGCGCCAAGGCCCCCTGATCAAGGCCGAGGACCTCAAGGGGCTGAAGCTGCGCGCGGTCGGCAAGACCAATGCGGCGGCGCTCTCGGCCGCCGGCGCCACGGCCGTGTCGATCAACATCACCGAAGTCTCGACGGCGATCCAGCAGGGCGTGATCGACGGCCTCAACACGCCGCTCGACGCCTTCGTCAGCTACCGCTTCTTCGAGCCGATCAAGGACGTCACCTACGCCAAGTACTTCTTCGCCTTCTACCCCTGGACCGTGAACGCCAAGTTCTGGGCCGGCCTCGGCGAGGCCGATCGGGCCCTGATCGCCAAGGCAGCCGGCGAGGTGATGGTCGGACAGCGCAAGATCGCCCGCGACGCGGCCGACCAGGCCAAGGCCGCCCTGATCGCCAACGGCGTCAAGGTGCACGAGCAGACCGCCGAGGAGGCGGTGGGCTGGGGCAAGGCCATGGGCGCCGCCTGGACGAGCGCCGAAGGCCAGTTCGGCAAGCCGCTGATCGACCGCGTGCGCGCCTTCTCCAAGTAATCCGCCGGCTTGAGGGCGACACCATGAGCAATCGACGCGAAGCGATACCGTCCGGCCTGCCGGACCGAGCGGGCGCGCTGCGCGTCGTATTGTCCAGATTCGAGGGCTGGCTGGCCGGCGCATCGATGTTCTTCTGCCTCGCGGTCGTCAGCGTGGAGATCGTCCTGCGGGGCGTCTTCAACGTCTCGCTGCAATGGTCGGAGGAACTGGCGCGCTATTTGCTGATCTGGACGACCTATTGGGGCGCGACGGCCGCGACCGCCGACAATGCCCATATCCGCGTCGAACTGCTGGTCAACCTGCTCGGCCGGAAAGCGCGACTGGCGGCAGAGATCGCGATCCTGCTGCTCTGCGCGGTCGGCGCCGCGGTCTTCGCCTGGTACGGCTATGGCCTGGTCGAGGATTCGCGCCTTCTCGGGCTGACATCGGGCGACAGCAATCTCGCCGTGCCGATCTGGATCTTCCAGTCCGTCATCCCGATGGCCTTCGCGCTGATGACGGTCCGCCTGCTGCTCAGCGTCCTTCACATTCTGCGTTTCGGGAAAATCCCGAGGCCGGAAGACGAACTCATCCTCGAGGTCTGAGCCGTGGCCACCTTCCTCACGATCGTGATGATCGTCCTCCTGATGGTGGGCGTCCCGGTGCCGTTCGCCCTGATGCTCACCGGCATCGGCGCGGTGCTGACCTTCGGCTCGACATCGCTGACCACGGCCGCCCAGGCCCAGTTCGCCAATCTCGACAGCTTCGTCCTGCTGGCGATCCCGTTCTTCATCCTGGCCGCGAACGTCATGGTCCGCGGCAAGCTCGCCGAATACCTCTTCGACGTCATGCATGCGATCGCCCGGCCCGTCGCCGGCGGCGCGGCGGTCGGCGGCGCCATCGCCTCGGCGCTGTTCAGCGCGATGAGCGGCTCCTCCGTGGCCTCGGCGGCGGCGCTGGGGCGCGTCACGATCCCGCAGCTCGACCGCCTCGGCTATCCGCGTGTCTTCTCCACCGGGTTGATGGCCGCGGGCGGCGCGCTCGGCAACCTGATCCCGCCGAGCATCGTCTTCGTCGTCTATGCGGCGATGGCGCAGGTCTCGGTCGCGGACCTCTTCATCGCCGGAACGATACCCGGGATCATGCTGGCCGGCATGCTGGCGCTGATCTCCTGGTATTTCGCCAAGAAGAACGGCTGGAATCCGCCGGAGCGCTTCTCCTTCTCGCTGCTCTGGACTTCTTTCGTGCGCGCCGCCCCTGCCCTGCTGATGATCTTCATCATCCTCGGCGGCATCTATTCCGGCTGGTTCACGCCGACCGAGGCCGCCGCGGTCTCGGCGATCTACGGCATCTTCGTCGGCCTCTTCGTCTACCGGACGCTGACGCTGCGCGATCTCCCCGACATCTTCGTGCAGAGCTCGAAGATCACCGGGTCGATGCTGTTCATCCTCGCGACATCGGTCTTCATCGGCATGCTGGCGACGATGGCCGGCATTCCGGAGGCGATCTTCGCGCAAGTCCGCGCCTACGAGCTCAGCGCCTGGCAATTCCTGCTGCTGATCAACGTCATCCTGCTGGTGCTCGGCACCTTCCTCGACGGGCTCACCATCCTCGTCGTGCTGACGCCGATCCTGCTGCCCTCGGTCAAGGCTCTCGGCATCGACCTGATCCACTTCGCCATCATCCTGACGCTCAACATCGAGATCGCCGGGATCACCCCGCCGGTCGGCATGAACCTGTTCGTCATCAGCGCCGTGTCGAAGACGCCGCTCGACGTCGTCTTCCGTGGCTCGATTCTGTTCACCGCCGTGATGATCATCGGTCTGATCATCGTCACCTACGTCCCTGGCCTTTCGCTCTTGGCGCTCTGAAGGAGGACCTCCATGCATCCCGAATACATCGAAGCCTTCACCCGCAAGGTCGCCATCGACCCGCGCACGACGGCGCTGATCCCGGTCGACCTGCAATACGCCTCCGGCAGCCGCGAGCACGGGCTCGGCGCCCTCCTGGCGAGCCAGGGCAAGCTCGACGAGGCGCGCTACCGCTTCGACCGGATCGAGAAGCTGGTGATCCCGAACACGAAGCGCCTGCTCGATGCCTGGCGCGGCGCCGGCGCCCGGGTGATCTATGTGACGCTCGGCTGCGAGCTGCCGGACTATGCCGATGCGGCGCCGAGCACGCGCGCCTTCTTCACCGCGACGAGGAACACGGTCGGCAACCGCGAACACGAGATCGTCGACGAGATCAAGCCGCTGCCGGGCGAACTCGTCATCAACAAGCGCACCCAGGGCGCCTTCGCCTCCTCGGGCATCGAATCCGCGCTGCGCGGCCTCGGCATCGAGACCATCGTCGTCACCGGCGTCTCGACCAACAACTGCGTCGAGACCACCGCGCGCGAGGCCTCCGACCGCGGCTTCGGCGTGGTGATGGTCTCGGACGCGACCGGGACCTGCAGTGACGAGATGCAGAACGCGACACTCAAGGGCTTCTCGCGGCTCTGGGGCCGGGTCGCCGCGACGGACGAGGTCATCGCCGAACTGCGCGCCGGGCGCGCCCTCGGTGTCGCGGCCGAATGAGCCCCGGCACCAGCAGCCTTAAGGAATTCAGGAGTCCATCATGAGCAATGCCAGCGCCAGAGCGACCGGCCGGTCGGGCCCGCTGTCCGACATCCGGGTGATCGAGATGGGGCAGCTTCTCGCCGGCCCCTTCTGCGGTCAGCTCCTGGCCGATTTCGGTGCCGAGGTGATCAAGATCGAGCAGCCCGGCATCGGCGACCCGATGCGCGAATGGGGCCGCGAGAAGCCCCAGGGCGTATCGCTGTGGTGGCCGGTCGTCGCCCGCAACAAGAAGTCGATCGAGCTCAATGCGCGCGGCGCCGAGGGCCAGCAGATCGTGCGCGATCTCGTCGCCAAGTCGGACATCCTGATCGAGAACTTCCGCCCGGGCACGATGGAGAAATGGGGGCTCGGCTATGAGGAGCTCGCCAGGATCAATCCAAGGCTGATCATGATCCGGGTCTCCGGCTATGGCCAGACCGGCCCCTATGCCGGCAAGGCCGGCTATGGCTCGATCGGCGAGGCGATGGGCGGCCTGCGCTATGTCGTCGGCGACCCGTCGGCGCCGCCGAGCCGGATGGGCATCTCGATCGGCGACACGCTGGCGGCGACCTTCGCCTGCATCGGCGGCCTGATGGCCCTGCATGCGCGCGACCGGCTCGGCCGCGGCCAGGTCGTCGACAGCGCGATCTACGAGGCGGTGCTGGCGGTGATGGAGAGCCTGGTCACCGAATACGACCAGACCGGCTATGTCCGCGAGCGCACCGGCGCGATCCTGCCCTTCGTCGCGCCCTCCAATGTCTATCCGACGAAGGACGGCGTCTTCGTGCTGATCGCCGCCAATCAGGACGGCGTCTTCCGTCGCTTGACCGAGGTGATGGGCCGCCCGGAGCTGGCCAGCGATCCGCGCTTCGCCAATCACACCGCGCGCGGCGAGCGGCAGGCCGAGCTCGACGCGCTGATCGCCGAATGGACCGCCGGTCTCGGCCGCGAGGAGCTCGGCGAGAAACTCGACGCCGCCGGCGTGCCGCGTGGCGACATCTACCGCGCGCCCGAGATGCTCGCCGATGCGCATTTCCAGGCCCGGAAGGCGATCGTCGACGTGCTCCATCCGCGGCTCGGCACCCTGCGCATGCAGAACGTCGCGCCAAAACTCTCGGCGACGCCGGGCGAGGTCCGCGATGTCGGCCCCGAGCTCGGCCAGCACAATACCGAGATCTTCCAGCACCTGCTCGGCCTCGACGAGGCGCGGCTCGCGGCGCTGCGCCAGAGCGGCGTGATCGGCGAAGCGCTCGCCCGCGTCGCCTGAGATGGCGGGCCAAGCCATGCCAGGCCAAGCGATGCCGGCGCGCATCGAGATCGTCGAGGTCTCGCCGCGCGACGGTTTGCAGAACGAAGCGCGGCCGGTCTCCACCGCCGAAAAGCTCGCTCTCATTGCCCAGATGGTCGAGGCCGGGGCGCGCCGGATCGAGGCGACGAGCTTCGTCAATCCGGCGCGCGTGCCGCAGATGGCCGATGCCGAGGCGGTGATGGCGGCTCTGAAGGGCCGCTATCCGCAGGTCAGCTTCTCGGGCCTGGTGTTGAATGCGCGCGGCGCCGAGCGCGCCGTCGCGGCCGGCTGCCAGGAGCTGACCTATGTCGTCGTCGCCAGCGAGAGCTTCAGCCTGCGCAACCAGGGCCGCGGCATCGCCGAGACGCTGGCCGGCTGGAGCGAGGTCGGGCGCATCGCCGCCGCCGCCGGCCTGCGCCGCAATGTCCTGATCGCCGCCGCCTTCGGCTGCCCCTTCGAGGGCCGTGTCGACGGCGCCCGCGTGCTCGAACTTGCGAGCCAGGCCGCCGCGGCCGGCGCCGACGAGATCGGCCTCGCCGACACGATCGGGGTCGGCACGCCGGGCCAGGTCGGCGAGCTCTTCGCCGCTCTGCATCAGCGCCTGCCGGGAATGCCGCTGCGGGCGCATTTCCATGACACGCGCAACACCGGCATCGCCAATGCGGTGGCGGCGCTCGCTGGCGGGGCGCAAATCCTCGACGCCAGCGCCGGCGGGATCGGCGGCTGCCCGTTCGCGCCGCGCGCCACCGGCAACATCGCCACCGAGGACCTCGTCTACACGCTCGATGGCATGGGCGTCAGAAGCGGCCTCGACGGCCGCGCCATCGCCGCGCTCGACCCCTGGCTCGCCGAGATCCTCGGCCACCCGGTGCCGGGCAAGCTCGGCAAGGCCGGCTGGTTCGACGGCTCGCCGCCGGCCTGAGCCGGCGGGTCCCTGTCAGCGCGGCATCAGCCAGTCATGGGCCGGGTCGTTGGCGAATTTCCAGATCCGCTTCGGCCCGGCCATGACGTTGAGATAATAAAGCTCGTAGCCATGCGGCGCGCCGACCGGGTGGTATCCCTTCGGCACCAGCACGACGTCGCCATTCTCGAAGCTCAGCGTCTCGTCGAGCGAGCGGTCATCGGTATAGACGCGCTGGAAGCCAAAACCCTGCGGCGGGTTCAGCTGGTGATAATAGGTCTCCTCGAGCTGCGATTCCTGCGGCAGCCGGTCCTGGTCGTGCTTGTGCGGCGGATAGCTCGACCAGTTGCCGGCCGGCGTGATCACCTCGACGACGAGCAGGCCGTCGGCGGCTTCCGTCTCCGGCAGGATGTTGCGGACATGGCGGACATTGCTGCCGGTACCGCGGGTCAGGCTGTCGACCGCGTCGGGACCGATCAGCCGCGGCGGACGCTGCCCGACCACCCCCGGCGCCGAGCAGATCGCCAGTTCGCAGGGACCGCGCGCGGTGAGGCTCCACTGCGAGCCTGCCGGCACATAGAGCGACCAGGGATCTGGCTCGAAGGGCGAGGCCCGCCCGCCAATGACGCCGAAATCCTGCCCGTCGGCGCGGGCCGCGACCTTGCCCGAGAGCAGTACCAGGCAATGCTCGCGGCTGCCGGTCTCGCGCGACAGGACCTGGCCGTCGGCGAGGCGATGAACGGCGAAGCCGACATGGCCCCAGCCGGCCGATTGCGGCGTGACGTCATGGATGCAGCCATCGGCATCCGGCGGGTTCGGCTTGACCAGCAGCTTCGACATGGCTCTTCCGGGCTCAGGCGAGCCCAGCCTCCTTCAGGCTCTGCTCGAGATGGGCGACGCCCTTCTTGGCATAGGTCAGGGGATGGGCTTTTTCGGGATCCTGCTCGGCCTCGACCACGACCCAGCCGGAATAACCCGGCAGCGCCTTGAACACCGCCGGATAGTCGACCATGCCGTCGCCCGGCACGGTGTAGACGCCGAGTTCTTTGCCCTTGCCGAGAATCGCGTCGAGGAAGCTCCAGTCCTCCGCCCTCGCCCGCTCCATGATCGGCCGGCGTACATCCTTGGCGTGGACATGGCTGATGCGGCCGCGATAGCGCGCGGCGAGCGCCACCGGATCGGCACCGCCCCAGGTCGCGTGGCCGGTATCGAGCAGGAGATGAACCGCCTCGCCGGTCGCCGCCATGAAGGTGTCGATATCGGCCTCGCTCTCGACGATGGTGCCCATATGGTGGTGGTAGACCAGCCGGACGCCCTCGGCGAGCGTGCGCTCGGCGACCTCGGTGATCCGCCGGCCGAACTGCGCCCAGTCACCCGGCGCCATCACCGGGCGCTGCGACAGCGGCTTGCTGCGGTCGCCATGGATGGCGTTCGAGGTCTCGGCGAAGACCAGCACGGTCGAGCCCATCGCCTTGAGCAGGTCGAGATGCGGCCGAAGGTGCTTCATCTCCTCGTCGGCGTCGCGGAGCAGCAACTCGGCGGAGTACCAGCCGGAGATGCAGGCCATGCCGAAGGGGGCGAGCGCCGCTTTCAGTGCCTCAGGCTGGCGCGGGAACTTGTGGCCGAGCTCCATGCCGACGAAGCCGGCCTCGCGGGCCTCCGCCAGGCAGGTTTCGAGCGAAGTCGCGCCGCCGATCTCCTGCAGGTCGTCATTCGACCAGCCGATGGGGTTGGCTCCGATGCGGATGGGCATTTGCAACGTCCTTTGAAGTGCAGATCAACGTATCGAAAAGGCGCCGTCATTCCGGCCGCAGCGAAGCGGAGCGCCGGAATCCATCGTAGGGAACTGCGCTCTACGATGGATTCCGGATCTGCGCGGCTCCGCCGCTTGTCCGGAATGACGAGGAAAAGCGCACGAGCCCCTCCCGCTCAACTGTCGCGCTTGGCGAGCGCATCGTCATAGCGGTGGCGGGCGGCCAGCACCTCGTCGCGCACCGAAACCTCGGGCACCGCGACATCCCACCAATGGCCGCCGGCATCGGTCGAGGCCAGCGGGTCGGTGTCGATCACCACGACGCTGGTGCGCTCGTGACGGCGCGCCTCGGCCAGCGCGCTTTCCAGTTCCGACAGGCTCGCGACCTTGCGCGCGATCGCCCCCATCGAGGCCGCATGGGCAGCGAAATCGATCGCCGGTAGCGTCTCGTGGCGGGTGTCGCGCAGCAGATTGTTGAAGGAGGCGCCGCCGGTGGCGTTCTGGAGCCGGTTGATGCAGCCGAAGCCGCGATTGTCGAGCACCACGATGGTGAGCTTCAGACCAAGCATCACCGAAGTCGCGATCTCGGAGTTCATCATCAGATAGGAGCCGTCGCCGACCATGATGACGACCTCGCGGGCCGGATCGGCCAGCTTGGCCCCGAGGCCGCCGGCGATCTCATAGCCCATGCAGGAATAACCGTATTCCATGTGGTAGCCGCCGGCGGCGCCGGCCTGCCAGAGCTTGTGCAATTCGCCCGGCAGCCCGCC
>NZ_JAKFED010000160.1:0-5189 GCF_036675845.1 Allobosea sp. | reverse complement strand
GCCGATGCCGTGCTCGGCCGAGATCGAGCCGTGCAGTTCGCTGACGATGGCGTGGACGGCGGTGTTCATCGCGTCCCAGCCGGCGAGATAGGCCGCCTTGTCGGCGCCGACCGGCTGGCTGACATTGAAATGGATGTTGCCGTCGCCGAGATGGCCGAAGGGCACCGGCCGACAGCCGGGCACCAGCTCCTCGACCCTGGCGGTGGCACGCCTGAGGAACTCCGGCATCGCATGCAGCGGCACCGAGACGTCGTGCTTGATCGAGCCGCCCTCATAGGTCTGCACCTCGGACAGCATCTCGCGCAGCTTCCAGAGATCGGCGCGCTGGCCGAGCGAGCCGGCGAGCACCGCATCGGTGACCAGCCCCTCCTCCATGGCCTCGCCGAGGAAAAGCTCGACGGCTTCGCTCAGCCCGGCATCGGCCTGCGCCGAGACCTCCATCAGCACATACCAGGGCGAAGGCTCGAAGAGCGGATCGCGGGCGCCGCTGGCATGGCGGATGACGAAGTCGAGGCCGATGCGCGGCATCAGCTCGAAGGTGGTGAGCGTGCCGCCGGCGCTGGCCTTGGCCTTGTTGAGCAGCGAAAGCGCGGCTTCCGGACCCGGCACGGCGAGGAAGGCGGTGGCGCGCGCCGCCGGCAGCGGGAAGAGCTTCAGCACCGCGGCGGTGATGATGCCCAGCGTGCCTTCCGAACCGATGAAGAGGTTCTTCAGGTCGTAGCCGGTATTGTCCTTGCGCAACTGCCGCAGCCCGTTCCAGACGCGCCCGTCGGGCAGAACGACTTCGAGCCCGAGGCAGAGCTCGCGGGCGTTGCCATAGGCGATCACCGCTGTGCCACCGGCATTGGCCGAGAGATTGCCGCCGATGGTGCAGGAGCCTTCGGAAGCGAGCGAGAGCGGGAAGAGCCGCCCGGCGGCTTCCGCCGCCTCCTGCGCCTTCTGCAAGATGACACCGGCCTCGACGGTCATGGTGTCGCCCGCGACATCGACCGAGCGGACCCTGTCGAGCCGCTGCAGCGACAGGATGATCTCCCGGCCTTCGGCGACCGGGACCTGGCCACCGACCATGCCGGTATTGCCGCCTTGCGGCACGACCGTCGCGCCGGTCTCGCCCGCCCACTTCATCAGGGCCGAAACCTCGGCGACGGAGCCCGGCCGCACCACCGCCTGCGCCTTGCCGTGGAAAAGACCGCGCGGCTCCTTGAGATAAGGCACCATCGCATCGGCATCGGTGATGACATTCTTCGCACCGACAATGCCGGCCAGAGCTTCGATAACGGGCGCGCTCATCCTGCCTCCAGGGCGATCAACTATCTGCGGCCGCCGGCAGCCTTGCGGAAGACGCCGACGAGTTCGATGTGGGCGGAATAGCGGAACTGATCGACCGGCGTCACGCGCTCCAGCGCATAGCCGCCCGCCAGCAGAAGCGCCGCATCGCGCGCGAAGCTGCCGAGATCGCAGGAGGCATAGGCGATGCTGGCGACCTTGGAGGCCGCGAGCCGGCGGATCTGCGCCTCGGCTCCGGCGCGGGGCGGATCGAGCACGACGGCGTCGAAGCCGGCGAGCTCATGCTCCAGCAGCGGCCGGCGGAAGAGGTCGCGGGCCTCGGCCGTGATCGGCTTCAGGCCCTGCGCCTGGCCGGCGCCGCGCAGCAGCGCCTGCACCGCCGCCTTGTCGCTCTCGAAAGCGGTGACATGGCAGCGCTCGGCGAGGCGGAAGCTGAACGGGCCGCAGCCGGCGAAGAGATCGGCGACGCGCTTCGCCTTGGGCAGGGCCGCGAGCACGAGCCCGGCCAGAGCCTCCTCGCCGCGTGCGGTCGCCTGCAGGAAGCCGCCCGGCCCCGGCGTGACGGTGGCCTTGCCCATCAGATGGAAGGGAGAGCGCCTCTCGACGATGATCTCGCCATGCATGGCAAGTCGCGCCAGGTCGAGCCGCTCGGCCGCCTCGGTCAGCGTGCGGCGCAGCGCATTGCCGGCCGGGCCATGGCCGCGGATGTCGACGTCGAGCCCGGCTTCGGAAGCGGTGATCTGCAGGTCGAGCGGCTTGTTCGAGCCGCCGAGCCGGTTGGCCAGCAGCTGCGCCACGGCGGGCGCCCGCGCCAGGCCGGGCGCCAGCACCGGGCAGGCCTCGACCGCGATGAGATCGTGGCTGCGCGCGGCCATGAAGCCGATGCGCATGCCGTCGCCCTCGCGCCTGGCATGGAAGGTGACGCGCCGGCGCCCGGCGCCATGGGCATCGAGCGGCAACTCGACCGCGACCGCGATCCCGGCCCGCCCGAGCGCGGTCGCGACCTGCTGGCGTTTCCATTCGGCATAGAGCCCCTCGCCCATATGCTGAGCGACGCAGCCGCCGCAGCGGGTGAAGAGCGGGCAGATCGCGGCGATGCGCGAGGCCGAAGGCGTCAGGATCTCGATAGCTTGCGCCCGCTCGCCGTCGCGCACGGCGCGCACGCTCTCGCCCGGCAGGGCGAAGGGCACGAAGACCTGGCCGTCCGCCGTATCGGCCACGCCGTCGCCGCGCTGGCCGAGCCGCGCGATCGTCAGGGTTTCGTTCATGGCAAGGGCGGGCATGTGCGTCCGGATGGTGACCAGGGAGAAGGCGTGGCCTATCAGTTCCGGTCCCAACAGGGAAATCATCATCTCTTTTCGGGGAAATTTGGAAGAGTTATCCCGTGATGCGGCCGGCAAACCGATTATGGTTGCGGCCCGCTGCGACTTGCCGGTGTCGAACCGGCGGCAGGCCAAAGAGGAAACGGCCATGACTATCCGCCAAGGCGTCGTCGAAGCGATCGGCAACACCCCCCTGATCCGGCTGAAGCGCGCCTCGCAGGAAACCGGCTGCGAAATCCTCGGCAAGGCCGAGTTCATGAATCCCGGACAATCGGTCAAGGACCGCGCGGCGCTGGCCATCATCCGCGATGCCGAGAAGCGTGGGGCTCTGCGCCCCGGCGGCGTCATCGTCGAGGGCACGGCCGGCAATACCGGCATCGGGCTGGCGCTGGTCGGCAATGCGCTGGGCTACCGCAGCGTGATCGTCATCCCGGAAACGCAGAGCCAGGAAAAGAAGGACATGCTGCGGCTCGCCGGCGCGACGCTGGTCGAGGTCCCGGCGGTCGGCTACGCCAATGCGAACAACTATGTGAAGGTCTCCGGCCGCCTCGCCGAGGAGCTGGCGAAGACGGAAGCCAACGGCGCGATCTGGGCCAACCAGTTCGACAATGTCGCCAATCGGCAGGGCCATCTCGAGACGACCGGCCCGGAAATCTGGGCGCAGACCGAAGGCAAGGTCGACGGCTTCATCTGCGCCGTCGGCACCGGCGGGACGCTGGCCGGCGTCGCCATGGCGCTGAAAGCTCTCAATCCGAAGGTCCGGATCGGCCTCGCCGATCCGATGGGGGCGGCGCTCTATTCCTACTACACCACGGGCGAGCTCAAGGCCGAGGGGACCTCGATCACCGAAGGCATCGGCCAGGGCCGGATCACCAGGAATGTCGAGGGCGCGCCGATCGACGTCGCCTTCCAGATCCCGGACGAGGAGGCGATCCCGCTCGTCTTCCAGCTGCTTGAGGAGGAAGGGCTCTGCCTCGGCGGCTCGTCAGGCATCAATGTCGCCGGGGCGATCCGGCTGGCAAAGGAGCTCGGCCCCGGCCACACCGTCGTGACCATCCTCGCCGACTACGGCACGCGTTATCAGTCGAAGCTGTTCAATCCGGAATTCCTGCGCTCGAAGGGGCTGCCGGTGCCGGGCTGGCTCGAACGCGATGGCGGGCTCAAGGATGTGATGGCCAAGGTGATGGCCTAAAAGCCATGCTGCTCGACCGGCAGACGCTTGCAGGCATCACCGAGGGCAGGATCACCGTCGTCCTGCGGCGCTGGCGCCGGCCGAGAGTCCGGAGCGGCGGCAGCCTGACGACGGCCATAGGCGTGCTGGCGATCGAAACCGTCGAGCCGATCTCCGAAGCCGAGATCGATGACGAACAGGCGAAGGCTGCCGGCTTCGCCTCGCGAGACGCCGCGCTCGCGAGCCTGGCCGGGCGGGAGGGCGAGCTCTGCCGCATCCGCCTGCACCTCGCCGGCCCCGATCCGCGGCTGGCACTGCGGGAGATGGCGGAGCTGAGCGATGACGAGGCGACAGCTCTCACCGGGCAACTCGCACGGCTCGATGCGCGCCGCTCGTGGACGGGGGCCACACTCGCCCTGATCGCAGCCCATCCCGGCCGCCGCGCGCCGGAACTCGCCGCGCTGCTCGGCCTGGAGACTCGGGCCTTCAAGCAGGATGTCCGCAAGCTCAAGGCGCTCGGGCTGACCGAGAACCTGGAAGTCGGCTATCGGCTCTCGCCGCGCGGGCAGGCCCTGCTGTCGCGCCTCGCCGCGGGCTGAGGGCGGAACTCGTGCTCAACCCGGCCTCGCCACTCGCCCGCCTGATCGAAGCGCCGATGCGGCCGGGGCGCGTCGTATGGATCGGGCTCAGGCCGGCGCGGCGCGCCGCGATGGCGATCGTGGAGCTCGCGACACTGGACCCGGCGAAGGGCCTGATCGGCGATCGCTACCGCAGCCGCACCGGCGGCGCGCGCCATGTCACGCTGATCGAAAGTGAGCATCTGGCGGCCATCGCCAGCCATCTCGGTCTCGCGGCGGTCGACCCCGACCAGCTCCGGCGCAACATCGTGGTAACCGGCATCAACCTGCTTGCCCTGAAGAATCGCCGCTTCCGGATCGGCGGGGCCACGCTGGAATGGAGCGGCGATTGCCATCCCTGCTCACGCATGGAGGAGACCCTGGGAACAGGTGGCTACAACGCCGTGCGCGGCCATGGTGGCATCACCGCACGCGTGCTTGCCGGCGGCGAGGTGAAGCTGGGCGACGCCGTAGTCCGGCTGGCATGAGGACCGCGTGAAGGGCCGGCCGCGGCTCAGCGCAGCGGCCAGACCCAGAGGATCAGCGGCACGGCTAGCAACACCACCTGCAAGGACAGCGGTGCGCCGAGGCGGGCATAATCGCCGAAGCGATAGCCGCCCGGCCCCATCACCAGCGTGTTGCACTGGTGGCCGATCGGCGTGAGGAAATCGCAGGCGGCCCCGATCGCCACCGCCATCAGGAAGGCGTCGGGATTATAGCCCAGCGTCTTGGCGAAGCCGGCCCCGATCGGCGCCATCACCAGCACCGTCGCGGCATTGTTGAGGAAGGGCG
>NZ_JAKFED010000062.1:0-94301 GCF_036675845.1 Allobosea sp. | reverse complement strand
TCCCCTGCCGAGCCCGCCTGCTGGCGGGTTGGCTCGGTGGCCTCGCTCTCGCGATGCCGGAAGCTCCAGATCTCCTTGGCCTTCTCCCAGTGCTCGCGGTCGCGGCCGTCGGGCTGGCCTTCCTCCATCCACAGGGCATAGGCGATCCTGCGGATTTCCCGCTGCGCATTGCCGACATCGGCCATGTCGTCCTCCTTGGCTTGCTGCTGCAGGTTCCGACGTAACGCCGCCGGCGCCGGATCGTTCCGATCGCATCCGGCTTCCAAAGGAAGGCGCTGCCCGGTTCGCCGGAGGCATCCAGCCTAGAGCACGCGCCGATCAGATTGCGGTGCAATCTGATCGGATCACGCGTTCTCTATCCATAGTTTAGAGGCGGCTTCACCGATCAGGTTGATCCAACCTGATCGGATCCGGCTCTATGGCGGGCTCCTCCTGCCGTCGGCCGGCGATGCTTCGCTGGCCGGCTCGTGCTTGATCGCCGCCGCGCCGTCGCTCTCGTGCTCCTCGAAGGGCGCATGCGGCCCGGTCGGATGCGGCGAAAGCGGGCTCGGCCCGCTGCGCCTCTGCTCGGGTGCGCCCGACTGGCCGGGGCGCCGGGCGGTGCGATAGGTCGCCGGCGCGTCCGTCAACGAGGTGGTCCTGTTGTCCGCCATGGCTTCCTTTCCTCTCCTTTCAAGGCAACGAGCCATCGCGACGGGAGTTCCAGAGACAGGCCGCCTGCTCGCCCGGAACGACGCCTGCACTCGGCGAATCGTCGGCTCGAGGCCCCTGACAGCAAGGCGGCATAACCCTAATCCGCGACTTTGATATCCAACTCGCGGATCAAGCGGCCGAAGCGCTCGACGTCCTCGTTGACCAAACGCGCCATGTCCAAGCGTAAGCCGGGAGCGGGGACGAGCCCGCTGGCCTCGAGTTTGGCCGCGATTTCAGGAGCTGTGATCGCCCGCGCGACAGCAGCATTCAGCCGCTCGACGATCGGTACGGGAGTCCCGGCGGGGGCGGCAAGGCCGAAGAAATTCAGGATCAGAGGATCGTCGGCGACGCCGAGTTCCGCCATCGTCGGCACTTCGCTCAACTGGGGCAGACGGCGCTCGTTCCCGACCGCGATTGGCTTCAGCTTGCCGCCCTGCATCAGGGAGATGGCGGCTGGCGGCGTGGTGATGGTCAAAGCGACTTCGCCCGTCGCCACCGCCGTGACCGCCGGCGGCGCCCCTCGATACGGCACATGGACCATCTTGACGCCGAGCTTGCGCGCGAGCGCCTCGATGTTGAGATGGGCCATGCTGCCCTTGCCGAAGCTGGCATAGGCGAGCTCGCGTTGCTTCGCGAGGTCGACGAACTCCGCGAAACTGCTCACCCCGAGCCCGGGATTGACGACAAGGACGTAGGGGCCCGTGGCAACCACCCCGACATAGGCGAAGTCCTGTTTCCCATCGATCGCCTGCTGCGGCATCAGGATCGGGTTGATCCCGAACACCTCTCGCGGCGCCATCAGCAAGGTGTAGCCGTCAGGCTGTGCCCGTGCGACGGCCGCAGCTCCGACCATGCCGTTGGCGCCGGGCCGATTCTCCACGACGACGGCCTGTCCGAAATCGAGACGCAGTTTTTCCGCGACGAGCCGTGCGGCGAGATCGACCGCGCCTCCGGCTGGATAGGGCACGATCAGCAGGATCTGCTTGCCGGGATAGGCGGCCTGGCCCTCGGCAAAGGCCGGCATGACGAAAGAACCCGCACTGATGAGAGCCAAGACGGTGCGGCGAGACATCTGCTCAGACATGTTGACCTCCCCTCCAGTTGTTCGTTGTCGTTCGGACGATGGTTACGGATGGCCAGCCGCGTGGATATGCCTGGTCCACTGCTCCCAGGCGCGATCCATGGCGAAGGGCGTGAGGTTGAATTCGGCGGCTGACAGCGCTTCGGCAGCCGTCAACCGACGAACCGAGCCGAGTTGGGCAGCCCTCAGTTGCGCGTCGGCATTGCGGGCGCCGTAGATCGCCCGAAAGGTCAGTTCCCGGATCGAGCGGCCTGCGACGGTGGCGCCGTGGCCGCGCATCAGGACGGTCCAATTGGGGCCCAGAGCGCGAGCGAGGGAATCTCCCTGGGCGTGGGTCGAGACGATCAGGTTCGTGTCGCCGAACTCGTCCTGGCTGTCCCAGCGAGGCACCGTTGCGCCCATGGTCGCGCCAAGATGGAAGACGGGAACGAGCTCGGCGTCGCTGGTGCAGAACGGCATCATCGCGGGCGCGTGGTGGTGGCAGATCGCGAGCACGTCGGGACGTGCGCGATAGATCGCGCCATGGATGCTGCGTTCGGCGAAGGTGCGGGCCTCCGTCGCCGTGACGAGGGTATCCTCGAGGTCGAAGACAAGCACATCCTCGGCGGTGACCAGCTCGGCCGCCCGGGTCCTCGGCATCAGGTAGTGGTCGGGCCGCCGGGGGTGGCGCCCCGAGACATGTCCGAAGCTGTCGACGATCCCCTCCCGGGCCAGAATGCGGCTCGAGAGCACGATGTCGGCGACGATCGCATCGAGCTCCAAGGCGTCCTGTCGGAGCGGCGTTTCGCTGGCACTCGCAGGCGCGTTCGACAACATGGGGCGACCTCGATAGATGCGCACATTGCGCCGTCGAGGCAGGATCATCCATTCTGCCGGGCGAAATCCAATGCGAAGCGCTTAGGTCAGCGCTAAGCGTTTTGCGGTGGCTCGGCTGCGGATAACGGGTGGCCCAACCCGACCATCGCCGCAGAAAGCGTTGTCATCGCCGCGCTGACGGCGTCCCGGATGATCGGGAGCGCGGCAAGCTGTCCCGCCTTGCGTGACCCCACAAGGTAAAGGGTGCGCCTGAGAGCCGGCATGATCGGCCGGACGAACAACGTCCCCGCGGCGACCTCGGCGAGCACGGTCCCGTATGGAAGGATGCCGGCCGCCGAGCCGCGAGCGACGAGCGTCTTGATGCCGGAAATCGAACGGACCTCATGTTCCAGCCTGATGGTGAGCCCATGTTCGGCAGCCGTTCTCTCGACGAGCGAGCGTACGCCATCGCGCGGTTCCGGCAGAATGAGGGGATGGGCCAGAGCCCCGGCGAAGGTGATGGGAGCCTCGTCCGGGTATCCCGTCGCTGTGACGAGGACGAGGTCTTCCTGGTAGAGGGCTCGCTTCCAGAAGCCAGGCGCATCCAGAACCTCGTAAGCCAGGATCAGGTCGAGCTCGGCTCTATGCAGACTGTCCACCAGAAGATGGCTCATCTCTTCGGTCAGGCTGACGGAGAGTTGAGGAGCGCGCTCCGAGACCCGCAACAGCAGTTCCGGACCGATGATCTGCATGAGGCTCGGCGTCAGGCCGAACCGGACGGCTTCGCGCGCGTCGTCGCGCACTTCCCGGCGCGCGAGCTCGACGAGGTCGAGGATCTCGATGGCGCGCTGAAACAGTTTCTCGCCAGCCGCCGTGGGCGAAACGCCGCGGGAATGACGCGTCAGCAGCGTGACGCCAAGGCCCTCTTCAAGCTGTTTGATCTGCATGCCGAGCGCCGGTTGCGCGATCCGCAATTCATCCGCCGCACGCGTCATGTTGGCGGCTTCGATCACACGGACAAAGTACTTCAGTTGGCGGAGATTCACGTCCGCTCCGTGACATGCTGCATGCTTCGGGCCGCGAACCCTGCCACGAACGCGATCGATCTGACGAGTCCGTCGCGCTCGCTGCTCCTGATGCCGGCCACGAAGCGCGGAAGCGGTCATGGGCGCTGCCGGCGAACTCATCCGCCTACCACCCGAGCGTACCGCTCGGGCAGCTGCAAGCCGCTGATTTTCAAGAGCTCTTTTGGATCAAACCCTTAGCGGGATGATGGCGGACAGGGAGGGATTTGAACCCCCGATACCCTTGCAGGTATGCCGCATTTCGAGTGCGGTGCATTCAACCTCTCTGCCACCTGTCCGCGGTCGCTCTGGTCGAAGCGGGCTGCTTGTTACACGGGCACCCCGCGTCGCACAAGCCTCCTTGCGCACAAGTCTTCGGTTCGCCGGTTCATCTCCGCGAGACGGGGTTTTCCTTGACGCGGCCGCCCTGCCCGCCTAGAGAGCCTCGTCCGGCGTGGGGAAACCCGCGCCCGATCTCTTTTGGCGCATGCCTCGCGCCGGTTCGCAAGCGGACCGGAGACGGCAGCGCCGAGGAGCAACCCGACCACGCAACGACTGCCAAAAAGCCGCCCCGCATGCGCTCCTTCGAGGGTCCATGACAGGGCGGGGCCGAACATGGAGAACAATGATGTTCGCAGTCATCAAGACCGGCGGCAAGCAATTCCGCGTTGCCGCCAATGACCGCATCACGATCGCAAAGCTCGAGGGCAACCCGGGCGACACCGTCGCCTTCGGCTCGGTGCTGATGCTGACCGACGGCGAGAAGTCGACGATCGGCGCGCCCTTCCTCGGCGACATCACCGTCGCCGGCGAGATCGTCGAGCAGACCCGCGGCGAGAAGGTCATCGCCTTCAAGAAGCGCCGCCGCCAGAATTCCAAGCGCAAGCGCGGCTTCCGCGCCGAGCTGACCGTCGTGCGCATCACCGACATCCTCACCGGCGGCAAGAAGCCGGAGATGAAGAAGGGCGAAGCCGCCCCGGTCGCGCTCAAGGCCGGCAGCGAAGCGGTCAAGGGCAAGGCTACGGCCAAGCCTGCCGCGAAGGCCGCCAAGCCTGCTGCCAAGGCGGAAGCCAAGGCCGAAGCGCTCGACGCCTCGAACCTCTCGCTGATCTCGGGCGTCGGCCCGACCATCGAGAAGAAGCTGCGCGCCGCCGGCATCACCTCGTGGAACGACATCGCCGCCTGGAGCGAGGCCGACGTCGCCAAGTGGGACGAGGAGCTCAAGCTCCGCGGCCGCGCCACCCGCGAGGAGTGGGTCGAGCAGGCCAAGGAGCTGCTCGCCGGCAAGCCGCCGCGGGCCAAGGCCGACCAGGCCGAGCTTGCTTCCGGCGAGGACTACTGACCTTCGCTGTCAGGCTCAGCAAGGCTTCATCTCCGAAACCGGTGGCTTTCGCCGCCGATTCGGGTTACATGGACTGAAGAGTTTTCGAGGTAGGGCGTTATGGCTCACAAAAAAGCAGGCGGCTCGTCGCGCAATGGTCGCGACTCCGAAAGCAAGCGTCTCGGCGTGAAGCGTTTCGGCGACCAGGCGGTCGTGGCCGGCAACATCATCGTGCGTCAGCGCGGCACCAAATGGCATCCCGGCGTGAATGTCGGCCTTGGCAAGGATCATACCCTTTTTGCCACGGCGAACGGCCGCGTCCGATTCACGACGAAACTCGGGCGAGCTTTCGTCAACGTAGTCCCGGCCCAAGAGGCCGCAGAATAAACGGCGGATAGGGAACTCTCTCGATCCGCCGGTTCCATCGAACCGGATGATCGAGAAGGGGTCAAAACCCGCCAAGGGTTTCCCGAAGGTCAACGAACCGGGGGAGATGGGACCAAAGCCCATCTCCCCTTTCTCGTTGCGCCGACGGAGAGACCCGATGTTCCCCGAACTGACAAGAGACGACGTCTTCCGGCTCGAGACCCGGCGCCTGTGGCTGCGCTGGCCGCGCATGGCCGATTCGGCCGCGATCCTGCGGCTCGCCGGCGCCAAGGCCGTGGCGGAAATGACAGCCTCGATCCCGCACCCCTACCCTTCCGCAGCGGTCGAGCCCTTCATCTTCGCGATGCGCAAGGGCAATGCGCTGGGCGAGCATCTGGTGCTGGCGGTGACGCCGCGCGAGCGTCCGAACGAGCTCATCGGCATGATCGGGGCCCATCCGCAGGCAAGCGGACGGCCCTTCCTCGGCTATTGGCTCGGCACCCCGCACTGGAACAAGGGCCTGGCGACCGAAGCGGTGCAGTCGCTGATCGACACGCTGTTCTCGCTGGTCGAGATCGAGGCGATCGAGGCCGATACCCGCGTCATCAACCCGGCCTCGCGCCGGGTGCTGGAGAAGAGCGGCTTTCGCCAGGAAGGCTCCTTCCTCAAGGCGCTGCCGGCGCGCGGCGGCCTCTTCCCCTGCGAGCAGTTCCGGCTCGACCGTTCGACCTGGGCGGCGCTGAAGAGCTGGGGTGCTTCGGGCTGGACCCCGGCGCCGCCGCAGGAGATCGCCGACGAGGAGGCGTGCCTCGCCTGACGGCGCCGGGCGCAGCCGTGCAGCGAAGCGAGGGCAGGCCATCATGCGATGGTCTGCCCTCGTTTTTTGGTCAGAGGCGGATTCAGCTTTCGGTCGGAAGCGCCTGTGATTCCGAAGCTAAAGCCGGCCGCTTGTTCCCTCGGAAACACGCCGCGTCATTCCGCCCGGAGCGCCGGAATCCATCGTAGGGTGCGGCGCTCTTCGATGGATTCCGGAGCGGCGCGGCTTCGCCGCTTGTCCGGAATGACGGGGTGGTTCCGCCGAAAATCAGCAGGCTCTAAAGCGCGCAGCTTCCGAAGCGGGCGTTCTGCGCACGTCCGCCCGCTGCGGGTGGCGCATCGGCCGGGCCGGAACGCGCTCATGATTCCGGAGATCGGAGCGACGAGGCTGCAGGTGCATTGCCCTTGAACGCACATGCGACTACCTACTCGGCCATGAAATTCCTCGACCAAGCCAAGATCTATGTGAAGGCCGGCAATGGCGGCGCCGGCTGCGTCTCGTTCCGGCGCGAGAAGTTCATCGAGTTCGGCGGGCCCAATGGCGGCGATGGCGGACGCGGCGGCGATGTCGTGGTCGAATGCGTCCAAGGCCTCAACACGCTGATCGACTTCCGCTTCCAGCAACACTTCAAGGCCAGGATCGGCGAGCACGGCATGGGCAAGGATCGCCATGGCGCCAACGGCTCGGCCCTCGTGCTCAAGGTCCCGCCAGGCACCCAGATCCTCGACGAGGACGGCGAGACCCTGATCGCCGACCTAACGCTGCCCGGCCAACGCTTCGTCCTGTGCAAGGGCGGCAATGGCGGCTTCGGCAACGCCTATTTCAAGACCGCGACCAACCAGGCGCCGCGCCACGCCAATCCGGGGCTCGAGGGCGAGGAGCGCTGGGTCTGGCTCAGGCTGAAGCTGATCGCCGATGCCGGGCTGATCGGCCTGCCCAATGCCGGCAAGTCGACCTTCCTCGCCACCGTCACCGCCGCCAAGCCGAAGATCGCCGACTATCCCTTCACCACTTTGCATCCGGGCCTCGGCGTGGTCCGCGTCGATGGCCGCGAGATGGTGCTGGCCGATATTCCCGGGCTGATCGAGGGTGCCCATGAGGGCCATGGCCTCGGCGACCGGTTTTTAGGGCATGTCGAGCGCTGCCGGGTGCTGCTGCATCTGGTCGAGGGCACAAGCGAGCATGCCGGCAAGGCCTACAAGACCGTCCGCAACGAGCTTTCGGCCTATGGCGAGGGCCTGGCCGAGAAGCCCGAGATCGTGGCGCTCTCCAAGGTCGATGCGCTCTCTCCCGAGCTGCTGAAGGAGCAGATCGCGCGGCTCAAGCGCGCCGCCAAGCGGACGCCGATCGTGCTCTCGGCTGCTTCCGGCGAAGGCGTGGAGGCGGCGCTGCGCGCCGTGTTCGCCGTGGTCGAGGCGGCCCGCGCCGAGGAGGCGCGCGAAAGCGCGCCGGCGCAGGAGGAGGCTGGCTGGCGCCCGTGAGGCCGCCGGCGGCCGCGCCGGGAACGATGGAGCCCTTGCCTCCGGCGCGCTCTTACCCTTCAACTCGGCGTCCTGCTTTCCAACCCGGACTGGCCCCGCCATGCTGATCAAATCGACGCTCCTCGCGCTGCTCTCTTCGCTCGCGCTGGCAGGGCCGGCCTTCGCACAGGCGCAACGCCCGGCTCAGCCCACTCCTGCCGCAGGCGGCGTCTCCCAGCCCGACAACACCACCGCGACCTATGGCGACTGGGTGCTGCGCTGCCAGCAGGGTGTCGGCACGCGCGTCTGCGAGATCATGCAGACCGTCGAGCAGCAGGGCCAGCGCGGCCCGATCGCGCTGATCGCCGTCGGCCGCCCGGTCAAGGGCGAGCCCTACAAGCTCGTCGTCCAGGTGCCGCCCAACCTGACGCTCGGCAACAATGCCGGGGTGCGCGTCAGCGCCGGCGAGAAGGAGGACGTGCTCGCGGTGTTCCAGCGCTGCACGCCCGGCGGCTGCTTCGGCGAGGCCAATCTCAGCGACGATGTCTTCAAGCGCTGGCGCAACCTGAGCGAAGCGGGGCAGCTGCGCTACCAGGATTCGACCAAGCGCGACGTGACGCTGCCGATCTCATTCCGCGGCTTCACGGCGGCGACCGACGCGCTGCTGCGCGAGCAGCCCTGAGGGCTCGGGCGGGAGCGTCCAGGACCGGTTAGGCGATATCCCAGCTCTTTCAGCCTTCGGCGAATTGCAGCCGGTAGAGCCTCGCATAGGCGCCTTCGCGGGCGATCAGCGCGTCATGATCGCCGGTCTCGACGATACGGCCCTCGTCGAGCACGACGATCCGGTCGGCGTCGCGCACGGTCGAGAGGCGATGGGCGATCACCAGCGTGGTGCGCCCCTTCATCAGCCGCGTCAGTGCCTGCTGGACCAGCCGCTCGGAATGGGTGTCGAGGGCGCTGGTCGCCTCGTCGAGCAGCAGGATCGGCGCGTCCTTCAGGATGGCGCGGGCAATGGCGAGGCGCTGGCGCTCGCCGCCGGACAACCGCGAGCCGCGCTCGCCGACGCGCGAATCATAGCCTTCCGGCATCGCCATGATGAAGTCGTGGGCGGCGGCATCCTTCGCGGCGGCGACGATGTCGGCCTCGCTCGCGCCCGGCCGGCCGAAACCGATATTGGCACGCACCGTATCGTCGAACAGCACCACATCCTGGCTGACCACGCCGATCTGGGCGCGCAGGCTGGCCAGCGTGACGTCGCGCAGGTCCTGGCCGTCGATCTCGACGCGGCCCTCGTTCGGATCATAGAGGCGCGGCACCAGCGCCAGCATGGTCGATTTGCCCGAGCCGGAGCGGCCGACCAGCGCCGTGGTCTTGCCCGCCTCGACCACGAGGTCGATGCCCTCGAGCCCGCGCGCATCGTCGCGGTAGCGGAAGCGCAGGTCGCGGAAGGCGACCTCGCCACCGGCAATGGCGAGCGGGCGCGCATCCGGGCGCTCGGCGATCAGCGACTTCTCGTCGATCAGGGCGAAATAGCGCTTCAGCGAGGCGCCGGCCTCCTGGACGATGGCGTTGAGATTGCCGAGCGAGCGCATCGGCTGGGCCGCCAGCAGCAGGGCCGAGACATAGCCGGTGAAATCGCCGACGGTCGAGCCGCCGGCCTGGATGCGCACACCGATGGCGGCGAGCACGCCGGCGACCGCGAGGCCGCCGCCGACCTCGAGCAGCGGATCGAGCCGGCCGCGCGCATTGGCGGCCTTCATCTTCAGCGCCCGGATCGTCTCGAAGGCGTCGGCGGCGCGGCGCTTGAGATAGGGCTCGAGCGAATCGGTCTTGGCGACGCGCGCGCCCTGCAGGCTTTCGGTGACGAGGCTCGCCATCAGCCCGGTCTGCTCCTGCTGCGACATCGCCATGCGGCGCAGCTTCTTGCCGATCCGGCCGATCGGGCTCGCCACCACCGGCGCGACCAGCAACACGACCAGCGTCATCTGCCAGTCGATCCAGAGCATGGCGCCGACGAGCGCGATCGCGGTCAGCACGTCGCGGATGGCGATGTTGATGATCCGGGTCAGCGCCTCCTTGACGAAGGTGAAGTCGGTGGTGAAGCGCTGGGTGAGCGAGGCGGGATTCTCCCGCTGCAGCTGCGCCAGGTCGGCGTCGATCAGATGCGCGTAGAGCGCGCTCTGCATGTCGGCCTCGATGCGGCTGACGACGCTGTTGGTCAGCACGGTCTGCGCCAGCAGCGAGAAACCCTTGATCGCGGTGACGATGACGACGACGATGGCGACGGCGTTGATGACGCCGATCTCGATGCCGATCGACTTCGAGACCAGCCGCTCGGCCCGGCGCACGAAGCCGGTCGATTCGGCGGTCAGCGGGTCGGCGAAGGCGTCGAAAGCAGCCTTGATCAGCAGCGGATAGAAGCTCGTCGTCGCCGCGATGACCACGACGAGGCCGAGGATCATGAAGATCTGCGGCAGGTAGGACCGGATGCGCTCGCGCCAGACGCGGGCGAAAAGCGCGAGGGTGTCGTCCGTGACCTTGCCTATCTTCATGGCGCGCGGCCTAACATGACCGTCATGCGAGCGCCACTGCCGGTCTTGCTCGCGACACGATGCTGACGTCCCATAGCCGGATTGATTCACCAGCCATAGAGAACCCATGCCTCTCGCTCCGCCGGCCCGCCCCGGACAATCCTTCGCCGAGATCGACACCCCTGCCCTGATCCTCGATCTCGACGCCTTCGAGAGGAACCTCGTCACCATGGCGGCTTTCGCGGAAGCTGCCGGCGTGCGCCTGCGTCCGCATGCCAAGACCCATAAGAGTCCCGAGATCGCGCTGCTCCAGATCGCCCATGGCGCCGTCGGGCAGTGCTGCCAGAAGGTCAGCGAGGCCGAGGTGCTGGTCGCAGGCGGCGTCCGCGACGTGCTGGTCACCAACGAGATCATCGGCGCAGCCAAGCTCGACCGGCTGGCGATGCTGGCCCGGGAGGCCCGCATCGGCCTCTGCGTCGACCATGTCGACGGCGTGCGCGAGGCAGCCGAGGCGGCGGCGCGCCACGACGTCGTCTTCGACGTGCTGGTCGAGCTCGACATCGGCGCCCGCCGCTGCGGCGTCGCGCCGGGCGAGGCGGCGGTGCGGCTGGCCGAGGCGGTGGCCCGGACCAATACGCTGAAGCTTTCCGGCGTGCAGGCCTATCACGGCAGCGCCCAGCACATGCGCTCGATCGACGAGCGCAGCGAGGCGATCGAGCGCGCCGGCCTGCTGACCCGCAACGTCGTCGAGAAGATCCGCCAGGTCGGCCTGGCCTGCGAGATCGTCAGCGGCGCCGGCACCGGCACCTTCGATCTCGAAGGTCGTTCCGGCATCTGGAACGAGCTCCAGGCCGGCTCCTACATCTTCATGGACGCCGACTATGCCCGCAACCGCAATGCCGACGGCACGCCCTTCCAGACCTTCGAGCACGCGCTGTTCATCCTCGCCGGCGTGATGAGCAAGCCGGTGCCGGACCGCGCCATCGTCGATGCCGGCCACAAGGCGGCGGCGGTCGATTCCGGCATGCCGACCGCCTTCCGGCGCGACGGCGTGATCTACACCAAGCCGTCGGACGAGCATGGCGTGCTCACCGGCGACCCCGTCGCCCTGCCCCATCGCGGCGACCGGTTGCTGCTGGTGCCTGGCCATTGCGACCCGACCGTCAACCTGCACGACTGGTATGTCTGCGTGCGCGGCCTGCACGGACCGGATGCCCATGTCGAGGCGGTCTGGCCGGTGGCGGGGCGCGGCGCGCTGACCTGATCCGTGGAGGCAGGATGTCGGCCGAAAACCGGTTTCCACTTTTCGGCATCCTGCCCTGATGCTCGCCGAGCTCGCCCTGCGCGCGCTGACGCCGGCCGCACCGCTGGCGCGCCGCTTCGGCCTGCTGCAGGAGAGCGTCGCGCTCTGGTCGCGGGGCTATCGCCAGCGCAAGGCCTGGGCCGGGCATCATGCCCGCTGCCGCAAGCTGGTCGCCGACATCGCAGCCGGGCTGCCGCGAAGGCGCAAGGCGGTGATCCTCGGCTCCGGCCTCGTCCGCGACGTGCCGCTGACGGCGCTCCGCGAGAGCTTCGACGAGGTCGTTCTGGTCGACATCGTCCATCTGCCGCTGGTGCGCCTGCGGCTCTGGCCGCGGCGAAACCTGCGCCTGCTGACCCGCGATCTCACTGGCGCGATGGCCTGGCTCGCCGGCGAGGCGCAAGCGCGCGCCGACCCGCTCGCCGACCTGATCGCCGATGAGGCGGTCGATCTCGTCGTCTCGGCCAATCTGCTCTCGCAGCTCGCCTGGCCGGTCGCCGACTGGCTCGAGGACCATCCCGAGCGGGCCGCGGCCCTGCCCGCCGACCTGCCGGCGCGCTGCATCGCCTGGCATCTTGAAGACCTTTCGCGCTTCAAGGGCCATGTCTGCCTGATTAGCGATGTCGAGATGGTCGAGCGCGAGCGCGACGGCGCGATCCATGACCGGCTCGACCTGATGTACGGCGTGAAACTGCCGCCCGAGGACGAAAGCTGGCCCTGGCCGGTCGCGCCCTTCGGCGAGGCGGCGCGGGACCGGGAATTCGTGCACCGGGTCTGTGCGTGGCGGGAGTGGCGGGAGTGGCGAGGCGGCGGGGCTTAGGCTCCTGTCAGCCCGCGGACTGAGAATGGCCGATTGACCCAGCCCCTGGGGCCGCCCCGATAAGTCGAGGGATCAGCCAACCGCGAGGTGATTCGTGAGCTCTTCCGCCCGGTTCCTCAACCCTGCCGAAGCCGCCAGCCGACTCGGCGTCTCCGCCAAGGCCCTGCGGCTCTACGAGCAGCGCGGCCTGGTCGCCCCGGCTCGCAGCGCGGCCGGATGGCGGGCCTATGGCCCCGACGAGATGGCCCGGGCCGGGGAGATCGTGGCCTTGCGCGCGCTCGGCCTCAGCCTCGCCCAGGTGGCGCGTGTACTGGGGGGCTCCCCGGACGGGCTGGAGCGGGCGCTCGCCGCCCATCAGGCAACGCTTGAAAGCCAGGCTCGCCAGATCGCAGGCACGATCGACAAGGTTCGCGGCATGCGGACCGGCCTCGCCGAGGGCAAGGCGCCGGACGCCGGCGAGCTGGCGCGGCTGGTCGGCCCCTCCGCCGCGCCGTGCATCGCCTTCGATCTGCCCTGGCCCTGGGGCGGCGAACGCTTCGAGCTGCGCGACATCAGACCGTTGAACTACATCATCGGCCCGCTCGGCAGCGGCAAGACCAGGCTGGCCCGGCGACTGGCCGAAGCCTTGCCCGATGCAGCCTTCCTGGGCCTGGACCGGCTGGCCGATGGTGGCGCAGCCGCACGGGCGCGGCTCGCCGCCGACCCAGCTCTCAAGTCGCGGGTCGAACAGGCCCTGGCCTGGCTTGTCGATGACGGCGCCGCGACGTCGGATGCGCTCCTTGCCCTGCTCGCCGGACTGGAACAGGAAGGCCCCGCCATCCTGGTCGTGGACATGGTCGAGCAGGGGCTGGACCAGGCCAGCCAGCAGGCGTTGAGCGCCTATCTGCGCCATCGCGGGAGCGACGGGCGAGCGCTGTTCCTGATGACGCGTTCGAGCGCGATCCTCGACCTCGCCGCCATCGGCGCCAATGAGACGATCATCCTCTGCCCGGCCAATCACAGCCCGCCCTGCCGCGTCGCTCCCCATCCCGGTGCGCCGGGCTTTGAGGCCGTCGCCACCTGCCTGGCCTCGCCCGAGGTAAGGGCGCGGACCGAAGGCGTCATCGCATGGCGGCCGACCGCCCTCGCAGGAGAGAGCCGTTTGGGGGCGTGAAACCTCGCAAAGCAGCGCAGGTTCACAGGATGAAGGCGCGCGCACCGAAAACCCCGCCGGCTCAGCGCCGCAGGGCTTTCGGGCAGGCGCATCTCCGAAGGGGTGCGCGGGGCCGGATGGCGGCGGCTTTCACCGCCTGTCGAATGTCGATGTCGAGATGTCGAAGCGGCTGGATCGCCGCCGGACCGAACCCCGCGCGCGGTTCTCTTATGGTGCGCTCGTCGTGCTTTGATGTCCGGGCACTGGACCGGATCTTGCGACCCGGACGACGAGGCCCCTTCGCCATCCCGGCCCGCAACGGCCGTTCATAGCGAAAACCGCAATCCCGCCCGGCCGCACGATGCCTCGCGACAGCCCCCTCGGTCGGACGGGACGGGGTGAGGATAAGCGAGGTTTCGGAGGCGGGGAGCGATTGCGAATTTATCCCCGCAGATTGCCGCGCCTGTGAAGGTCGGGCGCGGGGAACCCTCTCCTTCCAGGAGAGGGGTTAGTGCCGCGGTTCCCTCCGCCTCTACCGGTTCAATCGCACCGTCCCGCTGATCGACAGATCATAGCCGCCGAATTCCTTCGCCCGGGCTGCCATGTCCGGGCCGCGCATCCAGGCCAGCAGCTTTTGCGCGCCGGGCTCGAAATAGCTGCGCCGGCGCAGGACGAGGTCGACATGTTCCCAGACCAGCGGCTGGAATTCGAGGCCGAAGGCCATGGCGATGGCGCGCGCGGCGATGCCGCAATCGGCCCGGCCGCTGCGGATCGCCAGCGCCAGATCCTGGCCGGTGGCGCAGACGCCGTCCGCCGCCACCATTCTCCCCGAGCCGACGCCGGCCCGCTCCAGCAGGCTCTGCAGCAGCAATTGCGCACCGGCGCCGCGCTGGCGCTGGGCGAAGCGGGCGCCCATGCCGATCGCCGAGGCGAGCCCGTCGAGACCGAGCGGATTGCCGGGCGCCAGCAGCAGGCCCTGCTCGCGGCGGGCGAAATTGACCACCACCGCGTCATGCAGCGACGCCTGCGCCCGGATCGCCACGAGATTGGCGGCGTCGTCGTCGGGGGTGGCGTGGAGATGCAGCGCGGCGATGACGACCTCGTTGCGCAACAGCCGGTCGAGCCCGGCCTGCGAGCCCTCGGCCAGCAGGGCCAGCCCGCAACCGGATTCGCGGATGGCGAGCTCGAGCAGCGAATCCTGGCTGCCGCCGACGATCGGCGGCGGCGACGCCGGCTCGAGCCCCTCGGGCCGTGCCAGCCCGGCCTCCAGCCAGCGGTCGAGGCCGGCGCGCGGGAACAGCCATTTGCCGGAAACCTTGGTGCAGGGCACCGCGCCCTGCGCCACCAGCTCGTAGAGCTTGCGCTCCTTGAGGCGGACATAGGCGGCCGCTTCCTCGGTGGTCAGCCAGGATTGGTCCTGCATCGACATGTCCATGCCTGCACAAGCTACAGAATTGGCTTTTGGTCGCATTGAACTCTACCAATTGCAAATGCTTGCATACTGGTGCGGCAATCCGGGGAGCAGGGATTGGAGGTCGGCGCGGTTTTTCGGGCGGCTTTCGCCTTGGTGGTCGGGCTCGATCCCGACTTCCTCGGCATTGTCGGCCTGTCGCTGCGGGTGACGCTGACAGCGGTCGCGGTCGCGGCTGTGGTCGGCCTGCCGCTCGGGGCCGCGCTGGCGCTGGCACGCTTCCCCGGCCGCTCGGCAATCATCGTCTGCCTCAACGCACTGATGGGGCTGCCTCCCGTCGTCGCCGGGCTCGCCGTCTTCCTGCTGCTGTCGCGCTCCGGGCCACTCGGGCCGCTCGGCCTGCTGTTCACGCCGACGGCGATGATCGTGGCGCAGGTCATCCTCGTCCTGCCGATCGTGATCGCGCTGACGCGGCAGGTGATCGAGGATCTCTGGGGCGAGTATCGCGACCATCTGCGCTCGGTCGGGCTCGAGGGCATGCGCGCGATCCCGACCCTGCTCTGGGACGGGCGCTTCTCGCTGGCGACCGCCCTGCTCGCCGGCTTCGGCCGGGCCAGCGCCGAGGTCGGCGCCGTGCTGATCGTCGGCGGCAACATCGCCGGCTACACCCGCACCATGACGACAGCGATCACGCTCGAGACCTCGAAGGGCGACCTGCCGCTGGCGCTCGGCCTCGGCATCGTGCTGCTCTCGCTGACGCTCGCCATCAATGCCGTCGCCTTCGGCGCGAGCCGGATCGGCGCGCGCTATGCAGGGTGAGCGCCATGCTTGATGCAACCTCGATCCTGCCGCTCACCGTCGACGCCGTCGCCTTTGCCGGCGACGGCCGCCTGCTGCTCGAACCCAACAGCTTCGTCATTCCGGCCGGCGGGGTGACGGTGCTGCTCGGCCCCAACGGCGCCGGCAAGTCGCTGACGCTCAGGCTCTGCCATGGCCTGCTCAATCCCAGCCGCGGTGCAGTACGCTGGGCCGACGCGGCCGGCGGCCAGCGCGCCGCCCGGCGCCAGGCCAAGCGCCACGCCATGGTCTTCCAGAAGCCGATCATGCTGCGCCGCTCGGTCGAGGCCAATATCGCCCATGCGCTGGCGGCCTCGGGCGCCGAGCCTACGACGCGCAAGAGCCGCACCGGTCAGGCGCTCGCCCGCTTCGGCCTGGCGGAGCGCGCGGCACAACCGGCACGCCTGCTCTCCGGCGGCGAGCAGCAGCGCCTCGCCATCGCCCGCGCCTGGGCGCTGCGGCCGGAACTGCTCTTCCTCGACGAGCCGACCTCGCAGCTCGATCCCGCGGCGACGCGCCAGATCGAGGAACTGCTTTCCGGCCTGGTCTCCGAGGGCATCACGGTGGTGATGTCGACCCATGATCTCGGCCAGGCGCGGCGGCTCGCCGACCGCGTGCTCTTCCTGCACCGCGGCCGCCTCGTCGAGGACGCGCCGGGAGCGCAGTTCTTCGCCGGGCCGCAATCGGCCGAGGCGCGGGCCTTCCTGGCAGGAGAGCTGCTGTGGTGAGGCCCGCCGCCAACCATCCCCCCTCAGCCCTCACCCTGAGGAGCCGCGCCGCGGCGTCTCGAAGGATGGTCGCGGAGGCTCCGGAGAAATCTGGAGCACCCTTCGAGACGCAGCCCAAAGGCTGCTCCTCAGGATGAGGCTGCAGGAACAGCCATCGAAACCCAAGGAGTGAAGTGATGACTGCCCTGCCCCGACGCTCCCTCCTCGCCGCCGGCCTCCTGCTCGGCCTGACCGGCTTCGCCCTCGCCCAGGCACCCGCCGCCGTGCCGCCGGCCGCGACGGCGCCCGCCGGAACCCGCTTCATCACCGTCGCCTCGACGACCTCGACCCAGGACTCCGGCCTGTTCGGCCATATCCTGCCGCTGTTCAAGGCGAAGACCGGGATCGAGGTCCGCGTCATCTCGCAAGGCACCGGACAGGCGCTCGACACTGGCCGCCGCGGCGATGCCGACGTCGTCTTCGTCCACGCCAGGGCGCAGGAGCTGAAATTCGTCGAGGACGGCTTTGCGCTGGAGCGTCACCCGGTGATGTACAACGACTTCGTGCTGATCGGCCCGAAGGCCGATCCGGCTGGCGTCGCCGGCGGCAAGGACATCGTCGCCGCCCTGAAGAAGATCCAGGAGAAGGGCGCGCCCTTCGTCTCGCGCGGCGACAAGTCCGGCACCCATGCCGCCGAACTCAAGCTCTGGAAGGCCGCCGGCATCGACATCGCGGCGCAGAAGGGCCCGTGGTATCGCGAGATCGGCCAGGGCATGGGCGCCGCGCTCAACACCTCCGGCGCGATGGGCGCCTATGTGCTCTCCGACCGCGCCACCTGGATCTCGTTCAAGAACCGCGGCGACCTCGTGATTTCCGTCGAGGGCGACAAGCGCCTCTTCAACCAATACGGCGTGATGTCGGTCAGCCTCGCCAAGCACCCGCATGTGAAGTTCAACGACGGCAAGCTCTTCGCCGACTGGCTGACCAGCCCGGAAGGCCAGAAGGCGATCGCCGACTACAAGATCGACGGCCAGCAGCTGTTCTTCCCCAATGCCGGGCAGGCCGGGGCGTGAGGCGATGCGCCGCCTCGCCCTCGCAGGACTTGCCTGTCTGATGGCCGGGATCGCAACCGCGCAGGAGCCGGTGCTGCTGCATGCGGCCGGCAGCCTGCGCGGCGCCCTGACGGAGGTAGCGCAGGCCTTCGAAGCGCAGACGAAGCTGGCCATGAAGCCCGTCTACGGCGCTTCCGGCCTGCTGCATGACCGCATCGCCAAGGGCGAGGCGGCGGAGGTCTTCGCCTCCGCCAATCTGGAGCATCCGCAGGCGCTGGCGCAAAGCGGGCTTGCCGGCCCGGCCGTGCTCTTCGCCCGCAACGAGCTCTGCGCCTTCGCCCGGGGCGATTTCGCGGTGACCAGCGAGACCCTGCTCGAACGCATGCTCGACCCGGCGGTGAAGCTCGGCACCTCGACGCCGAAGGCCGACCCTTCCGGCGACTACGCCTTCGCCGTCTTCGCCCGCGCGGAAGCGCTGAAGCCCGGGGCGCGGGCGGCGCTCGAGGCCAAGGCCCTGCAGCTCACCGGCAGCGCCACCAGCGTGCCGGCCCCGGCAGGCGTCAATGTCTACGGCCACAAGCTCGCCAGCGGCGCGGCCGACCTGTTCCTGGCCTATTGCACCAATGCAAGACCGCTGGCGCAGGAGCAGCCCGGCATCCGGCTGGTTCGCCTGCCGCCTGGCCTTGCGGTCGGCGCCGATTACGGGCTGACGGTGCTGAACGGCGCCTCGCCGAACGGCTATCGGCTCGCCATGTTCATCCTCTCGCCGCAGGGGCAGGCGATCCTGGCGAAGCATGGTTTTTCAGCGCCGGGCCTGCCGCAGGAGTAACATGGTGTTCATCCCGGGCGACCGAAGTGAGACCCGGGACCCTGAGCGGTTCCGGCATGGACCCCGGATCGGCGCGGCTTCGCCGCTTGTCCGGGATGACGGAGCCTTTGCTTTGAAGAATGAAACCGAGACCGAGCACGGGCGAATGACCGACTGGCAAGCGACACGGCCGGGAGAAACCAGCGCCCCGCTGCCAGGGCGGCACGACGCGCATCTCGTCTTCATCGGCCGGATCCGCACGCCCTTCGTCAGCCGCGACCAGTGCCCGCGCCAGGGCAGCCAGGACGGCCCGCTCTGCCGGGTCGAGATCGAGCCGGCCTTCCAGCCGGCCTTGCAGGGCATCGAGGCCTTCACCCAGCTCGACCTGCTCTACTGGATGCACGAGGCGCGGCGCGACCTGCTGACGCAAAGCCCGCGCGGCGGCGCAAGCACCGGCACCTTCGCGCTGCGTTCGCCGGTCCGGCCCAACCCGGTCGCCCTGTCGCGGGTGAAGCTGGAGGGCGTGAAAGACGGTGTTCTGCTGGTGCGCGGGCTCGATTGCCTCGACGGCACGCCGCTCATCGACATCAAGCCGCATCGCTGCATGCATCCGGCCTCCGCGACGACATCCCCGGACAAAAAGCCTTCCCCTCCCACGGGGGCAGGGCGATTGCATTTGCCCCCACAGCCCTCATCCTGAGGAGTGCTTCCGCAGGAAGCACGTCTCGAAGGATGCTCCAGAAGGCGCTTCCAGCGCAAACTGGAGCATCCTTCGAGACGCCGCTGCGCGGCTCCTCAGGATGAGGGCTCGAAATCCAGATGCGATCGCCCTCCCCACGAGGGGGAGGGGTCGGCGCCTCGCGACGGGTGCGAGAGCTTGCATGCCACGCCCTGACCGACGCACCGTGCTGGCCGGGCTCGCGGCCACCCTCGCCCTGCTCTATGGCAGCGCAATCGAGACCGTGCGCGACGCCGATGGCAGGCTGGCCTTCCTGCCCCGGTGAGGCGGCGCTGGATGTGCCAACCGGTCGGAATCTCGCTATCCTGTTTACCTTGCGGCAGAGCCTGCCGTGGCAGGTTGCGGCCCGTTCCCCGGCGGAGAGGCGCTTCGCGCGTCGCGATTTGCTGGCCTTGTCAACGCCCTGGAGCCATCGGATGAAGCATTTCCTCGGAACGTCCTTGCTGCGCGGCCTTGCCGTGGCAGGCGCCCTGACGGTGGCCGGGGCCCAGGCGCAGGAGCCGACACAGGCCAGCATCGAGGCGCTGCTGCCGGAGTTCGAGAGACAGGTCGCCGCGGGCATGACGGCCTTTTCGGTGCCCGGCGTCGCGGTCGGCATCGTCCATGACGACAAGCTGATCTACGCCAAGGGCTTTGGCGTCAGGGCGCTGGGCAAGCCGGAGACCGTGACCCCGGAGACGCTGTTCCAGATCGGCTCGACCACCAAGGCCTTCTTCGGCGTGACGCTGGCGCAGGCCGTCGATGCCGGCCGGCTGGGCTGGAACGATCCGGTGATCGACCATCATCCGGCCTTCCAGCTCTCCGACCCCTGGATCACCCGCGATTTCCGCGTGCTCGACCTCGCCGCCCAGCGCTCGGGGCTGACGCCTTACGTCAATGACGGGCTGACCTTCCTCGGCTTCGACAAAAAGACGATGATCCGGGCGATGCGCGCGGCGCCGCAGACCGGCGCCTTCCGCTCGGATTTCCGCTATCTCAACATCCCGCATGTCGTCGGCGGCGAGATCGTCGCCAAGGTCAACGACACACCCTCCTGGTTCGCCTCGGTCAAGCGCAGCGTGCTCGACCCGCTCGGCATGGCGGCGACCACGGCGACGGCCGAGGCGATCGAGAAGGCCGCCGACCATGCGACCGGCCACCGGCTCGACGCCGCCCCGGTCGCCGTGCCCTTCCATCCGGCCTTCCCCTATGCGTTCGGCCCGGCCGGGGCGCTCAACTCCAACATTCCCGACATGGCGAAATGGCTGCGCCTGCAGCTCGGGCGCGGCATCTTCGAAGGCAAGGTGCTGGTCTCGGAAGAGAATCTCGACGTCACCTGGACGCCGCGCGTCGCCATGAACGAGCGCACCGCCTATGCCACCGGCTGGGTCGTCAGCGCCACGCCGCGCGGCCGGATCATCTGGCATAATGGCGGCACCTCCGGTTTCGGCGCCCATGCCGGTTTCCTGCCCGATGCGAAGACCGGCATCGTCATCCTGACCAATCTCGACAATGGCGGCATGGCCGATTCGCTGGCGATGTGGTTCTACGACCGCGCCCTCGGCAATCCGACCGTCGACAACATCGCGCTCGGCGCCGCGGCCTCGAAGGCCCGCCGCGAGGCTGCGCTCAAGGAAGCCGCCGGCTTCGTCCCCGGGCCGCTGCCGGCCAATGCCGCGGCTCTCGCCGGGGCCTATGCCTCGCCGATCCTGGGCGATGCCACGGTCGCGCTGGTCGACGGCAAATTGCAGATGACGCTGGAGAAGACCGAGGCCGTCGCGCTGCTGGAAGCCAGTCGCGACGACCCGTTCCTGTTCGCCGCCAAACTGGCGCCCATCGGCGACTTCGCCGGCCCGGCCGCCATGAGCGGCGGCGAGGCCTTCACCCGCCTGCGCTTCGAGCCGGACAATAACGGGAAGATCACGCAGATGCGCTGGCTCAGCCCCGAGCTGCCGCATCTCTTCAGCCGCGCCCCGGCCCAGTAGCGCCGGCGAGATCGAGGATGACCCCGATGACGCTCCGCCCCGCCCTGTTCTGCTGCCTCGCCCTCCTGCTCGCCTCGGCCCCCGTCGCGCAGGCCGCTCCGGTCTTCGCGCCCTGGCCGGCAGCGGCGCCGTCGCTGCCGGTCGAGCCCGCCCGCTCGATGCTGAAGAACTTCCTCGACGCGCTCGCCGACGACGATGTCCATGACGACCATTACGACTGGAAGGACTACCGCAACTCGACCTCCCGCAAGGAGCGCGTCCGCGACTATTACGAGATGCAGCGGCAGGACCAGAAGGATTACTGGAAGAGCCAGAAGGAGATGCAGAAGCGAGCGATCAAGGCCCAGCGCGGCTGGTGACGCCAAACGTCAGGGGCAGCCTCGCACCCCCCTACCTCTATCGTCGCGGCTGTTGCATAGTCCCGGCAGCGCGGCGCCGAGACGCCTTGAAGACGCGGGGGACTAAAATGAAGATCACCTATCTGACAGCCGCCATTGTTGCCGGCACGGCCTCAGCCGCCATGGCCCAGCAGCTGGCGCCGAGCCCGACGCTCGACGCCGTCAAGGCGCGCGGCCATATCGAGTGCGGCGTGCATCTCGGCCTGCCCGGCTTCTCCTTCGCCAACGACAAGGGCGAATGGACCGGGCTCGACGTCGATTACTGCCGGGCGCTGGCCGCCGCCGTGCTCGGCGACGCGACCAAGGTCAAGTTCACGCCGACCTCGGTGCAGCAGCGCTGGCCGATCCTGCAATCGGGCCAGGTCGACCTGCTCTCGCGCAACTCGACCATCACCTTCTCGCGCAACGCGACGCTGGGGCTGAACTTCCAGGGCATCAACTTCTACGAGGGCCAGACCTTCATCGTCCGCAAGAAGGCCAATGTGAAGTCGGCCGAGGACCTCGATGGCGCCTCGGTCTGCGTCGCCGCCGGCTCGACCGAGGAGAAGAACGCCGCCGACTGGTTCCGCGAGCGCAACCTCAAGGTAACGATCACCAACTTCCAGAAGAACGACGACGCCATCACCGCCTATGATTCCGGCCGCTGCGACGCCTATACCGCCGGCGTCGGCGCGCTCGCCGGCCAGCGCGCCAAGCTCAAGGTGCCCGACGATCACATCATCCTGACCAAGCCGATCTCGAACGACCCGCAGGGGCCGGTGACGCGCTGGGGCGACGAGCGCTGGCAGCTGATCGTGCGCTGGGTGCTGAACGGCACGATCGCCGCCGAGATGCTCGGCGTGACCTCCAAGAACGTCGACGAGATGAAGGCGAACTCGAAGAACACCGAGGTCCGCCGCCTGCTCGGCGCCGAGGGCGGCTTCGGGGCGATGATGGGCCTGCCCGACGACTGGATGTACAAGGCCATCAAGCAGGTCGGGAACTATGGCGAAAGCTATGAGCGCACCGTCGGCATGGGCTCGGCGCTGAAGCTCGAGCGCGGCCAGAACCAGCTCTGGACCAAGGGCGGGCTGCTGTTCACGCCGCCTTTCCAGTGAGAGCGGCGGGCGGTTCCGCCTTCGGCGCCTGAACCGCCGTCATTCCGGACAAGCGGCTTGGCCGCGCAGCTCCGGAATCCATCGTAGAGCGCATCGCCCTACGATGGATTCCGGCCCTCCGCTTCGCCGCGGCCGGAATGACGGCCCGCTCTTTCAGCCTTTCCAGCGAGCCTGCGATCGTGACCAGAGCCCTCGCCTTCATCAACGACAAGCGCGTCCGCGACTGGTTCTACCAGGCGGCGGTGCTGATCGGGCTCGTCGGCCTGATCTACTATTTCGTGCGCAACGCCTCGGAGAACATGGTCAAGGCCGGCATCGCCTCGGGCTTCGACTTCCTGTGGCGCACCTCGGGCATCGACGTGCCCTTCGTGCTGACGAGCTATACGCAAGCCGACAACATCCTCTCGCTGTTCTGGGCCGGCGTCGCCAACACCCTGTTCGTCACGGCGGTCGCGCTGGTGCTGGCGACGCTGCTCGGCTTCGTCATCGGCATCGCCCGGCTCTCCTCGATCTGGCTCGTCTCGGCACTGGCCGGGGCCTATGTCGAGTTCGTCCGCAACATCCCGCTGCTGTTCTTCGTGCTGTTCTGGTATTTCGGCGTCATCGCCGCCCTGCCCTCGCCGCGCGAGAGCCTCAGCGTGTTCGGGGTCGCCTTCCTCAATAATCGCGGGCTGACCATCCCGCTGCCGGACGCGCCGGCGAATTTCCACTGGGCCTTCGGCGCGATCCTCATCGCCTTCATCGTGCAATGGCTGGCGGCGCGCTGGGCCAGGCGGCGCAAGGAGGCGACCGGGCGCGACGCGCCGCTGCTCGCCATCGGCCTTGTCCTGCTCGTGCTGGTGCCGGTGCTGGCCCTGAGCTGGGCGAGCCTCGCGACGCGCTGGGACATCCCCGTGCTGCGCGGCTTCAACTATCGCGGCGGCTTCGTCATCATCCCGGAATTCGTGGCGCTGCTGGCGGCGCTGGTGACCTATACCGCCGGCTTCATCGCCGAGATCGTGCGCGGCGGCATCCAGTCGGTGCCGCACGGCCAGATCGAGGCCTCCGCGGCGCTCGGCCTGCGGCCCGCCCAGACGCTGCGCCTCGTCACCATCCCGCAGGCGCTGCGGGTGATGACGCCGCCGATGACCAACCAGTATCTCAACGTGCTGAAGAACTCGTCCTTCGGCGCCGCCATCGCCTATCCCGACCTGGTCAGCCTGTTCATGGGCTCGGCGCTGAACAATACCGGCCAGGCGATCGAGATCATCGCGATGACGCTCGCCGTCTATCTCGTCATCGGGCTCGCCGTCTCGGCCTTCATGAACTGGTACAATGCCCGCATCGCGCTGGTGACGCGATGAGCGCCGCGGCCGTGAATTCCCAGAGCTGGCGAGGGCGGCTCTTCGGCACGCCGGCGACGGCGGTGGTGACGCTGGTGCTGGCGCTGCTGATCGCCTGGATCGCGATCCCGATCATCCGCTGGGCGCTGATCGACGCGACCTGGCGGGGGACGACGCGCGAGGACTGCGCGCCCGGCGGCGCCTGCTGGGTCTTCATCCGCGCCCGCTTCGGCCAGTTCATGTACGGGCTCTATCCGGTGGACCAGCGCTGGCGCGCCGATCTCGCCGGCATCCTCTTCGCGCTCGCCGGCGCAACCCTGGTCTTCGCGCCGCAGCGCCTGAAGCTCAGGCTGGCGCTGGCGGCGCTTATCATCCTGCCGCCGCTCGGCGTCTGGCTGCTCGCCGGTGGCTTCGGCCTGCCCGAGGTCGAGACGCGCGAATGGGGCGGGCTGATGCTGACCGTCTTCATCTCGCTCTATGCCAGCCTGATCGCGATCCCGCTCGGCATCGTGCTGGCGCTCGGGCGGCAGTCGCAGCTCAGGGTGATCCGGCTGGTCAGCGTGCTGTTCATCGAGTTCTGGCGCGGCGTGCCGATCATCGCGGTGATCTTCCTCGCCTCGCTGCTGCTGCCGCTGATCATGCCGAGCGGCATCGGCGTCGACCGGCTGGCCCGCGCCGTGATCGGACTCGGCTTCTGCATCGCCGCCTATATGGCGGAAGCGGTGCGCGGCGGGTTGCAGGCGCTGCCGCCGGGACAGCGCGAGGCGGCGACCGCGCTCGGCCTGACCTATTGGAAGGCGACCTGGTTCATCATCCTGCCGCAGGCGCTGCGCATCTCGCTGCCGGCGATGACCAACGAGTTCATCGCGCTGGTGAAGAACACCACGCTGGTCCTTGTGGTCTCGATCCTCGACCTGCTCGGCATCGCCCAGGCCTCGCTCGCCGATCCGAACTGGGTCGGCATGAGCATGGAAGCCTATGTCTTCTCCGGCGGGATCTATTGGCTGATCTGCTTTGCGCTGTCGCGCTGGAGCCGGAGCCTGGAGACGAAGCGCGGGCGGTAGCGCCGTCGCGGCTGGCGCTGGTGGACCGGTCGATGACGGATCGATTCCGCTTTCGGCTGCAAGAGACTGTATTACCAGCCGAAAATGCCAGACCGGTCGCCAGCCTGCTCCACCGTCATTCCGGGGCAGGCGGAAGGCCTGAGCCTGGAACCCATGACCACGACATATCCGGCAAGAGCGTCATTGCGAACGAAGCGAAGCAATCCAGGAGGGCTCGCTCGACGACCCCTGGATTGCTTCGTCGCTGGCGCTCCTCGCAATGACGCTGGAACCGCGTCGTGTTCATGGGTTCCGGGCTCGCGGCTGCGCCGCGCCCCGGAATGACGGTGAGGTTCCGTCCCGGGTCAGCCCGGCCGATGCAGCCGCTCGCGCCTCACCTCTCCTGCGGCGGCACGGCGCGCAGGCGCTGCGTCAGTTCGCGGCGCTGCGCCTGCGTCCATTGCGAGTGCTTGCGGGTGGTCGAGGGCGGACGATTGGCGAGGCCGAGCCCGATGCCGCGCAGGTCGTTCACCGGGCGGACCGGGCGCTGGACGAAGCCGCCGCCGCAGCTCGGGCAGACATTCTCCAGCACCTTCTCGGCGCATTCCGCGCAATAGGTGCATTCATAGCTGCAGATCCGCGCCTCCAGCGACGCCGGCGGCAGGTCGCGGTCGCAGAGCTCGCAGTTCGGGCGCAGTTCCAGCATCGTCTTCCTCCAGGAGCGCCGATCGGTCGCGCGGCTCGGGCGGTAATCAATATTCCGGCTGCGACGCCTTGCGTCAGTGGTGGCGCAGAAGCCTGAATGACCGCCGCGTCTCAACCCCGCCCGAGTTCCACCGGGACCGAGAAGGACCGCTTGACCTGCCCGAGCGCGAAGCTCGACTCGATCGAAGCGACATTGTCGAGCCGGGTCAGCTTGTCCTTCAGGAAACGCTCATAGGCGGCAAGGTCGCTGACGATGATGCGCAGGAGATAGTCGCGCTGGCCGGTCATCAGATAGCAGTCGGCGACCTCGGGCCAGCGCTGCACGGCTGCCCCAAAACGGTCGAGCTCCTCCTCGCGCTGGCGCTCCAGCTTGATCGAGGCGAAGACCGAGACCGGCAGGCCGAGCTTCTCCTGGTCGATCACCGCGACATAGCCCTTGATCACCCCGGCCTCCTCCAGCAGCCTGACGCGGCGGGCGCAGGGGCTCGGCGAGAGGCCGACCTGCGCGGCGAGATCCTGGATGCTCATGCGTCCGTCGGCCTGCAGGGCCTGGACGATGCGGCGGTCGATGTCGTCGAGTTTCGGATTTGGCATGAACATTCGCTCCCCGGCCGCAGATTAGCGGAAACCGCCAAGTTCGAAAGCGGCAAGCTTGGTCTTTGGCTGCTTTCGCCAGAGCAAATGTGCATGATGCGCCAATCCATGGAGCGCGCCCGATGTCCGACCCCCGTCTGCCGATTCTCGCCGAGCTGGAAAAGAAGATCCTCTGGCTCGCCTCCTGGACGATCCACAACGCCAACCACCTGCGCGACAATGGCGACGGCATGAAGGTCGGCGGGCATCAGGCCTCCTCGGCCTCGCTCGCCACCATCATGACGGCGCTCTACATGGCGGCGCTGAAGCCGCAGGACCGGGTCGCGGTGAAACCGCACGCCTCGCCGGTGTTCCACGCCATCAACTACCTGATGGGGCTGCAGACCCGCGAGAAGCTCGAGAACTTCCGCGGCTACAAGGGCGCGCAGAGCTATCCCTCGCGCACCAAGGACATCGACGACGTCGACTTCTCGACCGGCTCGGTCGGCCTCGGCGTGGCGCAAACCTTGTTCTCGTCGCTGACGCAGGACTATGTCCGGGCGCATGGCTGGGGCACGGACCGGCCCGAAGGCCGCATGATCTCGCTGATCGGCGATGCCGAGCTCGACGAGGGCAACATCTTCGAGGCCCTGATGGAGGGCTGGAAGCATGGGGTGCGCAATACCTGGTGGGTGATCGACTATAACCGCCAGTCGCTCGACGCGGTGATCCGCGAGGGGCTCTATGACCGCTTCGAGCAGATGTTCCGGAATTTCGGCTGGGACGTGGTCACGCTGAAATACGGCTCGCTGCAGCAGGCCGCCTTCAAGGAGAAGGGCGGCGAGAGGCTGAAGGCCTGGATCGATTCCTGCCCGAACCAGCTCTATTCGGCCCTGACCTTCCAGGGTGGCGCCGCCTGGCGCAAGCGCCTGATGGACGATCTCGGCGACCAGGGGCCGGTGACGAAGCTGATCGAGAAGCGCTCGGACGCCGAGCTCTCGAAGCTGATGTGCAATCTCGGCGGGCACGACCTGCCCTCGATCCTCGAAGCCTTCGAGCGAATAGACCATGACCGGCCGGTCTGCTTCCTCGCCTATACCGTCAAGGGCTTCGGCCTGCCGCTCGCCGGGCACAAGGACAACCATGCCGGGCTGATGACCAAGGAGCAGATGGAAGGCTTCAAGCAGGCCAACAAGGTCCGCCCGGGCCATGAATGGGAGCTGTTCGAAGGGCTTTCCCTGCCCGAAGCCGAGATCCGCGCCTTCCTCGGCAAGGTGCCGTTCTTCGCCGAGGGGCGGCGCCGGCGTTCCGCCCCGGCCCTGCCCGTTCCGGAAAAGCTCGAAGCCGGCATCCAGGCGGTGATGTCGACGCAGATGGGCTTCGGCAAGGTGCTCGACGAACTGGCGAAGCTCGGCGGGCCGCTGGCCGACCGCATCGTCACCACGGCGCCGGACGTCACGGTCTCGACCAATCTCGGGCCGTGGGTGAACCGGCGCGGCCTGTTCGCGCGCGCCTCGATGGCCGACACCTTCAAGGACGAGCGTATCCCCTCGATGCAGAAATGGGAGTTCTCGCCCAAGGGCCAGCATATCGAACTCGGCATCGCCGAAATGAACCTGTTCATCAACCTCTCGGCGCTCGGTCTCTCGCATTCGATCTTCGGCGAGCGACTGATTCCGATCGGCACGCTCTACGACCCGTTCATCTCGCGCGGCCTCGATGCGCTGAACTATGCCTGCTACCAGGATGCCCGCTTCATGGTGGTGGCGACGCCGTCCGGCGTGACGCTGGCGCCCGAGGGCGGCGCACACCAGTCGATCGCGACGCCGCTGATCGGCATGAGCCAGGACGGGCTCTGCGCCTTCGAGCCGGCCTTCGTCGACGAACTCGCCGTGATGATGCGCTGGTCCTTCGAATATCTGCAGAAGGATGGCGAGGGCGATCCGGACGAGCGCACCTGGCTGCGCGACGAGACCGGCGGCTCGGTTTATCTGCGCCTGTCGACTCGGCAGGTCGAGCAGCCGAAGCGGGCGATGACCGCCGAGTTGGAACGCGACATCATCGACGGCGCCTATTGGCTGAGGAAGCCCGGCCCGAACGCCTCAGTGGTGATCGCCTATACCGGCGCGGTCGCACCCGAGGCAATCGAGGCCGTCGGCCTGCTCTCCGAGGACCGGCGCGATGTCGGGCTGCTCGCCATCACCTCGGCCGACCGGCTCAATGCCGGCTGGCAGGCGGCCGAGCGCGCCCGCCAGCGCGGCAACCATGCGGCGACCAGCCATGTCGAGCGCCTGCTCGGCGAGCTCTCGCGCGATTGCGGCATCGTCTCGGTGCTGGACGGGCACCCCGCGACGCTGGCCTGGCTCGGCAGCGTCCATGGCCACAGGCAGAAGGCGCTCGGCGTCGAGCATTTCGGCCAGACCGGCACGGTCGCCGACCTCTACCGGCATTTCGGCATCGACGCGAACGCGATCGTCCATGCGGCGCAGGCGGCGGCGCCGGGGCGGCCGGTGCGGTATCTGAAGGCGTTGCCGTAGCGCGACGTAGAACCCCTCTCCTGGAAGGAGAGGGTAGGGGTGAGGTGTTCGGACTGGAAACGGTAGCTTGAACTCGACTGCGCGGTGAGCGCTCGCGGAACTGGGAAAACGGCCTACCCCTCACCCTGCCCTCTCCCTCCGGGAGAGGGTTCCCCGCGCTTATCTGGTTGCGCTCCGCACCTTCACCCCCGCCAGCAACCAGCCGCCGAGCAGGAAGAACCCGATCAGCACCGCCAGCCCGGCCCGCTGGCTGGCGAAGACGGTCGTCGCCAGCGCGACCAGGGTCGGCCCCATGAAGGAGGTGACCTTCCCCGACAGGGCGAACAGACCGAAGAACTCGCCGATGCGGGCCGGCGGGGCGATGCGGGCGAGCAGGCTGCGCGAGGAGGCCTGCAACGGCCCGGCGACGAGGCCGATCAGCAGGCCCAGGGCCAGATAGACCTGCTCCGGCAGCGAGGCGAAGAGCCCGTCGCCGGGCGCCGCCGGCATCGCCTCGATGACGAAGCCGACATGGCCGGGGCCGAGCGAGAGGATGCCGATGCAGGCAAAGAGCAGGCAGGCGATGGCGCCGAGGATCACCGGCTTGCCGCCGATCGCATCGTCGAGCTTGCCGCCGAGGAAGGCGCCGAGCGTGCCGGTCACGGTCAAAAGGATGCCGAAGACGCCGAGCTCGATGGTCTGCCAGCCGAAGACGCCGGCGCCGTAGATGCCGCCGAAGGCGAAGAGTGCGACTAGCCCGTCCTGGTAGATCATGTTGGCGAGGAGGAAGCGGCCTAGCCCGGGCAGGCTGGGCAGTTCCGCGATCGTCGCCTTGAGCCTGGCGACGCCGCCGCCGGCGGCCTCCCTGAACGAGATGCCGCTGCGCGGCGAATCCGGGGTCAGCAGGAACATCGGCGCGACGAAGATCACGAACCAGAGCGCCGTCAGCGGCCCGGAGAAGCGGTCGCCCTCGCGCGCCGCGGCATCGAGCCCGAACAGCGGCGAGAGGCCAGCGAGCGTCTTTCCGGTATGCGGATCGGCCGCGAGCAGGCCGAGCGTCAGCGCCAGCGAGACGAGTCCGCCGAGATAGCCGACGGCCCAGCCGGTGCCGGAAAGCCTTCCCAGCCGTTCGGGCGGCACGAGGCGCGTCATCATCGCATTGTTGAAGATCGAGGCGAACTCGGCGCCGATCGTCGCGATGACAAAGCCGGCGAGCGCGATCGGCACCGCCGCGGGTGAGCCGGGCTTTGCATACCAGAGCAGCCCGGAGCCGAGGACGAGCAGCGCCCCGAAGACGGCGATCCAGGGCTTGCGCGGGCCGGTCCGGTCGGCAATGCCGCCGAGCAGCGGCGAGAGCAGCGCGATGCACAGGCCGGCGAAGCCGGTGGCATAGCCCCAGAGCGCCTGGCCCTGCGCCGGATCGGAGGCGAGCGCCGCGGCGAAGAAGGGCGCGAAGACGAAGGTGGTGACGAGGGTGAAGAAGGGCTGCGTCGCCCAGTCGAAGAAGATCCAGGCGACGACCGAGCGCCGCGGCGGGTAGGAGACCGGGGCGGCCGACATCGTCGCGGAATAGGTCGTCGCCATCGTGCCGCCCGCGCTCATCGTGACCAAAGGGGGTGGTCGTCCCGGCCGGAGGCGCGCAACGGCGCAGAGCCGGGACTCATGCCTGAACCTCCCTCGGAAAGGCTCAGGCATGGGTCCCGGGTCGCCCTCCGGCCGCCCGGGACGACCTTGAAATCGAGAGCCGGGAAACCGCTCACTGCAGGGTCGTGTCCGGATCGGAGCCGCCGCGGGCGAGCTCGATCTCGGTGATCGCGACCAGCACCTCGGCCCGGCTCTTGAGATCGGGCGCCTCGAGCAGCGCCTGCTTCTCGCGCGGCCCGAACGGGCACATCATCGAGAGCGCATTGACCAGGGCCTCGTTCGGCGCCTCGTTGACGCCCTTCCAGTCGATCTTCAGCTCGTTCGCCTTGGCGAAGCTGCGCAGCGCCTTGAGCAGCCCGGCGCGGTCGACCGCCTCCTCGCCGGCCCGCGCCTGGAAGTCGATGCCGAAATCGCCATAGGAAATCCTGGCCTGGCGATAGGCGGTCGTGACCGACAGCTCTTCGACCAGCCGGAAGCGGGCGACGCCGGTCAGCGTCAGGATATAGCGGTCGTCGCCGGTCTCGGCGAACTGGGTGATGCGGCCGAGGCAGCCGACCTGCAGCAGCGCCGGCGACGGCGATTGCCGGCCGCTCTCCGGCTCGGGCTGGATCAGGCCGATGGCGCGGTGCGTGCGGATGGCGTCGTCGATCATGGCGAGATAGCGCGGCTCGAAGATGTTGAGCGGCATCTGCCCGCGTGGCAGCAACAAGGCGCCACTCAGCGGGAAGAGCGGGATCACCGCCGGGCAATCCTCAGCCCCGTGATAGACCGCGTTCATGCCCATCTGCATTCGCCCATGCTGCATTCGCCCATGTGCGTCTCGTTCATGTGCGCCCTGCCCTCTGCGCGTCTCACTCCTTACCGGCCTTACGCGAACAGCGCGGTCGAGAGCTTGCGCCGCCCGGCGACGCTCTGTTCGTCCATCGGGCCCCAGGCCTCGAAGAACTGCAGCAGCTGCTTGCGGGCGCCATCGTCGTTCCAGGTCCGGTCGGCCTTGAGGATGGCGATCAGCTGGTCGACCGCCTCCTCGCGCCGGTCGCGGGCGTTGAGCGCCAGCGCCAGATCGAAGCGGGCCTGATGGTCCTTCGGATTGGCCGCCACCCTGGCCTCGAGCTCGGCCGTGTCGCCGAGCGAGGCCGCCTGCTCGGCGAGCTCGATCGCGGCCCGCACCGCGGTCACCGCCTGGTCCTGCTCCTTGCCGGCCGGCACCATGGCGAGGAAGCCCTTGGCGCCCTCGAGGTCGCCTTCGTCGAAATGCAGCCGCGCCATGCCGGCGATCGCCACGACATTCTCCGGCTCCAGCGCCAGCACCTCGGCATAGAGCTCGCTCGCGCCACCGGCATCGCCGGCCTCGAGGGCTTGCACCGCCGCCGCCAGCATCTCCTCGACCGGGCCGGGGCCCACCGGGCCGACCAGCTTCTCGATGAAGGCCTTGATCTGGCTCTCGGGCTGCGCGCCCATGAAGCCGTCGACCGGCTGGCCGCGCTGGAAGGCGATCACCGCCGGAATCGACTGGATGCCGAGCTGGCCCGGAATCGCCGGGTGCTCGTCGATGTTCATCTTGACCAGCCGGACCTTGCCGCCGGCCTCGTTGACGACCTTCTCGATCACCGGCGTCAACTGCTTGCACGGGCCGCACCAGGGCGCCCAGAAATCGACCAGCACCGGCTGGTTCATCGATTCGGCGATGACGTCCTCGCGGAAGCCCTGCGTCGTCGTATCCTTGACCAGCCCGGTGGCCGGAGCCATTTCGCCATTGACCAGCATGGGTCGTCCTTCATCTCGTCAACAAGCCGGGCCCTGCGCCGGCAGAGCCGCAGCCCCGCCTTTTAGGTCATTGCGCCGACATCTGAAACCGGTGGCCTTGCCGCCCGGCACGCGCCCCATAGATGGGGAGCTTCAGCCGTTCTGTCCATCGCCCGGGCGCGATCGCGTCGCAAGTCCGGGCCGGCCATAAAGCCGGGCCGGGTTTTCGGCATCAGGCCTCGGGCGGCGCCGGCAGATCGACGATCAGCGGCTCGTGGCCGGTCGAGCGCAGGAAAGCCAGCATGTCGTCGCGGGCGATGCCGAGCGTCGCGGTGTTGACCAGCGGGTGGAAATTCATCGGCGCGCCGGTCATCAGCCCGGCGTCGAGCACCATCGTCACCTCGCCTGCCCGGTCATTGATCACGGCGAAGGCGGTGACCGAGCCCGGCGTGACGCCGAGCTTGTCGAGCAGCAGCTCGGCCGAACCGAAGGAAAGCCGGCCGCTCGCGCCCAGCGTCTCGTGCAGCCGCTTCAGGTCGATGCGCGTGCTCTCCAGCGCCGAGACCAGGAAGAGCCGGCCCTTCTTGTCCTTGAGGAACAGGTTCTTGGTGTGGTGGCCGGCGACGGCGCCGCGCAGCTCCTTCGATTCGGCGACGGTGAAGACCGCCTCATGGTCGATCCGGCTGGTGGCGATGCCGAGCTGGTCGAGCGCGGCGGCGAGATCCTGCGGCGAGAGCGGAGCGGTCATTTTGTCTCCGGAACGGGAAAAGGCCGGCGATGCCTGGAGCATCCGGCTTTCGGAAGCATCCGATGCTACGACAAGGAGATGGATCGTCATCTCCGGGTCCGAACGGACGCATGGCGATCTAGCCGCAGGTCCCTGCCCCGGCAAGTCCGCGCGCAGCGCCACCGGCCTTGCAAGGCGGGCCTGTGAATTTCCTGCAACAAGGCGCTTGCGCTCCCCCCGGCTTTGGGGCAATAAGCCGGCCACGCGCTGCGGCGCGGCTGTCCGGATGCGGGTGTAGCTCAGGGGTAGAGCACAACCTTGCCAAGGTTGGGGTCGTGGGTTCGAATCCCATCGCCCGCTCCAGACAACGCGAGATGAAGAAAAGCATTCAAGCGTCGGGTCTCCCGGCGCTTTTTGCTTTTCTGGGCCAAGGTTGCCGGGACCTGTTCGCGGGTGCGCCGAAAGGCTGTGGTTACCTCGCGGTTGCATGTGCGGGCTTGTGCGGGCGATGCTTCATCGTCGGCATGATCTGGCGGCGAGCCGCGGCATCGGAACCGAGCTTGTCGGCGATCATGCGACTGGGCGCACAGCCCCGCTTCTTCAAAAGACGCCTCAGCAAATGCCGCGCTGACTTGGTGCCGCGTCGCTTCTGTATGATCCCATGAAGGATATGGCCGCCCTGATCGACCGTCGGTCACCACTGGCTCACGCGAAGCATGCCGGCTCCATGCGCCGGGCGCGCCAGATCCGGCATCCGGTCACCAGGGCGCCGAGGGCGAAGCCGATCTCGTCGCCGACCGGCTCGCGCCGCGAGGAGGAACCGAGCGCGCGCAGCGACCAGCAGCCGTTCCCGGCTCGCCAGGCAGATTTGGATGAAGCCGGCTAAAAGCGCGTCGCTGCTGCGGCCTCGATCTCAGACGAGATCATATCGGACATCATGGTCGATCGTGAGGAAGACACGTGTAAGCCCAAGTATGACGACACCGGCCTGGGCCCCTACTGCGGCCCCAACTGCCACGGCCTCGACTTCAAGGAGCTCATCACCGACCACCATCGCCACGCCACCCGCCCCCATTGAGACTACGGACAGAATGCTTTGTATGAGAGCGGTAGTATCTATGAGAATGTCGCGCTCATCTCGATTCTTGCTCCGAATCTTGTTAGCAAAAGAAAGCACATACGCAACCAAATCCGCAAACGCAAACACAATATTATCCACGCCCTTGGCAAATAACATTGCCCTCTTAGCTGGTATCGGAGTGCGATAAACTATTACCTGCATTAACAATTCAAAAACATTAACTGTATAAACAAATTCTGCGAGAATCTTTTGAATTTTATCGGGTTGTTCTACTGGAATCGTGCCAGCTATGTATAGCGCCTGGCCCACCATTCCCACCACGTCGCAAACTTCGAGTTGTTCTCCGGTGACGGCTGAGCCCGTCGCGGCAGCTAGATTCAGCACTCCGCCCGCGATCGAGAAGAGGCCGCCGATCCACGAGTAGATTTTCGCCACCTCGCTGCTGTCGTCCTTTGCTTTTGCCTGACCGGGCGCCATCGCCATCGAACGGGCCATGGGAGAGGCGCCCGCGAGAATCGCGATGATCTCGTCAAAGGAGTTCGCGCTGTCCAGGCCGAAGCTTCCGTCGGCGAACGGCGCTTTTCCAGCAGCGACCTTGTAGGAGATCGTGGCGGGTATCGAAGCCAGCAGGCTGAAGCCATCCACCAGACTCATCTTGCTGCCACCAGCGACGAGTTCGTACAGCGGAGTCAGCAGCGGGATGTGGATTTCGCCGAAGAGGATGTCGTCGAGCAGGGCGAGAAGCGTTTCCACGATCTCGAGCAACCCGTCGGCAATTGTCTTGAGCGCTTCGACCACCGTTTCGACCAGGAGTTTGGTCAGCAGTTCGACGACCTCGCCGAGCGTCAGCGTCCCAGCCTCGTAATCACGGGTCAGGATCGCGAGGGCCGTGACGATTTGGTCGCGGACCGCCTTCAAGGTCGGGATGAGCGTGTCGTCCACGAAGTCCTCGATTGCCTTCGGACCGGTCCCAAACCCGGGAGCCGGGCCGTTCAGAATGCCGCCATACGCGACCTGGTAGCTCGAAAAGCTTCCGCCGCTGCTGTAGAGCGCGGCGTTGATGCCCTTCACATTGGCGCTCTCGGCGATCGTTTGCTTCACCACCTGGTTGACTGAAACGGCCGCATATTCGGGCGGAAGCACCGGATGCTCGCCCAATGAATCGATCGAGCGCAGTATCCGGTCAAACGCCGAATCCATGCGGTTTTGCAGCGTCGGCAGCTCACGCTGCAGCTTCTTCATCGTCTGCTGGGCGATGTTCGTGAACACCTTGTGCGTCTCGACGATGTCGCCCCAGTCGAAGATGAAACCGAGCCATTCGATGATCTTCTTCAGGCCGATTGCCAGAACATGAAGAATCCAGTTGATCAGCTTCAGCGCCGCTGCGATCGACTTGACGACGAAATGGAACCACCGCCCGGCGATCTTGACCGCGAAACGCAATACGCCTTTCGCCACCGAGAACACGAACTCGCCGATGGCCTCGAGGCCGGATTCGAGCGCGTGCAGAACGTCGCCGGCGATATCCTCGATGGTGCCGATGACGCTGAACTCGGTCTTGCGCATTGCACCGCTGACCGACTGAGGGGCGGACAGCAGCAGCGCTTCGGGGTTGTTCGCAGGGATCTTCAGCTTCCCGCTGCTCAGGTCGCCACCCCAGATCTGGTCCGGGGGCGAGCTGGCCGGCTGGCTGCCGTCCATATTGCTGCCATCGGCCGGAAGTCCCGCGATATAGGCCGTCAATGTCGAGATCGTCTGCGCGCCGAACTCGGCCTCTTTCTTGCTGAGCTCGGGAAACTGGGCGAGCAGGTCATCCGCCGTCTGGATTTGCGACAGCCTCTGGATCGCGGTGGCGGCAGGGTTCAGGTTGCCGGGCCCCGATCCGGACTCGGGCCGAGGCTGGACATGATAGACGGGCGTGCCGAGGGTCAGCGTCGGCGCGATGATCGTCAGCTTGCCGGAGCCGTCGGTCTGGACCTCGACCGGTGCATCCGGGGAGAGCTCCCAGACATAGCCGTTGATCGTCACGTAGGTCCATTGCGACGAGGTCAAGGCAACCCGCATGCCGACCATCACGTTCTGGGCTTCGTCCTCGAAATGGAGGGTCGTGGTGTAGGACGGGAATTCCTCGACCGCCCCGGCATCCTGAAGTGGGATATCGGTGCTGTGCCAGAGCGTGGTCGCCGGATCCTGCCACTGATAACTGAGCTGGTTGTTCGAAAGCGCGCAGAGGAGTTGGTTCGCTTGCCGTTTCGGTTGGCGCAGCGCGCTGATATAGGCGACGTGCTGCAGCAGGGGGATCGGAGCGCTCCATTCGCCCGGGTCCTCCCGGTCCGGCTGCGGCCCGGTGGAGTACCAGAGGGTCTGGCTCGAAGGGGCGCGCATCCAGATTGAAATGTCGTCCGCATCCTGCGCGAGCGCGATCTGGCCGATCGGACTGGTCGCGTCCGGCTCGATGATGCGCACCCCGGCTCCACCGCCCACGGGCTTGCCCAGGGTCTGCGTCTGATGGGCGTAGAAGTCGACGCCGGCAGCCCCACCCACATAGAGATTGCTGAAGTGCGGTGCGACCGGGTCGGCCAAGGCCGCAAGACACTTCGCGGCCGGGTCCACGTCCAGGTGCAGAGTGTAGGGGCGCTGATCCGCCACCGGGGCAACGGCGCCGACGAAATAGAGCTTGCTCGCGCCGGCGATCTCATACAGCACATAGGTGCCGAAAACGCCCGACCCGGCCGAAACATGGCCGAACGCGATATCGAGAATCCGGTCGGGGTTCTCCGGCAGCGGATACACGGCCCATGACCAGAGCGTCGAGGACGTGTCGCCATTGACGAAGTAATGATTGGCGTCGCCGCCCTCCTGAACGACCACGATGATCGCGGCGGGCTTGTCCGCGCTTCCCTGATTGCCCATCAGGATGTCCTTCGCGACCGCGCCCGGGACCGGCTTGGTTCCGTTTCCCGGCGCCGCGGCATCCAGCGGTATGTCGGGATCGCGCCGGGTCCAGTTGCCGGCGAAGGCCGACCAGTCGGTGCCGCAGAAATCGTTGCCCGACCAGCTGGAGACGTACACGACGCTGCTCGTCTGGTCCCCGGCCGGCGCGAGCGCCAGGGCGATGGCATATTCGCCGGTCGACAGCTGCGTCGTGTCGAAGGCGGTCACCTTCGCCTCGGAAGGCAGCCCCTCGCCGAGGGAAACCTGTCGCCAGCCGGTCGGCTCTGCCGGATCGCGAAAGCACACCCAGAGCCGATGATCGGTGCCGATCGAGAAGGCCGCCGGATCTCCGTTCCGGTCGTGAACGGCGCTGATCGGATGGAAGACCGACACCGTACGGCTGGCACGATAGTTCGGCATGATTTCGGCGTCTGTTTTGGAAACGATCGCGCCGACGGGCGTGGGCTGGCTCATCTGTCAAACTCCCCGTGTCTCTATGGTCGAGCGGCGCGGCGGCAGGCCGGCGCCGGGAGATTGCGTCGGCAAGCGATCACACTTCGACGCCGTGCGGAGGGCCGAAGCCCGTCGGTCAGTTGATGTAGGTCACGTAGGCGACCAGGCTCTGGTCCGAATCGAAGCGGACATCCTTGTAGGCAAAGCGGTTTCCTGCGGGGAAAACGATCGCGGCCGAGATGTCGCCCATCGCGGCCTCCAGTTCATCGGAGACATTCGCGAATGCGGACTGGGAAACCGACGCGGCCTTGTCCTGGAACTGCTTCTGATAGGTGTTCAGGAACAACGAGAAGACTTCGCTGATGCCCGCCCAGATGTCGCCGACGAAGCTGTTTCCCCAGGTGTCGCTCGACGATTCCCCCTCCTGGACCTCCGTGCTCTCGGTGACCAGGGATCCGTTGCTGCTTGCCTTCAGGCGAACGTCGAAACTCCACGGGAGGACATAATTGCCGCTGAAGCTGGAATCGGTTTTGTCCCAGCCGACGAACTCGACGGTGATCGTCGTTACCGCCGTATAGGTGACCTTCACATGATAGGTGGCGCTGGCTGGGTCCAGCGTCACCGTGCAGTCCAGCTTCTCGATGATGTTCTGATAGACGGCCTGGAGGAGGCCGAGCCCCTCCAGCTTCTGGCCCTTGCCACCGTTCTGATTGCCGTAAAGATCGACGGATTGAGACGTGCTCCATTGGGCCGGACCGGTTCTGGTGAAGGTCGGGACGCCTGGGCTGCTCGTGCTCACGGTCAAACCGGTGCTTGTCGGTTTGGTGGCGCTGACCGCTGCTGCGATCGCCGGCAGCAGCAATGGCTCGACATATGCCCTGTCGAACAGGGGGCCGTCGATGGCGACGGCGCCCTGGTACTGCTGCGTGTTGGGTCCAGCGACCCAGTTGAAATCGAAGATCCCGGCGCTGTTCGCCGTCGGCGCGCTCCTGCCTTCGGTCATCATCAGGTAGTTCAGGGTGCTCAGATCATCGTATGTGCCCGGCGGGTCGTATTTCGAGACCGAGAAGTTGTAGCTGGTCGGAACCAGATCGGTCAGGAGATCGGCGGACGCGTTGCCCGCCCCGTTGCTGCTGGTGACGACGTAGTTCAGAACCCATTGCTGCGCCGCGCTCTCGATGCTCCGGGCCCAGCTCTGGAGGGCGGTTTCGAGTGTTTGCGTGGCGACGGCGTCGGTCACCCGGTTGCCGTCGGCGTCAGTGATCGTGACATTTGCCCAGACCACCGTGCTCAGTTCCAGAAAGAGCTGCCCGACTGAAAGCCGCTCATTGGACAGGGCGTTCTGAACCTCCGCGGGAAGCTGGTCGATCTCGGCACTGCCCGGAATCGCGCCCTGTCCGATATTCGCCGCGAAGGTGATCGCCCAGCCAGCGATATCCTGGCTGACTGTCACGTAGTGGATGACATCAAGATATTGAAGCGCCCCGGCAGTGAACTGCAGGGTCACCGCAGCCTGGTTGCTGGCCAGATCGTGTCCGGAGAGCCGAAGCGTCGGCGCCGCGATTTTTGCATCGACAAGGCCCGGCGACTTGTCGACGGGGACATCAGGGTTGAGCTGACAGTTGATCGTCACCTTCCAGAAATTCGCATATGCGATGCTGCTGTTCAGTGCGCTCTCGGTGCTTGCCAGCACCAGGTCGTAGCCGCTCAGGTCAGGCATGTCCTACTCCCGGTCCGGTGAAGAAGGCTGGATTCGGAGATGCGCCTGGCTTTCCGACTGCTGATCGGCGCGCGCCCAGCCCGGGTCTCGCCATGCTCCGCGCTTCGGCGGGACCTCGATGCAGTCATGCTGGACCTCCCGCTACGGCCCAGCGGCTTCCGCATCGATCGGCGGAGACGCTGGCCTCTTGCATCGGCGGAAAGCTGTCGTCGGGTCCTTCGGGCGGACACGAAACATTAACCGCTCGGCCAAAAGCCTAAGGTCGTTGCGCCGATCGGCGCTTGCCCAATTCGATGAAACGGCCGATCCAGCCGATGAATCGACATTTCCACGGCCGAGCGGTCGCCGCATCGTGGCAGGCCGCGCGATCGGCAAGGAATGCGATTGGATGAACATGCCAGCCGGATATCGAAGGCTCGCTGAGCTGCTCCCCTTCGCGGCTGCAGCTGGAGCGGCGGACGGCATCTCATCGACCCCGGTATCCTTCTGGCGCGCGAATGCGGCGGCCTGGATCTTCATCGCGTTCTTCGGCCTGGTCTCGCGGCTCACCGCCTTCAACGATGTCGCGCTGGCGGTAACGCTGACCCTGGTGCTCGACCCGATCGGCTTCGTGCTGACGGCCGCGGCGTACAAGTTCTACCTGGAGCGGACCAGCCATCGCGGGGCCGTCGTCGCCGCCTGGGCGCTGGCCTGCTCCGTCCCCGGCGGGCTGTTGCAGATGGTGATCTCCAATGCGCTCAAGGACGGCCTGTTTCCCGACATCCCGGAGGGTAACATCGCGGTCAACGATGCCGTGCCGGCAGTCTTCTACACCGCCGTCTTCCTCGGCTGGTCGCTGGCCTATTTCTGGATCCGGGCGGATGTCGACGCCCGGTCGGAGCGGGTGTGGCGCAGCGAAGCGCAGGCGGCCGCGACGCGGGCCGAGCTGCAGCGCCTGCGCCTGCAGTTGGACCCCCACTTCCTGTTCAACGCGCTGAACACCGTGGCAATCGCGATTCCGGACAATCCCGAAGCCGCGCTGGAGATGATCCACCGCATCGCCGCCTATCTCCGCTACTCGCTGGACCAGCAGACCCGGCCGGTGTGCCCCTTGAGCGAGGAGATCGAGGCGGTGCGGGCCTTTGTCCGCATCCAGGAGTTGCGCTTCGAGGGCCGCCTGCGCTGCTCCGTGGAGATGGATCCGGCAGTGCGGGCCGTCGCCGTGCCCCATCTGGTCGTGCAGGGGCTGGTGGAAAATGCCGTGAAGCACGGGCTTCGGTCGTCCGCCGAGACGCTCGATGTCCGCGTGACCGCCCGGCGGATGGCCGGCGACGCCGTCGTGATCGAGGTCGTCAACCCCGGCCGGCTGGCCCCACGCGCCGGCGACCGGCCGGCGATGGGCCTGGCCAACACCCGGCGGCGGCTGGAACTGCACTATCCGTTACGTCACGAGCTGTCCCTGGTCCAGAACGGCGACGCCGTGGTGGCGCGGCTGCTGCTGAGGGGGAACGCATGCTTCGCGTGATGCTGGTGGACGACGAGCCGCCGGCCCGGCGGGGCCTGCGGCGGCTGCTGCGGGCGCATGCGGATATCGAGGTGGTGGCCGAGGCCGGCACGGTGTTGGAGGCGCAGGCGCAGACATCCGCGCTGCACCCCGATGCGATCTTCCTGGATGTCGAGCTGACCGACGGCTGCGGTTTCGATCTGGTCGCACTGCTGCTGCCGGTGCCGGCGATCGTGTTCGTCACCGCGCACGATCTCTACGCGGTGAAGGCGTTCGACGTCTCGGCCGTCGACTTCCTCCTGAAGCCGCTCGATGCGGGGCGGCTGGCCGTGACGGTCGAGCGGTTGCGCCGGCACCGGCAGGACACAGCACGCGCCGCGGTGCCCGATCGGGAACGGCGGGACGACGTCGAGCTGGATGCCGATCCCAAGCACGGCGATCCGCAGCAGCGCATCCATCTGCGCATCGACGGCAAGTCGGTGATTGCGCCGCTCCGCACGGTCACCATGCTGGCTGCGGAGGCGGATTTCACCCGCGTTTTCCTGAAGGGCGCACGGGACTATCTGATCTGCCGGCTGCTGCGGCATTTCGAGGCTCAGCTGCCCACCCCGCCCTTTGTCCGCATCAGCCGCTCGCTGATCCTCAACCTGGATCAACTGGAGCGGGTGGAGTGGCAGGAAGCCGGGCGCTGCAGCCTGTCGCTCGGTGGCGACATCGGACCGGTCACGCTCGGCCGGATCGCGGCCCGTCGGTTGCGGCAATGCATCGACAACCGCCGAATGATCAGCGCTTAGCCTGGACATGGTCCCGCTGTCCAAGAGTCCGATCGGGTCACGGCTCCTCCTCCATGAGGGCAGCCTCGGATCAGCCGAAAGGGGCTTTGAAGATTCGCGGAGCGGTAAGCGGACATTTGTCGTCGGTAAACGAGGTCTGGGCCCTCCGGACTTCGCATGTGGCGTTCATGCCAGATCGCCGTGCGTCCATCCGGACGCAGAGATGGCGATCTAGCTCTTTGTTGCAGCATCGGATTCAGCCGAAAACCGGATTCCACTTTTCGGTCCGATGCTCTAGTGAATCAACCACGGCACGGCCCTGCCCTGCCGCAGGCAGCACATGTGGTTCTCGAGACAGCCGATCCGACCTTCCTGCACGCATAGCTGATTGCGCCTGCAAGCCTCCGTTATGACACGTTGGCGATCAACTGAAGCAGAACAGCTGGCGCCAATCACACTGGGAGCGCGGTATAGTCTCGAGCTCTTGCGAACAACAGATCAATGGCGCCTGGCGTAAGAAGCCGCGCCTCAGCCTCATCATCGTTAAAATCGGAGAGAGCAGCAATCGCCTTCTTCAATATGCTCTTAAGTTCTTCTCCACGGACCAAAAACCAGTAGCGATAAAGATCGAAGGCAGCTTCTTGCAATTCTTTCTTACTCTCGACGCGGTCCAACAATTCCTGCAGATCGTCACAGAACAGCAGGAAAGCCTCAAGGCCCGCAATAGCTAATTGCAGTGGTGATCGCAGGTCACGTGGCGTGGTTATCGCCTCTATTATTACTTCTCGCTGTTGAACGGCGGCCACGAGCGATCGAAAATTTATCTCTCCAGACCAGTATCCGTCGACGATCAGCAGAAGGTCGACCATTTTTTTATCACGGATGTTTGCGTCGAGCCTTAACAGCGCTGCAAACCATGTCGGCTCGAAATAAAATGGGGTCACACGCTTGGCATGAATCCGTTCAAGAAACCGTTCCATATGTGCCAGCGGATATGTGTTCTGAAAGTAAGTGCAAACCTCGGGCAAAGAGAGGATGGCGTCCAGTTCTGCGGGAATAGGCGGGTCTGGAAAGGCCAAGGCGCCGGAGCACCACCCCGCCTCCAGTATTCCGCATAGATGAAGTAGCTTATCCAGCCGCTGCCGATAGTGAATTTCGATTTCGCTATCAATATCAGCAGTTTCGTGATGGCGCAGTAGCCGGCTCCGATCGTTGGCGGCCATTTGCGCGACCGGTGCCAGCTCCGCCATTCGCTTCTTACCGCGGTAGAGATTCCAAACCTGCGCGAGGTTAGCCCGGCGAAATTCGTCCAGTTGGGCGCCTTCCAATCCCTGATTCATAGCAGGACGCCAGCCAGGATATTGACGGGGTCCTGAAAGGAAGCCCTTACCGGCTTACAACAAGATGTATGACTATGCTTATCGTAAGCTACACATGGCGGATCGCGAAAGAAGGTATTATGATAAACAACCTTATCGTCGGATGCATGAATAACTATTTTGGCTTGCGTAGTGGAGTGAATACCAATTCTATTTGCCTTATCCATGAGCGCCTTCAGGTAATCAGAATTTTTTTCTAGATCAGCTAAAACTGGGCTTTTAATTTGTGCAATAGCTTTAAATGGCCCAATGTATTTTAAAAATCCCAAACTCATCTGGACAAGTTCGATAACATTTGCGCCGAGATGCGCTGGCGCGAAGAGCGCTAAGTGTAATTTGTCAGCCCAATTTTTTCCCATTTCCTTGGCGCTCATTGCAACATCACGCACGAGAGCCCCGCCAAGTGAATGGCCAACCAGAATAATCCGCTCGTAGGCAAATTTCTCTTCACGCTCCGGCCCGCCGACACGTTTTAATGCCGCCGGCGCTTCTTCAGCTAAGATTGAAACAGCCCTGTACAGCACTCCCACGTTGAACGCAGCGGTACGGGACCTGCTCTCATACCCGAGGAATACAAGGTCTACTTCTGCAAATTCCGGCTGTTCCATAGCGAGATCCGGGAATTCTCCCCAGGTCGCGACTGCCCGCCCCCCGTAGCCGTGAACGTATACCACGCAAACTTTAGCTGGACTGCGAGCCCATCGCGCTGAGCTTTCGAGGCTAAGGGACGCACCAAGCTTATCTAATGGTGTCGGCAACGTGTGATTCAGCATCGCGATCAACCAAGCTTGAAACCACGAAAGCCGGAAGCTGGCATTTTTGCAGCGATCTGTCGAATTAAACCATATTAAAGTCTAACGCTCTCGGATTGGCCGAAACTTGAGATAACCCGAATCTTAATCAGTAGAAGCACGGTCCGGCGTCAGTTGAGGTGCACCATCGACGGCTTCCCCGGCTCCAGAAGCAGTCGGCGCTGGTGAAACTGGAAACCACAGCCCATGGCGCGCTGTAGTCCGGCGGCGTTCCCTGGCAGTTTGATCCCAAGCCTTGATGATGCAGTCTCTTCGCAGGAATCGAGGGATGCGCCATGGGCCAGGTTCTCCACGGGAGCGCCACGACGACTGTTGCCCGGCATGCGCGCAACAGGGCGGATCGACCAGCACTGGCTCGTTACTCGGCGAAGGCCCGTTCGCGCTGGCTGCGGATGGCCGGCACGGCGACCAGGACGAGCAGGACAGCCGCCGTCGCCAGCAGCCCGCATGAAAGCGGCTCCTGGACGAAGATTTTCCAGCTGCCGCGCGAGAGAATCATCGCCCGACGCAGATGCTCCTCGAGCAGCGGGCCGAGCACGATGCCGAGCAGCAGAGGCGCAGCCTCGCAATCCAGCTTGCGCCAGAGATAGCCAAGCGCAGCGAGCGGAATCGTCATCCAGATGTCGAAGGTGCTGTTGTCCATCGAATAGGCGCCGATGATGCAGAACATCAGGATCGCCGGCGCGAGAATGCGCGGCGGGATCGCCAGCATCCTTACCCACAGGCCGATCAACGGCAGGTTCAGGACGACGAGCATGACGTTGCCGAGCCACATCGAGGCGATCAGCCCCCAGAACAGGGTCGGATTGCTGGTCATCACCTGCGGCCCCGGCTGAATCCCGTGAATCATCAGCGCGGCGATCATCAGCGCCATGATCGGATTGGAAGGCAGGCCGAGCGTCAGCATCGGGATGAACGAGGTCTGGGCGCCGGCATTGTTGGCAGCTTCGGGGCCGGCGACGCCGGCAAGCGCGCCCTTGCCGAACTGCTCCGGCGTTTTCGAGAGCTTCTTCTCCACCGCATAGGAGGTGAAGGAGGAGAGCGTCGCGCCCCCGCCCGGCAGGACACCGAGAATGGACCCGAACAGCGTTCCGCGCATCGCCGGCGCCGCCGCCTCGCGCAGTTCGGCGCGGCTGGGCAGCACCCGGTCGATGCCGGCATTGAAGGTGCTGCGAACCTGGCGTTCCTCAATGGCCGAGATCAGCTCGGCGAAGCCGAACACGGCGATGGCGATCACCGCGATCTCGAGGCCGTCATAGAGCTGCGGAAGGCCGAAGGAGAAGCGCGCGACACCGGAATTCACGTCGGTGCCGATCATCCCGATCAGAAGCCCGAGCACCACCATGGCGAGCGCCTTGAGGACCGAGCCCTGCGCCAGGACGACCGCCGCGATCAGCCCCAGCACCATGAGCGAAAAATACTCGGCCGGCCCGAACTCGAACGCCAGGCTCGCCAGCGGCGCGGCGGCGACGGCGATGAGCACGGTGGCGACCGTGCCGGCGAAGAAGGAGCTGAGCGCCGCGATGCCGAGCGCCGTGCCGGCGCGGCCCTTGCGCGCCATCTGATAGCCGTCGAGCGCGGTGACGATCGACGAGGGTTCGCCCGGGAGATTGACCAGGATCGCCGTCGTCGAGCCGCCATATTGCGCGCCGTAATAGATGCCCGCCAGCATGATGAGCGCGGCGTCCGGGCTGGCGACCTTGAAGGTCAGCGGCAGCAGCATCGCGATGGTGGCGAGCGGCCCCAGGCCCGGGAGCACGCCGATCGCGGTCCCGAGCAGGACGCCGAGGAAGCAGAACAGCAGGTTCTGAAGCTGGAAGGCCGTGGAAAGGCCGAGCGCAATGTTCGAAAGAAGATCCATGGCCATCACCCGCCGATGAAGGTCGGCCAGGACTCGATCGGCAGGCCGAGGCCGCGGACGAAGACGATGTCGCAGATCACCGCCAGTGCGACCGCAACCAGCGCGGTCTCCCGCGGCCGGTATTCACGGCCGGCCCAGGCGCAGATCACGACGAGGCAGATGATCGAGACCACCGCGCCGAAAGAGGGCAGCAGCAGCGCAAACAGTGCGATCGCGAGCAGCACGAGTCCCAGCTCGCGCCAGGCGAGCGGCTCGACATCGGCTTCGCGCGCCTGCAGGCCGCAGGCGCCCAGCCCGATCAGAAGGCCGAGCAGCGTCAGGAGAGCGCCGAGCACGACGGGAAACCAGCCGGGGCCCATCTGCGCCGGCGCGCCGAAGTCGTAGCGCGCGGCCGCCCCGGCAAACAGCACGCCGAAGAGGATGAACATCAGGCCCGAATAGAAATCGCGCTTGTTCTTGATCTGCAGCGTCATCCGCTATGGCCTTCTTCCTGAGCAGCCGCGCGACACCCGTCGCGTGGCTGGCCCGCCACCAGCCCCGATGGTCCGGTGCTGGAATTGCCCCTCGCCGGACCATCCGGGCCAGCGGCGCGGCCGCATCAAGCGCGGAGCGCGGCGAAAGTCTGCTGGGCACCCATCCTGATCAGGCGAGTGTCTGCCATGACCGTGATGAAGCGGAAGCCCTGCTCGGCGCGGCGCTTCGCATCGTCGATGCTGAAGGCATGGATCCCGGCGATCTTGCCGAGTTCGCGCGCATGGCGGGCGATGCTCGCGATCCCCGCCTCGGTCTCGGCCGCCAGGGGACCATCGGGCGAATGGCCAAGCGAGATGTTGAGGTCGGCCGGGCCGACGAAGCAGCCGTGGATGCCTTCGACTTCGAGGATATCGCGGGCATTGGCGAGCCCCTCGGCGGATTCGAGCATCGGCAGCGCCAGCAGTTCCTCGCCCGCCTTGGCGAAATAGTCCGACCCGCCATAGATCGTGCCGCGGATCGGCCCGAAGCTGCGCGATCCATGCGGCGGATAGGCGATGTTGTCGACGATCGCCTTCGCCTCGCGACGGTTGTTGATGAAGGGGACGATCACGCCATAGGCGCCCAGATCGAGCACGCGCTGGATATGGATCGCGTCGTTGGCCGGCACGCGCACGATCGGGATCGTCGCGCTGGCGCTCAGCGCCTGCATCAGGACCTGCACGGTCCCGAGCCCGTTCTCGCCGTGCTGGAGATCGATCACCACGAAATCATAGCCGCAGAGGCCGAGCGTTTCCGCACCGATCGGGCTCGCCAGATTGCACATGATACCGATGGCGGTTTCGTCGGCGAGCGCACGCTTCTTGGCGGTGTTGATACGCATAGTCTGGCTCCTGTCTGAACGCTTCGTGGCGATGGGCGGTCGGCCCTGCCTGCTGCTATTTCGCGGCGATGCCGGCCTGCTTGGCGACTTCGCGCCAGCTCACCATCTCGTCCTTCAGCATCTGGCCGAACTCGGCCGGCGTATTGACTGCCGGCTCGGCGCCGAGCGTCGCCAGCTTGGTCAACACCTCGGGAGAGGCCATGGCCTGCTTGAGCGCCGCATTCAGGCGATCGACGACTTCCGGCGGCGTCTTCGCGGGCGCCAGCATGCCGAACCAGTTGTTGAGCTCATAGCCGGGCATCCCGGATTCCGAGAAGGTCGGAACCTCCGGAGTCGCGGCCGCGCGCGCCTTGCTGGTGATGCCGAGGATCTTCAGCTTGCCGCTGGTGACGAAGGCCTGGACAGGCGGCAGCGAGGTCCACAGCAACTGGACGCGGTTGGCCACGAGATCGGTGATCGCCGGGCCGTTGCCGCTATAGGGCACATGCGTCAGCTTGACCCCGGCATGGCTCTGGAAGCGCTCGGCCGCCATGTGGTTGCTGCCGCCGATGCCGCCCGAGGCGAAATTGATCTCGCCGGGCTTCGATTTCGCAAGCGCGATCAGGTCGCCCACGGTCTTCACCGGCAGCGCCGGGTTGGCTACGAGATAGTGCGAATAGCGCAGCACCAGCCCGACCGGCGCGAAATCGCTTACCGGATCGAAGGGCGCGTTCGGCTGGACGATCGGCGTAATGGTGACGTCGGACGAGGTCAGCAGGACGGTGTAGCCGTCGGGCGCCGCCTGGCTGACACCGACCGTGCCGATCGCGCCTGCGGCGCCGGCGCGGTTCTCGACGATGACCGGTTGGCCCAGGCTCTTGCCCATCGCCTCGCTGATGACGCGGCCGACGAAGTCCGAAGTCCCGCCCGGCGGGAACGGCACGACCATCTTCACCGGCTTGTTGGGAAACCCTTGCGCCGCCGCAGGCGCGCCGAGCGCCACTGCCATGGCCGCCGCAATCGCGGCGATGCGAGTGAACGACATGTTTTCCTCCCGGAGCTTTTCCGGCGCACGTTGACGTCCGGATGGTCAAACGGCTAATTGATATTTGATCAACAATCAAGCGCGCCGATATCGGACACGACAGCGAACACTGAGGGCGAAGTCGCGATGCAACCGGAAATCCTGCAGATCGGGCCACTGCTGCCCGAGACCATGCATGCGCTGGAGGAGACCTATCGGGTCCACCGCTACGATCTGGCCCCCGACAAGGACGCCCTGCTCCGGGAGATCGCCCCACGCGTGACCGCGATCGCGACGCGGGGAGACTATGCGCTCAGGGGGGAAACCATGGCCCGCCTGCCGCTGCTCAAGCTGATCGCCTCGTCAGGCGCGGGCTATGACGGGATCGAGGCGAGCGCGGCGCGGCGGATGGGCATCGCCGTCACGCATACGCCGGGCATCGTCTCGGAATGCGTCGCCGACATGGCCTGGGCATTGATGCTGGCCACCGTCAGGCGCGTCCTCTTCCACGACCGCTTCGTGCGCAGCGGCACCTGGCTCCGCGAGAAGCCGATGCTGACCGACAGGGTCTGGGGCCAGCGGCTCGGCATTGTCGGGCTCGGCGGAATCGGCAAGGCGATCGCCCGTCGCGCCGAGGCATTCCGGATGGAGGTCGCCTATTGCGGCCGTCGCCAGCAGCCCGGCGTCGCCTACCGCTATTTCGACGATGTTCGCGACCTCGCGGCGTTCGCGCAGATCCTGGTGGTCGCGGTGCCAGGCGGCGTGGCCACCTCGGGGCTGGTCGGGCGCGAAGCGATCGACGCGCTCGGCGCCGGCGCCTATCTCGTCAACGTCTCGCGCGGCTCTGTCGTGGACGAGCCGTATCTGATCGACGCCTTGCAGAACAAGCGGCTCGCCGGGGCGGGGCTCGACGTCTTCGCCAATGAACCGCATGTACCCGACGCGCTGATCGCGATGGAGAACGTCGTCCTGCAGCCGCATATGGGCAGCGGCTCGAACTACACGCGCATCGCGATGGGCCAATTGCTGCTCGACAACCTCGCCGCCTTCTTCGACGGGCGCCCGCTTCTGTCGCCTGTGCCATAGAACCGGGGGCACCGGCGCCGCTCTGCCGGTGCCGAGCGGCAGGATGCGCGGCGGAGCCAGAGATATCGTGATAGGATCGAACCCAGTGATTCACGGCAATCAAAATCATATGGATCACGCAGGCGAGCCCTCGACGCATCTGTCCCCACTGCTGCGGCTGGGCGCGACGACCTCAATGCAGGTCGCGGCCGATTTGCGTCGCCGCATCCTTCAGGGCGAGCTGGTCCCCGGACAGCGGCTGAAGATCAATGAGATCGCGGCGATCTGCCAGGTCAGCCACATGCCTGTCCGAACCGCCTTGCAGGAGCTCGAAGCCGAAGGCATCGTCGAGCTTCATCCGCATCGCGGCGCCGAAATCCGCAGCATCGACGCCCGGTACATCAAGAACGTCCTGGACGTGCGCGCCGCCATCGAGGTCATGCTGACCGGCCAATGCGCCGCGATCATCGACGATGCCGGCGTAGCGACGCTGGATGCCCTCGTCCTCGACTTCGAAGAGAAGGCTGCCACGCGCGACCCGACCGCCATGCTCCGCTGCAATTTCCGGCTCCACAACTTCATCAACCGGCTGGCCGACAATTCAGAGGCCCTGAGAGTGCTCGACCGCGGCCGGCTGCTGATCGAGGCCGTGCGGGTCAAATATGCCTATGGCGGGTCGCGCGTCGACAAAATCGTCAGCGAGCACCGGCTTTTGCGCGACGCCATCGCCAGGCATGACGTCAAGGCTTCCCGCGAGATCGCGCAACGGCATTGCGAGGGCGCGCGCAACGAACTGCTCAAGCTTCTGCAGGGCAATCTGGTGGAATGAGCGAAACGCGGGCTCGCTTCGTGTAACGAACGCCTCGGTACCCGGGAATTCACGTTCACTGCAACGCGGCTGAATCAGCAGCAGGCCGAACTGCGCCCGACCAACTCCGCTTCACGATTGCTGGATCAGAGGTTGATTGGTATCCTTCCAAGGTGAGATCCCCGAAGATGGGACCAGAGCTCTTGGCGGCGCTCGGGAGGTTCGGGAATGGCGACGCAATCCAACAAGTCCATCGCGAAGGCCTTCCGGCTGATCGAGATCGTCTGTTCGGAAAGCGAGCCGGTTTCACTGCGCCACATCGCGACCAAGGCCAACCTGTCGCTTCCGACTACCCACCGGCTGCTGAACACGCTGAAGTCCGTCGGCGCACTCCAGTCGACCGCCGAGGGCACGTTCAAGCTCGGAGAAAAGCTCGTCGGCATCCACAACGCGATCTCCGATAATGTCCGTCAGGTCCGCAGCATCGTCGAGCTGCGGCTCAAGGGCCTGCTCAGCAAGGCCGGCATCAGCGCCCGGCTGAGCCTGTTCGACGACGGCGAGCTCATCATCATGGCCGGCAATGACAGCGGCGTGCACCAGAAGATGCGCAGCACCATAGGCTATCGCTACGAGGCTTACTGCACCGCGCCGGGGAAGATGCTTTTGGCTGCCTTGGGGCCCGAGCAGTTCAACGCCTATATGAGCTATGCGCCGCTGGTGCGGATCACGCCGAACACGATCTGCGACCCACATCGTTTCCGCGACGAGATCGCGCATATCCGGACGGTCGAATATGCGCTCGATGACCAGGAGTTCATCGAGGGCGTGCGCTGCGTCGCCGTACCGCTCAAGGACAATGCGGGAAGAATTGTGGCGGCCCTCAGCATTGCGGGCGAGTCCCTGGAGTTGCGCGACCTCTCCACTCTCATCCCACAACTGCGCCAGAGCGCGAGCCTGCTTTCCGCGCAGTTGCGCGAATTGCCGCGCGGGCTGAGCACCCTGCTCGACGTCGACAATCTCGAGGTGGCTTAGCGCCCCGAGGCCGGCGACCGCGCGCCGCGACAGAAAATGGACGGGCGCATCTGCGTCCGCCCATTTTCTGTCGCCCATATCGATGCAGTCACGTCCCTGCCCTACGCCTTGGCGTCATCGGGCTCCCGCGGCATGGCGAGGATGATCAGGCCTGCGACGAGCGGGCCGACAGAAAGGCAGAGCAAGGCGATGTCGAAGCTGCCGGTCAGGTCACGCAACCAGCCGACAAGATAGGGGCCGATGAAGCCACCGAGGTTCCCGATCGAGTTGATCAGTGCGATACCGGTCGCCGCGGCCAGCCCGACCAAATAGTTGCTCGGGATGCACCAGAACACAGGCAGCGCTGCGTAGACCCCCATCAGCGCAATGGAAAGCGGGATGATCGCGAGCCAGTGCGTGCCGATCAGCGCGGCGATGGCGAAGCCGCCCGTCGCCGTGAAGCAGGCCAAAGCGAGATGCCAGCGGCGCTCCCGCTTGCGGTCCGAGCGCCTCGGCCAGACGATGCAGGCTACCGCGGCAAGACCATAGGGAATGGCGACGACGAAGCCGACTGCAAGATTGCTGAGACCGAAGGTGCGAATGATCTGCGGCAGGAAGAACGCGATGCCGAGCGTGCCGATGACCAGCGTCAGATAGCAGAGCGTCAAGGCGATGACCTTGGGCGAGCGTAGCCCATCCCAGAGATCGCGGGAGCCGTGCTTGGCGACGACGTCCTCCTCTGCGGCGATGGTCTGCTCCAGCCAGGTGCGCTCTTGCGCCGTCAGCCATTGCGCCTGCGCCGGGCGGTCGGTCAGGTACCAGAGCGTCACGAAGGCGAGCACGATCGCCGGCAGGCCCTCCATGATGAACATCCACTGCCAGCCGCGCAGGCCCATGATGCCGTCCATCTCGAGCAGAAGCGTTGAAATCGGACCAGCGAGAACCGGGGTTGCCGGGGCAGCGAGGATGAACAGCCCGAGCGCCTTGCCGCGATAGGCCTTCGGGATCCAGTAGGTCAGGTAGAGGAACATGCCCGGCACGAAGCCGGCCTCGGCGAAGCCGAGCAAAAAGCGCATGACATAGAAGGTCATCGGCGAATTGACCCACGCCATCGCCACGGAGACCGCCCCCCAGGTCAGCATGATCCGGAAAATCCAGATGCGAGCCCCGAAACGATGAAGGAGCAAGTTGCTCGGAATCTCGAAAATGAAGTAACCGACGAAGAAGATGCCGGCCCCGAATCCATACATCTGCGCGGTGAAGCCGAGGTCCTTGTTCATCGTCAACGCCGCGAACGAGATGTTCACGCGGTCGAGCTGGTTGATGAAGTAGAGGAGCGCCATGAACGGCAGCAGGCGCCAGATCACCTTGCTGACGACACGATCTGCGCTGATGGTGCCGGACGCCCCGGAATAAGGCGCGTCCGTCTCGATCCGGCTTGCGATCGAACTCATTTCCATCCCCTTTTGTCACGGCATCTGAGTGGCCGCTTCATCCGCGTCCGGAGCCTGACTCCCAACGCTTGCCCCCGATCGACGCATGCGAGCACCAGATCGGCAATCCGGTTGTTGCACCGTCTCACTTTCTAAGACTGACGCCGGGAAGCCTTGCGGACGTAGCAACGATCGAAATCATGCGCCTCACGACGAAGCGAAGCGCCGCATGGTGCCCTCGCCGCACAAAGCAGGGAGCGCCCATGATCGCCAGCAAGCCGACAGGCGGAAAAGCCGAGCTTCCCCGCCTGGTCACGCCGAGCCTGCTCTGGGCCGGCGGCTGCATGGAGCTCGAACTCGACGGCGAGTTGGTCCACTCGCATTTCGGCATGTACGCCATCAAGGGCTCCAGGCGCTCGGTCCTCGTCGATACCGGTCATCCAAGCCATGCCGACCGCATCGACGAGGCGCTGGACGCCTTCGTCGGCAGCCGCGGCATCGACTACATCTTTCCGACCCATGGCGAGTTTCCACATTTCGGGCTGATGCCGAAATGGCTTGCCAAGTATCCCCAGGCCATGGTCGTCGGCGATGTACGCGACTACAGCCTGTACTATCCGGAGCACGCGGATCGCATGATCCAGCTCGGTATCGGCGACGCCGTCGATCTGGGGGATCGCAAGCTCGTCCTGGTGCCGGCGATCTGGAACGACCTCAAGGATACGCTCTGGGCCTTCGAGACCGGAAACCGGGCCCTGTTCGTCGCCGATGGCTTCTCCGTGACGCATCATCATCGCCCTGGCACCTGCGGATTGACGGCCGGCGAACAGCCGGTTCCCGACCGGAAGATGGTGCGGCTGCTCTCCGAGCTCGCGCTGCAATGGACGCGCTATATGAGCCCGTCGGAGACCTTCGCGGCACTGGACGGGCTGATCGACATACTCGGCCCGCGCTTCATCTGCCCGGCTCACGGCTCGGTCATCGAAGCGCCCGAGGCGATGTTGCCGTTGATCAAGCAGGGCATGGCGCTGCCGAGCGTAACGAATCCGCCGCGCGCCGGCGCTGGCAGCTGACCGCGACGGAGACTGATGCAACCATGACCATGGCCTTTCAATCTGCCACTGCGCCGGAATCGCGCGCCGAGCCAAGTGCCGTCACCCAGATCAGCGAAGGCGTTTTCGCCGTGAGCGGTTATCTGCCGACCTCGCGACCCGCGACCTGGATGATGCCCGGGCTCGACGGCCTGCTGGCGGTGTCCTGCTATGTGCTCCGGGACGGCGACCGGGCCATGGTGATCGACACGGGGCTCGCCCTCCACCGCGACGAAATCCGGCAAGGCATCGCCTCACTGCTCGAGGACGCCCGGATCCGCGAGTTGATCATGACGCGCCGTGAGCCCGATGCGATCATCAACCTGCCCTTCCTGACCAAGGAGTTCACGCTCGACGCCGTCTATTGCGGCGGAGTGCTCAATCCGCTCGATTTCTTCGAACGCGTCGACCAGAAAAGTCTCGAATCGCATATCAGCGCCATCGCGCATGCGAGCGTCGAGTGGGCGACGCCGGGCAGCGCGCTGAATGTCGGCAGGTTGAGCCTGGAGGTGCAGCGCACGAAGATCGTCGTCCTGCCGAAAAACCACTTGTACGAGCGGCGAACGGCGACTCTCTTCGGCTCCGATACCTGGGGCTTCCTCTCGCAGCCTCACTCTGCTGCACTGGACATCGTCACATGCTGGGACGAGCGACTCTCGCGGCACAACATCGCCGCCTATCTGCGTCATAAGTTCGACTGGCTTTGCGGCATCGACACGTCGCCGATCGAAGAGGATCTCGCCCAACTCCAGCAATCCTGCGAGATCAGGCGAATCTGCTCGACCTATGGCGGCGTGATCGAGGGCGCCCCCCTCGTGGCGCGCGTGCTGGACGAAACCATCGCCGCGGTGCGCCTCCTGTCGCATGAGCCGATCGTCGACCGCCTCAAGGGCTTCGATCGCGCCAGGTTCGAGGCGGCGCTGGCGAGCTGAGCTTGCTCAGCCGCGATCGGCCGGCCCATCCTCGGCGATGACGACATTGCGGGCGGCAAGGATGTGGCTTTGCATGATCGCGCTCGCCCAGGCGCCGTTGCGGGCGCGGAAGGCTGCGACCAGTTCGCTGTGATGGGCCATGCTGCGCGCGAAATCGGCAGGCGCATAGTTGCGGAAGGTCATGCCCACGAGATGGGTTTCGACGACCATCGAGATCAGGGCCGCGAGGCGCTGGTTCATCGAGCCGTCAACGATGATCCGATGAAACTGGCTGTTGGCCGCGGTGATGGCTTCGATGAAACCGGCAGGCCTGGCATCTGAGAGCTGACGCATCTCGCCATCGAGCCGTTCGAGCTCGTCGACAGCGCTTTCGGAGAGCGCCGAGGCACCGAGTTCGGCGGCATAGCTCTCGAGCCGGACCCGCAGGTCGAAGACCTCCTCCATGGCGCGCCTGCTCCAGCCGGTGACGCGGGCGCCCTGGTTGGCGACGATCCGCACGAGCCCCTCGGCGTCGAGCCGCCTGAGTGCCTCTCGCACCGGCGTGCGGCTGACGCCGAGCTGGCCCGCCAGGCTCTCCGCGCGAAGCGGCGTGCCGGACGGATACGTGCCGTCGATGATGCCGCTCCGGATGGCGACGTAGACGCGTTCGACGGCTTCGGCCATGGAGCCTCTGGCAATTGTGCGGACCGTGCCCGCCGAGTCCGACCTTATGAGACCAATCGGCAAGCTCAAACCTCGGCAAGGAGCGCGCTGACATCGAGGAATTTCGGCGAGGCCGCGAGCACCTGCTCCAGATCGCGCGCCGCCTCGTTGAGACGACCGACCATCTCCAGCGTGGAGCGCTGCGGCAATCGCCCGGCAAGGTCTTCGACGGCGAGCGCACCGACCATCGTACGGGAGGGATTGCGCAAGGCGACGGCCACCCCGCGTATTCCCTCGCGGCACTCTTCGTTGTCGGTGGCATAGCCGCAGAGCCGGATCTGCCTGATCTCGCCGACCAGCCTCGCCGGATCGACGAGCGTGTTTGGCGTCAGTTCGACGAAGGGCGCCGCCGCGATGTAGTCCGACAGCCGTTGCGACGGCAATCCGGACAGCAGCATCTTCCCCGGAGCGCTGAAATAGGGCTCGTAGCTGTTGCCGACATCGCAGACGTCGCGACTCCCGCTCTCGCCGGCGATCAGCATCAGGTTGATCTCGTTCAATGCCGACAGCGAGACCCTGCCGCCGCTCTCCTGCGACAGGTCGTCGAGCGCGTCCTGCACTCTCGCGCGCATCTCCTGAAGGCATTCCAGATCGCGATTGCGCAGCGCGGCGATCCGAGAGCCCAGCTCGTAGCTTCCGCCGCGCGTCAACCGGACGGCTCCAAGGCTCTTCAGCGTGCCGAGGATGCGGTGCGTCGAGGCCAGCGACAACTCGGCCTCGGCAGCAAGTTCCCGAAGCGAGCGGGATTGGGCAGAGGCGCAAACGATGGCGATGATGTCGAAGGCCTTGACGATCGACTGATTGATGGGTGTGGCCATGGCGCGCCTCAAGCCGGGCCGTGGGCGGCCGCGACTGCACCCTCGACGCCAGGATGACTTTCGACGGGCATCCGTCCGGGGAGCGGCTCAGCCGAAATGACGCCGAGCCCGACAAGGCGGGCGATCTCGTCCTCGCCGAGTCCAAGCAACTCGCGCAGGATCGCACGATTGTCGCCGCCGAGATCGGGCCCTGGCGCGCGGACGAAACCCGGCGTGTCGGAGAGGCGCGGAAAGACATTCTGCATGGCAAGCTCGCCCAAGACCGGATGGGCAAGGCGGACGATCGCTTCCCGCGCTGCGAAATGCGGGTCGGCGAGCATATCGGGCGCCCGATAGATGCGCCCGGCGGGCACCCCTTCGCCATCGAGCAGGCGCTCCAGTTCCGCGGCTTCGAGGGTCACCGTCCAGTTCCCGATGAGCGCATCGAGCTCGACCTGGTTCTGGCCACGCGCTCCATGCGAGGCGTAGCGAGGATCCTGCGCCAGTTCGGGCCGGCTCATGGCCACGCATAGTCTCGCAAAGACCGTGTCCTGATTGGCGGCGATCAGGATGTCGATGCCGTTGCGCGTCGGATAGACGTTGGAGGGTGCGATGTTCGGGAGCGTCGCCCCCGTCCGCTCGCGGACATAGCCGGCGCTGGCATACTCGGTGACGAGATTCTCGGTGATCGCCAGCACGGCTTCGTAGATCGCGCTGTCGACGACCTGGCCGCGGCCGGTCCGGCTGCGCGCGAGCAGCGCGACCAACGCCCCAAGGCAGCCGAAGGTGGCCGCCACGGTGTCACCGATCGAGAAGCCGACGCGGCTGGGCGGCGATTTCGGATCGCCGACCACATAACGCAGCCCGCCCATCGCCTCGCCGATGGCGCCGTAGCCGGCACGCTTCGAATAGGGGCCGCTCTGCCCGTAGCCGGATACGCGAACCATGATCAGGCCGGGGTTGAGCGCCGACAGCGCCTCATAGCCAAGGCCCCAGCGTTCCATGGTGCCCGGCCGGAAGTTCTCGATCAGCACATCGGCGCCGGCGATCAGATTCCGCGCGAGCTCCTGACCTTCCGGCTGGCGCAGGTCGAGCGTCAGCGACTTCTTTCCGCGGGCGATGACCGGGAACCAGAGCGATTTCCCGTGTGGCTTCTCCCTGCCCCACACCCGCATCGGATCGCCGTCACCGGGTGGCTCCACCTTGATCACCTCTGCGCCGAAATCGGCGAAGAGCTGCCCGCAGAACGGACCGGCGATGAGTTGTCCCATCTCGATGACGCGGATGTCTGACAATGGCCCGCTTCTCGGCTCGCTGTTCACCATCGACTCCAGCCTGAGGTTTTGCGCCCTCACGATTGGATGCAATTGCGATTGCGTCAAAGCGAACGTCCGACTGTCTCGCTATTCGAGACGGAATTTAATTCCGCTTATTCAAAGCGTTATCGAGAATGTCCTTTCAAGGGAATGCGTCGACCGGGAGGCTTCTCTCAAGTTTGCATCCATAACGGGCAAAGGCATGCGATGAGCTGGATCGATATCGTCGAAGTCGCACCGCGGGACGGCCTGCAGAACGAAAGGCGCCACTTCGCGACACCACGGAAGATCGAGTTGTGCAGGCGGCTGCTGGGTGCGGGCGTACGGCGGATGGAGGTTTCGAGCTTCGTCAATCCGCGGCTCGTACCGCAGATGGCCGATGCCGAAGCGCTTTTCCAAAGCGTTGGAAAGGACGATGAGCGCGAACTGATGGGGCTCGTACTCAATCGCCGCGGCTTCGAACGCGCCCGGCTAGCCGGCGTGGGCAGCGTCAACTTCGTCGTCCTGGCATCGGAGAGCTTCAGCCAACGCAACCAGGGCAGTTCGATTGCCGAGGCGCTGGCGATCTCGCGCGAGCTTGCCGCCGAGGCGCGCAGCAGCGGAATGCGCTATTCGGTGACGATCGGCGCGGCATTCGGCTGCCCATTCGAAGGCGAGGTGCCACTGGCCCGCGTGCTCGATCTCGCAGAGCGGCTGGCCGGCGACGGGCTCGACGAACTCGGCCTGGCAGACACCATCGGAGTAGCTGTCCCCAGCGCGGTGGAAGCCATGGCCGGCGCGTTGGCGCAGGCGGTTCCGGGCACGCGGCTGCGCGGACACTTCCACAACACCCGCAATACCGGCCTCGCCAACGCCTATGCCGCCGTCCGCAGCGGTTTTGCAGCCCTCGACAGCAGCCTCGGCGGAATCGGCGGCTGTCCGTTCGCGCCGGCGGCGACCGGAAACATTCCGACGGAGGACCTCTGGTACATGCTGGACCGCATGGGGATCGAGACCGGGCTCGATGGCGAGGCGCTGCTTGCTGCTTCACGCTGGCTCGCCGACGAGCTGGGCCGGCCTGTGCCGGCCATGCTTGGGCGCGCCGGCCTGTTCCCGCCGCGCCAGGGACCCGCCGACGGCTGCCACTAAAGCCGCCGTCGGCCGCTCTTTACCGAGCCAGGAATCCAGTCGAGATCCAGGGCACCGCTGCCACGATCGCGACGCCGAAGATCAGCACGCCGAGATAAGGCCAGATGCGCAGCATCCCCTCGCTCGGGTCGATCCGGCTGATGGCGCAGGCGGTGTAGTAGCCGACGCCGAACGGCGGCATATAAAGGCCGACGCCCATGGCGAGGACCGCGACCATTGCGTACTGCACCTCGTGGATGCCCAGCGCGCGTGCGATCGGAAACAGCAGCGGACCGAAGATCACCAGCGCCGGGATCCCTTCCAGGAGGCTGCCGAAGACGATGAAGAGCAGGATCGACATCGCCATGAAGCCGGGAACACCGCCCGGCATCGCGGTGATGCTCTGCGCCAGGTCCTGGGAGAACCCCGTCTGGGTCAGAGCCCACGAGACCGCGTTGGCGGCCCCGAGGATGATCATGATCGCTCCCGACAGCGCGGCCGCTTCCTTGAGCACGCCATAGAACCGGACGAAATCGAAGCGGCGGTAGACGATGATCGCGGCGAGGAAGATGTAGAGCACGCCGATGGTCGCGACCTCCGTTGCCGTCGCGACGCCCTCCACGACCGCGGTGCGAATCACAATCGGCAGGATCAGGCCGGGAATCGCCGCGAAGAATGCCTGCGATGTCGCCTTCCAGGTCGCGCGTGCCGGCATGCTCAGATTGTCGCGTCCGGCATTGTAGCGGGCGACCGCGCACATCAGCAGCGCCAGCACCAGTGCCGGCAGCAGGCCGCCGGTGAAGAGCGCACCGATCGAGACACCCGTCACGACGCCGATGGTAATCAGCACCAGGCTGGGCGGAATCGTCTCCGACATGGCGCTCGAGCCGGCCAGCAGCGAGACCAGCTCGCTATCGGGCACGCCGCGGCGGCGCATTTCCGGCACCATCGCTGGTGCGATCGCCGCCATGTCGGCCGCCTTTGCACCGGAGATGCCGGAAACGAGGTACATCGCCGCCAGCATCACATAGGACAGCCCGCCGCGAAGATGGCCTACCAGAGAGGCGAGGAAGGAGATCATCGAACGCGCCATGCCCGCCATCTCGAACATCAGGCCGAGCACGATGAACATCGGCACCGAGAGCAGGATCAGGTGCGACATGCCCGCCTCGAACCGCCCGACGACGATGCTCAGAGGGATCGAGGTCGTCCAATGCAGGAAGGCGATGGCCGCCAGGCCGAAGGCGAAGGCGATAGGCATGCCGATCAGCACGCAGGCGCTGCCGAGCAGGAGAAAGAACAGGACGAGGTCGTAGCGTCCACCGGTCGCAATGCTGAGCCCGTAGAGAAAGGCCGCGGTCAAGGCGATGCAGCCTCCGGCGATCAGCAACTCCCTGAGATGGCCGCGCGCGCCGACAACGATCTGGGCGAAAGCGACCAGCGCCAGCAGGAAAAGGCCGACATTCATCGCGCCGGAGCGCCATGCGTCGGAGATGTGCAGCATCGGGTTGATCGAATAGAGCGCATCTTCCAGGTGCTCGATGGAGACGAAGAGCAGCCAGCCCAGCATGGAGACGACCAGAAGGCGCGATATGAGGCCGAGCACGATGCGAGCCCGCTTGCCCACGCGCCGCTCGATCGCCGTCAGGCGCAGATGGCCGTCGCGGGCGAGCGCAATGATCGAGCCCAGCATCGTCAGCCAGACGAACAGGAAGGACGCGACCTCGTCCGACCAGCGCAGCGGCAGGTTGAAGAGATAGCGTGACGTCACGCCGGCGAGCAGGATCGCCGTGACCACCAGAACGATCACCGCCGCGACATGCTCGGCGGCGACGGCGATCCCCCGCGCGACCCTCGCGACGAACGAGACAATCCGATGAGCGTCCGGACCGGCATTGCCGGCAGGCGGGCTCAAGGTGCCAGAGGCCCGGCCCGGCGCGGTGACGCCTTCCGGCGGCTTTGTCGCGATGGCCGCCGAAGCATTGTCCTGCATGGTGTCTGACCCCTCCCATCGTGGCCTGGCTGCTGCGCAGCGCGCATGCCGGCCGGCCTGTTCTTGGACGGGAAGGCAACTGGCGAGGCCCAGCGGCCGCAAGCGGTGATCGTCATGTGTCTCGCTTGCTGAGACTGCGAAGCTTTCCGGATTGTCGAACACGCCGGCTACGCGATGCTCCGATGCACCACGGCGAACGCGCATGCCGGCAATCGATCCGCCGGCCCCCAAGAAATCGCGCTCCGTGACATCGGGAGGATGAAGATCGTGGGAATTTCCAGACGTCAGTTTCTAGCCGGCGGCAGCGCGACCGTCTTCGCCGGCCTCTCCGCCGGGCGCGTTCGCGCCGCCGAGTTCACCTACAAGCTGGCGAACGACCTGCCGCCGGACGACCCGATGAACGTCCGCTTTACCGCGGCCCTGCGCGCGATCGAGCAGGACAGCAACGGTCGCATGCAGATCAGGCTGTTTCCGAGCAGCCAGCTCGGCACGATTACCGAGGAACTCAACCAGGTCCGCAACGGCGCGCTCGAGTTCTACTGCTGCGGCTACGGCAACCAGATGCCCGTTGCCCCGCTCGCGGGGATCAACTCGCTCGCCTTCGCCTGGACGGACTACGACAAGATCTGGCCGGCGATGGATGGTGAGCTCGGCGCCTTCCTCGCGGCCGAGGTCGCGAAGGTCGGGACGATCCAGCATATCGGCAAGGCGTTCAATGTCGGCTTCCGCCAGATCACCTCCGGCAGCCGGGTCATCCGCGAGCCCGGCGATCTCAAGGGCTTCAAGATCCGGGTGCCGCCCGCGCCGATCCTGGCGAGCCTGTTCTCGGCGCTCGGCGCCTCGCCGACCAGCCTGAGCTTCGGCGAGCTCTACCCTGCCCTGCAGACGGGCCTCGTCGACGGCTCCGACAACCCGCTGTGGACGCTGAACTCGATGCGCATCCACGAGGTGCAGAAGAACATCACCATCACCAACCACAGCTGGGACGCGTTCATCCCGGTCGCCAATCGCCGCGCCTGGAACCGGCTGCCGGCCGATATCCGGGAGATCGTGGCAAAGCGCTTCGCCGAAGCAGCGCTCGGCCAGCGCGAGGACATCGCCAAGGCGGAGGCGAATGCCGAGAAAGCCCTGAGCGGCAACGGCGTCGCCATCCACCGACCGACGCCCGGCCTGTTCCGCGAGGCCCTGGGCAAGACCGCCTACTACAAGGACTGGCGCGAGAAGATCGGTCCCCAGGGTTGGGCGGTGCTGCAGAAGACCGCCGGGGTCTGACTGGCGTTCCGCTTTTTGAGACGCGCCCGGCTTTCGATTGACCGGCGGGCTCCAGGCGCCACACTCGCAGCAACGACGAAGAATTATATTGGAGAGGAATTCGCAATGTACGACGACTACTTCATTTTCGATAATGTCGTTCACATGTTTGACAACCGACCGTCAAATAAACTCGGCGAAGAAGGTCGCAAGATGATCGATTCCATTTGGGGAGCGGCGAAGCTGTTCTCCAAAGGACCCTATATTGCGCACCCCGATTTTGGCGAAGGCTATATCGAGCCGGCAGAGGCACACCGCATCCTCTTCGAGGAGTCGGACACCGACATGTGCGTCGCCCAGACCGTGCCGCTGATGGGCTGGTTCAAGGAAGGCTTCTCGCCGGCGCGCGCCAACCACAGCCTCGCCGCCGCCTATCCCGACCGCGTGGTGTTCTGCGGCGGCACCGACCCGATGTTCCAGGGCACGCGGGGCGCCATCGACGAGATGCGGCGCCAGAAGGAAGAATGGAACGCCGTCAGCTTCAAGTTCTACCAGTCGCAGCTCAGCGGTGCGGCCTGGCGCGCCGACGACCGCTATATCGCCTATCCTCTCTGGGAGGAGGCTCTGAGGCTCGGCGTCAAGAGCGTACAGTTTCACAAAGGCCTGCCCTTCGGCCGGCAGATGCTCGAGCATCAACGCCCCAATGATCTCGAGCAGGCCTCGATCGACTTTCCCGAGCTGACCTTCATCATCCACCATCTCGGCATGCCGTTCATCGACGACACGATCAACATCGCGTCGCGGCACGAGAACATCTGGCTGGCGCTCTCGGCCTGGATCAACATTTATCCGATCCAGCCGCGTGTGGCGCTCGACATGATGGGCAAGGCGCTGATGTTCGTCGGCGCGGACCGGCTGATGTACGGCTCGGAGGCCTTCGTCTGGCCGGCGCTGCAGCCCTATATCAAGCTTTTCGCCGACCTGGAGATGCCCGAGGACATGCAGGAGGGCTACGGCTATCCGCAGATCACGCGCGAGATGAAACGCAAGATGTTCGGCGAGAACCAGGCGCGCCTGCTCGGCATCGACATCGAGAAGAAGAAGAAGGAACTGCGCAAGAAGAAGACCGCGCTCGCGGCGGCTTCGTGATGGGCGTTGCCTCGCAGGCCTGCGCGTCCGGGCTCGACAGACGCAATCTCGAAGAGGCGTTGACCGGCATCCGGGGCCGTCTGCGCGCTCATGCCGGCGATGTCGAGATCCTCTCGATCTCGCCCGAAGGCGACGTGACGCTGACCTTCACCGGAGCCTGCGTCGCCTGTCCGGCGCAGGCGATGACCTTCGGCGCCGCCGTGCTGCCTATCGTCGAAACGGTCGCGGGCATCCGCAATGTCAGCGTCGACGGCATGAATGTCTCGCCCGCCGCCATGCGGCGCATCAGGGCCATGGCCGGCTGAAGGCCGGCCTCCCTCACCCCTGCTTACCCATCCGCGAACCGACAGCGAAGAAGGATATCCCATGAGCAGCATCGCCACGCGCGCGATCGACAGTGCAACCGCGATCAAGGCGGCGCAGGCCGCAGCGGAGAAGGCCAAGGAGATCGGCATCGCCGTCTGCATCGCGATCTACGACAGCTCCTCGCAGCTCAAGGCGTTCGTCCGCATGGACAATGCCCCTGTTCTCGCAGCCCGGATCGCCGAAGACAAAGCCCATACCTCGGCGAGCTTCCGCAGCCCGACCCATTCGCTGTTCGAGTGGATCCAGAAGGATCCGCCGCTGCTGCACGGCATCACCCAGTATCCGCGCTTCATCGTCTTCGGCGGCGGCTACCCGATCATGGAGGGCGAGGAGCTCATCGGGTCGATCGGCATCAGCGGCGGCCATTATTCGCAGGACATGGAATGCTGCAAGGCCGGCCTCGGCGCCATCGGCGCACCGGTCCCTTGAGACTTCTACGGCGGCGGGCATCGAGCCCGCCGCCTTGTGCTCCCGAGGACAATTCGCATGGCATGCCCGGACTGCGACAAGGCCACCGGCCGGTTCCCCCGCAAGCTCAGCGATACCCTGCTGTGGACCGGCGGCTGCCTCAATATCGATTATCACGGCCGCAACGTGCATTCGCATGTCTGCACCTATCTGATCCGCGGCTCCGAGAAGACGATGCTGGTCGACACCGGCAACGCCTATGACTCCCGGCGCGTGGAACAGGACATCGAGGCCTTCCTCGACGGCCGAACGCTCGATTACATCTTTCCGACGCATGGCGAGCTGCCGCATTGCGGGCTGCTGACCAGGTGGATGGACAAGTACCCCGAATCCATCGCGGTAGGCGCGCTGCGCGATTTTCCGCTCTACTATCCCGAGCACGCCCATCGCATGCGCAACGTCGCAGCGGGAGACGCGATCGATCTCGGCGACCGGCGCATCGTCTTCGTACCGCCGATCTGGCGCGACCTGCGCGACACGCTCTGGGCCTTCGACACGACCGAGCGCTCGCTCTTCGTCTCGGACGCCTTCGCCTATCTGCACTACCACGAGGACGGCCAGTGCGACCTGCTCACCAGCGAGCAGCCATTGCCCGACGTTCGCATGATCCAGTTCTTCAACGAGCGCGCCATGTACTGGACCCGACACACCGACCCGCAGCACAGCTTCGAGGACATCGACGAGATGATCCGGGTGCTCGAGCCCGAGATCATCGCGACGGCCCATGGCGGCGTCGTCGATGAGCGCGAGGCGATGCTGCCGCTGGTGAAACGCGGCATGACCGTGCGCCCGCGCCTGGCGGAGGCTGTCTCGTGAGCGCCGCCGGAAACGTCGCGATGGGCCTCGCCCGCCCGCAGCCCCGTGTCGCCCTGCCACCTGTGGTCGTCGAGATCGCGGCAGACCTCTATGCCGTCGCCGGAGCCATCCCCGCCGATACGTCGATCAGCTGGATCGCCGACGGTCTCTCGGGCTGGATGCCGATCCAGTGCTATGTGTTTCGCGGCGCGCGGGACGCTCTCATCCTCGACGGCGGCCTCGGCATCCACCGCGAGGCGATCGGGCGCGGGCTCGATCATCTGCTGGCTGGCTGCGACGAGGTCAGGCTGCTGGTCAGCCGCTGGGAGCCCGATGCGATGGTCAACCTTCCCTGGCTGGTGCGCCGATATCGCATCGGCTCGGTGCTGTCGCTGGGCGGTATCAATCCGCTCGACTTCTTCGATGGTTTCGACGCCGCCGCTTTGCAGTCGCATGCCGAGACCCAGGCCGCTCCGGCGACACTCGTTCCGATCACGCCGGGCGACAGCCTGACCGCCGGCCCGTTCGAGATCGAGGTCATCAACCCGAGCCTCAGGCTGCTGCTCACGACATGGTTCTACGACAAGCGCAGCCACAGCCTGTTCACCGCCGATTCCTTCGGCTTCCTGACGAACCCGGACGCGCCTTGCCCGCTCGTCGCCCGTCCAAGCGCCAGCGACATCACGGTGGACGTTCTGGAGAACGCCCTGGCCAAGAAGTTCGACTGGCTCTGCGGCGCCTATTGCGACACCCTCGTCGCCGATCTCGAGAGGCTGATGTCGACCTATCGGATCGATCGCATCTGCCCGACCTTCGGAGCCGTCATCGAAGGCAGCGATCAAGTCGCTGCCGTTATGGCCGCGACTATCGCAGCGCTGGAACGGCTTGCACGACGCCCGCGGCAACGCGCGCTCGCAGGCTTCGACTGGGAGGCTGCACTGAGTCCCTATGCGGTGGTTCAGGACGAGCGCATGGCGCGCGCCGTCATTCCAGTGACAACCAGCACCTGACAATCTCAAGACTCGAGAAGCATGTAAGCGTCGGGCTTCCCGGCGCTTTTTTGCTTTTAGGGCTTGGAGAATTCGGAGGCATCCTCCAGGGGCTCGGCCTCGCCATAGGCTTTGGTCTCTGCGAAGCGTCATGGACAGCACCCTGGTCGTCGCATCCGCAACGGCGACCGGAAATGCGCGGGAGCGATCGACCATGCGATCACGAAACTCCCGGGGTCGCGAAGTTGGCTGAAAACTTTATTGCAATCTACCATACCTCAATGCGATACTATCGTGGCTATCACCCGACTGGTTGGGGCGGTCATGGACGACGTGAATTACCGCCCATGGGGCGCGAGCGATCTCACGACAGGCGCATTGCTCGACCAGCGCTCCGGGGACGATGGCGATTTCACCTATGCACTGGTCGATGGGCGACCCGTGACCGTCCGCGAACTGGCGCAGTCGGCGAACCGCGTAGCGAACGCGCTAAGCGAGCTGGGCGTGCGCCAGGGCGACCGTGTCTGCCTCATGCTCGACAATCACTTCGACCATGTGATCGTCTTCTTCGCCCTGCTGAAGCTGGGCGCCTGCATGGTGCCGGTGAACATCCACCTCCGCGGCGATGGACTGCGCTTCATCCTCGAGCACTCGCGCCCACGTGCCTGGATCGCCGATGCGCGCTTCGCGGAACAGCTGCAACCTCTCGCCGCCGCGCTTGATCCGCCGATCCTGATCTGGCGAGGCAAGGGCGAAGGCGAAGGCGCCGGCATCGAGCTTCAGGCCCTGCTGCGGCACCAGGATGCCACGGCGCGTCCCTGCCCGGTGTCGCCGGACGATCTGGCGGCGCTGCTTTTCACCTCCGGAACCACGGGCCTGCCGAAAGCCGTCATGGTCACCGATCGAATGTTGCGCTGCTCTGCGCATGCGGCGGCGCGGATGACTTCGCCGCGGCCCAATGACGTCTTCTATGCCTGGGAGCCTTTGTACCATATCGGTGGCAGCGAGGTTCTGGTCCTGGCTCTCCAGCATCGCATCACCCTGGCGATGGTGCCTCGCTTCAGCGTTTCGAACTTCTGGAGCGAAGCGCGCGCCTTCGGCGCCACGCACATCCATTTTCTGGGCGGCGTGCTCGCGCTTCTGCTGAAACAACCCGAAAAGGCCGACGACCGCGACCACCGGATAAGGCTGGCCTGGGGCGGCGGCTGCCCGCCCGCCGTCTGGCAAGCCTTTCAGGAGCGTTTCGGCATCCCCATTCACGATTCCTACGGGATGACGGAAGCGTCGAGTTTCACGACCCAGAACCGGGGCGGCAAGATCGGCTCGATCGGCAGCCCGGTGCCATGGTTCGAGGTCGCGGTCGTCGACGACGCCGGACAGCCCCTCGGGCCCCGGGAGCGGGGCGAGTTGCGGATTCGCGAGCGGATACCCGGGCTGCTCACCAAGGGGTATTTCGGCAACCCCGCCGCGACCGCGACGCTGCGCGACGACGAATGGCTCTGCACGGGCGATATCGGCTACCGCGACGAGGACGGCGACTACTATTTCGTCGGCCGCAAGAAGGACAGCATCCGGCGCCGCGGCGAGAACATCACCGCATTCGAGATCGAGCGGATCGCCAACGAGCACCCGCAAGTCGCGGAAAGCGCCGCCCTCGGCATCGCCAACGATCTCGGCGACGAGGATGTGATGATCGTGCTGGCTCTGAAGCCCGGCGCCACGCTCGAGCCGCTCGACTTCATCGGCTGGACCGAAGGCCGGATGGCCTATTTCCAGGTACCCCGCTTCGTGAGCTTCGTCGCCGAATTCGCAAAGACGCCCTCGGAGCGCATCCGCAAGGACGCCTTGTCGCGATCGACCGACGGCGTCTTCGATCTCGAAAAATCGGGCTATCGGCTGCAGCGCCGGTAGCGCCCGGAGGCATGGCCTGGCGCAGCAAAGCCATCCTTCGAAGACTTGCTTCCTGTGGAATTGATCGTCGAGCGCAAGAGCGTACGGGGGGATTCATGGACGGGACACCAGGAACGGGCCAGATCGACGATATTCGACGCCGAAGATCAGAGGCCTACCGCCCGGACGCGGCGGCGATGCGGGCGCTGCTCGCGCCACGGGCCATCGCGATCGTGGGAGCGAGCGCGCAGCCCGGCTCGCTCGGGCAGCGCCTGCTGACGAACATCCGGAAATGCGGATTTGCCGGACCGATCTATCCGGTGAACCCCGGACAGGATTCGATCGACGGGCTGCGCGCCTATCCGAGCGTGGCGGCCATTCCGCAGCAGGTCGATTGCGCGGCCTTTGCCGTCTCCGACACGCGCATCGAGCAGGCCCTGGCAGAAGCCGCCCAGGCCGGCGTCCGGGGGGCGGTCGTCTACGGGCGGCTCTACGAGCCGCCCGGCGGCTCCGGACCCAACCGGCCCCAGCGCCTGGCCGGGATCGCGCAGGCAGCCGGCATGGCCATGTGCGGCGGCAATTGCATGGGCTTCATCATTGCGCGCGACCGCGTCGTGCTCTCCGGCAATCCTCCTCCCCTTGCCTTCCGCCCGGGGCGCATCGCCATCATCTCGCATAGCGGCTCGACATGGTCGGGCCTGGTCGGCAGCCAGCGCGATCTCGACATCACCTATGCGGTCTCGATCGGTCAGGAACTGGCCGGCACGATGGCCGACCATATCGACTACATCCTGGCCGAGGAGGAAACGCGTGCGATCGGCCTGGTGATCGAGACGATCCGCGACCCGGAAGGCTTTGCCGCGGCCGCCAGGCGCGCCCTCGCCAAGGGCGTGCCGATCGTCGCCCTCAAGCTCGGCCGCAGCGCCCTTGGCCAACGCTTCGCGCTCTCGCATAGTGGAGCGCTGGCCGGCTCGGCCGAGATCTACATGGCATGGCTCGCCGAGCTCGGCATCCCGGTCTGCACCACGCTCGACCAGATGACGGACATGCTGGAACTGATGTCGTGCCGCCGGAGGCCGGCGCCGGGCGCGCTCGGCGCAGCGACGGATTCGGGCGCCGAGCGGCAGCTCGTCGTCGACCTGGCGGCCGATATCGACTGTCCCATCGCCAAGCTCGGCCCCGCGACCGAAGCCAGGCTGGTCGACATCCTGGATCCGGGGATGGTTCCGGAAAACCCGGTCGACGTCTTCGGCGACGGCAAGATGGTCCTGGGCGATTGCCTCGACGCGGTCGCCGACGACCCGGCCGTCGCCATGGTCGCGATGGTCACGAACATGGTCCATGGCCGGCCCTACCTGACTTCGGCGGTCACCGCGATCGAGGCGTCGGCGGCCAGGACCGACAAGCCGATCGTCGTGCTGGCGAACCTGCACAGCACGATCTCGCGGGAAGCTGCGACGCGGCTGCGGGATCAGGACATTCCCGTCCTGATGGGAACCGAAACCGGCCTGCGGGCGATCCGCGCCTGGCTGCGCTGGAACGCCGGTCGCGATCGCAGGCCGGAGCCCGCGCCGGCGGCTTCACCCGCGATCGCGGAGAGATGGCGCGCGCGGCTGCGTGGCGGGGGCATCACTCCGGCGCAGGCGCTGGAACTCTATGGCGAATTCGGCGGCCCGGTCGTGGTCGATGCCCAGACCACCGGCCTCCCGGCGACGCTGGCCGCCGCCGAGAGGCTCGGTTATCCGGTCGTGCTCAAGACGGCCAACCCTGCCATCGCCCACAAGACGGAAGCCGGCGGCGTCGTGCTCGGCATCGCGGACGGCGCCGCCCTGGCAGCGGCGCATGAACGCGTGGCCAGGGCCTGCGGGCCCCTGATGACGGTCCAGAAGCAGGTCGCGCCAGGCGTCGAGCTTTTCCTGGGGCTGATAACCGACGAACAGCTCGGCCCCGCGATCACCATCGGCTTCGGCGGCATCTTCGTCGAGGTCTTCCGCGACACCGTGACGGTGATCCCGCCGATCTCGGCAAGGAAGGCGCAGGAGGTGATCAAGCAGTTGCGCTGCTACCCGCTCCTTGCCGGCGCGCGCGGAAGGCCACCGGTCGACCTTGCCGCTCTCGGCGAGGCCATCGCCGCCTTCAGCCGGCTCGCGGCGGCGCTCGCCGGCGAACTTGCCGAATTCGACATCAACCCGCTGGTCTGCAGCCCATCGGGTCTGGTCGCCATCGACGCGCTCGCCGTCACGAAAGGACAGGCTACATGACCGAGATGATCCGCAGCCGCATCGAGAACCGGATCGGCATCATATCCTTCGACCGGCCCGACCTGCTCAACGCGATGAACCGCCAGCTCAAGCGGGAAGTCAGCGAGACGATGGCCGCCTGGGCCAAGGACGACAACGTGCTGGTGATCGTTCTGCACGGCGCCGGGCGCGCCTTCTCCGCCGGCTTCGACATGAAGGAGTCGGCAACGCGCAGCCTCTCGACGATCGCCGAATGGCGCAGCGCCCTGAAGGAGAGCTTCGACTTCATCATCCAGTTCTGGGACTGCCCCAAGCCGACCGTCGCCGCCGTGCACGGCTTCTGCCTGGGAGGCGCCTTCGAGCTGACGCTTTCCTGCGACATCGCCGTGGCGGCGGAAGGGACGCGCTTCGGCGAGCCGGAACCGCGCTTCGGCTCGGGCGTGATCTGCATGCTGCTGCCCTGGGTGACCACGCCGAAATTCGCCAAGGAGATCGCGCTGACGGGCACCGACCGCATCGACGCGGCGCGCGCGCTCGCAATGGGCCTGGTCAACCAGGTGGTGCCCGCCGGCCAGGAACTCGATGCGGCAATGGCGATCGCGCGCGACATCGCGGCGGCGGCGCCGCTCGCCGTCCAGATGACCAAGCAGGCCATGAACCGCGCCTATGACGTCGCGGGCCTGCGCCAGGCGCTCGCCATCGCGCTCGACGCCGATGTGATGCTGGAGGCGTCGGGCGGTCCCGAGCGCGCCGAGTTCAACCGGATACGGCGCGAGGAAGGGTTGAAGGCAGCCCTGGCCTGGCGCGATTCCCGCTTCGCCGGCGCCTGACGACCACATATCCCGAGACGACAAAAAAGTGGCGGGCCGAGTGCCCGCCACTTCCCGGTGCAACCCTCCTCAGCCGGTAAGGAGCCATTCCTTGAAGCGCGGCGCGACCTTGAGATAATTGTCGGCCCACCAGTCGTCGTTGTTGACGGCGACCTTGGGCGAGTTGACGTCCGGCAGCGATTTCAGGATCTCCGGCTTGACCAGCGGACCGGCATTGCTGGTGACGATGCCGTTGCCTTCGAGGTTGTTGACGAAGGCCGCCTGCATCTCCGGACTCAGCATCTCGTTGAGGAAGCGCATCGAATTCGTCTTGTTGCGCGTCCCCTTGGCGACCGCGACCAGCGTCGTGCTGATCAGCGGGTATTCGTCGGCCACGTCTATCGATATGCCTTCCGCCTGCGCCGAGAGCACGCGCCCCTTGTAGAGGTAGTTGAAGTCGATCTCCCTGCTCTGGATCAGGGAAATCGTCTGCTGCGTCTGGGCGATCCAGTGCGCGACATGGGGCTTGATCTTGTCGAGCGACTTGAACGCACGGTCGACGTCGAGGGGATAGAGGTCCTTCGGGGCGACGCCGTCGCCGAGCAGAGCGACCTCGAGGATCTCGTCGGGGCGGTTGCGCAGCCCGCGCCGGCCGGGAAACTTCTTGACGTCCCAGAACTCCGGCCAGGTCGCCGGGAACTTGCCGGGTGCGAAGCGCTTGGGGTCGTAACCAATGCCGCCCCAGTACAGATACCAGGGCATGCAGGCCTCGCGCTTGGTCAACGTCAGATACTGGGCATTGGTGACGATCGAGTAGTCGATCGGCTCCACGAGCTTGTCGCGTTCCGCCCCGACCGCCATCGCCCCGGTCAGGGACATGATGTCCCACTCGACCTTGCCTGCCATGACCTGCGCCTTGAGCTTGGCGAGATCCGGGCCGTAGGCGTTGATCAGCTTGATGCCGAGCTTCTTGGCGATCGGCTGCAGGACCGCCTCGTCATAGAGCTTCTGCGCCGTGCCTCCCCAGCCGACGAAGACGAGACTGTCCTCCGCCCTGGCAGGGCCGGGGCGCAGGATCGCCGGCGCCGCGATCGCGCTGGCGGCGCCAGCCAGGAAAAGCCGGCGCGACGGCGACGAGAGGCGCCTGGCGCTACGGCATGGGCTAACGAAGTCATTACTCATTTTATACCTCCCCTGTTGGTAGGCACGAGCAGCGACACACGTCTTGTGTCTCACCGAGTGAGGACGACCGTGTCCTCCGGTCTCCAGAGCAGCCGCACGCGGTTGCCCAGCGCCAGCGGCGGAGCCAGGCGCGAAAGGCTTTGAACCAATACCTTCGTCTGCGGGTCGATCTGGACCAGGGTCCGCCAGGTGGCGCCCTGGAGAGACTGGTCGACGACGTCGCCTTTCAACTCGTTCTCGCCAGGCCTCGGTTGCCCGGCAGCTTCGATATCCAGGGCTTCGGGCCTCACCATGACCTGAACCTGCTGGCCGGGACGGGCGTCGCCCGGTGCAAGGCTGCGCACGACCGCGCCAGATTCCAGGACGACGATGGCCGCGCCATCCTCCTGGCCGCGGTAGACGCCCTTCAGGAGGTTCGAACTCCCGACGAAACCGGCGGTGAACGAGGTGCGCGGCCGGAAATAGATGTCGTGCGGCGCGCCGACATCCTGGATCAGGCCGCCACTGACCAGCGCAATCGTCGTCGACATGGACAACGCCTCCTCCTGATCATGCGTCACATAGATCATCGTCGTGCCCAGCATGGTGTGGAGATGCCGGATCTCGTTCTGCATCTCCTCGCGCAGCTGCTTGTCGAGCGCGCCCAGCGGCTCGTCCATCAGGATGACCTTGGGCTCGTAGACGATCGAGCGTGCCAGCGCGACGCGCTGCTGCTGGCCGCCCGAAAGCTGCCTGGGCCTTCGCTCGGCGAAGCTGCCGAGCCGGACGAGCTCGAGCGCGTTCAGAACCTTGGACCGGATCGTATCCTTGTCCACCCCCCGAATCCGAAGCGGAAAGGCGATGTTGTCGAACACGCTCAGATGCGGCATCAGCGCATAGTTCTGGAACACCATGCCGAGCCCGCGAAGATTGGGCGGCACGGCGGTGACGTCGACGCCGGAGATGAAGATGCGCCCGGTCGTCAGCGGCACGACGCCGGCGATCGCATTCAGCAAAGTGGTCTTGCCGGAACCGCTGGGGCCGAGCAGCGTCAGGAACTCGCCCGGCGCGATGTCGATCGTCGCATCGCGCAACGCGGTAACGCCGTTGTAGACGACGCTGGCGCCACGGACGCTGACGATGGGTTCGACTGCCGGCTTCATGCTTCCTTCTCCCGAAGGGCAAGGCCGATCACGCAGATGACCAGCGAGAGAACGGTCAGCAGCGTCGAGATCGCCGCGAGGACGGGCGACACCTCCCATTGAATGCTGCTGTACATCTTGATCGGCAGCGTCATCGCGCGAGGAGAGCTCAAAAACCATGCGATCACGACCTCGTCGAAAGAAATGAGGAAAGAGAACAAGCCCGCCGCGATGATGGAGGGCCGGATGATCGGTACGACGACGGAGAAGAAGATCCGCAGCGTCGATGCGCCGAGTACCTGGGCTGCGATCTCGATATTGGGATTGACCTGCCGCAAGCCGGCAATCGCGACCACGGTGACGAAAGGCAGGTTGTGGACCGCGTGGCCCAGGATCAATGCGAGGGTCGAGCCGGAAATGCCGATGCGCGCGAAATAGAGGTAAAGGCCGAGCGAGAAGACGATGGTCGGGACGAGCATCGGCATCAGAACCAGGGCCCGGATGATCCTGACGCTGGCCAGGCGGCTGCGCGCGATCGCATAGGCGACCGGGATGCCGGCCGCCAGTGACAGGACGGTCGCGCCGATCGCCACGATCGTGCTTTCGATCGTGGCCGCAACCCATTCCGGCCCCGCGAAGTACTCGCGATACAGCATGAGCGAAAACCCGCGCGGCGGGAACATGATCTCGCGCGAGTCGGAGAACGACATCGGAATCACGACGAGGCTCGGCGCCAGCAGGAACAGGAAGATCGCCCCGGCCAGCAGCTTCAGCGGAAGTGAGATGCGCTCGGTCATCGGCGCTCAATTCCTGTCCAGGCTGTCGACGGTGGACAGGATCCAGATGAGCGAGCCAGAGACCCCCAGCAGCAGCACCGACAGCGCCGCGGCCATGTTCCAGTCGAGCGCTTCGCGGGTGTAGTAGTCGATCAGGTTGGCGAGCATCATGTCGCGGCGCCCGCCGAGCAATGCAGGCGTCACGAAGACCCCGATCGAGAGAACCGCCGTCATCACCGCGCCTGCGACCATCGCCGGCAGGCTGAGGGGCAAGGTCACGCGCAGGAAGGCCTGCCTGCGGCTCGCTCCCATGATCAGTGCCGCGCGGCGCAGTTCCGGCGGCTGCGCGAGAAGGTTGTTGACGATCGGAAACACGCAGAACGGGATCAGGAAGTGGACCATGCCGATCATGACGCCGATCCGGCTGAACATCAGCGGCGTGGCGAGCTCGTAACCGAAGACCTGCGACAGCATCGACTTGACGATGCCGCGCTCGCCGAGGATCACGATGAAGGCGAAGCTCTTGACGAGGATGCTCGTCCAGAACGGCAAGAGCACCACGATCATCGCGATGGCCCGCTGCATCGGCCGCAGCTGCGCGATGAAATAGGCGATCGGGTAGCCCAGCAGCAGGCTGAGCAGGACCGCGCCGACCGTGATCTCGAGCGTCGTCTGCAGGATACGCCAGAACAAGGTGCTGCCGAGGATGCGCTGATAGCCCTCGAGCGAAAAGCTGTCGCGCGTGACGCTCTGGAACAGGACGATCAGCAGCGGGACGATGAAGACGCCGGCGATGAGGAGCGCTGCCGGCGCCGAGAACCAGGCCTTCTGGTAGTCGGGCGAGGCGCGCCTGGCGGCGCGCGCAAGACGGCGTTCATCGCCCTGGCTGCCGGTTATCGGCATCACCGCGGCGCTGACGGCGGGAGGGTTGCGCGCGTTCGTCATAGCGTCAGGCACAGCCGCGTGGAATCGTAGATGGCCGCGTGAATGTCCCGGCTGGCGACGGCATCGCCGACGCGATAAAGCGCAAATCCCTCGCCCGGCCAGTCCGGTTGGGGCTCGCACGCCTTCAGGGCGAACAGGTCGATGCGCCCGCCATTGCGCGATGCCGCGACAAGCGCGGTGTAGAGCGCTTCGCTCGGTCGCGTGCCGTTCTCGGCGATCACATGATCGGCTTCCTCGACGATCCGCTCCTCCGAGTATTCGTTGGCGAGCGTCACCTGAAGGCGATTGCTGGCGCGCTCGAGCGCGTCGAGCCGGTGATCCGTCGTGATCCTCGCCTGCCGGCGGTACAGATTGCGCTTGAATACGGCCCAGTTGTTGGGGCCCATCTCCTCGCCGAAGGCGCGGTCGGGCGTCACGATATGGACGGACGCCCCTTGCGTCGCCAGGTGCTCGGCGGCGGACGCCGCCTGGGCGCCGCCATGATCGTCATAGACCACGACGCGGGTGCCCTCCGACACGGTCAGCGCCAGCGCTTCACTGGTGGAGATCGCAAGGTCCGCACCGGCGAAGTCGCCCTTGTGGGGCAACCCGCCGGTCGCGAGGATCACGATATCCGCGTCGCTCGCGGCGATGTCGGCAGGGCTCGCCTCGGTTTCGAAACGCAGGGTGACGCCGAGCCGCCGCAGTTCGGCCAGCCGCCAGGAGACGATGCCGAGGAGTTCGCCGCGCCAGGGGGCGCCGGCCGCTACCCTGATCTGACCACCGGCCTCGCGGTTCTTCTCGAACACGACCACCTGATGCCCGCGCTCGGCGCAAACGCGCGCCGCTTCCAGACCGGCCGGTCCGGCGCCGACCACGAGAACGCGCCTGATCTTTGCAGCGGGCGGGACCTTGTGCGGGATCGTTTGCTCGCGGCCGGTCGCGGCGTTGTGGATGCACAGCGCCTCGCCGCCGAGAAAAAGCCGATCGAGGCAATAATTGGCGCCGACGCAGGGCCGGATCTCGGCAGAGCGCCCTTCATAGATCTTACGGCCGAGATGCGGATCGGCGATGTAGGCCCGCGTCAGGCCGACCATGTCGATCAGGCCGTCCTCGATCGCCTTGGCGCCGACGGCGGGGTCGTGGATCCGTGCCGCGTGCATCACCGGCACGCGGACGTGCTGCTTGATGGCGTGGGCGACGCCAAGATAGGGCCCCATGGCCGACCACATCCCCGGGGAATAGCGAGCCCGGTTCATGTGATTGTAAAGCTGGCCGGCCGTGACGTTCAGGAAGTCGACAAGGCCCTCTTCGGAGAGCAGCCTGGCGATTTCGCCGCATTCTTCCGGCGAGAGACCATCTTCCAGCCGCTCGTCGCCGACCAGCCGCAGGCCGATCACGAAGTCGTCGCCGCAACGCCGACGGATCGCGGACAGCACTTCGCGCGCAAAGCGCATCCGGTTCTCGAGACTGCCGCCCCACTGGTCGACGCGCTTGTTGGTGTGCGGGGAAAGGAACTGGTCCACCAGCTGCTGGGCGTGCGCTGCGACCTCGACGCCGTCGAGGCCACCTTCCTGGCAGTTGACCGCGCTCTGGGCGAACGCCTCGATGATCCGCCGGATCTCGTGCTCCTCGAGCACTTTCGGGAAGCTGCGATGATTGCGTTCGCGCGTCAGCGACGGGGCCGCCGGCGGCATCCAGTCGGCGGCCGACCACTTTGTCTTCCGGCCCATATGCGCAAGCTGGCACATGATTGCTGCGCCCTGAGCGTGGACGCGAGCCGAAAAGCGCTTGAGGTGTGGAATGATGCGCTCGTCGTAGATGCTCAGCTGATAGCTCGAGCCCTTCGACTCCGGCGCGACCGAGCCCCCTCCCCCGAAAACGATCAAGCCGATGCCGCCGCGGGCCTTTTCCTCGGAGTAGCTCTGATAGCGCTCCGTCGGCAGGCCGCCCTCGCCATAGCGACTGTTATGCGCCGTGCTGACCATGCGGTTTCGGATGGTGAGATTGCGAAGCACGATGGGCTGCAGCAGCGGCGACAGCCCATCCGCGACCCTGGTCTCCACTAGATCGGCCGTGGTCATCAGCGTACCTCCAAGTACCGCATTGAGATACCAAGAACCTTAGTTCGATACTATTGGTTGGAACCCCTCCAGGGTCAAGGCCCGCTCTCGCGCTCTCATCGGCCAGGGAGCCCAAGCATCGTCCGCGCCTCGGCCGTCGTTGCGACCCGCCGGCCGAGCAGGCGGATGATCGCGCTGGCCTTTTCGACCAGCGCGCCATTGCCCGGGGCCAGCTTTCCACGTTCGAGATAGATGTTGTCCTCCAGCCCGACACGGACATTGCCGCCCAGCAGCACGGCCTGCGCCGCCATCGGGAACTGGTGCGCGGAGATGCCGAAGGCGAACCATGGCGCTCCCTCCGGCAGAAGCGAGCGCATGTAGGCCATCGCCCCGGTCGTCGCCGGCTGGCCCCAGGAGACCCCGAGGCAGATCTGGAACACGCCCGGCCCGCGCAGGACCCCGCGCCGGATCATGTCGACGGCCAGCCTGACATGGCCGGCCTCGAAAACCTCGAGCTCGGGAACGACGCCAGCCTCGGCGGCTGCGCGCGCCATCGCCTCGAGATGCGACGGGGTGTTCACGAAGACCTGGTTGCCCATGTTCATCGAACCCATGTCCAGGCTGCAGATCTCGGGCCGCAGCGCCAGGATGTGCCGGGTCCGGACCTCGGGCGTCGCGAGCGTGGTTCCCGGCCCCGCCGTCCGGGGCTCGGGCTCGCCCGGGACGAAGCGCGCGCCTGCCCCCGTGGTCAGGTTCAGCACGACATCGGCGTTGCGCTGCCGGATGCGGGAGACGACCTCTTCGTAGAGCCCCTGCTCCATGCTCGGCGCCGCCGTCTTCGGATCGCGGACATGGATGTGGACGATCGCGGCGCCGGCCTCCGCGGCCTCCAGGGCCGAGTTGGCGATGGCCTCCGGGCTGACCGGCACGGCCGGGTTCTTGCGCGGCGTATCGGCTGCGCTGCCGGTCACGGCGCAGCAGATCATCACCGGCCTGTCGTCGCTGCTGTTCATCGCCATCTCGGCCATCACCTTGTCCTTGCGATCGATCGTCCAGGAAGCGATCCGGCAGGCGGAGCGCGTGGTCAGGCCGCGGCAGACATCGCGCTGCAGCGTTCGAGCAGCGCGTCCGCCGCGAGAGTTCCGATGTCCGTGAGCCCGCCTGGCCCGGCGGCTTCGCGCAAGGCGTGATCGAGCCCGATCAGGTATTCGCTCGGCGTCTCGATCTCGAACGCTTCTGCATTTTCGCTCAGGCGCCGAATCCATGTCGGAGCGAAGCCCAGATCGACAGCCTGGCGACGCCCGGGAGAAATGCCCGCGGCATCGAAGCCACGCGTCGCGATCGCCTCGAGAAGAGCGGTCGCGCCCGCGCCGGCGAGAAGCAGCAGGCCTGTCCGCCCCCCGCAATTGGTGATCGCGACAGCCTCGGGCTCGTGCGCGAGCGCTTGCAGGCGCGACAGCAATCGCAATTCGGCCTCGGGTTCGGCGGAGACCGAAAAGGCGTGCGGCCCGGTGCGGCATATCGCGAGCGGGATGGAGCGGTCGGAGCCGCGCAAGGCGAGCCGCGCTTCCGCAACCTCGCCGGCTTCCGATGGAATCCGGTCCCCGACCAGGCGGGCGAGCAGCGCCGCAGCAGCCGCGCCGGCAACTTCGATCAGCGTTCTGGCACTCCTGTCGGCGAGCACGGGCCCGCCGATGGCGGCCTTGCATTCGACCGCCACGGCCTGCTCTCGCGTCGCGACGCCCTCGCTCCTGAACCAGGCGGCGCACTCCCAGCCGGCGCGGGCGACGAAGACGGCCCCGCCTCCATGCTGGCGATGATAAAGCGGCGTGGTGCGGGCGGGCCGGCCCGCCGCCCGGTCCTTTCCCACCTCGATGGAGCCATAGGTATGAGCTTCGCCAAGGCACTGGCGCATGTAGGAATAGGTGGCGAAGGGGCCGAAGCGGGCGACGTCGATGGGCGCGACATCGAGGCTCGGCTCGCCGCGCACGATCCATTCCGCCATGAGCCGCGCGACGCCGGCGCTCTGGCCGACCCCCGCACTGAAGCCCGCGAGGACATGGAGGTTCCGATGGTTCCAGAGCGGACCCATCAGGCCGTTGAAGTCCACGGTGCGGCTGGTCGGACCGCAGATCACGCGCTTGACGCCGGCCTGGGCGAATGCCGGCAGCAGGCGCATCCCGGCCGCGATGCAGGCCTCGCCGCGATCGAGATCCGGCGGCAGAAGCTCCTGCCCGAAATCCTCGGGGATTCCGTCGACGAAACAGTAGGGCGTATGCGGCTCGTGCACGCCCATGATCAAGCCGTTACGCTCCTGGCGAAAGTAGAGCGGTGCGTCGTAGTCGCGCAGGATCGGCAGTTCGCGCTCCAGTTCCTTCACCTCGGGCATGTCGTCGGTGACGATGTATTGCCGCTCTGCCGGAAGCACCGGCAACGAGATGCCGAGCGTGCGCGGCAGTTCGGGCACCCACATGCCGGTCGCAAGAACGACATGCTCGGCGGTCATCGCGCCCTTCGTCGTCTCTACCCGCCATTTTCCGGCATTGCGCGACAGTCCGGTAACCCGCGTCTGGCGGTGGATCTGCGCGCCCTTCTCGCGAGCCAGGCGAGCGAAGGCCTGGGTCGCCATGCTCGGATCGATATATCCCTCCCCCGGCGCCCAGGAGGCGCCGATCAAGCCGTCCGGCTCGAGCAGCGGGAATAGCGCCACCATCTCGTCGGGGCCGACCATGCGGCAGAAATGGCCAAGCGCCTGCATCTTGGGCAGCAGCTTCTCCAGCCATTCGTGACGGGCGCGCGTGGACGCGATCTGGAGGCTGCCGCAGGCATGCAGGCCGACCGATTCACCGGTCTCCTCCTCGAAACCGGCATAGATGTTGAAGCTCAGCGCGTTGATGCGGGCGATCGCGGGATTGTTCTCGAGCACCACGAGATGGCCGGCGGAGTGCCAGGTCGTTCCGGCCGTCAGCTCCGTCTTTTCCAGAAGGACGACATCGCTCAGGCCTTGCCGCGTCAGCTCGTAGAGCAGCGCGCAGCCGATGATCCCTCCTCCGACGACCACAACCTCGGCGTGCGGCTTCACGGCTGCCTCCCAGCGCCAGGACTCCATCGAGGCGCTGACGCCCCGCCTTGTCCGAGTTTCATCGTTTCAGAAGTTGGAGGTATCGTAAAGAAATTTTTCTAATTCTTATGCGATATTCGACAGCGCGCCCGAAGCAGCGCATAAACCGGGGAACGGCGCCATGCGGATGGACTTCCCTTCCGGAGCGTCCCCATAGTCCGCAGGGCGCACTCGCCGGTTCCGATCCAGCCGGCGAGTTCGTCAGAGCGGTGACGCGAGACAGTTCGACGATGAGCAGCAAGCCAGCCGCCCCGACCTGGCGGGAAGACGACGAGGAGACAAACAAGGCCCGCGAATCCAGCCTGTTCGTCGGCTCGCTCGAAAAGGGGCTGCAGATCCTGCGGGTCTTCGATCGCGAGCGCCGCAATATGGGGCTCAGCGAGATCGTCACGGCGAGCGGCTTCGACAAGAGCTCGGTGCAGCGCTTCACCTTCACGCTGCATGCGCTCGGCTTCCTGCGCAAGGACGAGGCGACGCGGAAATATGCGCTCTCGCCGCGCGTGCTCGAACTCGGCTTCGCCTATCTCCAGACCGACAAGCTGCTGGAATACGCCATGCCGCTGCTTTACGAAGCCAACCGGGTCTGCGGCGAATCCCTCAACATCACCGAGCTTCTCGGCAGCGAGGTCGTCTACGTGGCGCGCGTGCCAGGGCGCTTCGTGATCTCGGTCGACATCTTTCTCGGGATGCGCGTGCCGGCCTATGCCTGCGCGCCGGGACGGGCGATACTGGCCTTCCTCGAAGACGGTGCCGCGGCCACGATCATCGACCGCTCGAATCTGCGGAAGTTCACGCCCAAGACGATCGCCAGCCGGACCGGCCTGCTGCGCGAGCTCAAGAAAATCCGCGGGCTCGGCTACGCGATCGCCGACGAGCAGTGCTATTCCGGCGAGCTCTCGATCGCGGCGCCGATCTTCAATGGGCAGAACCAGCCGATCGGCGCTCTCAACGTCTCGGTGCCGAACTCACGCTGGTCGACCGAGCGCGCAGAGCAGGAACTCGTCCCGCTGGTGATCGACACGGCACGGGCGGTCTCGCAAGCGCAGGGCGGCGCCGGCCACCCGTGGTTTCACCAGATGCCTGCCGCACCCGTCTCTGCGCCCGGCAAATCCGCAAAGGCCCGCGCCGGATCAGGCTGATCGCGCGAGCTCGGGCGTCATCGCAGCCGCCACGGCACGCGTCAGTCGCTCGACGATGGCCTCGACCGCCGCGCCATCGATCGTGAAAGGCGGCGCCAGCATGACGTGATCTCCGCTGACGCCGTCGATCGTGCCGCTCATGGCGTAGACCATGAGCCCCTCCGCCATAGCGGCATCCTGCACCAGCCGGTTCACCTTCATTGCGGGAGCGAACGGCGCCATTGTCTGCCGGTCCGCGACGAATTCGATGCCGATGAACAGGCCGCGCCCGCGAATATCGCCGACATGGCGGTGGCTTCCGATCCGCTCGTCCAGCAGCGCGGCCAACTCCGCACCGCGCCGTGTCACATTGGCGATGAGATCCTCGCGCTCGATCACCTCCTGCACGGCCAGCGCGGCCGCGGCCGCGAGGGGGTGGCCCATATAGGTGAAGCCGTGCTGGTAGATGCCCGAGCCGCCGGCGATGGCATCGTGCACGCGCGCGCCGACGAGGACGGCGCCGATCGGGGCGGCGCCGGCGCCGAGCCCCTTGGCGATCGTCATGAGATCGGGAGCGATCCCCTCCTGCTCGCAGGCGTGAAGCGTGCCGGTGCGCCCCATGCCGCACATCACCTCGTCGAGGATCAGCAGCACGCCGTGGCGGTCGCAAATCTCCCTCGCCCGCCGGAAATAGCCGGGAGCGGCGGCAACCGCGCCACTGGTCGCCCCCACCACGGTCTCGGCAACGAAGGCGAGAACGGAATCGGGGCCGGCCTCGAGGATGGCCGCCTCGAGCTCGGCCGCGGCGCGCGCGCCATAGGCCTCCAGGCTTTCCCCCGGTTCGGCATAGCGAAAGGCGAAACAGGGCCCGATGAACCGGGCGGGGAAAAGCAGGGGCGCGTAAAGCTGGCGCCGATTGACGTTGCCGCTGACCGAAAGCGCTCCGAGCGTATTGCCGTGATAGCTCTGTCGTCGCGAGATCACGATCTCCCGGCCCGCCTCCCCGCGCTCGACCGCGGCCTGGCGCGCCAGCTTGAGCGCCGTCTCCATCGCCTCCGAGCCGCCGCTGACGAGGCTGACATGGGTGATCCCCTTCGGCGCCCGCGCGACCAGATGGTCCGCCAGCCGCTCGGCCGCCTCGGTCGAGAAGAACGAGGTGTGGACGTAGTCGACCGAGCGGAGCTGGCGCTCCATCGCGGCGATGACATGCGGATGGCCGTGGCCAAGGCAGGAGACCGCCGCCCCGCCGCAGGCGTCGAGATAGGAACGCTGGTCGCCGGCGCGCAGTTCGAGGCCCGCGCCCGAAACGGCGAGAGGATAGCTGCGCTTGAGATTGCGATGGACGAGACGGGACATCGGCGCTCGCAGCCTCAATAGGCCATCAGGGTGTGGCTCTGCTCGCGCATGAACAGCGGCAGATAATGCGGCCCGAAGCCGTTCTTCCCGGTCAGCCCGGAATTCTTCCAGCCGCCGAAAGTCTGGATCCCCGGCCAGGCGCCGGTGGTCGCGCCGCTACGCCGGTTGGCATACAGGACGCCCGCTTCCGCCTGATCGAGGAAGGTGTCGAGCTCGGCCTGGTCGCGGCCGTAGAAGCCCGCGCACAGGCCGTAATCGACTGCATTGCCGCGGCTGATCGCATCCTTGAGGTCGCTGAAGCGCTGCAGGGTGACGTAGGGCAGGAACAGTTCGCGCTTGACGTGGGCGTGATCGCCGGGGAGCCCCTCCACGATCAGCGGCTCGACATAGACGCCGCGGTCGAACGGCGCCGAGGACAGGCGGTTGCCGCCGAAGACGATCCGTCCCCCGGCCCGCGCATCGCTTACGGCCCTGGCGTACCGCGCGCCGGCATCCTCGCTGATCAGCGGCCCAACGAAAACGTCGCGCTCCTCGGGATTGCCGACCTTCATCGCCTCTGTCTTCTGCTTCAGACGCGAAAGCAGGTCGTCGTAGATCGCGTCGTCGACGAAGGCGACCTCGCAGGAGCTGCACTTCTGTCCCTGGAGCCCGAAGGCGGAGCGCGCCAGCCCCTCGGCCGCGACGTCGAGATCGGCCGAGCGGGTGACATAGGTCGGGTTCTTGCCACCCATCTCGGCGATGACCGGCTTGACGTAGCCGCCGGTCGTCAGCTTCGCATGGATGTCGCGGCCGGCGGCGGTCGACCCGGTGAAGGCGGCGCCATCGACGGCGCCGGCGATCAGGGCGGCGCCGGTCTCGTCGCCGCCGCAGACGAGGTTCACCGCGCCCTCCGGCAGGCCCGCCTCGAGGAAGCAGCGCATGAACAGGGAACTGGTCAGCCCGGCGCCCTGGCTGGGCTTGTAGACCACGGTGTTGCCCGTCATCAGCGCGCAGCAGATCATGTTGATCGGAACCGCGATCGGGAAATTGAACGGCCCGACAATGCCGAAGACGCCGATCGGCTTGAGCCGGGTGCTGCCCGTCTCGCCGGGAATGGCCGAGGTCAGCCCACGATGGAAGCCCTCGTTGCGGCGCATCTCCCCGGCATAGAACGGGATCATGTCGAGCGCTTCCTCGGCTTCGCCCACCGATTCGAAGCGGGACTTCCCGACCTCGAACAGTGCGGCCATCCCGAGCTCGAAGCGCATGGCGCGCAGCCGCGAGCCGACCCCTTCCAGCAAGCGCAGGCGCTCCTCCCACGGCACGCGCGACCAGATCGGGAAGGCCTTGCGCGCCGCGGCGATCGCCTGCGCCACGGCCGCAGGCGAGGCCTCGAAGCAGGTGCCGAGCAGGATTTCCGAATCGATCGGGCTGCGCATCTCGAAACGCGCGCCCTCGGTGCTCTCGCGGCCGCCGATGAGATTGGGGATGACGCCGCCGAGCCTGGCGCGGAAGGCCGGAATCTCGGTGTCGAGCATGGCCTGCAGGCCCGTGAAGTCAGCGTTGATGTTGGTGTAGGTCACCCGCGGGAGCGCGTCCCGTGTTGCCGCCGAGATCGTCATGCGTCGCTCCTCATTCCCCATGAATCCGCCTGAAAACCCCACCTGCCTGCGGCTCCTGCGAGCTGTCCCGGCGCTCCGTCGCTTCGCAGAGAGGTATTGTATTTCGATATTGTCTACTTTATAGAGCTACGTCAAGCGATCCTCCTCGCCGGGCATCCTCATAAGCCACGAGCCCATTCCGATGCGAAACGACATCTTGTCGGCGGACTTCACGACGCAGCCCTACTGGACCGACGGACTGGCGCCATTCGCCGAAATCCCGCCGCCGAGCGCGCGGCATGTGGAAGTCGCCGTCATCGGGGGAGGCTTCGCCGGCCTCTCGGCGGCGCTGACATTGGCTCGCGCGGGGCGTGGCGTCACCGTCTTCGAGGCGACGACGATCGGAAGCGGCGCGGCCGCCCGCGCGGCCGGCTCCCTGGGCCACGTGCCCAAGGCGAGCCTGAGCGAACTGGAAGCCCTGTATGGCCGCAGCGCCGCGCTCGCGGCCTACACCGAAGCCCGGGAGGCCAAGGAATTCGTCGCCGACCTGATCCGCGAATATCAGATCGCCTGCGGTCTCAAGGTCGTCAACCGCTTCATCGCCGCGCATTCTCCGCGCGCCTTCGAGCGCCAGCGCAAATCGCTCCCCAGCCTGCAGGCGACCATGGGGGCGGTCGAGCTCGTCTCGCGCGAGCATCAGCGCGACCAGGTCGGCTCCGACGCCTTCTTCGGGGGCATCCGGATTGCCGGCGCCGCGACCCTGCAGCCTGCCCTGCTGCAACGCGGAATCGCGACCGCAGCCCAGGCCGCAGGCGCGTCCATTCGCCAGAATACGCCCGTCACCGACGTCCGGCAGAATGGCGCGCGTTTCGAGATCGAGACGCCGGGTGGCAGCTTCTCCGCCGATCATGTCCTGCTCGCGATCAATGCCGAGGTCCGGTTCGGGCCGCGACGCTTCCGTGATCTCGCCCGCCGCCTGGTCGTGATCCCGGCCTATGGCCTGGCAACGGAAGAGGTCGAGCCGGAGATGATGAGCCGGGTTCTGCCCATCGGAGGACCGGTCTCGGATACCTACAAGATCATCAACTACATCGCGCCCAGCGATAATGGCCGGCGCTTCATCATCTCCGGCCGGGCCGGGCGCAGCGAGGGCGGTCTCGAGCAGAAGGCCGAACGGATGTTCGGCTATTTCGCCGAACGCTTCCCGGATCTGCGTGGCATCAAGGTCTCTCATTGCTGGGCCGGACGCTTCGCCGTCACCTCGGACTGGGTTCCTCATATGGGCCTGGATGAGGGCGTCCATTACGTGCTCGGCTGCTGCGGAACGGGGATCCCGATGTCGACCTGGCTCGGCCACCGCGTCGCGCTGAAGATCATGAAGCAGGATGACAAGAATTCCGCCTTCGACCGACCGCTGCCGGCGATGAGCTTTACGGCAGCGCGCAATGCCCTGCTCCCCCTCATGGTCCGCGCCTACGCATTGCGCGACCGCCTGTTTCGCTGAGCACCGCCAGGGAGTTCCCCGAATGCGCTTCATCGCCAGAGAAGAAATCGATGCGTTGCATCTCGACGATGCCATGCTGGTCGACGCGCTGCGACAGGCCTTCCAGGCCAGCAGCGCCGGCGAAATCGCGATGAAGCCGAAATCGACCGTCAGCCAGCCCGATGGCGCTTTTCAGATCAGCACGCTCGCCGCCTGGCCGAAGCGCAATCTCGGCATCTTCCACAGCATCCTCGGCGCGCCGCCGGCAAACCTCGCTCCCGGCGAGGCGCATTACCGCAGCTACCAGCTCGTCACCAACTACGAGCGCGGCACGGCGAGAGCCGTGGTCGACGGCTCCTTCACCTCGACGATGCTGCCGGCTGGAGTCACGGCGCTCGCCGCGCAGGCCCTGGCGCGCGCCGACAGCCGGATTGCGACCTTTATCGGCGCCGGCCTGCAGACGCGCGTCAATCTGGCGGCCCTGCGGGGGCTGTTTCCCCTGGAGGAGGTGCGCATCCTCGGCAGATCGGCTGCCAATGCCGAAGCGCTGGCCCGCGAAATCGCTGCCAGCGGCCTCAAGGCGAGCGTGACGGGCGACGCAGAGGCCGCCATCAGCGGCGCCGACATCATTGTCTCGACGGTGCCGAGCGGGCCCCATCTCGTGCCCTTCCTCGAGCCGTCCTGGGTCTCGCCCGGCGCCTTCGTCAGCGCGGTCGATCTCGGGCGCAGTTGGCGCGACGGCTTCGAAGCATTCGACCGCGTCATCAGCGACGATCGAGCCCAGGCCGCGGTCCAGCATGCCGAAGGGCGCCTGCGCTATGGCGGCAGCTATGACAGCGAGCTGCCGGAACTGGTCACGGGCCAGCGCCCTCCGCGCCAGGACGCAAAGGAGCGCATCGTGCTCATCCACCCCGGCAATATCGTCGGCGTGATGGCGATCACTGCGCTGATCCTGGATCGGCTGCCATCGCTCCAGGCCGCCGCGTGATCGCATTCTAACGGGAGAGGATTTCATGACGGACTTCATCTTGACGGAACGGCGCGGGCGCGTGGGGATCATCACCCTGAACCGGCCGGATATCCTGAATGCATGGCATCGGCCGATGCGCGGCCGGCTGATGGAGGCCCTGGAGCAATTCGATTCCGACGCGACCATCGGCGCCATCATCCTCACCGGGGCCGGCGACCGGGCCTTCGGTGCCGGGCAGGACCTGAACGAGACGAAGACCTTCGATGAAGACGGGGCCGAAGGCTGGATGCACGAATGGGACCGCCTCTACGATCAGATCCGCTCCCTGACCAAACCCCTGGTCGTCGCGCTCAACGGGCTCGCCGCGGGATCCGCCTTCCAGATCGCCCTGCTCGCCGATTTCCGCATCGGCCACGCCGGCGTCAAGATGGGCCAGCCGGAAATCAAATCCGGCATCCCCAGCAGCACCGGCCCATGGATCATGAAGGAGATACTCGGCCTCGCCCGCACGATCGACCTGACGCTGACCGGCCGGATGATGAACGCCGACGAGTGCGAGCGCATCGGCGTCATCAACAAGCTGGTCGCCGCCGACAAGGTGCTGGATGAAGCGATGGCCTTGTCGGAACTTCTGGCCGACCAGCCGCCGGTCGCGATGCGTTTGACCAAAGCGCGCTTCCGCGAGTCGACGCAGGCGGCTTACGAAGACTGCATGAAAGCCGGGATCCGGATCCAGCGCGAGGCCTACAAGACCGGGGAGCCGGCAAGGATGATGGAAAAATTCCTCGCAAAGAAGGTGTCGTCTCGCTGATGGGCGCAAATCGCCGCGCGGCCCGCTTGGCCACCCGCCTGTTGGGGACCGTTTGAGCTTTCACACAGCCCTCATCCTGAGAGCCGGGCCGACAATGATACGAAACATTTCAAGACATTAGAGCACGCGCCGATCAGGTTGAATCAACCTGATCGGCGCGTGCTCCAGGTTTCGGGATCCATCGCGGCGTCATCCCGGACGCAGCGAAGCGAAGATCCGCATCCCTGCCAGAGCGCTGATCGGGAAGGCTCCGGCATGGGTCCCGGGTCTCCCTTCGGTCGCCCGGGACGACCCGCATCTGGTTCAAACGTCATCCTCGGCCTCCACGTTAGATCGACATGACGGTCCCGAACACGACGATGTCGGTACCGCCGCGATCAATCGGGCCGCGGTGCTACAGCGAACGCCAAGCCAAAAATGCAGGGTCGCGCCGGCATCTGCGAGCGCGTTCGGCCTGATCCATAGCGTCGGTTCCTCATCGTCTCCTCGCACCCCCCGTTGACGCTTTTTGTGGCGCGTGCCTTGCTGGGCGGGCCGACGACAAAAAAGCAGCAGGGCGAAAAGCCCCATTCGGATCGATCCGAGCAATGTCAGCGAAGGGGATGAGTATGGACGAGCAAGACCTGCGCAAGCTGACCGAGGGTGTTAAGCAGGGCGCGATGTCGCGCCGCTCCTTCATCCGGAGACTGGCCGCCATCGGCGTCACGGCGCCGATCGCAAATCAGATCCTGGCATGGCATGGCGTTGCCATGGCGCAGCCGGCGAGCGGCTACAAGCCGACCAAGGCCGGCGGCGGCGGGCCGCTGAAGCTCCTGTTCTGGCAGGCGCCGACGCTGCTGAACCCGCATTTCGCCAGCGGCACCAAGGATCAGGAGGCTTCCCGCATCTTCTACGAGCCTCTGGCCGGCTGGGATGCCGAGGGCAACCTCATCCCCTGCCTGGCGGCGGAGGCGCCCTCCAAGGCCAATGGCGGGCTCTCCGAGGACGGCAAGACCGTCACCTGGAAGTTGAAGCGCGACGTCAAATGGCATGACGGCAAGCCGTTCACCGCCGACGACGTCGTCTTCACCTGGGAATACGCATTCGACCCGGCGACCGCCGCCTATACGACCGGCTCCTACAAGGACATCAAGGTCGAGAAGGTCGACGACCACACCGTCAAGGTGATCTTCGCGCAGCCGCAGCCCTTCTGGGCGGACGCCTTCGTCGGCGTCGCCGGGATGATCATCCCCAAGCATCATTTCGGCGACTACAAGGGTGGCAAGTCGCGCGAGGCGCCGGCCAACCTGAAGCCGGTCGGGACCGGCCCCTACAGGTTCGTCGACTTCAAGCCCGGCGACATCCTGACCGGCGAACGCAACCCCGACTACCATGTGAAGAACCAGCCGCATTTCGACACGATCGAGATGAAGGGCGGCGGCGACGCCGTCTCGGCGGCGCGCGCGGTGATCCAGACCGGCGAGTTCGACTATGCCTGGAACATGCAGGTCGAGGACGATGTCCTCAAGCGCATGGAGAGCGGCGGGCGCGGGCGCGTTCTGGCGGTGCCGAGCGGCAATATCGAGTTCATCATCCTCAACACCACCGACCCCTGGACCGAGGTCGACGGCGAGCGCTCCAGCGTCAAGACCAAGCATCCGACGCTGAGCGACCCGGCCGTGCGCCAGGCGATCAACCTGCTGATCGACCGCGACTCGATCCAGAAATTCATCTACGGCCGCGGCGGCACCGCGACGGCGAGCTTCGTCAACGAGCCGAAGATGTTCAAGTCGACGAAGCTGAAATACGAGTTCAGCATCGACAAGGCGAACAAGATCCTCGACGAGGCCGGCTGGAAGCGCGGTGGCGACGGCGTCCGCGAGAAGGACGGCAAGAAGCTCAAATACGTCTTCCAGACCTCGATCAACGCCCCCCGCCAGAAGACGCAGGCGATCATCAAGCAGGCCTGCCAGAAGGCCGGCATCGACCTCGAGCTGAAATCGGTGACGGCGTCGGTGTTCTTCTCCTCCGACATCGCCAATCCCGACACCTATACCAAGCTCTATGTCGACATGGAGATGTACACCACGACGCAGCCGCAGCCCGATCCGGAGCGCTTCCTCAACCAGTTCGTCTCCTGGGAGATCGCCACCAAGGAGAACAAATGGCTCGGCCGCAACGTCTCGCGCTACTCCAGCAAGGAGGCGGACGAGGCCTATAAGGCGGCGCAGAAGGAACTGGACCCGGCCAAGCGCGCAGCGCTGCTGATCAAGGTCAACGAGATCTTCTGCGAAGCGAACGTCATCCTGCCGCTGCTGTCACGCACCCGCGTCGCGGCGGCGGCGAACACCCTGACACCGAACTATAGCGGCTGGGACAGCGACGTCTGGAGCCTCGCGAGCTGGTATCGCAGCTGAACGCAAGCGCATCCTCCGCGGGAGGCCCCCGCGGAGGATGGCTGTGCCCGGCGCCGCCCTGACGGCGTCATCGGGCGTCGATGGGGGACCGCAGGCAATCGCGGTCCGCCTCCATCACCGCTTCGCGTGCCCAGAGAGATCCACTCATGGTCAGCTACCTGCTACGGCGACTGCTCATCGCCATTCCAAGCCTGCTCGGCATCAGCCTCATCCTGTTCACCGTCCTGGCACTGGCGCCGGGCGACCCGTTCGAGGAACTGGCGACCAATCCCAACGTGCCGCCCGAAGTGCGGATGGCGCTGCGCGCCAAGTTCGGCATCGACGACCCCGTGATGGTCCGCTACTTCCGCTGGCTCGCCGCCATGGCGCAGGGCGACTGGGGCTTCTCCTTCGCCAGCCGCATCGATGTCGATACGCTGATCCTGCAGCGCGTGCCGGTCACGCTCTTCATCGTCGGCACGTCGCAACTGCTGGCGCTGGCGATCGCGCTGCCGGTCGGCATCTACGCGGCGACGCGGCCCTATTCGATCTTCGACCAGATCGCCAACACGCTCGCCTTCGTCGGCTTCTCGCTGCCGACCTTCTTCACCGGCCTGCTGCTGATCCTGCTGTTCTCGATCAAGCTCGACTGGCTGCCCTTCGTCTACCGCTCCGACATCGCCGCCAGCGGCTGGCGCTGGTACTGGGAGCATGTCCGCCAGGCGATCATGCCGATCACCGTGCTCGGCCTGTTCCAGGCCGCGTCCTATACCCGCTATGTCCGCTCGGCCGTGCTGGACGTGATCAGGCTCGACTACGTCACGACCGCCCGCGCCAAGGGGCTGGGCGAGAAGACGGTGACGCTGCGCCATGTCACGCGCAACGCCCTCATCCCGGTCGTCACCCTGGTCGCCCTGCAGATGCCGGCGGTGTTCGGCGGCGCGATCGTCACCGAGCAGATCTTCCGGATTCCCGGCATCGGCTCGCTGCTGATCACGGCGATCCTCGCCAACGACACGCCGGTGATCATGGCGGTCACCTTCGTCTTCGCCTGCCTGGTCATCCTTTTCAACCTGATCGCGGATCTGCTCTATGGCTGGCTCGACCCTCGCATCTCCTTCCGTTGAGCCGCTCGCGGCAGCGGTCGGCCGGCCCGTCGCCGTCTCGCCCGGCCGCGAGACCTGGCGCCGCTTCCGGCGGCACCGGCTCGCCATGGCCAGCGCGGTCGTGCTGGGCCTGCTGATCCTCGGGGTGATCGTCGGCCCCTGGTTCTGGACGGTGCCGATCAACGAAATCGATTTCTCGGCGCAGTTGCAGGGCCCGTCCTGGGCGCATCCGCTCGGCACCGACGATCTCGGCCAGGATCTCCTGGCCCGGATGATGTATGGCGGGCGCATCTCGCTCGCCGTCGGCCTCGCCGCAATGGTGGTGGCGACGGTCGTCGGCGTCGTGGTCGGCGCGCTCGCCGGCATGTCGCGCCGCTGGCTCGATCCGTTCCTGATGTGGCTGACCGACCTCTTCCTCTCGCTGCCGCAGCTGCCGCTGCTGCTCCTGGTGATCTACCTGTTCCGCGAGCAGCTCAAGGCGCTCTTCGGGGTCGAGGGCGGGGTCTTCCTGCTGATCGTCGTCGTCATCGGCGGCCTGCGCTGGATGCCGGTGGCGCGGCTGGTCAGGGCGCAGTTCTTCTCGCTGCGCGAGAAGGAGTTCGTCGAGGCGGCGAGAGCCCAGGGCGCGACCAAGATGCGCCAGATGGTCGTCCACATCCTGCCCAACGCGATCGGCCCGGTGATCGTCGCGGCGACCATCGAGGTTTCCTCGGCGATCATCGCGGAATCGACGCTGTCCTTCCTCGGCCTCGGCTTCCCGCCCGATATCCCGACCTGGGGCCGCCTGCTGTTCGACGCCAAGGACCAGCTCGACGCCGCCGCGCATTGGGCCCTGTTCCCCGGCGCCGCGATCTTCCTCACGGTGCTCTCGATCAACTTCATCGGCGATGGCCTGCGCGATGCGCTCGACCCTCGCCGCGTCATCTGAAGCGACAGGACGCGATGCGATGAGCTCCCCCATCCTCTCCGTTTCCAACCTGACGACCGCGTTTCGTGTCGAGGGTATCTGGCGGCCCGTGGTTCGCGACGTCTCCTTCGAGATCGCGCCGAAGGAGACGGTGGCGCTGGTCGGCGAATCCGGCTCGGGCAAGAGCGTCAGCGCGCTCTCGATCATGCGGCTGACGCCGCAGGGGTCGAGCCGGATCGAGGGCTCGGTCAAGCTTGGCGGCAAGGAGCTCCTGACGTTGCCGGAGGCGCAGATGCGCAAGATCCGCGGCAATGAGATCGCGATGATCTTCCAGGAACCGATGACCTCGCTGAACCCGGTCCTGACCATCGGCTTCCAGATCGCCGAGGCGCTGATACTGCATCGCGGGCTGTCGCGCGCGGCCGCCGAAGCCGAGACGGTGCGCCTGCTCGAGAAGGTCCGCATCCCGGCGGCGAAGGCGCGCTTCCACGACTATCCGCACCGCTTCTCCGGCGGCATGCGCCAGCGCGTGATGATCGCGATGGCGCTGGCCTGCAAGCCGAAGCTGCTGATCGCCGACGAGCCGACGACGGCGCTCGACGTGACGATCCAGGCGCAGATCCTCGCGCTGATCAAGCTCCTGCAGGAGGAGGAGGACATGTCGGTCCTGTTCATCACCCATGACATGGGCGTGGTGGCCGAGATCGCCGACCGCACCGTGGTGATGTACAATGGCGAGGCGGTGGAGCGTGCGCCGACGGCCGAGCTCTTTTCCGGTGCGAAGCATCCCTACACGCGGGCGCTGCTTTCCGCCGTCCCGAAGCTCGGTTCGATGACGGGACGAACGCGCCCGATGCGCTTCCCCGTGGTCGACCGGGCGACCGGCCTTTCCGACACGCCGAGCGAAACGCCCGACACCGTTGCGGCCTCCGAGCGGCCGGTACTCGAGGTCAGCGGCCTGACGACGCGCTTCGATATCCGCTCCGGCCTGCTCAGCGGCATCAGCGGCCGGGTCCATGCGGTCGAGAACGTCTCGTTCAGCCTGCAAACGGGCGAAACCCTGGCGCTGGTCGGCGAATCCGGCTGCGGCAAGTCGACGACCGGCCGCTCGGTGATGCGGCTGATCGAGCCGGTCGCCGGCTCCGTCCTGCTCGCCGGCGAGGACGTGCTGAAGCTCGACCAGGCGACGCTGCGCCAGCGTCGTGCCCGCATGCAGATGATCTTCCAGGACCCGTTCGCCAGCCTGAACCCGCGCATGACCATCGGCACCGCCATTGCCGAGCCGCTGCTGATCAACAAGCTCGCCAATCGCAAGCAGGCGCAGGAGAAGGTCGCTGACCTACTCGATCGTGTCGGGCTGCTCCCGGACATGGCGAGCCGCTTCCCGCACGAGTTCTCGGGCGGCCAGCGCCAGCGCATCGCGATCGCGCGGGCGCTGGCGGTCGAGCCTCGCCTGATCGTCGCGGACGAGGCGGTCTCGGCGCTCGACGTCTCGGTCAAGGCGCAGGTGATCAACCTGATGCTCGAGCTCCAGGCCAGGATGAAGCTCGCCTATCTCTTCATCTCGCACGACATGGCCGTGGTCGAGCGCGTCAGCCATCGCGTCGCGGTGATGTATCTCGGCGAAATCGTCGAGATCGGTCCGCGCGTGGCGATCTTCGGCAATCCGCAGCACCCCTACACGAAACGGCTGCTGGCCGCCGTGCCGGTCGCCGATCCAGCGAGACGCCATGAGAAGCGGCCGGTTTCGAACGACGAGATCCGCAGCCCGGTGCGCGCGCCCGACTATGTCCCGCCCGCCCGTCAGTATCGCGAGGTCTCGCCCGGCCACGCCGTGATGATCTGGGGCCAGGAGTGGGCGCCGCCGGCCATCACCAAGGTGGCATGAGAGCGCAATGAGGATGCAACCGCCTCAGTGCGGGTCAGTCCAGCGGCAGGCTGCCGCGAAGGCCGCGGGAGTCGGGCATCAGCGCAGCTAGACGGGCGTCGCTCCGCGGCGGCGCGGTGAAGGTCCGTGCGATCTTCCTGGGCAGGTCGAGATCGAACGGCCGGCTGGGCGGCAGCGGCGCATTGTCGACGAGATTCGAGGCCGCACTTGCGGGCGCGGCGGCTGCCGGCGCCGGAGTGTCCGGTGCGAAGGCCAGCGGCGCGGTCGCGGAGGATGTCGGCACTGTCGAGGCGGTGGCGGCGACTGGCGCGGGCGTGGAGACCGCGGCGAGCTGATAGCTCGGCTCCTCGATGCGATGCCGCTCGGGCCGTTCGCCCTTCACATAGAAGGCGTTCCCGCCTGCCACCGTCACATAGTGCATGTTGGCGTAGGAAAAACGCAGGCCGGCCATATGAAAGTGCTTGGCGTTTCCGACAGCCTCGTTGCGCCGCCCGTTGAGGATGGCTTCCGCGGCGGCCTCGACCTTCGGCAGGTCGCGTGCAGCCATCTTGCGGGTCAGCACGCCGGCGGCGAACTGCTTGGGTGCGCCGACGACGCCGCAGATCGTCTCGGGATAGCGCGGCGATCCCACCCGGTTCATCACGACCGTGCCGACGCCGAGCAGACCCGCATCGCTCGACCGGTTCGATTCGAAATACATCGCGCGGACGAGGCATTCCTTCTCACGCGGATCGGCCTTCGCCAGGGCGATGGCGCGCTTGCGCGTCTCGTGGGGCTGCTTTGCCGCGGGGGCAGCAATCGAAGCGGTTTCGACAGGCGACATGCTGCAGGCGCCCAGAGCCGGCGCGGCCAGTGAAATCAGAAGCGGGATCGCCTTGCGGTCGTAGCGGCTCCTTCCGATGGAACGGACAGCATTGGTAGCGATCACGGTCCGCTTCATGCGGCAATCTCCTGATTACGGGATCTGGGCTGCCGCAGGCGGCGGACCGTAGTCACCGGAAAGGAATCCGGAAACTCTTAACAGAAAGTTAATTTGAGAAGGAAGAGGCAAAGGTGCGCGACGGCTACCTGGCCATCAACGTGGCGAGGCTGTCGGCCTGTTCCTGCTCACGGACACCCATCATGGAGGGTCTTATCCAGCGAATCTCGTAGAGACCGCTCGAGAATGGAACCCTCATCCTGAGGCGCTGCGCAGCAGCGTCTCGAAGGATGAGGTTGCGTGCAATCACAAGGAGCTCCAGCCGCCGTGTTCCTGCTACGGGCTCGACAGGACGGCCCGGACGCCGTCCATCACGGAAGCGTGAGGCGGCAATTGTCGGCGGAATAATCGGCGCGCCGGCGCATCTCACCTGCTCAACCAGGAGCAGGACATGTCGAGCAGAAATCCAAACGAGCCGAGCCGTCGCGCAGTGCTCCAGGGGGCCACGGCGGTCGCGCTGAGCTCAGGTCTGGCGAAAGCGCAGGGCAAGGCCACGGGGACGGGTCCGCGCGCCGGGGACCGCGTCTTCCTGACCAATGAAGATTCCAACACGTTGAGCGTGATCGATCCGGTGTCGGACGCGCTGCTGCCGACGGTGAACCTGACCAGCTTCGACGAGGATCCGCGCCCTCCCTTCCGTTTCGTGACCGGCAATGTCACCCCGACGCATGGCGAGATGGTCCAGAAGCCGCTCTATCACGGCGCGATTTCGATCCATGGCTGCGTACCGTCGCCCGATTCCCGGATGTTCGCGACAGCCGGCCGCGGCACGAGCAATCTCTATCTCGTCGATACGATGAAGCTGAA
>NZ_JAKFED010000005.1:0-25069 GCF_036675845.1 Allobosea sp. | reverse complement strand
CCGCCGTCTCGCCCGAAAGCCGCGGCGTCTTGTGGCCGCCAATCTTGCCGTGATCGAGCGAGCCCGTCTGCGCCTTGAGCTTGCGCCATTTCGAGACGCAGGACGGACTGATCTTCAACGCCGCCCCGATCGAGCGGATCGTCTCGCCCGCCTCAAACCGCGCAAGCGCCCGCATGCGGAGGTCTTCAGAATAAGGTCGCGTCATGTCGGCCGGCCGCCTTCTCCCGGCAGACATCTTGAATCATGATCCGGCCAATTTGCGAATCCCCGATTCCGCCAAAAGTCAGCGCGCTCTAGGCAGTCAGGCCATTCGTCGCCGCTTCCTTGCCCAGCAAAACGCCCGCCGCCAGCAATGGCGACGGGCGTGATATTTTTGCAGCAACACCGGCCGGATGCCGGCGCGGGCTTCAGCGCGCGGTCGGCTGGCTCGCATAGGCGGCGTCCGGCTGCTCCAGGCGCGAGGTCCGCAAGGCCGACGAGCGCCGCGGCGGCAGCGGCGCCACCATGCGCCGCGGCGCCTCGGGAACGACCGAAGCGATCGGCGCGGCTTCAGGCGCCTTCTCCGACGAGCCGCCGAGCAGCGGCACGAAGCTGAGCGCACGCTGGTAGAAGGAGGGCTGCTCGGCGCTGGCAGTCTGGATCGGCGCCGCCGTGGCAGCGCCGGGGGAAACCTTGGCGATCTGCGTCGCGGCTTCCGCCGGCTTTTCGGCGGCAGGCTTCGCGGGAGCGGCGGCGACCGCGACCGCAACCTTGGCTTCCCGCGCAGGCTGTTCGGCGGCGCCCCGCACCGCGGCGAGCACGGCGTCGTTATCGGCCGATTCGGCCCGGACGGTCGCCTTGGCGCGGCCCTTGTCGTCGAGGACGACGACGCGCGGCCCGACCAGCGAATCGACGCGGCTGATGCCGACATCGCGCGAGCCCCAGGCAACCGACTTGTTCATCGCGTCGGCGCCGGACTGCGCCAGCACGCGCTTGAAGGATTTGTGCTGGTCGCCGTCGTCATAGAGCAGCTTGATCGCCGGCGCGCCCTTGGCGACCAGCGCCGCGACCTGGACCTCGTCCTGCTGGCGCTTCTGCGCGATCGCCTGCGCGGCGGAAGCATCGACCTGGCCGCTCTCGCCGCGGCTGAAGGCATAGCGACCGCCGGCCACCGAAACCGGCGGCTCGTCCTTGGTCACCTCGAAATAATCCGAACCTTCCTTGAGGTTCTTCCAGAACGCCATGTTCGGATCGAGCCGGTGCTTGGCGAGGTTCTCCGGCGTCATCCGGAACGGAAAGGCCTGCATCTGGACGGCCTTCTGCCCGCCATTATGGGCCTCGCGCACCAGCGCGTAGATCTCGCCGATCTGGTCGTCGGTCATCGAGTAGCAGCCGGCGGAGGAGCAGGCGCCGTGCACCATCAGATGCGCGCCGGTGCGGCCATGCGAGCGATCATAGGCGTTGGGATAGCCCATGTTGAAAGAGACGTAGAAGGACGAGTTCGGATTCATCTGCGCCGGGGTGATGGCGTAGAAGCCCTCCGGCGCCATCCGGTCGCCTTCGCGGACCTTGGGACCGAGCTGGCCGGACCAGCGGCACATCGGGAAGGTCTTGAGCAGCACATACTGCCCGTCCGAGCGCTTCTTCCAGACCTCGAGCTCCGACTCCTTCTTGTAGGAGCGAATCAGCAGCGGCTGGCTCTTGCTCACGCCCTTCTCGGACATCAGCGCATAGGTCGCGGACGGGATCGGGATGTTGTGGCGCGCCGAGCCGCTGTAGCGGTTCTCTTCGCAGGCAGCCAGGGTAAGGGCGATCAGGGCCGTCAGCGCGAGATGTTTCAATGCCACGTCGTCATTCCCATCGCTCGGCCGCTCTGACCCGACCATGCACCAGGCATCACGGCCAAATTATGCCGCAGGCCCGGTTGCAGAACCGTTAGCCCTGAGCGTTCCTTACCACAGGCCGCGCGCACATGGCCATATGGTGAAAGCCCCGTAAATCCGCCGGCCCGGCCGCTTCAGAGCGAGCGGCCGATCGCCAGATACTTGTCTGCCCGCCGCTCGACCAGCTCATCGGGGCTCAGTCCGGAGAGCTCGGAAAGCGCGGCGGCGATCGCCGCCCCGGCCCGCTCGATCGCGGCCTGCGGCTCGCGATGGGCCCCGCCGGTCGGCTCGGCGACGATTTTGTCGATGACGCCGAATCTCAACAGGTCCTGGGCCGTGATCCTCATGCCGGTCGCGGCGTCCTGCGCCCTGGCCGTGTCGCGCCACAGGATCGAGGCCGCGCCCTCCGGCGAGATCACCGAATAGATCGCGTGCTCCATCATCAGCACCCGGCTCGCCGCCGCGATCGCGATGGCGCCGCCCGATCCGCCCTCGCCGATCACCAGCGCGACGCTGGGCGTCCGCAAGGCGAGACAGCTCTCGGTCGAGCGGGCGATGGCCTCGGCCTGACCGCGCTCCTCGGCCTCGATGCCGGGATAGGCGCCGGCCGTGTCGATGAAGGTCAGAACCGGCAGGCCGAAGCGGTCGGCGAGCTCCATCAGGCGCCCCGCCTTGCGATAGCCCTCGGGCTTCGGCATGCCGAAATTATGCCGGATGCGGGTCTCGGTCGAGTTGCCCTTCTCCTGGCCGAGGACGCAGACCGGCTCGCCGCGGAAGCGGCCGAAGCCGCCGACGATCGCCTCGTCCTCGCCGAAAGCCCGATCGCCGGCGAGCGGCGTGAACTCGTCGATCAGCCCGGCGCAGTAATCGGAGAAATGCGGGCGCTGCGGGTGGCGCGCCACCAGCGTTTTCTGCCAGGGCGTCAGGGCGCCATAGAGCTCCTTGAGCGACTGGCTCGCCTTCGCCTCGAGCTTTCCGATCTCCTCGGAAAGCGAATACCCGTCACCCTTGGCGTCCAGCGCCCGTAGCTCATCGGCCTTGGCCTCCAGTTCGGCGACCGGCTTCTCGAAATCCAGATAGCTTCGCATCGACATCCAGTTCTGGTCCCGCATCCTGAAGGAGACGCGTCCACGCGGCGGCGGCGGTCGGGGAACCTTGGAAAAAGCGGCGGACCTTGGCCGCGCCGCGCCGCGATTGTCAACCCGGCGACGGCGGCGCGTCATGTTCTCCGGTCAGGCGGCGCGACGGTGTCGGCTGCGGCAGCAGCACCGGCCGGAAGGCGAAGCTGCGCCGCGTCGCCCGCAATGGCGCCCGCCGGTAGAACTGCTTGGTGGCATCGACGATATGGACGCCGGCGAAGGGCAGGGACAGCCCCGCCCCGAGCTTTTCCCAGGCGCCGGCCGAGTGCATGAACAGCCGCCGGCGCAGCGGCGGCACATAGAGCGCCTCGGTCCAGTTCTCCGGCGAGAACATCGCCCGCCGCATCAGGTTCTCGAGCTGCGTGCGGCTGAACGGCCGGCCGTGGCCGAAGGGAGTGGTGTCCATGCGGGCCCAGAGGCCGCGCCGGTTCGGCGCGATCACGATCAGCCGGCCTCCGGGATTCAGCACCCGCGAGACCTCCTCCAGCAGGTCCTCGGGGCTCTCGGTCTCCTCGAGCGCATGCACGATCAGCACGCGATCGACCGAGGCGGTCGGCAGCGGCAGCAGCGTCGGCTCGACCAGCGCCGAGGCCGACAGCCCTTGCGAGGGCCAATTCAGCACGCCCTGCGCCGCCGGCATGAAGGCGATCGCGCGCTCGGCCTCGCGGCCGATCAGCGGCAGGTAAGGCGTGGCGAAGCCCAGGCCGAGCAGGCGCTGGCGCTGGCAGTGCGGCCAGAGCCGCAGCATCGCCCGGCCGACCGCCTGTCGCGCCACATGGCCAAGTGGACTGGCATAGAAGGCACGCAGGTCGACGACATCGAGAGCCATGCCGACGAAATGGCGCAGGCGAGCCGCCAACGCAAGGGCATCTGCCGCAGGGAGATGTTGGGCTTGGCCCGGCAAAGCCGCTATGAAGCGGCTCGACCTCCGCGGCAGTGACTCGCTGCCCGCGCCCCTCGGAGCCTGCCATGCCCCTCGACATCCACGTCTTCCGCACGCTCAGCGACAATGCCGGCGCTTTGCTGCGCGATCCCGCGACCGGAATCTGCGCCACGGTCGACGTGCCCGATGCCGGCGAGGTGCTGGCGGCCGCCAGGGCCAAGGGCTGGACGATCTCGCAGGTGCTGGTCACCCATGAGCATGGCGACCATGTCCAGGGCATCGCGGCACTGAAGCAGGCGACGGGCGCCAGGGTCTTCGCCCCGGCCGCGGCGCGGGCCGGCGCGCCCGTCGACGTCGTCATCGGCGAGGGCGACCATGTCGCGCTCGGCGGCCATGATTTCGAGGTCTGGGCGACGCCCGGCCATGCCGAGGGCCATGTCAGCCTGGTCAGCGCCGCAGCGGCTCTGGCGCTCGTCGGCGACGTCGTCTTCGTCATGGGCTGCGGCCGCGTCATGCCGGGCCGGATGGAGGCGATGTGGACCTCGCTGTCGCGCATCATGGCGCTGCCGGCCGCCACCACGCTGATCACCGGCCACGACTACACCTTGTCGAATGCCCGCTTCGCCGCGGCGATGGACCCGAGCAATCCCGAAGTCGCCGCCCGCCTCGCCGAGGCCGAAGCCGCCAAGGCGGCCGGCCGCTTCTGGGCGGTGACGACGATCGCGCAGGAGAAGGCGACGAACCCGTTCTTCCGCGCCGGCGAAGGCGCGCTCGCCGCGACGCTGGGCCTCGTCGGCAAGCCGGCCGGCGAGGTCTTCGCGGCACTGCGCGAAGCCAAGAACAAGTTCTAGAGGCCGCGATGACCGGATTTGATGGCCTCGATGCCGCCGGGATCATCCGGCTGCTCGAGCTGAAGCCGCACCCCGAGGGCGGGCATTACCGCGAGACCTTCCGCGACCCGCAAGGGCCGGAAGGGCCGGAAGGCCGTAGCTTCTCGACCGCGATCTATTATCTGCTCGATGCCGGCGAGACTTCGCACTGGCACCGCGTCGACGCCGCCGAGATCTGGCATCATTACGCCGGCGCACCGCTGGCGATCAGCCTGTCGCCGGAGGGCGGCGAGACTGCGATCCAGCATCTCGGCAGCGATCTTTCCGCCGGCCAGCGCCCGCAGATCGTCGTGCCGGCCGGCTGCTGGCAGAGCGCGGCCACGCTCGGCGGCTGGACGCTGGTCGGCTGCACGGTCGCGCCGGGCTTCGCCTTCTCCGGCTTCGAGATGGCCCGGCCGGGCTGGCGCCCGACCGGCGGTTGAGCATGGACAAGCCCGTCATCGACCTGGCGCTGGTCGGCGCCTGCGAGAACCGCATCGTCAACGCCTGGCCGGCGCCGACGACGCTGGTGATCGACGGCTGGGTGGTGCGCTTCGCCAATGGCTATTCCGGCCGCGCCAACTCGGCCTCCTCGCTCCATCAGGGCGGCGAGATGGACGAGGCGACGCTGGAGCTCGTCGAGAGGCTCTATGCCGAAGCCGGCCTGCCGCCCCGCATCCGCTTCACGCCGCTGGTCGCCGAGAGCGCCCGCCGGCGCCTCGCCGCGCGCGGCTACCGGATTGAGACCGCCTCCTTCGGCATGGTTGCCGAGCTCGACCGGGACCGCCATCCGCAGCTTCCGGAGATGATCGTCGGCCCACAGGCCGATGCCGCCTGGATCGACGGCGTCTGCGGCCACCAGACCGGCGCCAAGCGCAATCGCGAGCATCTTTCGGCGATCGTCTCGGGCGTGCGCCTGCCCGCCGCCTTCGCGACGCTACTGCATGAGGGCCGGCCGGCCGCCTATGCGATGAGCGTCGCCGAGCGCGGCATGGCCGAGATCGGCGCGGTCATCGTCGATGAGAGCCTGCGCGGGCGCGGCCTCGGCAAGAGGCTGATGCAGGGCCTGATGGGCTGGGCCGCGGCGCAGGGTTGCGCCCTCGCCTATCTGCAGGTCGACCAGAGCAACGGGCTCGCCTTCGAGATGTATCGCAGGCTCGGCTTCCGCCAGCTCTACGCCTATGAGACGCGGCGGCTGGACCTAGCCTGAGCCCCCGGGCCGAAGCTCGCGACCAGCGCCCCGACCACGATCAGCACGCAGGACAAAGCGAGCAGCCAGCTCGCCGCGGCATAGCCGGCGATGACCAGGATGATGGTCGAGAGCACCGGGGCGGCATAGGAAGCGACCCCCAGCAACGCGACGTCGCCCTGCTTCATGCCGATGTCCCAGCAGATGAAGGCCAGCCCGATCGAACCGAGGCCGAGCCCGAGCACCCCGCCCCATTCCGCCGGCGTCGGCGCCCACAGGGTTTGTTCGAAAGCAAGATGGCAGGCGAAGGCGGCGATGGCGCAGCCGAGCATGGTGACGCCGAGGCTCTCCGACGGCACCCCGGCGAAGCGCCGCGAGACGACGGAATAGCTCGCCCAGACGAAGGCGCCGAGCGCCGCCAGCCCATGGCCGAACTGGATGCCGCTGCCAGCCGAGCCGAGGCTGCCCGAGATCAGCACCGCCGTCGCCGCGAGCCCGATCAGGGCGCCTGCGAGATGGCGCAGCTTCAGCCCGCCGCCCGGCAGCAGCGCGGCGAACAGCACGATCAGCAGCGGCCAGAGATAATGGATCAGGTTGGCCTCGGCCGGCGGCGCCGTCTTGACCGCGGCGTAGTAGAGCGCGGTGTCGCCGAACGGCCCGTAGAGCCCAAGCAGGAAGGAGGCCGGCGTCGGCCGCGCCAGATGCAGCCGGCCGCGAGCCGCCGCGATGGCGAGCACGAAGACGCCGCCGATCACGAAGGTCAGCCCGACCAACTGGAAGGCCGGCACCCGGCCCGACATGGCGGTAAACAGCGCCAGCGTCGACCAGAGCAGGATGGCGACGAAGCCGGTGGCGGTGGCGGTGCGAGCGGTCATCGGCGGCGGAACTCGGGAAGGGCCGCCCCCGGTTAGCAGAGAGACCCCGCCCTGCCTATGCCTGCTCCATCACCGAATATTCCGGCGCGCCGCCACCAGGGCGGCGCGCCGCAGGACGTCAAGCCATGTACTGGCCGCCATTGACGGCGAAGGTCGCACCGGTGGCGAAGGCGCCGTTGTCGGAGGCGAGGAACACCACCGTCTGGGCGATCTCCTCCGGCTTGCCGAGGCGGCCGACCGGAATGCCGGCGACGACGCGCTTCAGCGCCTCCTCGGGCATCGCCGCGACCATGTCGGTACCGATATAGCCCGGCGTGATCGCGTTCACGGTGATGCCCTTGTTGGCGTTCTCCTGCGCCAGCGCCTTGACGAAGCCGATATCGCCGGCCTTGGCCGCCGAATAGTTGACCTGGCCCATCTGGCCCTTCTGGCCGTTGATCGAGGAGATCACGATGATCCGGCCGAAGCCGCGCCCGCGCATGCCCTCGATCACCGGCCGCGTCATGTTGAACAGCGAGTCGAGATTGGTGCGGATGACGGCCGACCACTGGTCCTTGGTCATCTTGTGGAAGAAGCCGTCCCTGGTGATGCCGGCATTGTTGACCAGGATGTCGACCGGCCCGACCTCGGCTTCGACCTTGGCGATGCCGGCGGCGCAGGCATCGTAATCGCCCACGTCCCATTTGTAGACCGGAATGCCGGTCTCGGCCTTGAACTTGGCGGCCGCCTCGTCATTGCCGGCATAGCTCGCGACGACGCTGCAGCCCGCCTCCTGAAGCGCCTTGCAGATCGCCGCGCCGATGCCGCGCGTGCCCCCCGTCACCAATGCAACCCTCGCCATCGTCTTCTTCCTCCCTCTGGGCCGGCCCCTCGGCCGCGTTATTCTTTTGAGAGATCGAGACCGGGCTCATAGGCCCGGTCCACATCCTTGATGATCGCCTGGCCGCAGATCACACGCTCCTGCTTGGCGTCATAGGCCAGCGTCGGGTGCCCGAAGAGCACCCAACCCTTCGACAACGCCTCCGAGACCCGATGGCAGAAGGAAGCGTCATCGGGTCCGGTCAGATAGCGGTAGAGCGTCGTCTGCTTGGGCATGGCGATGCGGCTCAGCGCTCCACCGCCAGCGCTACGCCCATGCCGCCGCCGATGCACAGCGTGGCGAGGCCCTTCTTGGCGTCGCGCTTGGCCATCTCGTGCAGCAGCGTCACCAGGACGCGCGCGCCCGAGGCGCCGATCGGGTGGCCGATCGCGATCGCGCCGCCATTGACGTTGACGATCTCGGGATTCCAGCCGAGGTCCTTGTTGACCGCCAGAGCCTGGGCCGCGAACGCCTCGTTGGCCTCGATGAGGTCGAGGTCGCCAACCTTCCAGCCGGCCTTCTCCAGCGCCTTGCGCGTCGCCGGGATCGGGCCCGAGCCCATGATCGCCGGGTCGACGCCGGCCGTCGCCCAGGAGGCGATGCGGGCGAGCGGGGTCAGGCCGCGCTTGGCCGCTTCCTTGGCGCTCATCACCACCAGCGCCGCGGCGCCGTCATTGATGCCCGAAGCGTTGCCGGCGGTGACCGTGCCGTCCTTCGAGAAGGCGGGCCTGAGCTTCGCCATCGCCTCGATCGTCGCGCCATGGCGCGGATACTCGTCGGCATCGACGACGATGTCGCCCTTGCGGGTCGAGACCGTGAACGGGACGATCTCGTCCTTGAACCGGCCGGCCTTCTGCGCGGCTTCCGCCTTGTTCTGCGAGCCGACGGCGAAGCGGTCCTGCTCCTCGCGGCTGATCTGCCACTTGGTCGCGACGTTCTCCGCGGTGGTGCCCATATGGTAGCCGTGGAAGGCGTCCCAGAGCCCGTCCTTGATCATCGTGTCGATGAACTTGGTGTCGCCCATCTTGGTGCCGTTGCGCAGATGCGCCGCATGCTGTGACATCGACATCGATTCCTGGCCGCCGGCCACGACGACATCGGCATCGCCATTGGCGATCTGCTGCAGGCCGATGGCGACGGCGCGCAGGCCCGAGCCGCAGAGCTGGTTGAGCCCCCAGGCCGTGGCCTCCTGCGGCAGGCCGGCGATCATCGCCGCCTGGCGGGCCGGGTTCTGGCCCTGACCGGCGGTCAGGATCTGGCCCATGATGACCTCGTCGACCTCGCCGGCATCGACCTTGGCGCGCTTCAGCGCCTCCTTGATCGCCGCCGCGCCGAGATCGTGAGCCGGCGTATTGGCGAAAGCGCCGTTGAAGGCGCCGACCGCGGTGCGCGCCGCGCCCACGATCACGATGTCAGTATCAGCCATGGGCTTGTCCTCCGGTTCTCTCATGCCTCCCGCGCCCGGCGGGCCGGCAAACTGTCCCCAGCACCTTCGAAGGGCACGGCGACGCCGTCAAGACAGCCATGCTCCGAAGCCTATCATCGAGGCAGCGGCCGGCATTGCTGCAACTGCGCTCAAAAAACTTGCAGCAGGGCGCCGACAGGCTATCGTCATGAGCGGGAACCGTTTTCCGGCTCCGCCCCGACCCCCGGGGCGCTCGGTCGGACCAAGGCGCGTGGATATCTATGGCCAGCGACAAAGAAGCGACCGTCATCAAGAAATACGCCAACCGCCGGCTATATCACACGGGCACGAGTTCCTACGTCACGCTGGAGGATCTGGCGGGACTGGTGCGCAATGGCGAGGACTTCGTCGTCTACGACGCCAAGAGCGGCGAGGACATCACCCGCTCGGTCCTGGCGCAGATCATCTTCGACGAGGAGAGCAAGGACGGGCAGAACCTGCTGCCGATCGCCTTCCTGCGCCAGCTCATCCGCTTCTATGGCGACAGCATGCAGGCCCTGGTGCCGCGCTATCTCGAGTTCTCGATGGAGAACCTGACCAAGGAACAGAACCAGTTCCGCGAGCAGATGGGCAAGGCTTTCGGCGGCGGCACCTTCGGCACCGGGGCGCTCGATGCGATCCAGGCCCAGACCCGCGCCAACATGACGATGTTCAGCGAGGCCTTCCGACTGTTCAACCCCTTCGCCGCGGCCGCCGCCAAGGCGCAGGCCGAAAACCCGCCGGCAGCCGCCGAGAACCCCGAGCTCGGCGACCTCAAGCGCGAGCTCAACGAGATGCGCGAGCGGCTCGACAAGCTCGCCAAGGGCAAGTGAACCAAGGGCAAGTGAACCGCGACTGAACCGGGCCGGCTGAACGCCGCCCGGAGGCTCAGACGGCCTCGCGCACCGGCGCCGCGGCCCTGTCGGGCGCCCACAGCTCCGCCTTCCCGACCAGGTGCCCCTGCAGATAGGTGACGCCCCAGTCGCGCAGCATCGAGGCCTGCAGCTCGTCGTCGACCCATTCCGCGACCGTCTCGACATCGAGATGGCGCGCGAGCTCGAGCAGGGTCCGCACGAAGAAGCGGTCGTCGGTCGAGCGCCGCAGATTCTGGGTGAAGGCGCCGTCGAGCTTCAGGATGTCGATCGGGAAGGCGCGCAAGTGCCGCAGCGAGGTGTGGCCGGCGCCGAAATCGTCGATGGCGATGCGCGCGCCCTGATCCTTGATCCGCGTCAGCAGCTTCACCATCCGCGCCGGATCCTCGATCGTCGCCGTCTCGGTGACCTCGACGATCAGCCTCGCCGTCTCGGCACGCTGCCCGCACGTGCAGGCCAGGAAGGCGTCGAGCCATTCCGGATCGGCGAGCGAGCGCGGCGAGACATTGACCGAAAGGGTCATCTGCGGCTCCTCGGCCAGCAGCGTCATGGCGAGCTCGAGCACGCGATGGTCGAAAAGCCTGATCAGGCCGCGCCGTTCCAGCAGCGGCACCAGCTCCGCCGTGGCAAGGAAACCGTTATCCTGCGCGCGCTCGACCCTGAGCAGGGCCTCGCTGAAGACGGGCGCGCGGCTGCCGGCGCTGACGACCGGCTGCAATGCCAGCCGCACGCGGCGCTCGTTCAGGGCCGCCACGGCCTCGATATCCTGGGCCGGCGCGCCGGCACCGGTCTCGCGCGCGACGCTGCGCCGGGCGATCACCGCCACGTCGATGGCGCCGGCCCTGGCGCCGGCAAGCGCGTTCTCGGCCGCCGTCACCAGCACGCCGCCATCGCGCGACAGATCCGGCGCGATCGCCGCGCCGACCCGCAGCCGCGCCAGCGCGATGCCGCGCGAGGTCTCGATCGCCGAGCGCGCCACCGCCTTGATGAAGCGCTGCGCCGCGGCCTCGACCTGCGCCGCCGGACAGCCGGTCAGCAGGATGGCGAAGCGGTTTCCGGAATAGCGCATCAGATGATCGCGCCGGCGCATCACCGAGCGCAGGCGCTCCTGCACGTCCTGGATGATCTCGTCGGTCGCCTCATGCCCGAAATCGTCATTGAGGCGGGCGAGCTCGTCGATGGCGCCGATCAGGACGACGAGGCCACGCTCCGCCGGCAGGTGCTCGGCCAGCGTCGCCTCGACATGTTCGACCAGCGAAGCGCGGTCGCAGAGATCATGATGGTCGGCGCCGAGCTCCTCGGGCCGCACCGCCCGCTCGAGCCGCAGGACGCCATGGGCGCGCGCCGGGCGCCCATCCGCCCCGGCGAACCAGCGCCCGGCATCCTCGATCCACATCCTGCGGCCGGCAAGGTCGGCGGCATAGCGCGTGCGATAGACCGCCCCGTCGCCGAGATCGTGCCCGCCGGAGGAGTGGATCGCATCGTAGCGGCTGCGCCCGCTTCCCGGCTCGACCAGGCCGGCGAAGGCAAGCCCGCGCACCAGCACCGCCGGCGCGACGGAGCCGAGCACCTCGGCAACGTTCGGCCCCCAATTCAGCGCATCGCTGGCGATGTCCCAGGTGTAGACCACCTCGCCGATCGAGGAGAGCAGGCTGCGCGGGTCGACAATTCTCTCGTCGCGGGGGCCGAAGATGGAAGGCGCGGGCATCGGACGGCGGCCTCGGCGACGGGTGGGAGGGGCCGCCGCACCCAGATTCGCGATGGCGGACTCTGTCCCGAAACGATGCATGCAGTTGCGTTAACGCCCGGTTAAAATCCGGCGCCGCGATTGCAGCGTACTCCTCCGAACGGCCCTGGCGTTTCGGAGCGGAACAATGGCGAGAGATGATTGGAGCGGCTCCCCGGAGCGCCGCAGGGTCGAACGGCGCGGCCTGCCGGCCCCGCTCGTCCCGGCCGCCTTCCTGGTGCAGCTCGCCGCCAGCCATGCCGGCATCGGCCCCTTCGCCGGGCGCGACCGCGAGACGCCCGCCGCCGCGGCGGGCCTCTATCGCAGGACCGGCAGGAATCCGCACGGCACGGCAAGGATCGCACCGCGCCTGGCCTGAGCCCACCCGCAGACACGAAAAAGCCGGCCTGACGGCCGGCGTTCTCGGAGCGGTTCGAACAGGCGGGGCTTGAGGCCCCGCGCGCCCTCAGGCCTCGGTCTTGGCCTTCAGGACCTGGCGGCCGCGATACATGCCCGACTTCAGGTCGACATGATGCGGACGGCGCAGTTCGCCGGAGTTCTTGTCTTCGATATAGGTGGGCTGCTTCAGCGCGTCGGCCGAGCGGCGCATGCCGCGCTTCGACGGCGAAGTCTTTCTCTTCGGAACGGCCATGGCTACTCTCCATCATGCCTTCGCCGGAGGCGCAGGGCTTGTCACCCGCACCACCATAGCGACGACGTCACATCCGTGATGAGGGCTGGCCTTTACACGCTCGCGCGGGCTCTGGCTAGAGCATCGGACTGAAAAACTGGGAGCGCCGCCGCGGCCCGGCGCGGAAGCGCGCAGTCGCCGAGCGGTCCGAGCTGGCGCATGCGCCGCTGCACCCGCCCGGCAGCGGCCTGCAAGGCGCGGCTCGGCCGCGCCGGGTTGCGCAGGATCGGATTGGGCAGGGCGCCGGCGAGCCGCGCCGCCTCGGCCGGCGTCAGCCGCGCCGCCGGCTTGCCGAAATAGCGCTGCGCCGCGGCCTCGGCGCCGAATACGCCATCTCCCCATTCGGCGATGTTGAGATAGACCTCGATGATCCGGCGTTTCGGCCAGGCCAGGTCGATCGCCAGCGCCACCGGCAGCTCCAGCCCCTTGCGCAGATAGGAGCGGCCCGGCCAGAGGAAGAGGTTCTTCGCGGTCTGCATCGTCAGCGTCGAGGCGCCGCGGCTCGGCCCGTCCTCGTCCTGCAGCACGGCGCTGAGCTCGCCCCAGTCGACGCCGAAATGGCTGCAGAAACGCTGGTCCTCCGCCGCCACCACGGCGCGGACCAGATGCGGCGAGATCTGTTCCAGCGGCACCCAGTCGCGTTCCACGCCGCGCAGGGTCAGCCAGCGCCCGAGCATCAGGGTCGATGGTGCCGGGACGAAACGGTAGAGCACGAGCGCCACCGCGAAGGTCGCCGCCAGCGCCAGCGCCGTCATCATCAGGATGCGGGCGATTCGCGTCGCGAGGCCCCCGTGCGTCGGAGCCGAATTGCCTGTCATTCCTGTCATGCCCCACGCTTGACGATGACGCCCGCGTCCTGCAAGCCCCAAAACGTTGGGCACCCGCCCGGCGAGCGAACGCAAGAGGGATTCATGAGTTCCGCGCAGCCCGCCTCCGAGGAAGCCCTCGCCGCTGGCCTGGCCGAGACCGCGGACGCGATCGAGGCTCTCCTGGCCGGCCTGTTGCGCGACGAGCCCGAGGCAGGCGAGATCCACCGGCCGGGGCGTCTGCTGGCGGCGATGCGCCATGGCGCGCTCGGCGGCGGCAAGCGCCTGCGGCCTTTCCTGGTGGCCGAGACCGCGCGGCTCTTCGGCGCGGAGCGCCGGCAGGCACTGCGCGCCGGCGCCGCGGTCGAGCTGGCGCATTGCTATTCGCTGGTCCATGACGACCTGCCGGCGATGGACGACGACGACACCCGCCGCGGCCGGCCGACCGTGCACAGGGCCTTCGACGAGGCGACCGCGATCCTCGCCGGCGACAGCCTGCTGACGCTGGCCTTCGATGTCCTCTCCGACCCCGCCACGCATCGCGACGGTGAGACGCGCGCCGCGCTGGTGCTGATGCTGGCGCGGGCGCTCGGCCCCGGCGGCATGGTCGGCGGCCAGATGCTCGACCTGACGGCGGAAGGGCGCTTTCCGAGCGAGGGCGCCGCAGGCAGCCTCGGCGAGGCCGCGATCCTGCGCCTGCAGGCGATGAAGACCGGCGCGCTGCTGGCGGCGAGCGTCACCCTCGGCGCCCGTCTCGGCCAGGCCGACCCCGCCAGCACCGCGGCGCTGGCGCGCTATGGCAAGGCGCTCGGGGCGGCCTTTCAGGTCGCCGACGACATCCTCGATGTCGAGGCGAGCCCCGAGCAGATGGGCAAGGCGACCGCCAAGGACGATGCCCGCGGCAAGGCGACACTGGTCGCGGCCCTCGGGCTCGAGCCGGCGAAGCGCGCGCGCGACCGCTTCAGCGAGGAGGCGATCGCGGCGCTGACGGGCTTTGGAGCGGAGGCGGCGATGCTGCGCGCGGCGGCCCGCTTCGCCGCGAACCGGAAGAGCTGAAGGCGAACGGGTCCGCTGCTCGTCATTGCGAGGAGCGAAAGCGACGAGGCAATCCAGGGGGCGTAGAGCGAGCCCTTCTGGATTGCTTCGCTTGCGCTTGCAATGACGGAAGGAGCCTGCCGCTCAGACCGTCACCTGCGTGCCGACCTCGACGACGCGCCCGGTCGGAATCTGGAAGAAGTTGGTGGCGTCGGTCGCGCTCTTGGTCAGGCCGATGAAGAGATTGTCCTGCCAGACCGGCATCCCCGATTGCGGCGAAGCCTTGATCGAACGCCGCGACAGGAAGAACGAGGTCGACATGATGTCGAACTTGAAGCCCTGCTTGCGCAGGACGGCGAGCCCCTTGGGGACGTTCGGGCTCTCCATGTAGCCATAGACCATCTCGACCCGCCAGAAATCATCGGTCATCCGCGAGAGCCTGACCCGCTCGCTCTCGGGCACGCGCGGCGTGTCGGCCGAGCGCACGGTCAGGACGACATTGCGCTCATGCAGCACCTTGTTGTGCTTCAGGTTGTGCAGCAGCGAGGCCGGCGCCGTCTCGGGATCGCTGGTCAGGAACACGGCCATGCCCTTGACCCGGTAAGGCGGGCTCTTGGTCAGCATGCCGACCAGCTCGAGCAGCGGCACGTCGGTCTTGCGGGTCTTGTCGAACAGGATCTTGGTGCCGCGCACCCAGGTCCACATCAGCATGGTCAGCGCCATGGCGAACAGCACCGGGACATAGCCGCCGCTGAACAGCTTCAGCAGGTTGGCGGAGAAGAAGGCGACGTCGATGATGAGGAAGGGCACGATCACCAGGCAGGTCGCCAGCAGGCCCCACCGCCAGCCGCGCCAGATCACGATGAAGGCGAGCAGCGAATCGACCACCATCGCCCCGAACACCGAGATGCCATAGGCATGCGAGAGGTTGGAGGAGGTCTTGAAGGTCCAGACCAGCAGCAGCACGGTCAGCAGCAGCAGGGTGTTGATGCGCGGGATGTAGATCTGGCCGGAGGTGTGCTCGGAGGTGTGCCGGATCTCGAGGCGCGGCAGCAGGCCGAGCTGGATCGCCTGCCGGGTCAGCGAATACGCGCCGGTGATCACGGCCTGGCTGGCGATGATGGTCGCGACGGTGGCCATCACAACCAGCGGCAGGATCAACCCGGGAGGGGCGAGGCGGAAGAACGGGTTCTCGATCGCCGAGGAATCGGACAGGATCAGCGCGCCCTGCCCGAGATAGTTCAGCCAGAGCGACGGGAAGACCAGATAGAGCCAGGCGCTGCGGATCGGCCCGCGTCCGAAATGCCCCATATCGGCATAGAGCGCTTCCGCACCGGTGACCGCCAGGCAGACCGTACCGAGCACGGCCAGCGACAGGCCGGGATGATCGAAGAAGAAGAGCACCCCGTGATAGGGGTTGATCGAGGCCAGGACCCCGATATCGTCGGCGATATGGTAGATTCCGAGCCCGGCCAGGGTCAGGAACCAGACCGTCATCACCGGGCCGAAGAAGTTCGCGACCTTGGCGGTGCCGCGGCTCTGCACCAGGAAGAGCGCGATCAGGATCGCCGAGGCGATGGTCACGACATAGTCGTTCAGCGCCGGCGTCACCAGCTTGATGCCTTCGATCGCCGAAAGCACCGAGATCGCCGGCGTGATCACCGCATCGCCATAGAACAGCGCCGCGCCGGCCATGCCGAGGAAGAGCACCACGCCGCCGCGCGTGCGCCCGAGCGCGCGCTGCGCCAGGGCGACCAGGGTCAGCGTGCCGCCCTCGCCGTTATTGTCGGCCCGCAGCAGCAGCACGACATATTTCAGCGTCACCACGAAAACGAGCGACCACAGGATCAGCGAGAGCACGCCGAGCACGACCTCGCGCGGCAGCGGCGCGGCGAGCGTGACCTCGACGCTGCCGCCATGGCCGCCGGACGCGGCACCGGTCGCGGCCAGGATCGTCTCGCGCAGCGCATAGAGCGGGCTCGTGCCGATATCGCCATAGACCACGCCGAGCGCGCCGAGCGCGAGGGCGGCATAGCTTTGCGAGGAATGGCCGCCAGCCGGCTCGTCGAGCTCGACGCGATCCCCGGTCGGCTTGCCGGCTGCCGGTTTCTGCTGGTCATGACCCATCGAGGGCGCTCCGCGGATGCTGCAACGCAGCGAAGGCCGCGGCCTCTAGCACGGCAGGTATCGCAGGCATAGGCGCAAGCGCGCCTTGGTGTCCGCTCGCTGCGGGCTATTCAGCCGCATCGGCGCGGATATCGTAGGGCTGGCCATAGCGGCGGCCAATATATTCGTCGACCATCGCCTTGAACTCGCCCGCGATATTGGCGCCGCGCAGGGTCGTGACCTTCTTGCCGTCGACGAAGACCGGCGCGGTCGGCGCCTCGCCGGTGCCCGGCAGCGAGATGCCGATATCGGCATGCTTCGATTCACCCGGGCCGTTGACGATGCAGCCCATCACCGCGACGTTCAGGCTCTCGACGCCGGGATAGCGCGTCTTCCATTCCGGCATCGAGGCGGCGATCCAGTCCTGGATGTCGCGCGCCAGTTCCTGGAAGACGGTCGAGGTCGTGCGGCCGCAGCCGGGGCAGGCCGCGACCAGCGGCACGAAGGCCCGGAAACCCATGGTCTGCAGCAGCTCCTGCGAGGCCTTGACCTCGAGCGTGCGGTCGCCGCCCGGTTCCGGCGTCAGCGAGAAGCGGATCGTGTCGCCGATCCCGTCCTGCAGCAGCACGCCGAGCGCGGCCGAGGAGGCGACCAGCCCCTTCGAGCCCATGCCCGCCTCGGTCAGGCCGAGATGGATGGCGTAGTCGCCGCGCGAGGCCAGCAGCCGGTAGACCGCGATCAGGTCCTGCACGCCCGAGACCTTGGCGGAGAGGATGATCCGGTCGCGCCCGAGCCCGATCTCCTCGGCGCGCTGCGCCGAGAACAGGGCCGAGCGCACCATCGCCTCGCGCATCACCGCGCGCGCATCGAGCGGCCGCGGCGACCTGGCGTTGATGTCCATCAGCCCGGTCAGCAATTCTTGGTCGAGCGAGCCCCAGTTGGCGCCGATGCGCACGCTCTTGCCATGCCGGATGGCGAGCTCGACGATCTGGCCGAACTGCCGGTCCTTCTTGTCCTTGAAGCCGACATTGCCCGGATTGATCCGGTATTTCGCCAGCGCCTCGGCGCAGGCCGGATGATCGGCGAGCAGCTTGTGGCCGATATAGTGGAAGTCGCCGACCAGCGGCACGTCGATGCCGAGAATGTCGAGCCGCTCGCGGATATGCGGCACGGCCGCCGCCGCCTCGTCGCGATCGACGGTGATCCGCACCAGTTCCGAGCCGGCCCGCGCCAGCGCCGCGACCTGGCCGACGGTCGCGGCGATGTCGGCGGTGTCGGTATTGGTCATCGACTGCACGACGATCGGCGCGCCGCCGCCGACCTTGACGTGCCCGACCATCACCGGGACCGTGCGCGCCCGGGGTGCCGGTGCGGCGTGCGGGCCCTCGGGCAGGCAGATCAGGAGCGGCTCGGTCATGAAGGAGGTCCGGATTTCAGGGCCGGGAACGGTTCGCGTCGGCTGAACTGCGCCCTTGCGGCGAGATCGTCAAGCTGCCTCGGCATTGCGGCAATGTTCGCAGCGGCCGACGATCTCGACCACCTGATAGGAAGTCTTGAATTGCCTGGCCTGCGCCATGCCGCGGATCGCGGCGCGCATCGTCGGCGAAGCGTCCTCGTCGACACCGCCGCAGATCTCGCAGATCAGGAAGGCGACGGCCTCATCGGCACCATGGCCATGCGGGCAGGCGATGAAGGCGTTGCGCGAGCTCAGGCGGTGGACGAAGCCCTGCTCGACCAGGAAGTCCAGCGCCCGATAGATCGAGATCGGCGCCAGCCGCCTGCCGCCCGGCGGCGAGATCCGGTCGGCAAGATCATAGGCACCGACCGGGCGATGATCGGCATAGAGCGCCTCCAGCGTCTTGCGCCGGATCGGCGTCAGCCTGAGGCCGCGCTCGCGGCACACGCTTTCCGCGCGCGCCAGCCCGGTCTCGGCATGGTGCGCGTGATCATGGGCGTGCTGGCAGGCGCCATGCTCATGGCCGTGGTCGTGCGCGTCTGGCTGCATTTTCGTCATGTTGCGTTGCAATATCACATCGGGCACGGTTCCGGCGAGGGGCGCCGCCCGACTGGCGCGGCGCCCCTCGCCGGCTGTAAACTAAGCAATTCCCCGCCCAATGTCAGGAGCCGCCCACCATGTTCCTCAAAGACCGCACTGCGCTCGTCACCGGCTCCACCTCGGGCATCGGCCTCGCCTATGCCCGCGCGCTCGCGGCGGAAGGCGCAAATGTCGTCATCAACGGCTTCGGCGAGGCGGCTGCAATCGAGAAGGAACGCGCCGGCATCGAGCAGGAATTCAAGGTCAAGGCGCTCTACTCCCCCGCCAACATGATGAAGCCGGACGAGATCGCCGCCATGGTGGCAGAGGCCGAGAAGGCCTTCGGCGCGGTCGACATCCTGGTCAACAATGCCGGCATCCAGCATGTCGCGCCGGTCGACGAGTTCCCGATCGAGAAATGGGACCAGATCATCGCGATCAACCTGTCCTCGGCCTTCCACGCCACCCGCGCCGCGCTGCCGAAGATGAAGGCCAAGGGCTGGGGCCGGATCATCAACACCGCTTCCGCCCACGCCTTCGTCGCCTCGCCGTTCAAGAGCGCCTATGTCGCCGCCAAGCACGGCATCGCCGGCTTCACCAAGACGGTGGCGCTCGAGGTCGCGACCATGGGCATCACCGTCAACGCCATCGCGCCCGGCTATGTCTGGACGCCGCTGGTCGAGAAGCAGATTCCCGACACGATGAAGGCCCGGGGCCTTACCAAGGAGCAGGTCGTCAACGACGTGCTGCTGCTGGCGCAGCCGACCAAGGAATTCGTCACCGTCGAGCAGGTCGCCGCGCTCGCCATCTTCCTCTGCACCGATGCGGCCAAGTCGATCACCGGCACGACGCTACCGATGGATGGCGGCTGGACCGCGGCATGACCGGCCGCAAGCAGCGCCGCGTCCCGCCCGTCAAGGGCCTGGCCGGCCCCAAGGCGGAGAAGTCCGTCAGCCTCGCGCTTCAGGGTGGCGGTGCCCATGGCGCCTTCACCTGGGGCGTGCTCGACGCCATCCTCGCCGACGGAAGGCTCGCCATCGAGGCGATGACGGGGGCGAGCGCCGGCGCGATGAACGCGGTCGTGCTGGCCGAAGGCTGGCTCGACGGCGGCGCCGATGGCGCTCGTACCGCGCTGGAGAATTTTTGGCGCCGGATCAGCGTCGGCGGTAAATATGGCGGCTCCGAGCGCTCGCTGATCGACACCATGCTCGGCGCCTGGAGCAATGGGCGCCCGCCCGGCCTGATCTGGCTCGAGCTGTTCTCGAAGATGGCGAGCCCCTACGACGTCAACCCGCTCAACATCAACCCGCTGCGCGGCGTCATCGCGGACCTGATCGACTTCGACAAGGTGCGCGGCTGCGCCGACGTCAACCTGTTCATCGCCGCGACCAATGTCCGTACCGGCAAGATCAAGGTCTTCACCCGCCAGGAGCTCACCGCCGACCACCTGATGGCCTCGGCCTGCCTGCCGATGCTGTTCCAGGCCGTCGAGATCGGCGGCGAGGCCTATTGGGACGGCGGCTATATGGGCAATCCGGCGCTGTATCCGTTGTTCTACGAGGCCCATGCCGACGACATCCTGCTGGTCCAGATCAACCCGCTCGAGCGCCGCGAGCTGCCGACCAATGCCCGCGCCATCCAGGACCGGCTGAACGAGATAACCTTCAACGCCTCGCTCTTGCGCGAATTGCGCGCCATCGGCTTCGTCAACCGGCTGATCGACGGCGGCAAGCTCTCGACCGACGACTACAAGCGGGTGCTGATGCACCGCATCGACGGCGGCCTGCCGCTGGCCCAGCTCACCAGCTCCTCGCGCCTCAACGCCGAATGGGACTTCCTCCTGCGCCTGCGCGACATGGGCCGCAGTGCCGCCAAGCGCTGGCTCAAGCGCAACTACGCCGCGATCGGCCAGCAGGGCACGGTCGATCTCAAGGACGCGATCGAGTGAGGCGCGCGCAGCGCCGTCATTGCGAGGAGCGCAGCGACAAAGCAATCCAGGGGCGGCAGAGCTAGCCCTCCTGGATTGCTTCGCTTGCGCTCGCAATGACGGGAAGACTCAAGCTTCGCCGGCCAGCCGCCAGACCGAGCTCTTCTTGATCTCGGCATCCTCCAGCGCCCGCGTCACTGGCACCTGATAGGTTGCGACCTCGACGAGCCGGTCCTTCGGCAGGTAGCTGCGGCCGGGATCGCCGATCAGCACCTGCGCGCCGCGCGCCGAAAGCGCCGTCAGCCAGGCGATCACCTCTCCGGCAAGCGCGCGCTCATAGCAGATGTCGCCGGCGAGCACGGTCTCCCAGCCCTCGTCGCGGCCGATCAGGTCCTCGTGCCGGACCGCGACCGAAACGCCGTTGGCCGCCGCATTGAGCCCGATCGCCGCCGCGGCGAACGCGTCGATATCGGCCGCCGCCACGCTGGCGGCTCCGGCCCTAGCCGCCGCGATGGCGACGAGCCCGGAACCGCTGGCGAAATCGAGCACCTTGCGGTCGCGCACCGTCTCGGGACGGTCGAGGACATAGCGCGCCAGCGCCTGCCCGCCGGCCCAGGCAAAGGCCCAGAATGGCGGCGGCAGGCCGATCGTCGCCAGCTCGTCCTCGGTCTTCTGCCAGAGCTCGGTCGCCTCCTGTGCGACATGCAAGGAGAGCTCCGGCGCATGCGGCACCGGCAGCAGCCGCGTATGGGCGCGGATGAAGCCGAGCCGGTCGCTCGCGGCCAGGATTTCGCTCACGCGACGATGTCCGCCTGGGGCTGGCCGAGCAGGCTGCGATAGAGCGCCTTGGCCCCCTCCATCACATCGCGCTCGGTATAGCCGGCGAGCAGCCGCTCGCGCGCGCTCGTGCCCATGCGCTCGACCATGCCGGGCGAGGCGGCGAGCGCCATCAGCGCCTTCGTCAGGGCCGCGACATCGTTCGCCGGCACGACGAAGCCGTCCTGCCCGTCGCGAACGAAGCTGCGGCAGCCGGGCACGTCGGTGGTCAGCAGCGCCCTGCCGCAGGCGGCGCCCTCGAGCAGCGTGCGCGGCAGCCCCTCGCCACCGCGCGAGGGCAGGCAGCAGACATGGTGGCCGCGCCAGACCGCCTCGATATCGCGTGTCGGCCCGGCCCAGTCGATGCCCGGCCGTGCCGACCATTCCCGCAAGGTCGCCTCCGGCACCGCCTTGGGGTTGGAGGGGTCAGGGGCGCCATGCAGCGTCAGCTCGACCCGCGCGCCTTGCTTTCGCGCCAGCGTCACCGCCTCGACGGCGAGGTCGACGCCTTTCGACCAGAGCATGCGCGCGACCAGCGCGACCTTCAGCGGCGGCTGCAGCGGCATCTCTTCCGGCATCAGGATCAGCGGATCGACGCCGGCGCCGCCGACGATCGCGACTTTCGTCACATCGGCCGGATCCAGTCCGAGCATGACCGGATCGTCCGGATTCTCGAACAGGAAGCGCACCAGCGGCCCGTCGATCGCCTCGCGCAGCCAGAGCCGCGCTGCCAGCCGCGCGGCTTCGGCGGAAAACCCCTCGCGCGCGCCGAGGAAGCCGAGCCCGGTCAGCGCGTAGACCCGGCGCTCGACGCCGGCGAGCCGCCCGGCCAAGCCGGCAAGCGCGATCGGCTTCAGCGCGATGCAGTGCAGGATGTCGGGCTTCTCGGCAGCGATCAGCCGCTTCAGCGCCGTGACCTGATGATAGAGCGCTTTCGGCGACAGGCTGCGGCGCTCGGCCTCCAGCGCGATCAGGCGCGCACCGGCGGCCTCGATCGCGCGCCGGTGCTGGCGCTCGCGGGCGATGACCGCGACATCGAGGCCGAGCTCGCCCGCCGCCCGCGCCATCGGCAGGAAATGCGAGGCGAAGAACCAGTCCTCGGTGGCGACGAAGAGAAGCTTGTGGCGGGCCATGCTGCGCATCAGGCCGATGCGGCCCCGAAAATCAAGCGCCACACCATTTTTCGCAGTTCCCCTCCCTCATCCTGAGGAGTAGCCGAAGGCTGCGCCTCGAAGGATGCTCCAGCTTCCGCGTTCATCCAACAAGGCCGCCATGCCCTCCGGTTGCTGGACGCGCGGCGCCGGCCTTGCGACAAGAGGCGTCAAGCCAACCTCAGGACGAGACAGACAATGGACAACCGCAACGACCTCTGGCGCCATGTCGACGCCAGCAAGGAGCGCTTCATCGAGCTCAGCGACCGGGTCTGGGCGATTCCGGAAGTCTGTTACACGGAAGAGCGCTCGGTCGCCGAGCATGTCGCCGAATTGAATCACCAGGGCTTCCGGGTCACGCAGAACGTCGCCGACATCCCGACCGCCGTGATCGGCGAGGCCGGCGAAGGCGGCCCCGTCATCGCCTTCCTCGGCGAATACGACGCGCTGCCGGGCCTGAGCCAGGAAGCCGGCCTCGCCGAGCATCGCGAGATCGAGACCGGCGGCCATGGCCATGGCTGCGGCCACAACCTGCTCGGCTCGGCCGCCCTGCTGGCCGCGACCGCGATGAAGAACTGGCTCGCCGAGAACAAGCTGCCCGGCCGCGTGCGCTATTATGGCTGCCCGGCCGAGGAAGGCGGCGCCGCCAAGGCCTTCATGGTCCGCGCCGGCGCCTTCAAGGACGCCGACGTCGCGATCTCCTGGCACCCGAACAGCTTCTGGGAGGTGACGCCGCCGCTCTCGCTCGCCAATACCCGCGCCGACTTCATCTTCACTGGCCGCGCCTCGCATGCCGCCGCCTCCCCCGAGCTCGGCCGCAGCGCGCTCGACGCCGTCGAGCTGATGAGCGTCGGCGTCAACTATATGCGCGAGCACATGCCGAGCGATGCCCGCGTCCACTACGCCCTGCTCGACACCGGCGGCATCGCCCCCAACGTCGTCCAGGCCCATGCCCGGGTGCGCTACTCGATCCGCGCCCGCGATCTTCCCGGCATGCTCGAACTGGTCGGCCGCGTTCGCAAGATCGCCGAAGGCGCGGCGCTGATGACCGAGACGAGCATGGAGATGAAGATCGTCAGCGCCGTCTCCAACGTCGTCGGCAACGGCCCGCTCGAGAAAACCCTGCAGGGCATCATGGAAGATCTCGGCCCGCCGCATTTCGACGACGCCGACAAGGACTTCGCCAGCAGGATCCGCGCGACCCTGACGCAGCAGGAGATCGACGCGATCTGGCGCTCGATCGGCCTGCCGAAGACCGACGCCGCGCTCGCCGATTTCACCGTGCCGCTCGACGCCCCGCGCAATCCGGCGATCGGCTCGACCGATGTCGGCGATGTCAGCTGGGTCGTGCCGACCGTGCAGGCCCATTCGCCGACGGTCGCCATCGGCACGCCCTTCCACACCTGGCAGGTGGTGGCGCAGGGCAAGACGCCCGCCGCGCACAAGGCGATGGTCCAGGTCGCCAAGGCGATGGCGGCGACCGGCGCCGCGGTCCTGACCGATCCGGCGCTGATGGCGGCAGCCAAGGCCGACCTCGCGGCGCGCGTCGCCGCCGATGGCGGCTATGTCTCGCCGATCCCCGACGAGGTGAAGCCGCCGCTGACCATGTCGCGCGGCTGAGCCGGCTCCAAGACAAAAAAGGCCCGCCGGATGGCGGGCCTTGAAGTTTGGCCGGGGAGGACGGCCTCGGGAAAGCTCAGTAATAGGTGCGGCAGACGCGGCGGGCGCCGACGACCTCGCCGTAATAGTTGACGCGATCGACCAGATGGCAGCGGCGCACGGGGCCGTAGCCATAGACCGGCTCGTAACCATAGCCGTAACCGTAGCCATAGGCCGGGCCGGCGGCCGCGGCAGCGAGCGCGCCGACGGCGAGAGCGCCGAAGATGCCGGCACCGATCGCGGCGCCGCGATAGCGCGGGCGGGCTTCGGCATCATTGGCGGCGAAAACGGAAGCGCCGAGCGCGAGCGCGGCAAGGGCGGCGGCGAAGCTCTTCTTGGTGCGGGTCATGTTCGTTCTCCGGTTGCGTAGCCGAGGCGAACCATTCGCCATGATCCGGCCTTGTCTGCCGCTGAGCCGGAATCGCGCAGCCCCGAAAAAAGAATCGAAGCGGTGTCCGCGCCGACCGGGACGGCGCCCGCCGATCCGCCTCGCCCCGGCTTGTTTTCTGCTGCCAGAGACCGCTTGATCCGGAAACACGCCGCAGAAGGAAGGTTCGCTATGCCGGTGAGGACAGTCGCATTCGGGCTTTGCCTGGCTCTCGCCGGAAGCGCCGCCGTGGCCGCCGAGGAGCCGGCGAGCGACTACACCCGGCACGATTACGGCAAATGCCGCAAGGCCGGGCCGGACGCCGAGGGCGTCTCCGTGCATCGCTGCGCCGGCAAGGCCGGAATCCCGGTGATCTGGACGGCGGGCGACGATTCCTCCTCGGTCGATTTCAGCACCAGGCCGATCGCCGAGACGATCTCCGACAAGGCGAGCTTCTTCGAGGCCGGCGGCACCATCGAATGGCGTGGCCCCAAGGGCGGCAGGCCGCAGGCGGCGATCCTGCGCTATGCCACCGGCCAGAATATCGGCAAGCTCGACGGCAGCCGCCTCGTCGTCTACCGGCTGAGCCCCGACGGCGTCTCCTGCGTCATCGGCAGCGTCGACGGGCGGGCCGGCGACGCCAATGCCCAGGCACGCCGCCTCGCCGACGAGAAGGCCGCCGGCTTCCGCTGCGGCCAGGATCGGAAGATCGAGCGCTGAAGCTCAGCCATAGAGATATTTCGGCAGCCAGAGCGCGA
>NZ_JAKFED010000096.1:0-5331 GCF_036675845.1 Allobosea sp. | reverse complement strand
GCGGTCAACCAATTGCTCTGCGGCGCCCATCTCGCCATCGCGGCGGAGGCGCTGTCGCTGGCCGAAAAGCTCGGCGTCGACACGCAGGCCATGCTCGACATCGTCTCCGGCTCGGCCGCCTCGAGCTGGATGCTCAGGGATCGCGGCGCCCGCATGCTGGAGCGCGAGCCGCGCGTGACCAGCGCCGTCGACATCTTCGTCAAGGATCTCGGCATCGTCCTCGAAGCGGGACGCGATGCGAAGGCGGCACTGCCGATGGCCGCCCTCGCCCACCAGCTCTTCCTGTCGGTCTCGGGACGCGGCCTCGGCGCGCGCGACGACAGCCAGGTGATCTTCGCCTACCGCAGCCTCCAGGGGCGGGACGGGCCCTGACCGGAACGACCAGCAAGGAAGCCGCGGAAGCGGCGAAACATAAAGGGAGGGAATGATGACGAAACGCGATCTGTCGACCGGAGGGCTCAACCGCCGCGGCCTGCTGGCGGCCGGCCTCGCGATGCCCGCCGTGCTCAGCCTGTCGCGGGCTGCACAAGCGCAGGTCACCATGACGCTCGGCCACAACGCCGCCGCCGGCAATCCGCGCTGGGTCGCGGCCGACAAGTTCGGCGAGCTGCTCAAGGCGCGCACCAATGGCCGGCTCGCCGTACGCGTCGCCGGCGCCGAGCAGCTCGGCAACGAGCAGTCGCTCCTGACCAGCCTGCGCACCGGCGCGGTCGACATGACCGTCAACAGCCAGGGCTCGACCTCGGCGCTGCTGCCGGAGCTCGCGGCGCTCGGCCTGCCGTTCCTGTTCGCGAATTCCGCGGCCGCCTTCAAGGTGCTCGAAGGCCCGATCGGGGCCGAGTTCGACCAGCGCTTCGCCAAGATCGGCATGGTGCCGCTCGGCTGGTGGGACAACGGCATCCGCCACATCACCAACAGCAAGCGCCCGATCGTGAAGCCGGCCGACCTCAAGGGCCTCAAGATCCGCACGCCGCCCGATCCGATGACGATCGACATCTTCCAGGCGCTCGGCGCCGGCACCGAGCAGATCTCCTTCGGCGAGCTCTATGTCGCGCTCCAGCAGGGCGTCGTCGACGGCCAGGAGAACCCGCTCGTCAACATCGCCTCGTCGAAGCTCTTCGAGGTCAACCGCTACATCTCGCTCTCGGCGCATAAATGGGAGTGCTCGCCCTTCCTGATGTCGCAGATCACCTGGACGCGCCTGTCGCCGGCCGATCGCGAGGTGGTCAAGGCGACCGCCAAGGAGGCGGGCGAGCTGCAACGCCAGCTCTTCCTCGACGCGGAGACCAGGTTCGCCAACGAGTTCAAGGCGGACCCGAAGCTGCAGGTCAACGACGCCGACATGGCCGCCTTCCGCGAGGCCTCCGCCAAGGTCTACGACGGCTGGAAAGCCAAGCCGTTCGGCGATTTCGTCGAACGGCTCGCCAAGGCCGCGAAGGGCTGAGGCGATGGCAAAGCAGCCCGGGACGGGATGGCGCGCGGGCGCCATCGCCCTGGCGGATGGCGTGGACCGCCTCGCCGCCAGGTTCTGCGAGGCGGTCGTCATCGCGGTCGGCTCGGCGCTGCTTGCCATGCTCACCGCCAATGTCGGCGCCCGCTACGCGCTCGATTCCGGCGGCTTCCGCTTTGCGCAGGAGCTGCCCGAGCGGCTCTTCCCGGTCTTCATCATGGCGGGCGTCGTGCTCGGCGTGCAGAAGGGCGGGCATATGGCGGTCGAGACCGTGCTCGCCATGCTCGGCCGGGAAGGCGCGAGGATGATGCTGCTGGTCGGGCATGCGATCGTGATCGGCAGCTATCTCTTGCTGAGCAAGGACATCCTGCTTCTCGCGGACATGCTCTGGATCGACCGTTCCCCGGTGATGGGGATCCCGGCGAGCTATGGCTACTACACGCTCGCCATCGGGCTGGCGCTCGTCATCGTCGTGACGGCGACGCAGGCCGTGCGTGTCGCCCTGATGGGGCCGGAAGCGATGCCGGTCCCGGCGCCCGAGGAGCAGGTCGCATGAGCCTCACCCTGATCTTCTCCTTCGCCGTCCTGATGCTGCTCGCGATCCCGGTCGGCCATGCGCTGATCGTCGCGGCGGGAACGGCCCTGCTGGTGCAGGGCCAGATCCCCCTGACGATCATCGCCCAGCAGATGTACCAGCAGACCCAGTCCTTCCCGATGCTGGCGCTGCCCTTCTTCATGCTGGCGGGCTCGCTCATGCTCGGCGGGGCGCTGGGCAACGAGCTTCTCGCCTTCGCCTCCAAGGCGATGCAGCGCTGGCGCGGCGGGCCGCTCTCGACCACGGTGGTCGCCTCGGTGGTGTTCGGCGGCGTCTCGGGCAGCGCCGTTGCCAATGCCAGCGCGCTCGGCTCGGTGCTGATCCCCTGGCAGAAGCGGCAGGGCTATCCGGCCCCGCTCTGCGCCGCCAACAATGCGACCTCGGCGATCATCGACATCCTGATCCCGCCCTCGATCCCGCTGATCCTCTACTCGCTGATCTCGAACGTCTCGATCGCGGACCTCTTCACCGCCGGCATCCTGCCCGGCCTGCTGATGGCCGGCGGCTTCATCGTGCTGTGCAGCTGGATCGCCCGGCGCCGCGGCTATGTCTCGCCGGAGGCGCCGGTGTCCAAGGCGGAGCTGGCGCGGCTGGCCTGGCGCAGCATGCCGGCGCTGCTGATGCCGGTCTTCATCCTGCTCGGCCTGCGCTTCGGCATCGCGACGCCGACCGAGATCGCGGTTCTCGCCGTGCTCTATGCGCTGGTGCTGAGCGTCGTGCTCTATCGCGACATGAGCTGGAGCCGGTTCCGGATCAGCATGGTCGAGGCCGGCGTCGCTACCGGCGTGGTGATGCTCGTCATCATGGGCAGCGCCATCGTCGGCTGGATCCTGACCTTCGACCAGGTGCCGCAGCGTTTCGCCGAATGGGTCTCGGCGACGATCTCGAACCCCTATTTCGTCATCCTGGCGATGAACGTCCTGCTGCTGCTCGTCGGCATGCCGATTGACCTGCCGCCGGCGATCCTGCTGCTCGGGCCGATCTTCGTGCCGCTTGCCGCCTCGATCGGCCTCGATCCGGTCCAGCTCGGCATCATCATGGTGCTCAATCTCGGCATCGGCCTCTATACGCCGCCGATCGGCACCACGCTGTTCATCTCGACCTCGATCGCCCGGACCACGCTCGGCGAGACGACGCGCGAGCTCTGGCCCTTCTTCGGCGTCGCGATGATCGTGCTGCTGCTGGTGAGCTATGTGCCGGCGCTGACGATCTACTGAGCCGGTCGGCTCGGCCTGTTGCGCGGGTGCCGGACTGCCGGCACCTGTGCGCATCCTGACTCTTTCGGGCGCGCCGTCATGGCACAAGCGTGTCGGGATCTCATATCCGATGAAGCCGACCGCAAACACCCGGACCATCCCATGACGTCCATTGCTGTCCGTTCCGCATCCCGCGACGAGGAAAGTGCCGTCTCCGCGCTGATCACTCTCGCCTTCGCGACCGATCCGATGGCGCGCTGGTCGCTGAGAGATCCGCAGGCCTATCTTGCCGTTATGCCCGACCTGATCCGCGCGTTTGGCGCTGCCGCCTACGACAGCGACAGCACCTATGTCAGCGACGGTTTCGGCGGCGCAGCCATGTGGCTGCCGCCCGGCGTGCAGCCCGACATCGAGACGCTCGATCGTCTCATCAAGGAGAATGCCGATCCGGCGATCCTGTCCGACGTGGACGGGATGTTCGAGTCGATGGCGCGCTATCATCCAACGGACCCGCACTGGTATCTGCCGCTGATCGGCGCCGACCCAACGCGGCAGGGCCAGGGGATCGGAAGCGCGCTGATGCATCACGCGCTCGCACGCTGCGACCGCGCAGGCGCCGCAGCCTATCTGGAATCGTCGAATCCGCGGAACATCCCGCTCTATCAGCGGCATGGCTTCGAAATTCTTGGAACCATCCAGATCGGATCGTCGCCGGTCCTGACGCCGATGCTGCGCCCGCCGCGGCCTGCCGCAAGTTGATGGGATCAGGCTTTTTTCGGCGTATCTTGGCAGCTTGATCTCGCCTGATGGGCATCAAGCTTCGATCAGAAAGGAGACGACCATGAAGATCGTGACCAGTTTGAGCTTTCGGGGGCAGTGCCGCGAGGCGTTCGAGTTCTATGCCAGGGTCCTGGGCGGAAAGATCACCGCGGCCATACCCTACAGCGACGCGCCTCCGGGCATGCCGATCAGCGACGAGAAGCACAAGACCTGGCTGATGCATTGCTGGCTTGAGGCCGGCGACCAGGCGCTGATGGGCGCCGATATGGATGTCGGATGGGCTCCTAACGTCGACAAGCCCAAGAACGGCTTCGACGTCACCTTGCACACCCAGGACAAGGCCCAGGGCCAGCGCTGGTTCGATCAACTGGCTGAGGGGGGCAGGGCTGTCATGCCGTTCGGCGAAACCTTCTGGTCACCCGGCTTCGGCTCGCTCGTCGACCGGTTCGGCGTTCCGTGGATGGTCAACGTCATTCCAGCGGCTGACTGGAAGCCGCCGCAGGGCTGATCCCAAACCGAAAAACCGGCGAAGCTGATGCCGAGCGCGTCGAGGCTGTCGATCGTCGCGGTCAGGAGGCCGCGGCTCGCGGGCTGTTTCGGTCGGATCCGATCTGTCCGGACTGAACCGCTCGCCAGACCGCCTGAGGCGTAGCCGGCATGTCGAGATGCGTGATGCCATACGGCGTCAGGGCGTCGACGACCGCGTTCATCACCGAGGGCAGGGAGCCGGCGCAACCGGCTTCCCCGCAACCTTTGGCACCGACCCGATTATTGAGCGTCCGCACGCCCTGACTCACGAATGAGAAGAACGGGACATCGGCCGCCCGAGGCAATGCGTAGTCCATGTAGGACCCGGTGAGGAGCTGGCCGCTGTCGTCATAGACCGTCCGCTCGAACAGGGCCTGGCCGATGCCCTGGACAACGCCGCCATGGAGCTGCCCCTCGACGATCATCGGGTTCACGACGGTTCCGAAGTCGTTGATCATGACGTATCGCGCGATCTCGACATGTCCGGTCTCCGGATCGATCTCGACCTCGGCGACATGGCAGCCATTGGGATACGCCGAAGGCGCCGACTTGAGGACATGATCCACGTCGAGCGACTGCGGCAGGTCGGGCGCAACCGCGGTGCCGGCATGCAGCCTCGCCGCCATCTCCATGATGCCGATCGAACGGTCGGTGCCGATGACGGTGAACCTGCCGGCAGCGAACTCGATATCGGCGACATTGGCCTCCAGGAAATGACCGGCGAGCAGCCGGCCTTTTTCGACGACCAGCTCGCTCGCCTCGATGATCGCCGAGCCGCTCGC
>NZ_JAKFED010000053.1:0-25242 GCF_036675845.1 Allobosea sp. | reverse complement strand
GGCTCGCTCTCGGCCTTGTCGACGGCGGTGTAGGCGGCGGCGTTGACGATGCAATCGGCCTGCGCCCCGGCCAACACATCGCGGAGGTTCCCCGGCTGCGCCAGGTCGAGCGCCGGCCGGCCGATCGCGACCACCTCGACGCTGGCGGCAGGCGCGCAGGCGAGCAGGGATCGAACGAGCTGTCCGGTGGTGCCGGTCACGGCAATGCGCATCTTGCCTTCGCCATCAGGAGTGCCGGGCGGCTTCGTTTAGAGCAAGCCTCGGCCGGCCTCAACCGCGGGCCTGCGCCTCGAAGCGGTGCGCCTCCTCGCGCAGCCAGCCGACCAGCGCCTCGAAACCGGGGCTGCGCTCGCCCTGCGGGTTGAGGGTCATCCAGCAGCCGGTGACGCTGTCGAAGCCGAGGCCAAGCGGGTTGACCAGCGCGCCGGAGGCCAGCTCCTCGGTGATATAGCAGCGCGGCGCCAGCGCGACGCCGAGACCGGCCATGGCGGCGCGGATGATCACCGAATAATAGCCATAGCGCACCGTATGGGCCGGAACCGCGCCGCGCAGGCCGTGCGCTTCGGTGAACTCGGCCCAGAAGGTCGGCATCTGGAAATGCTGCAGCAGGGTCATCTTCTGGATGTCGGCCGGACGGGCGAAGCCGCCCATGCGCTCCAGCAGCGCCGGCGCCGCGACGAGCGCCACCTGCCGCCCGAACAGATAATGCGCCTCGCGGTCGGGCCAGGGGCCGGCGCCGTGGACGATGTCGATATCGGGCTCCTCGGTCTCGTTCTCGCTGACGAAATTGGTGAACTGCACGTCGATCTCGGGATGTGCCTGGGCGAAGACGGGAAAACGCTCCATCAGCCAGCGCTCGCCGGCGATGGCGACGAGGTGCAGCCGGATCGGCCGGCCGAGCGCGGCCCGCTCGGCCAGCCGCCTTGCGCCGCGCTCCATCTGCTCGATCGCCGCTTCGGCATAGGGCCGGTAGATCACGCCGGCCTCGGTCGGTTTCAGGCCCGCCGGGCTGCGTTCGAAAAGCGCGATGCCGAGATGTTCCTCCAGCGCCTGGATCTGCTTGGAGACCGCGCTCTGGGTCAGATGCACGGCGGAAGCGGCCTTCGCCGTCGATCCCAGCCGCGCCACGGCGAGAAAGACGCGCAGCGCCGTCGTCGAAGGCGGGAGATTCCGGCCGGCCAATCAGCTATTCCTTCAGCGACTACCCTGGCGGAGATCGTTTCGTTTGCCGGCGCCGGGGTCAAGAGGCAGTCTTTCCGCAAGGGGAGTCCATCATGAACCAGACCACGCGCCTCTGGGGCGGCCGCTTCCGCAAACCGCCGGACCCGCGGATGATGCGGCTGTCCAGCGCCGCCGGCGCCCATGCCCGTCTCGCACCCCAGGATATCGCCGGCGGCAAGGCCCATGCGGCCGAGCTCGAACGGGCCGGCCTGCTGAACGCGGACGAGGCGGCGAGCATCGTCGCGGCGCTCGAGACGATCGCCCGGGAGGTCGCCGCCGGCAGCCTTGTGCCGGAAGCCGGCGACGAGGACATCCACACCTTCATCGAGCGCGTGCTGACCACGCGCATCGGCGCGACCGGCGCCAAGCTCCGGGCCGGGCGCTCGCGCAACGACCAGGCCGCCAACAACCTCAAGCTCTATCTGCGCGAGCAGTCGCGGCTGATCGGCGCCATGCTGGCCGAATTGCTGGAAGCGCTCGCCGGCCAGGCCGAGCAGCATGCGGCGTCCGTCTGCCCCGGCTTCACCCATCTGCAGAGCGCCCAGCCGGTGACCTTCGGCCACTGGCTGATGGCGCATGGCCAGGCGCTGGCGCGCGATGCGACGCGGTTGCAGGATTGGGAGAAGCGCTCCGGCCATTCGCCGCTGGGGGCTGCGGCGCTGGCCGGCTCGGCGATCGCGCTGACGCCCGAGCTCAGCGCGCAGGCGCTCGGCTATGACGGGCCGTGCGAGAACTCGGTCGATGCGGTCGGCGCGCGCGACCATGTCGCGGAGTTCCTGTTCGTCGCCGCGATGCTCACCACCAATCTCTCCCGCCTGGCGGAGGAGGTGACCTTGTGGACCTCGCGCCAGTTCGGCTGGGTCGTGCTCGACGACGCCTTCGCCACTGGCTCCTCGATCATGCCGCAGAAGAAGAACCCGGACATCGCCGAGATCTCGCGCGGCCGGGCGGCGCGGCTGACCGGCGACCTCGTCGCCATGCTCGGCGCCCTGAAGGGGCTGCCGCTGGCCTATAACCGCGACCTCGCCGAGGACAAGCGCGCCGCCTTCGACGCGGTCGACGTGCTAGGCGAGGTGCTGCCCGCCTTCGCCGGGCTGGTCGAGACGATGGAAGCGAGGCCGGAGGTGATGCGGGCCCAGGCCGGCGCCGGCTTTGCGCTGGCGACCGAAGCGGCCGACTATCTCGCGCGCAAGGGCGTGCCCTTCGCCGAAGCGCACGAGATTTCCGGCTCGCTGGTGCGTTATTGCGAGGAAATGGGGCGTGAACTGGAGCAACTCGATCCGGTGGAGCTCCGCGCCATTGATCCGCGCCTCGCAGAGGATGTAAGGGCCTGTCTCACCCTCGATGCTGCGGTGGCCGCCCGCAGCGGTTACGGCGGCACCGCGCCAGCGCGCGTGGCAGAGCAGATCGCCCGCTTCCGCAGCTGGCTCGCGGATTTTGAAGCCTGGACGCGCGGAGCGCAGCGATGACGAGCGCAGTCGGAACTGGAATAGGGCGCGATCTCGCCGGGATCGCCGGTCTGAAGCTCGTGCCGCGCCGCTATTACGGGCGCTGGGTCGCGGCCGCCCTGATCCTCCTGGTGCTGGCCTGGATCATCAAGGCCTTCGCCGAAGGGCAGATCGACTGGAACGTCGTCGGCCAGTTCTTCACGGCGCCCGCCATTCTCAGCGGCCTCGTCAACACCATCATCATGACGGTCTGCGCCATGGCGCTCGGCATCGCGCTCGGCGTCATCTTCGCGATCATGTACATGTCGCCGAACCCGGTGCTGCGCGGCGTCGCGCTGTTCTACATCTGGTTCTTCCGCGGCACGCCGCTGCTCCTGCAATTGCTGCTCTGGTTCAACCTGGCGCTGGTCTTCCCGACGATCGGCATCCCCGGCCTCGTCGAATGGCGCACCATCGACGTGATCGGGCCGTTCATGGCGACTCTGCTCGGACTCGGCATGAACCAGGGCGCCTATACCGCCGAGGTCGTGCGCGGCGGCATCCTCTCGGTCGATGTCGGCCAGACCGAAGCTGCCAAGTCGATCGGCATGACCCGGCTGACGACACTGCGCCGGATCGTGCTGCCGCAGGCGATGCGGGTGATCATCCCGCCGGTCGGCAACGAGGTGATCAGCATGGTCAAGCTGACCTCGATCGCCAGCGTGATCCAGTTCTCCGAGATCCTGCGCAATGCGCAGACGATCTATTACGCCAATTCCCGCGTCATCGAACTGCTGATCGTCGCCGCCGGCTGGTACCTGATCGTCGTCACGCTGCTGCAGATCGGCCAGTTCTTCCTGGAGCGCCACTTCTCCAAGGGCCGCGGCGACCGCCGGGCCAAGCCCCAGATCGTCGAGGAGGCCGGGGCATGAGCGTTGCCGCCAAGGACGCCATCGTCACCGTCGCCAACGTCACCAAGCGCTTCGGCGAGATGCGGGCGCTGAGCAATGTCTCGCTGACCATCGCTCCGGGCGCCGTGCAGTGCATCATCGGCCCGTCGGGCTCCGGAAAAAGCACCCTGCTGCGCTGCATCAACCAGCTCGAGAAGATCGACCATGGCGCGATCTGGGTCGATGGCGAGCTGATCGGCTACCGGATCAAGGGCAACGAGCTGCACGAACTCGGCGACACCGAGATCGCCCGCCAGCGCCTTGCGACCGGCATGGTCTTCCAGCGTTTCAACCTGTTCAACCATCTGACCGTGCTGGAGAACATCGTCGAAGGGCCGGTCACGGTGCTGCGGCGTTCGCGCCAGGAAGCGCTGGCGGAAGCGGATAAGCTGCTCGCCCGCGTCGGCCTCTCGGAGAAGCGGGATTCCTATCCGATCGAGCTTTCGGGCGGTCAGCAGCAGCGCATCGCGATCGCCCGGGCCCTGGCGATGAAGCCCAAGCTGATGCTGTTCGACGAGCCGACCTCGGCGCTCGATCCCGAGCTCGTCGGCGAGGTGCTCGCCGTGATGCGCGACCTCGCCGCCAGCGGCATGACCATGATCGTCGTCACCCATGAACTCGGCTTCGCCCGCGAAGTGGCGAGCGACGTCGTCTTCATGGACAAGGGCGAGATCGTCGAACGCGGCCACCCGCAGAAGGTGCTGGTCGCGCCGCAGCAGGCCCGCACCCGCGACTTCATCGCCGCCGTCCTCAAATGATCCCCAACATGAAACCCAAGGAGTTCAACATGCTTCGTCTTTCCCTCGCTGCCCTGCTTCTGGCCGGCACCGCGCTCGCCGCCCAGGCCCAGGCCCTGCCGGACCGGATCAAGAAAGCCGGCAAGATCGTCATCGCGACGCAGCCGAACTATGCGCCGATCGTCTACAAGGACCCGGCGACCAACACGATGACCGGCTTCGACTACGAGCTCGGCGAGGCGATCGCCAAGGAGCTCGGCGTCAAGGCGGAATGGCAGGAGACGGCCTTTGCCCAGATGCTGCCCTCGCTGCAGACCGGGCGCGTCGACATGGTGATGGCCGGGATGAGCGACCTGCCGGCCCGTCGCGAGACCGCCGACTTCGTCGACTACATGGTCTCGGGTGCGCAGTTCTATACGGTCACCGCGCTCGCCGGCTCGATCAAGACGCCTGAGGATCTTTGCGGCAAGACCGTCGGCGCCAGCCGCTCGACCAACTGGCCCCGCCAGATCGGCGAGTGGAGCGATGCCAATTGCGTCGCCAAGGGCAAGCCGGCGATCAACGTCGTCGGCACGGAAGGCTCGATCGACGCGCGCACGCAGCTCAAGACGCAGCGCCTGCAGGGCGGCGTCCAGGGCAGCGAGACGATGAGCCACAACCAGAAGCTCGAGCCCAACACCTATGTGACGCTGGGCACGCCCTTCACCCGTTCGCTGACCGGCATTCCGTTTCCGAAGACGGCCGAGGGCGGCCAGCTGCGCGACGCGGTCAAGGGAGCGCTGGAGCGCCTGCAGGCGAATGGCGGTTATGACGCGCTGATCGCCAAATACGGCCTGCCCAACAACGCGCTGAAGCCGATCTCGGTCAACAAGGGCGAGTGAGGCGGCGAGACCGCTCTATGGCAGCCTCCCGATCGCGGGAGGCTGCCACCAATCGCCTCGGCCACCGGGAACGGCGCTGACTGCCCGACGTTTGGCTGTTATACATTCCGTACAACAGCCAAGCTCCGGAGCACGCCATGAACAAGCCCGAGAAGCCCGCCGGCGAGCAGGCCATGGTCCTGCAGGTCCGCAAGATCGGCAATTCGGTCGGCATCATCCTGCCGAAGGAGCTGCTGGCGCGGCTGAAGCTGGCGGAAGGCGACAAGCTGACGGTGGTCGAGCAGCCGGAGCTCGGCCTGAAGCTGACGCGCTATGACGATACCCATGCGCGCGGGCTCGAAATCGCCCGGCGCTCGTTCAAGACCTACGCGAACACCTACCGCGCTTTGGCGAAATGACCGAGCCGGTCTGGGTCAGCGTCGAGCTGGTGGTCGATATTCACGCCGAACAGCTCGCGCTGTTCGGCGGGCCGGCCGGCATTCGCGATCAGGGGCTTCTGGAATCGGCGCTGGCGCGTGCACCGAACAAATATGCCTATGGCGAAGACGATCTTGCGGCCCTGGCCGCTACCTATGCCTTCGGCGTCGCGCGCAACCATCCCTTCGTCGACGGCAACAAGCGTGCAGCGTTTGCCTGCATGATCGTCTTCCTCGGCCTCAACGGCATCGATTTCCTCGTGCCTGAGCCGGAGGCGACCGCAGCCATCCTTGCCCTCGCCGCCGGCGAAGTCGACGAATACGGCCTGACACGCTGGATTCGCGACAACTGGCCAAAGGAAGGTCCGGAATGAGGACGCCGATCTGGATCGAGGCCGCGATCAACGGCCCCTGGGGCAAGGAGCGTCAGCCCGGCATTCCGATCACGATCGAGGACATCGTCGCCGATGGCATCGCCGTCGTCGACGCCGGAGCGTCGATCGTCCATCTCCATGTCTACGACGTCGAAACCGGCCGCCAGCGCGATGACTGGGAACTCTACGCCCAGGCGATAGAGGGCATCAGGGCAAAGGTCGACGCCATCGTCTACCCGACCATCCCGATCCTCGGCTCCGGTTATGCCGGGGACATGATCGGCTCGGGCCGCTACACCCATCTGGAGGAACTGGCCAAGCGCGGCCTCGCCGAATGGGGCGTGCTCGATCCCGGCTCCTGCAACTGGATGACTTATGCCGGCATGCCGGATGGCGAGGCCGGCTTCATCTACCAGAATCCTGGCGAGCATATCCGCGAGGGCATGGAGGTGGCGCAGCGCCACAAGGTCCATCCGAGCTTCGCGATCTACGAGCCGGGCTTCACCCGTCTCGGCGCGGCGCTGGCGAAGGCCTATCCCGGCATGCCGATGCCGATCTACCGGCTGATGTTCTCGGACACTTTCGCCTGGGGCTTTCCGCCAAAGCCCTTCGCGCTGGAGGCGCATCTTGCCCTTCTGGAGGAATGCGCGCCGGGCGCGCCGGCGATGATCGCCGGCCTCGGCGTCGAGCTTGGCGAGCTGATTCCGCTGGCGGTCGCGCGCGGCGTCCATGTTCGCGCCGGACTGGAGGATGCCCATTTCGGCGAGACGCGCAGCAATGCCGCGCTGGTCGCCGAGGCGGTGCGCCGGGTCGAGGCGGCGGGCGGCCGCCCGGCGAGCGCGGCCGAGGTGCGCGCCGACCTCAAGGGGCGCGGGTGAGGTTGCTCAGGACCGAGCCGACCCGGAGCTGAACGTCTCGACCAGATCGGCCAGGATGGCGACGCCGAGCTCGATCTCCTGCGGCTCGACGCTGGCATAGCCGACGACGAGCCCTGCCATGTCCGGCCGCGCCGTGGTCCCGGCCTCCGCATAGAGCGGGCCGATCGGGTAGACGCCGATGCCCTTCGTCCGGGCCTGCGCGACGAAATCCGGCTCGCGTGCCGCCGCGATCTCGCGGAACCAGACCACGACATGCAGGCCGGCATCGGCGCCGGCGATCACGATCAGGTCGCCGAGCCGGCGGGCGAGGGCGGCGAGCAGGGTGGCGCGCCGCTCGGCGTTGCGGCGCCTGCTGCGACGGACATGGCGCTCATAGGCGCCGCTTTCGAGCAGGATCGTCAGCGCCTGCTGTTCGAGCCCGGGAGCGTGGCGGTCGGCCAGGCCCTTGGCCGTCGCGAAAACCAAGGCCAGCGCCGGCGGCAGGACGAGATAGCCGAGCCGGATCGTTGGCGAGAGCGCCTTGGAGACGGTGCCGAGATAGATGATCTCGTTGCCCTCGGCGAGCGCGTAGAGCGGCGGGACCGGGGCGATGTCGTAGCGATACTCGCTGTCATAATCGTCCTCGATCACGCAGCCGCCGCAGAGGCGGGCCCAGGCGAGCAGCGCGAGCCGGCGCGCCACCGGCATGACGCCGCCGAGCGGGTACTGATGCGAGGGCGTGACATAGGCGAGGCGGGCGGAAAGACCGGCGAGGCGATCGGTCCTGAGCCCGTCCTGGTCGGCCTCGACCGGGATGGCGATGCCGCCGGCGGCGGCGAAGACCTGCCGCGCCATGCCGTAGCACGGATCCTCGATGACGAAGCCTTGCCCGGGATCGAGCAGCAGCCGGGCGCAGAGGTCGAGCCCCTGCTGCGAGCCGTTGACGATGACGATCTGGTCCATCTCGCAGCGCAGGCTGCGGGCCCGCCAGAGATAGGCCTGCAAGGCGAGGCGCAGCTCCCGCGCGCCGGCCGGCGCGTCATAGCTCAGCCGTTGCGGGCGCCGACGGGCCGCCATGGTGACGGCACGCTTCCAGATGTCGCTGGGAAAATCGGCGGCAGCGAGATCGCCATAGCGGAAATCGGCGACGAGGCGGGCGGAGGCCGGTGGCCGCACCGGCAGGGCCATCGCCGCGATGCGTTCGCCATAGCTGGAGAGGGCGAGTTTCGCCTCGCTTGCGCCGCTGCGGGCCGCTTCGGGCTTGGTCCCGGCGGGGATCGCCGCGACGCGGGCGCGAGCGCCTTGCCGCCCGGCGATGAAGCCCTCCGAGAGCAGTTGCTCATAGGCGGCCGTCACGGTGGTGCGCGAGACGCCGAGCTCCGCGGCGAGCGCGCGCGTCGAGGGCAGAGCCGCACCCGGGCGATAGACGCCGGCGCCAATCTGGGCCTTCAGCGCACTGTAGATGCCCCGTGCACCCTGTGGCCGAGCCGAGGTCACGCCGCCACCTTTCACAACTGGACTGCTGTTAAACACATAAACTGGTTATTTTGCGCGGTCCAGTGAAGCTCTATCTTGGGGGCAACCGCAAGGACCCACCCCATGTACGCGCCACCAGCCTTTCGCGAAGACGACACTGCCGAGCTGCATGCGTTGATGCGCGCGGCGCGGCTGAGCAATTTCGTCACGGCCACGGCCGAGGGGCTGCTGGCGACGCCGCTGCCGCTGATGATCGACGAGAGCGAGGGCGAGTTCGGCACGCTCTACGGCCATCTCGCCAGGGCCAACCGGCAATGGCAGGCGCCGGTGCTGGGCGAGGCGCTGGCGATCTTCATGGGGCCGGACGCCTATGTCACGCCGTCCTGGTATGCGGCCAAGCGCGAGCACGGCAAGGTCGTGCCGACCTGGAACTATGTCGCGGTGCAGGCCTCGGGGCCGGTCGAGTTCTTCGAGGATGCGGCAAGGCTGCGCGAGGTCGTCACGCGCCTGACTGATCTGCATGAAGGCCCGCGCGCCGAGGCCTGGGCGGTGTCGGATGCGCCGGAAGCCTTCGTCGAGGCGCAGTTGCGCGGCATCGTCGGGCTGCGCATGCCGATCACAAGGCTCTCGGGCAAGCGCAAGATGAGCCAGAACCGCAGTGCGGAGGACCGCGCCGGCGTCGCCGAGGGCCTGCAGCAGAGCGAGCGCGCCGGCGACCATGTCGTGGCCGAGCTGGTGGCGGGAAAGAGGCCGTGATGAACGTCTCCGCGTCGCTGCCGGCCGAGCTTGCCGCGCGCTTCGGCCCCGATCCGGAAGCCCTGTTCAGGCACAATCTCGTCGCCGTGCGGGAGCGGATCGCGGCGGCCTGCCGGCGCGCCGGGCGCGATCCGGCCTCGGTGCGGCTCCTGCCGATCAGCAAGACCGTGCCGGCGCAGATCCTGCGTCAGGCCTTCGCCGCCGGGATCGACCGGTTCGGCGAGAACAAGATCCAGGAGGCGCAGGGCAAGCAGGCGGCGCTGGCCGACCTGCCGGTCGCCTGGAGCATCGTCGGCCATCTGCAGAGCAACAAGGTCCGGCAGCTGACCCGCTTCGCCGTCGAGTTCCATGCGCTGGACAGCCTGAAGCTGGCGGCGCTGCTGGACCAGCGGCTGGCGGCGGAAGGCCGCACTCTCGACGTCTATGTGCAGGTCAACACCTCGGGGGAGGAGAGCAAATACGGGCTGCATCCCGATGCGCTGCGTGGCTTCGTCGCGGCGTTGCCGGACTTTCCCAGGCTGAAGCCGCGCGGCCTGATGACGCTGGCGCTGTTCAGCGACGAGATGGAGCGGGTGCGGCCCTGCTTTCGCCTGCTGCGCCGGCTGCGCGACGAGATGGCGACGCTTCACCCGGACTTGCGCGAGCTCTCGATGGGCATGTCGGGCGATTTCGAGCTGGCGATCGAGGAGGGGGCCGACGTCGTCAGGGTCGGGCAGGCGATCTTCGGCAAGCGCCCGACGCCGGATGGGCATTACTGGCCGGGACTGGCGCCGGGTTGAGCCGGCTCGGGCCGGCAAGGGCTGGAGCTTGGGCGGGGCGGCTCCTACATTGGCCGGGACCAGCCAGCCCCACCCAGCGAGCCCCGATGTCCGAACGCGACAGTGAAGCCAACCGATTCTCGGCCCGTGCGGCGCGCTATGCCCGCGTCGGAGCCAATGTCGGCGGGGTCGCGGCCCGGATCGCGGGCACCCGGCTGTTCGGGCTCGAAGGCCGCAACCTCTCCAATGCCGAGGCGCTGGCCAAGGCGCTGGGCGGGCTGAAGGGCCCGATCATGAAGGTGGCGCAGCTCGTCGCCACCATCCCCGATGTCGTGCCGCCGGAATACGCCGCCGAGCTGCAGAAGCTGCAATCGGAGGCGCCGCCGATGGGCGCGGCCTTCGTCAAGCGCCGGATGATGGCCGAGCTCGGGGCCGGCTGGCGCGAGCGCTTCGGCGAATTCGACCTCAAGCCGGCGGCCGCTGCCTCGCTCGGCCAGGTACACCGCGCCGCGACGCGCGACGGCGTGCCGCTCGCCTGCAAGCTGCAGTACCCGGACATGGAATCGGCGGTCGAGGCCGACATCGCCCAGCTCGACATCCTGTTCTCGCTGCACCGGCGCATGGACCCGGTGATCGACACCACCGAGATCGCCAAGGAGATCAGCGCCAGGGTGCGCGAGGAACTCGACTACAAGCGCGAGGCCAGGCATATCGCGCTCTATCGGCAGATGCTCGCCGCAACGCCGGAAGTCCGCGTGCCGGCGACGGTGCCGGAACTCTCGACCCGCCGCCTGCTGACGATGCACTGGCTCGAGGGCGACAAGATCCTGAACCACAAGCAGGCCAGCCAGGCGGTGCGCGACCGGATCTCGACCGCGATGTTCCGGGCCTGGTGGCGGCCCTTCAGCCATCAGGGCGTCATCCATGGCGATCCGCATCTCGGAAACTACACGGTGTTCTCGGAAGCGGGCGAGCCGCAGGGCATCAACCTGCTCGACTATGGCTGCATCCGCATCTTCCCGCCGAGCTTCGTCGGCGGCGTGGTCGATCTCTATCGCGGCCTGCTCGAAGGCGACGAGGCGCGCGTCGTCCACGCCTACGAGGTCTGGGGCTTCAAGGGGCTGACCAAGGAATTGATCGACACGCTCAACATCTGGGCGCGCTTCATCTACGGGCCGCTGCTCGAGGACCGCACCCGCCGCATCGCCGAGGGCGTGAGCCCGGCCGAATACGGCCGCAAGCAGGCCTTCCAGGTCCACACTGCGCTGAAGGCGCGCGGACCGGTGACGGTGCCTCGCGAATTCGTCTTCATGGATCGGGCGGCGATCGGGCTCGGCGGCGTCTTCCTGCATCTCGATGCCGAGCTGAATTTCCACCGGCTGTTCGAGCAGGAGATCGAGGATTTCAGCGTCGCGCGGGTGGCCGGCGAGCAGGCGGCCGCGCTGTCCGCCGCGGGTCTGGCCGGCGCCTGACCGGCTGCGCCATAATGCCTCATGCCGGCACAAGCCTGCGCAGTGCGGCAGGGGGCGGGCGATGGGCAGGCAGGGCGCGGAAGCTGGGACGAAGGCGGCCGACGAACGGCGACGTTACGAACTGTTCGTGCGGCGCGGCAGGGGCGGCATCGCGCTGAAGCACAATGACGAGGGCGTCGGGCTGGATGGCGGCCTGCTGTTCTGGAGCACGCAGACGGGCGAGGTCGCAAGGTCGCTCGCGGAAGTGACCGGCGTGCATCTGTCGACGGGCCATGTCGCCCGGCATGGCGATTTCGGCGCCTGCGCCATCGCTTTTTCGGCGGCGGCGCCGCTCGTCGTCAGCTCCAGCACCGCCTATGGCTACCCAGACGCGGAGCGCAACCGGACCTACCGCGCCTTCCTCGAGGATCTGCACCGGGGCCTCGCGGAGCGGCCGCCCAGCGCGGTGCGCTTCTCTTCCGGTGTCAGCGAGGCGCGCATCCGCTTCATACAGGTGATGCTGGTGATCATGGGGCTGCTGATGGTCGCCCTGCCGCTCGTCCTGCTGGCGATGACCGGCGAGCTGAGCATGCTCGGCGTCATCGCCGTCGGCGGCGCCTTCGTCTGGGGCTATTTCAACTGGACGCAGAAGAACGCGCCGCGGGTCTATGAGCCCGATCGGATTCCGTCCGATCTGATGCCCTGAGGCAGGCCAGCCGGGCCTTTCCCGCCATGCGAGCCTGCCGCAAGGTCGCTTTATGCGGCAGATTGCCTATCGATGAGGCGGGCGGCATGGTGTCACGCGTTGCCAGAGCCCGCGCCAGTGCGCTACAGGGCAACAGGTTTTTCATCGAACAGGGACCATTCTTCATGGCCGACCACGGACAGCACGCCACCGACGTTCCCGAGATGGACTATGCGGAGCATGACGGCACCTATCACGGCTTCGTGCGCTTCGCCGAGATCGCCACGCTGGCCTGCCTCACCATCGTCGTGGCGCTCGCCGTCGGTGGCACCAAGCATGCCTGGGGCACGGCGATCGTCGGCACGCTGCTGGCGCTGGTCGGCACCGGCGTCGGCATCGCGGCGCCGTCGGTGGGCTGGCGTGCCGTCGCCGGTCCGTTCGTCCTGATGCTGCTCGCGCTTCTCCTCCTGTAAAGCCCGCTCCGGTAAGCCCACTCCCGTAAAGCCCGAAAGGCCCGGCCTCCCATGCGCATTGCTGTCCCAGCCGAAACGCAAGGGGCGGAAACCCGCGTCGCCGCGACGCCGGAGACCGTCCGCAAGTTCATTGGCCTCGGGGCCGAGGTCGTGGTCGAGACGGGCGCCGGAACGGCCTCCGGTATCGGCGATACCGATTACGAGGCGGCCGGTGCCAGCATCGCGAAAAACGCCAAGGAGGCGCTGAAGGGCGCGGCGATCGTGCTCAAGGTGCGCCGGCCGGGCGAGGCCGAGATCGCCGGCCTGCCCAAGGGCGCGCTGGTCGTCGGCATCATGGACCCCTATGGCAGCGAGCCTGCGGTCGAGGCGCTGGCCAAGGCCGATGTTTCCGCCTTCGCCATGGAGTTCATGCCGCGCATCACCCGCGCCCAGGTGATGGACGTGCTGTCCTCGCAGGCGAACCTCGCCGGCTACCGCGCCGTGGTCGACGCCGCGGCCGAATACGGCCGGGCGCTGCCGATGATGATGACGGCCGCCGGCACGGTCCCCGCCGCGCGCATCTTCATCATGGGCGTCGGCGTCGCCGGCCTGCAGGCGATCGCCACCGCAAGGCGCCTCGGCGCGATCGTCACCGCGACCGATGTCCGCCCCGCCACCAAGGAGCAGGTCGAATCGCTCGGCGCCAAGTTCCTGGCGGTCGAGGACGACGAGTTCAAGCAGGCGCAGACTTCCGGCGGCTACGCCAAGGAAATGTCGAAGGAATACCAGGCCAAGCAGGACGAGCTGACGGCGAGCCACATCGCCAAGCAGGACATCGTCATCACCACCGCGCTGATCCCCGGCCGGCCGGCGCCGAAGCTGATCTCGGCCGCCATGGTCGAGAGCATGAAGGCGGGCTCGGTGATCGTCGACCTGGCGGTCGAGCGCGGCGGCAATTGCGAGCTGGCCAAGCCCGGCGAGACGGTGACGACGGCCAACGGCGTCAAGATCGTCGGCCATCTCAACGTGCCCGGCCGTCTCCCGGCGACCTCGTCCTCCCTCTACGCCAAGAACCTCTTCGCCTTCGTCGAGACTCTCATCGACAAGGCCGAGAAGAAGCTCGCGGTGAACTGGGACGACGAACTCGTCAAGGCGACCTGCCTGACCAAGGACGGCGCCGTCATCCATCCGAATTTCGCGCCGAAGGCCTGAGCGGCCGACGAGGGGAGTGTCACATCATGGCTAATCCGACACCCGAACAGGCGCTCGAACAGGCCCGCTCGGCCGCGGCGCTGGCGAAGCAGGCGGCCGAGCTCGCCGAGAGATATGCCGAGCAGGCGGCCGCCGTGGCAGGCGCCGCGACCGGCGTCGACCCGACGGTCTATCGCCTCGCCATCTTCGTGCTCGCCGTCTTCGTCGGCTACTATGTCGTCTGGTCGGTGACGCCGGCCCTGCACACGCCGCTGATGTCGGTCACCAACGCCATCTCCTCGGTCATCGTCGTCGGCGCGCTGCTCGCCGTCGGCGTCCAGGCCGCCCCCGCCATGGGCGACGGGCCGCTCTGGGCCAAGGTCTTCGGCTTCATCGCGCTGATCCTCGCCTCGGTGAACATCTTCGGCGGCTTCCTCGTCACCGAGCGCATGCTCTCGATGTACAAGAAGAAGGGCTGATCGGGTCATGGCCGCGAACCTCTCCGCCCTGCTCTACGTCGTCTCCGGCGTCCTCTTCATCATGGCCCTGCGCGGGCTGTCGCACCCGACGACGTCGCGCCAGGGCAATCGCTACGGCATGATCGGCATGGCGATCGCCGGGCTGACCACGGTGGTCTTCTATCCGCCGGCCGGCTTCTCCGGCTGGCTGCTCGTCATCCTCGGCATCGCCATCGGTGGCGGCATCGGCGCCTTCATGGCCAAGCGCGTGCAGATGACGCAGATGCCGCAGCTCGTCGCCTTCTTCCACTCGCTGGTCGGCCTCGCCGCCGTGCTGGTCGCGGCAGCGGCGCTCTACGCACCGGAGGCCTTCGGCATCGGCCAGGTCGGCAAGATCAAGGGCGCCAGCCTGTTCGAGATGGCGCTCGGCGTCGCCATCGGCGCGATCACCTTCACCGGCTCGATCATCGCCTTCCTCAAGCTCGACGCGCGGATGAGCGGCAAGCCGATCATGCTGCCGCAGCGCCACGGCATCAATATCGGGCTCGGCATCGCGCTGCTGGTGATGCTGCTGGTCTTCCTGAAGACCGAGAGCCACCTCGTCTTCTGGCTGATCGTCATCGTCTCCTTCGCGCTCGGCGTGCTGCTGATCATTCCGATCGGCGGCGCGGACATGCCGGTCGTGGTCTCGATGCTGAACTCCTATTCGGGCTGGGCTGCGGCCGGCATCGGCTTCACGCTCGGCAACATGGCGCTGATCATCACCGGCGCGCTGGTCGGCTCGTCCGGCGCGATCCTGTCCTACATCATGTGCAAGGCGATGAACCGGAGCTTCATCTCGGTCATCCTCGGCGGCTTCGGCGGCGACGGCGCCGCGGCGGCTGCCGGCGCGGTCGAGGCCCGGCCGGTCAAGCAGGGTTCGGCGGACGATGCCGCCTACATCATGAAGAACGCCGGCAAGGTCCTCATCGTGCCGGGCTACGGCATGGCGGTGGCGCAGGCGCAGCACGCGCTGCGCGAGATGGCCGATACGCTCAAGAAGGAAGGCGTCGAGGTCAAATACGCGATCCACCCGGTCGCCGGCCGCATGCCGGGCCACATGAACGTGCTGCTGGCCGAGGCCAATGTGCCCTATGACGAGGTCTTCGAGCTCGAGGACATCAACTCCGAGTTCGGCCAGGCCGACGTCGCCTTCGTCATCGGCGCCAACGACGTCACCAACCCGGCGGCGAAGACCGATCCGCAGTCGCCGATCTTCGGCATGCCGATCCTCGATGTCGAGAAGGCCAAGACCGTGCTTTTCATCAAGCGCGGCATGGCGGCCGGCTATGCCGGCGTCGAGAACGAGCTGTTCTTCAGGCCCAACACGATGATGCTGTTCGGCGACGCCAAGAAGGTCACCGACGACATCGTCAAGGCGATGGCGCACTGAGCCGTCGGTCATAGCGATGTCGCAAAGGGCCGGCTCCATGCCGGCCCTTTTCGTTTTGAGCCATCGCTTTTAGAGCACGCTACTTTTTACTCGGAACCACCGCCGTCATCCTGGACAAGCCGCGAAGCGGCGCAGATCCGGGGTCCATCGTAGGGCGCCGGAGCCTTATGATGGATCCCGGGCCGAGCTTCGCTCGCCCAGGATGACGGCAGTGTTTCCGCGTGAAAACAACAGACTCTAGCGGCCCGGGGACAGGAGGCTTCTTGACGCTTCCCTCAGCCCTCATCCTTCGAGACGCCGCTTGCGCGGCTCCTCAGGATGAGGGCTGATGGGGCTGCCAACAGATCGCAAGCGATGCGCAGGATTCTCAAATCACTCCTGGTCGGTGGCCTCGTGGCCTATGTCGCCATGCTCGGCCTGCTCTACGTCAAGCAGCGCGAACTGCTCTATCCGCGCAATCCGGCCCGCGCCGAGATCGCTTCAGCCAATCTGCCGGGTGTCGAGGAGGTCGGCCTGACGGCGGCTGATGGCGTGAAGCTGGTCGCCTGGATGGTGCCGCCGCGCGAGGGCAAGCCGGTGCTGCTCTACTTCCACGGCAATGCCGGCAACCTTGCCTCTCGGCGGGCGCGCTTCAGAAGCCTGACGCAGGACGGCACCGGGCTGTTCGCGGTGAACTATCGCGGCTATGGCGGCTCGGGCGGCACGCCGAGCGAGGAGGGGCTGGCGCAGGATGCGCGCGCGGCCTACGCCGCGGCAGTGGCCCGCTTCGGGGCGGAGCGGCTGGTCGGCTATGGCGAATCGCTCGGCACCGGCGTGGTGCTGAAGCTCGCCGCCGAGCGGCCGCTCAAGGCGGTGATCCTTGAGGCGCCCTATCTCTCGACGGCGGCCGTCGCGCAGCAGCTCTACCCTTACGTCCCGGTCTCCTGGCTCATGCACGACCAGTTCCGCTCGGACCGGGCGATCGGCGGCGTGAAGGCGCCGCTGCTGTTCCTGCATGGCGTCCGCGACGGCGTCATTCCCTACAGCCAGGGCGAGGCGCTGTTTGCGCTGGCCAACCCGCCGAAACGCTTCGTCCGCTTTCCGGAAGGCAGTCACGAGAACCTGCCGGCCCATGGCGCGGTGCCGCAGATCCGGCGCTTCCTGGCCGATGTCGCGGCGGGCACGGTGACTGGCAGCGAAACCCTGGTCGCTGCAGCGCCATAACCGAACGGGCAGCCGCCGAACGCGGTTCGCGACCGGCGTGCCTTCCTTTACATCCGGAAGATGCCGCCGCCGCCACCGAGGCGGCCCTGGCCGGCGCGGGCGATCTGGTTGTTGCCGTCGAGGCCGAGCGCGCGCTGATAGGCCTCGTTCGCCTCCGTCTTCTTGCCGAGCTTCTCGAAGGCGAAGCCGCGGCCGGCCCAGGCGTCGGCATTGCGGTTGTCGACATTGAGCGCGGCGGTGAAGTCCTCCAGTGCGGAATCGTATCTGCCGAGCGCGTTCAGGCTCTGGCCGCGAGCGATATAGGGCGGCGCGGTATAGGGATTGCGGTCGATCACCGAATCGAAATCGGTGACGGCGTGCTGGTGCTGGCCTTCCTTCTGGTAGACCAGCCCGCGGGCATGGAAGGCCTCGGCGGATTCCGGGTTGAGGCGGATCGCGGTGTTGAGATCGGCCAGCGCCTGCTGGCTGTTGCCCTGGGCGCGCAGCAGGTTGGCGCGGCCGATATAGGCGGGGCCGTAGTTCGGATTGGCGGTGGTCGCGCGGTTGAAATCCTGCAACGCGGCGTCGTTGCGGCCGGTCTGGCGCAAGGCGAGCGCGCGGTTGGTGTAGGCCGGGGCGAAGTTCGGGTCGAGCTGGACCGCCTTGCCGAAATCCGACGTCGCGTCGGAATAGCGGCCGATGCGGGCATAGGCCGCGCCGCGCGTATTGTAGGCCTGCGGGTCGTTCGGGTTGCGGTTGATGACCTCGGTCAAGGAGCCGATATTGACGCTGGCCAGTTCCGCGTTTCCGGTCTGCAACTCGGCGATGCCCGCGCCCGAGTTCATGCTCACCGTGTCGCAGCCGGCGAGCGCGGCAGCGAGGCCGATCGCGGTCAGCCAGTTCCTGCCTCGGAAGATGCTCTGTCTCATCGCTTTCGGCTCTTGCCCCTTTTCGTGCCGCCGGTTCTCCCGCGGACCTTCATCTCCGACAAACGCCCCAACCGTGACAACTTTTGGTTAATGACGAAAAAAAAGCAACGACGCCCGCGAAAGGCGGGCGCCGGGCATCCCGAATTCGGGTTTCGGCCGGTTGCCGACGGATCTCGGAAGGGAAGCGGAGCGGACTCAGGGGCGCTTCGGCTTCACCGGCGCGGGCAGCAGGCCCTCGCGCTGGAGCTTCTTGCGGATCAGCTTGCGGGCGCGGCGGACGGCCTCGGCCTGCTCGCGCGCCTTCTTCTCGGAAGGCTTCTCATAATGTCCGCGGAGCTTCATCTCGCGGAAGATGCCTTCGCGCTGCATCTTCTTCTTCAGCGCGCGAAGAGCCTGGTCGACATTATTGTCCCGAACGAGAACCTGCACGTCTTTGGTCCGTGGTTACTGGTTGCCTGGATACCGTGCGGCGGCCCCCGATGAAAGCCGTCGCGAAGGCCGTGCCGATATCAGAATTGCCGAACCTTGTCCACGCCGCGGCGGCGACGAAAACGCGCGATAATGCCGGAATAGTCGGGCGTTTCCGGCCGATGCGTTCAATCGACCTCGGGGACGACGCGCGTGACATGGCCCATCTTGCGGCCGGGCCGCGCCTCGCGCTTGCCGTAGAGATGCAGATGCGCGCCGGGCTCGGCCAGGATGGCGCGCCAGTCATGGACCCGGTCGCCGATCAGGTTCTCCATGGTGACGCGGCCGCGCCGCGCCGCCGCGCCGAGCGGGAAGCCGCAGACGGCGCGGACATGCTGGTGGAACTGCGAGGTCTGCGCGCCCTCGCTGGTCCAGTGGCCGGAATTATGGACGCGCGGGGCGATCTCGTTGACGACGACCTGCTCGCCCGCGCCGTCCCCGACGACGAAGAACTCGACGGCGAAGACGCCGACATAGGCCAGCGCCTCGCCGATCCGGCGCGCGGCCTCGATCGCGGCTGCGCTCGCGGCAGAGCCGATCCGGGCCGGGATGCGGGTCAGCGCCAGGATGTGGTCGCGGTGCTCGTTCTCGCAGACGTCGAAGGCGGCGAAGCTGCCATCCGTGCCGCGGGCGGCGACCACCGAGACCTCGCGGGTGAAGCTGACGAAGCCTTCGAGGATCGCCGGGAAATGGCCGATCTCCTGCCAGGCCTCAGCCAGCTCGGTTTCGCCGGTGATCTTGACCTGGCCCTTGCCGTCATAGCCGAAGCGGCGGGTCTTCAGCACGGAAGGGCGGCCGAGTGCTGCGACCGCCTGTTCGAGCCCTGCGAGCGAATCGACCTGGTGGAAGGGGGCGACGGCGAGATCGAGCCCGGAGACGAAGCGCTTCTCGCTGAGCCGGTCCTGCGTCACCGCCAGCGCCCTTGCGCCGGGATGCAGCGGCGTGCGCGCGGCGAGGAAGGCGGCGGTCGCCGCCGGGACGTTCTCGAACTCGTAGGTGACCACGTCGACCGCATCGGCGAAGGTCGCCAGCGCCGCCTCGTCCTCATAGGCGCCGATGGTGTGCCGCGCCGCGACCTCATAGGCCGGGCTGTCGGGCTCCGGCGCGAAGATATGGGCGCGCACGCCGAGATCGGCCGCCGCCAGCGCCAGCATGCGGGCGAGCTGGCCGCCGCCGAGGATGCCGAGGACGGCGCCGGGGCCGAGCCCGCCAGGGTCGGGCCGGGTCATTCGCCGTCCTTCGGATGCATGGCTACCGCCTCGCTCTGGCGCTGGCGCCAGGCGTCGAGGCGTTCGGCGAGCGCAGCGTCGTTCAGGGCCAGCACTGCGGCGGCGAGCAAAGCGGCGTTGACGGCGCCGGCCCGGCCGATGGCCAGCGTGCCGACCGGAATGCCCGCCGGCATCTGGACGATCGAGAGCAGGCTGTCCTGGCCGGAAAGCGCCCTGGATTCGACCGGTACGCCGAAGACCGGAAGCGGCGTCAGCGCGGCGGCCATGCCGGGCAGATGCGCCGCGCCGCCGGCACCGGCGATGACGATCTTGTAGCCCTCGGCCTTGGCGCCCCTGGCGAAGTCGAACAGGCGCTCCGGCGTGCGATGCGCCGAGACGATCAGCGCCTCGTGGCCGATCTCGAGGGCAGCCAGCGTCTCGGCGGCATGGCGCATCGTCGCCCAGTCGGACTGGCTGCCCATGATGATGGCGACGGGAGGGGTCGGCTCGGCCATGAAACGCTCGCTTCCCGGGAGGGGAGGGGAAGGGCGCGATCTAGACCGGCCGGAGCGTTGCAAGCAAGGGCGGAATCGGAGCTCTCGTCGAATCCAGCCGGCTCAGGCGATGATGTCGGGGGTGAGCTGGTCCTCGAGATGGGAGATGCGGTCGCGCAGATAGAGCTTGCGCTTCTTCAGGCGCTGGACCTGGATCTGGTTGATGGCGCCGAGCCGTTCCAGCGCGTCGATGGCGCTGTCGAGATCGCGGTGCTCCTCGCGCAGCCGCGCCAGCTCCGCCATGAGGACCTCGACCTCCTCGGCGCTCAACTCGAATCCCATGAAGCCGTCTCATCATCGCCGCGATCGGGGGCGACTATGCGCAGGCTGGAGCGGCGCGGCAAGAGCGGCGCACCGGCGGCACGGAGGTGGTCCGGTTGCATTCGCGCGCCTCGGGAAAGGTCCCGGAAGGGATCACAGAAACTCATGGTGCGGTGCACGTCTGCCCGGCAGACGCGAAGCCGGCTCTGTGTCAGACTTCACCTGCCAGAACGTTCATCAGGAGGATCCAGATGTCGCTGCAGACCCACCTCGCCGAGCTCGAGCGCAAGCATCGCCAGCTCGAGGAAGCGATCGCGCAGGCGGTCGCCAGCCCCTCGTCGGACGATCTCAACGTGGTCGAGATGAAGCGGAAGAAGCTGCTGCTGAAGGATGAGATCGAACGCGTGCGGCAGACCATGCCGTCACCGACGCTGCACTGAATTCCGGGCGGGCCGCGGCGGCCCGCATCGCTTTCGCGTCATTCGCGATCAACCGGCTCCGAGAGGGGCCGGTTTTTTGTTCGAATCGAGCGTTCGAGGCGGCCGGAGCCGCCGTCACCCATCCAGGACGCCCGGCCGAGGGGCATGAATGGGCGGGCGGTGATCCCGACCAAAGATCGCATTTTTCAGCTTGGCAGGCGCCTCGTCGCGGCTCAGCATGCAGCCGGCAGTGTGGAGGCTTCGATGACCTCGAGCTTCAATATCCACGATGCGGCCGGCTACGAACAGCTCATGGGCCGCTGGAGCCGGAAGCTGGCTCCCCCGTTCATCGACTTCGCCGGGCTCGCCGATGGCGAGAGGGTTCTCGATGTCGGCTGCGGCACCGGCAGCCTGACCTTCGTGCTCGCTCGAAACGCCGCGCTCGGCGAAATCGACGCGATCGACTATTCGCCGGTCTTCGTCGAGGAGGCGACACGGCGGAACGCCGATCCGCGCATCAGGATCCGGCAGGCGGATGCCTGCGCCTTGCCCTTCGAGGACGGCGCCTTCGACCGCGCCCTGGCGCTGCTCGTGCTTCACTTCGTGCCAGAGGCCGGCAAGGCCGTCGCTGAGATGCGCCGTGTCGTGCGGTCCGGCGGCGTGGTCGCCGCGGCCGTATGGGACCATCTCGGCGGCATGCCGGGCATGCGCATGATGGTCGACACGGTCGCGGGCCTCGGTGAGGCCGGGCGCCAGCTCCGCAGCCGCTATTGCTTTCAGCCGATGATGCAGCCGGGCGAAATGAAGCGGACCTTTGCCGAGCAGGGGCTCGCCGACGTCGCGGAAACCGAGCTCATGATCCGCATGGACTACCAGAACTTCGACGACTACTGGGCGCCGATCGCCGCGGGCGAAGGACCGCTCGGCAAATATGTGGCCATGCTCGATGCCGCTGAGCGAGCGCGCACCGACGCCGCCATGCGCGACGCCTACGAGGCGGGCCGGCCCGACGGTCCGAGATCCTTTGCAAGCGTCGCCTGGGCTTGCCGGGCCCTCGTTCCCTGAGGCTCCGGCGGCGCCATCGTCTTACAAGGCCCGCGCCATCTCCCGCAGCCGGAATTTCTGGATCTTGCCGGTCGAGGTCTTGGGCACTTCGGTGAAGACCACCGTCCGCGGGCATTTGAACGAGGCGAGCAGGGTCTTGCACCAGGCCATGATCTCGGCCTCGGTCGTGCTCTGGCCGGGCTTCAGCTCGATGAAGGCGCAAGGCGTCTCGCCCCATTTCTCGTCGGGCCTGGCCACCACGGCCGCCGCCTGCACCGCCGGATGCTTGTAGAGCGCGTCCTCGACCTCGATCGAGGAGATGTTCTCGCCGCCGGAGATGATGATGTCCTTGGAGCGGTCTTTCAGCTGGATATAGCCGTCCGGGTGAATGACGCCGAGATCGCCGGAATGAAACCAGCCACCCTCGAAGGCGGCGTCGGTCGATTTGCGGTTCCTGAGATAGCCCTTCATCACGACATTGCCGCGGAACATCACCTCGCCCAGCGTCGCGCCGTCGCGCGGCACCGGCTGCATGGTTTCCGGATCGAGCACGTCGAGCCCTTCCAGCGCCGGGTAGCGCACGCCCTGCCGCGCCTTGAGCGCCGCCTGCTCGGGGCCGGGCAGGCCGTCCCAGCCGCTGTTCCATTCGTTGACGACGGCTGGCCCGTAGACTTCGGTCAATCCATAGAGATGGACGACCTCGAAGCCGGCCTGCGCCATGGCGGCGAGCACGGCCTCCGGCGGCGGTGCCGCCGCGGTGAAGAAATTGACCTTCTGCGCGAAGGTGCGGCGCTCCTCGGCCGGGGCGTTGACCAGCGTCGACATCACGATCGGCGCGCCGCACATATGCGTCACGCCATGGTCGGCGAGGGCGTCATACATCGCCCTGGCCCGGACCTGGCGCAGGCAGACATGGGTGCCGGCGAGCAGCGAGATCGTCCAGGGGAAGCACCAGCCATTGCAGTGGAACATCGGCAGGGTCCAGAGATAGACCGGATGCCGTCCCATGCCGCCGGTCAGCACGTTCGAGGTCGCCAGCAAATTGGCGCCGCGATGATGGTAGACCACGCCCTTGGGATCGCCGGTGGTGCCGGAGGTGTAGTTCAGCGAGATCGCGTCCCATTCGTCGCCGGGCATCAGCCAGTCGAACGCCGGATCGCCCTGCTTCAGGAAGTCCTCGTATTCGACGCTGCCGAGGCGCTCGCCCAGCCCGTCATAGACCGGGTCGTCATAGTCGATCACCAGCGGCTTCGCCTGGCACAGCGCCAGCGCCTCCTTGACCGTCTTCGAGAATTCGCGGTCGCAGATCAGCACTTTGGCGCCGCCATGGTCGAGAGAGAAGGCGATGATCGCGGCGTCGAGCCGCGTGTTCAGCGTGTTGAGGACGGCTCCGCACATCGGCACGCCGTAATGGCATTCGAGCATGGCCGGCGTGTTCGGCAGCATCGCCGCGACGGTGTCGTTCTTGCCGATGCCGTGCTTTTTCAGCGCCGAGGCCAGCCGGCGGGTGCGGGCATAGAGCTCGGCGTAGTTGCGCCGGAGTGGACCGTGGATGACCGCGACATGCTGCGGAAAGACGCTCGCCGCCCGCTCGAGGAAGGGCAGCGGCGACAAGGGCTGGAAGTTCGCCGGGTTGCGGTCGAGATCGGTATCATAGGGCGAGACGGTCATCGGGGCGCTCTTCTGCCGGAATGTCGCCGCAGCTTTAGCCGCCGAGGCACGGCCTTGTAATCCATCCCTTTTGCCGATGCGGCGCAATCTCCGTCGGCGGGCGCGGAAGCGCCCGCTCAGCCCACAAGCGGCCGCACGCCCTCATAGACCAGCTTCAGCCCGACCGCGATCAAGAGCCAGTAGATCAGCGTGTAGAAGCGCTCCGCCGGCACGCGCCGCACCAGCCAGACGCCGGCGAGCGTCGAGGCGATCGCGACCGGGAACAGCAGCGCCGAGGCGGTGAGGTTCTGCGCCGTGAACTGGCCGAGGAAGAAATAGGGCAGGACCTTGATCCAGTTCATCAGCGCGAAGAAGAGCGCGCCAGTGCCGACGAAGACGGCGGGCGGCAGACGCTGCGGCATCAGATAGATCTGGAAGGGCGGCCCGCCGGCATGGGCGACCATGCTGGTGAAGCCGCAGATCACGCCCCAGAGGGTCCCGGCGGAATAGGTGGCCCGCGTGACAGGCGCCGGCGCCGAGCGGGCGCCGAGCAGGCGGCGCAGCGCGAAGCTGATCGAGATCACCCCGACGGCGAGCCCGACGGCGGCGTCAGAGACCCTGGCGGCCAGCAGATAGCCGGCGAGGACGCCGAGCAGCATGCCCGGGATCAGCGTCGCGAGGTTCCTGCGGTCGAAGTCGCGCCGATAGGACCAGACGGTGACGACGTCCTGGACGATCAGGATCGGCAGCATGATGGCGGCCGCCTGCACCGGCGAGACGATCAGCGCCATCAGCGGCAAGGAGAGCAGGCCGAGCCCCGCGAAGCCGCCCTTGGACAGGCCCATCAGGATGACGGCCGGCGTCATCACGGCGAAGAAGGCGAAATCGAAGTTCATGATCTATCGGATTTCCGGCCTACCGACGGCTTCGGCCGGGCGGCCGGGGGCGTGCAGCGCGACCCATCCGGTTGCGCTGAAAGTCTGACATGCGGGCGCTTGCGCCGAAAGGGAGAGCGTGGGCACGATCCGCGCGCCAAAACCGGCTCCCAGACGGCCCGCCCGGAGCCAAGCTCTAGAGCAGGATGCGAAAAAGTGGAAACCGGTTTTCGCAGGAATCCTGCTCTAACCCTTTGGTGAGAGACGGATTCAGATGTCGGATGGGATCATTCCATGATTCCATCCGTCATCATCCGGCTCTAGGCCGAAAATCGGCGAAGAGGAACGCGTTTCATGACTGCCAGCCATGCAAGCCGCTATAGCGAGACCTATTCCGCCTGGCGGCGCGATCCGGAAAGCTATTGGCGCGAGATCGCCAGGGGCATCGAGTGGATCAGGCCGCCGCAGCAGATCTTCGACGGCGAGGCCGGCATCTATGGGCACTGGTTTCCGGATGCGAGCTGCAACACCTGCTTCAACGCGCTCGACCGGCATGTCCGCGACGGCAGGGGCGAGCAGGCCGCGCTGATCTATGACAGCCCCGTCACCGGCACCAAGGCGAGCTACAGCTATGCCGAGATGCTCGACGAGGTCGCGACGCTTGCCGCCGTGCTGCAGGAACTCGGCGTCGGCAAGGGCGACCGTGTCATCGTCTACATGCCGATGATCCCGGAGGCGGCCTTCGCCATGCTGGCCTGCGCCCGCATCGGCGCGGTGCATTCGGTGGTGTTTGGCGGCTTTGCCGCCAAGGAACTGGCGACGCGCATCGACGATGCCAGGCCGAAGGTGATCCTGACCGCCTCCTGCGGCATCGAGCCGAGCCGCATCGTCGAGTACAAGCCGCTGCTCGACGGCGCGATCGAGCTTGCCAGCCACAAGCCGGACGCCTGCCTCGTGCTGCAGCGCCCGCAGGCCGACGCCTCGATGCAGGTGAGGCGCGACCGGAACTGGCGCGCCATGGTCGCTGCCGCCAAGGCCAATGGCCGCAAGGCGGATTGCGTCGAGGTCGAGGCGACCGATCCGCTCTATGTGCTCTATACCTCGGGCACGACGGGCCGGCCCAAGGGCGT
>NZ_JAKFED010000139.1:0-25648 GCF_036675845.1 Allobosea sp. | reverse complement strand
GGCGGCGCAGGCGCGAAAGCTCCGCCGCGACCGCCTCGCCGGTGCGGACATGGTAATCGGTCGCCGCCAGCGTGGCATGGCCCGTCGCCGCCTCGCCGACGGCGTAGGCGATCTGCCGGACGCCCGGACGTTCGCGCTCCGGCTTCTCCGTGACCAGCGTCACCTCGGCGCCCTCGGCGGCGAGGCGGGCGATCAGGTGAGCGAATTGACCAGATCCGGAACGATGAACGAATAGGACGTGCATGAGGCGAGCAGGATCCCTCCATAGCGGAGCGCGTCGCCCCACCATTGTTCGAGCCGGCGCAGGGTGTCGTGGGTGGTCTGGAGATCGGCGTCGAGATCGATGTCGGGCCCCTGGCCGAACTGGCTGCCCTCGTCGAGCAGGCGCAACCGCTCGCACAGCAACTGCCCCTTCGGCGAGAGCGATATCCGCGCCAAGCGCCGGTCGCGCGGCGAGGCGCCACGATCGAGATAGCCGCTCTCGACCAGCTGCTTGAGATTATAGGAGGCGTTCGAGCCGACATAATGGCCCCGGTCGAGCAGATCGCGCACCGCGATCTCGCCGGCGCCGATGGTGAGCAGCACCATCACCTGCGAAGGCGAGATGTCGTCGACGCCGAGCTTGCTCAGCTCGAGCCGAAGATAGTCGAGGAAGCGCCGGCTGACCCGCTCGATCATGCGCGCCAGCTCCAGTTGCGAGACCAGGGCACGCGCCGCCTGACCCGAATCAGGGTCGCTGCGCCCGGCCGCCTCGCCATGCCCTCCGTTGAAGGCCTTGCCTAGGAATCGATCGCCGACATGCGGTTTCAAATGCATTCCCTACTCCGCCAGATTTCGAAATGGGCAGCCCCCGCGAATCCCTCCGCCCGTCGAATAGCGTAGACGCAAAGCACATGCCACCCCAAATAGCACGCCATTAAGATTTTAACAATTACACTACAGTCATGAACTGTTTCAAAATTTGAAATAGCACATTATTTCGCCATATTCCCCGACATTATCTAAGATATCCCGAGCTCTATTCTGTCATACTAAGGACACGACTTTCGTGCCAAGCTCGTGATCATCAAATCAACCTGCCATCCCGATCACAGGCGCGCAGCCGCCGCTTCCGCGCCCGGAGATATGTATGAAGGTTCCGACTTCGACCGCCGATGCCCTGATCCGGGATCTGCAGCGCTCCTTCACCGGCGGGCTGGCCTATGCCGGCTTCCTCAGCCTGTGCGTCAACATCCTGCTGCTGACCGTGCCGCTGTTTATGCTGCAGGTGCAGGACCGCGTCATCGTCAGCCGCAGCTACGACACATTGACCATGCTGCTGGTGATCGCGGTCGGGGCTCTGATGCTCTATGGCGCGATCGAATTCATCCGTTCGCTGACCTTCCAGACCATGGCGAGCATCTTCGCGCGCCGGCTCAACCTGCCGGCGCTGCAGGCGGCGGTGACGAGCTCGCTCGAGCGCGGATCGGGCCAGGCGACGCAGGCGATCCGCGACCTCAACGACATCCGCACCTTCATCGCGAGCTCGGCGATCGCGACACCGCTGGAAGCCGCCTGGTCGCCGATCTTCCTTGCCGTGCTATTCGCCTTCCATCCGGTCTACGGCCTGGTCGGCGTCGTCTCGCTGCTGGTACTGCTGATCCTCGGCTTCCTGGCCGACGTGCTGACGAGGCGGACGCTCAAGGAAGCCAATGAAGAGGGCGTCGCCTCGATCAACGAGGTCGGCGCAAGCCTGCGCCATGCCGAGACGATCGAGGCGATGGGCATGCTGCCGGCGCTGGCGACGCGCTGGCGCACCGGGCAGATCGCGATGCTCGAGCATCTCGATCTCGGCATGGCCCGCGGCAAGTTCATCGCCGCGCTGACCCGCTCCAGCCGAATGACGATGCAGCTCGCGATCTATGCGACCGGCGCCGTGCTGATCATCCGCAACGAGGTCTCGGTCGGCACGCTGATGGCGGCCAGCATCCTGCTCGGGCGCCTGCTCGCCCCGTTCGATTCGATGATCACCGACTGGCGGCAATGGGTCACGGCGGCCCAGGCCTGGAAGCGGGTACGCGAGCTGCTGCAGGCGCGCGCCTCGCAGCGCCAGAGCGTGCCGACACCGGCGACGCAGGGAGACCTCGTCGTCGACCGGGCGATCTATGCGCCGCAGGGCGCCGAGCAGACGATCATCAAGGGCGTCTCCTTCACGCTCGAGCCCGGCGAGGTTCTGGGTGTCGTCGGCCCCTCCGGCGCCGGAAAATCGACGCTGGCGCGGCTGCTCGTCGGCGTGCTCAAGCCCAATGCCGGCGGCGTCTATCTCGACGGCCACAACGCCTATCTCTGGGAGCGCGGCTCCTTCGGCGCCATGGTCGGCTACCTGCCGCAATCGGTTTCGCTGCTCAACGGCACCATCGCCGAGAACATCGCGCGGATGCGCAAGCCCGATCCGCACGCCATCCTCGAAGCGGCGCGCATCGCCGGCGTGCACGAGCTGATCGGCCGGCTACCGCTCGGCTACGACACCAATGTCGCCGACGGCGACTTCAAGCTCTCCGGCGGCCAGCGCCAGCGCATCGGCCTGGCGCGGGCGCTCTACGGGTCGCCGCGGCTGATCGTGCTCGACGAGCCCAACGCCAATCTCGACGCCGAGGGCGAGCAGGGCCTGATCCGGGCGATCAACGCCGCCCGCGAAAGCGGCGCCATCGTCGTGCTCATCGCGCATCGGCCCTCGGTGATGCAGGTGGTCGACAAGATCCTGGTGCTGCGCGACGGCCGCGTCGCGCAGTTCGGCCCGCGCTCGGCCATCGCCGGCATGATCACCCCCGGCGGCGTGGTCGAGCTCGAATCGGCAAAGCCCACCGTCCGCGAGGTCAGCGCATGAGCAAATTGCCGATGCTGCGCAAACCCGGCACCGCCCTGGTGCCGCTGGCGCCCGAGGCCGAGCCCGAGGAGCGGACCCCCTCGCTGCGCAACCTCATCCTCGCCGGCGTCGCCGCCGTGGCGATCGGCTTCGGCGGCTTCAGCGCCTGGGCGATCACTGCCCGGCTCGACAATGCCGCGGTCGCCATCGGCACCGTCATCGTCGACAGCAAGCGCAAGACCGTCAGCCATCTCGAAGGCGGCATCCTGAAGATGCTGCTCAAGGCCGAAGGCGAGCGTGTCGCCAAGGACGAACCGCTGCTCCGACTGGAGGATGCCCACGCGCGCGCCGAGCTGCAGCAATTGCAGGGCAAGCGCGTCGGCCTCGAGGCGAAGCTCGCCCGGCTCAAGGCCGAGCAGGGCGACCTCCCGCAGATCACCTTCCCAAAGGATATCGACGAGGCCCATACGCCGATCGCACGCGAGGTCATCACCGCCGAGCGGACGCTGTTCCACGCCCGGGCGAAGGTCCATGACGGCAAGGTCAGCATCCAGCGGCGCGTGATCGAGCAGCATCAGGCCGAGGCCGAGGCCCTCCAGGCCCAGATCGACGCCGTGCGCTACCAGCGCACGCTGATCGACGAGGAGGTGCGCACGGTCGCCGATCTCTACGAGAAGCGCTACGCCAAGCGCTCCCAGCTCGTCGAGCTCCAGACCAAGCAGAGCGAGCTCAGTGGCCGCGCCGGCGAGATCGCCGCCCGCAAGGCCAAGGCCGAGCAGGCGGTCGCCGGCGCCAATCTCGAGATCCTCTCGATCGGCCTCGAGCGCCAGAGCGAGATCGCCAAGGACCTGCAGGACAGCCAGCTCCAGCTTTCCGAGGTGGTCGAGCGCATCGTCCAGGCCGAGGATGTGCTGCGCCGGCTCGTCGTCACGGCGCCGCAGGAAGGCATCGTCGCCAATATCCGGATGCGCACCGCCGGCAGCGCCATCGCGGCGGGCGATCCGATCCTCGACATCGTGCCCGAGCAGGAGCCGCTGATCGTCGAAGCCAAGGTCGATCCGCGCGACATCGATTCGGTGCGGGTCGGCGCCGAGACGCGGATCCGGCTGACCGCCTTCAATGCGCGCCTGCTGCCGCCGCTGCTGGCGAAGGTCAGCTATGTCGCGGCCGACCAGCTCATCGACGAGAAGACCGGCAACGCCTACTTCATCGTCCGCGCCGAGATCACGCCCGAGAGCCTGAGCGAGCACAAGATCACGCTCCATGCCGGCATGGCGGCCGAGGTACTGATCGTCAACGGCAGGCGCTTCGCCGCCGACTACCTGCTCTCGCCCTTCAAGGACAGCTTCAACCGTGCCTTCCGGGAGGATTGATTTCACCAGCCCGACCAAACGCTTGCGCCGATCCGGCGAATTCGAACCGAATTCGGGATCGGAATGAATCTATAAACACTTCAAAATCTGAAACAACATCGGTTTGAATTCCATCATTCACTAGTATATTAAAAGTCTAAAACCATATTGCATCGCAAAAAGGTCACAATAAATTCCTTGCTGCGTCGCATATATTGGCTAGTCTTCCGACCGTCGAGCGATGACGCCTTCTTTAGCCGTCATCGGAAACGCACCTTGATCCAGCGCCTCACGCGGCCGTGATCCGCAATGCTGGTGGTGCTCCCAAAATACCGAGGAGATGACAAATGGCCACGATCGAAGGAAGTGCATTCGACGACTTTTTGATTGGTAGCCGGTTCAGCGATGTGATCAACGCCGGCGCCGGCGATGACATCGCCAAGGGCGGCAATGGGGACGATTCCATCTTCGGTGAGGACGGCGACGACCTGATCTATGGCGACAACGGCGACGACTTCGCCTCCGGCGGCGAAGGCGACGATGCCCTGTTCGGCGGCAATGGGGACGATGTCCTCTCCGGCGATGCCGGCGATGACGCCCTGTTCGGCGGCAGGGGCGACGATGTCCTCTCCGGCGGCGCCGACAACGATATCCTGCGCGGCGATGCCGGTGACGACGTGCTGCGCGGCGGCGAAGGCAACGACATCCTGCAGGGCGGCCAAGGCGATGACGTCCTGCAGGGCGGCAATGGCGACGACCTGCTCCAGGGCGGCAAGGGCGACGACCTGCTCCAGGGCGGCGCCGGCAACGACGTCCTCGATGGCGGCGCCGGCAACGACGTGCTCCAGGGCGGCGCGGGGGACGACCTGCTCTTCGCCGGAGCGGGCGACGACGTCCTTTCCGGCGGCGCCGGCAGCGACACCTTCGTCTTCAGTGGCGGCGGCGGCAACGATGTCGTGCTCGATTTCGAGGCCGGCTCCGACGTTCTGCAGATCGCCTCGGGCATCAACGGCACCGATATCGGCTCGGCCGAGGACGTGGCGGCCCGTGCGACCACGGTTGGCGGCAACACCGTCATCGACCTTGGCGACGGCGACACGCTGACCCTGGTCGGCGTCACCGCCGAAGACGTCCAGAGCGACCCGGGCTCCTATTTCACGGTGGCCTGACGAAACGCGGCACCGGCCCTGCGGCCGGTGCCGCCCCCCTTCCCTGCCGGATCTCGCATGATGCTAACCCTCGCGCCTGCGCCCATCGCGGACGGCCTGAGCCCGCAGCTGCACCTCTCGCGGCTGAGCGGCTCCGTCTTCCTGCTGAGCTGGACCATCGACGCCCCGGTGCTCGCCCGCCCCGGCATCGCGCTCGCTGCCCGCGGCAAGCGGCTGGCCTCGGCCTCGCTGGCACTCGGCCTCGGCGACGGACGCATGCGCGTCGTCGTCGCCTTCCGCCATGCCGGCCAAGGCGAGCTCGTCGCAACGCTGTCCGATGACGGCCCGGGCGGCGATATCACCGCGCGCTTCGATCCCGACCTCGTCCACGCCATGGCCGAAGCCGGCGAGATCGCGCACGGCACCACGCCGGCCGCGCGGCGCATGCTCGCCAACGCGCTGATCGGCCATTGGCCGAGCCTGTTCGGCCTCGGCGAGACCGCGAGCTACCTGACCTTCCTGCGCCAGTTCCTGCTTCTCTTGGCCCGCAACCCCGCCCCCGCCACCCCGGTCGCGCGGCTGGGCGAAGGCAAGGTGCTGATCGAATCCTCGGCCCCCGGCCGACTCGCCGCGCTGCGCGGCGCCTATCGGCTCGATGGCGGCGGCCTTTCCCGCCTCGCCTGCCGGCCGCGGCTGGGAGCCATCGACCGTGCCGGGGTGCGGCCGCTGCACCTGATCGTCGACGAATTCCCGGCGCAGGCCGGCGGACTGCTGATCCTGCAGGGCGATTCCGGCCTCGTCGTCCGCGCCGTCTCGGCGCGCCCCGCCATCCCCTCGCTCGGCCGCTGGTGGAACGGCAAGGCGAGCAGCCGCGACGGTTTGCGGAGCTGGCTGGTCGAGCAGCTTTCCGAATTGTCCGAGCAGGGCCGGCTGCTGGCCATCGAGATGCAACGCCGCCTGCCGCTCGCCGTCCAGAATGTGCGGCGCAATGACGACCTGCCCTCGGCCGAGCTCGATCTCGCCGTCTCGACCCCGGCCGGGCTGCTGCTCGGCGGCTGGTATCGCGACCCCGAGGGCCTGCTCGACGAGCTGCTGCTGCATCGCGGCGAGGGCGAGCCGACGCCGATCCTCGACCGGCTCGAACGCTTCCCGGCGCTGCTGCCCGGCGTCGCAAGCGGCGGAGCGAGGCCGGCGACCGGATTCGCCGCGCTGGTGCCGGGCTATGCCGGCGGCGCCCCGGTGCTGCAGCCGCGGGCCGAGCTCCGGCTGAGATCCGGCACCTCGCTCTCCCTGCGGCCGGCGCTGCAGCCGGCCGATACGGTCGCCATCCGGGCACGGGTGCTGGCCGCCATCCCGCCGCAGCATCTCAGCGCCGAAATCCTGGAGCGGACGCTGGCGCCGGTGCTGGCCGCCTGCCAGCAGCAATTGCGCGAGAGCCTGCCCGAAGCGCGGCTGAAGCGTTTCGGCAAGGGGCCGCCCAACCCGGCCGTCTCGGTGGTGATCCCGCTCTATCGCGTCTACGAATTCCTGCGCATCCAGATCGCCGCCTTCGCGGCGGACGCCTGGTTCGCCGGCGAGGCCGAGCTGATCTATGTGCTCGATTCGCCCGAGCACGAGGCCGAGGTCGCGCATCTGCTGGGTGGGCTGTTCCTTGCCTACGGCCTGCCGATGCAGCTCGTGGTGATGGGCCGCAATGGCGGCTTCTCGGCCGCCTGCAATGCCGGCGCCGCCATGGCCCGCGGCGAGGCGCTGGCGCTGGTCAATTCCGACGTGATCCCGGCCGGCGACGGCTGGCTGCCGGCGCTGGTGCGCAGGCTCGACCGGCACAACCGCATCGGCGCGGTCGGTCCGAAACTGCTCTATGACGACGGTTCGTTGCAGCATGCCGGGCTCTACTTCAAGCGCGACAGCAAAGGCACCTGGCTCAACCATCATTACTTCAAGGGCATGCCCGGCAATTACGGCCCGGCCAATGTCGAGCGGCCGGTGCCCGGCGTCACCGGCGCCTGCATCGTGCTGCCGCGGACGCTGTTCCTCGAGGTCGGCGGCTTCGACGATGGCTATGTCATCGGCGATTACGAGGACAGCGATCTTTGCCTGAAGATCGGCCGGGCCGGGCTCGGCATCGTCTATGTGCCCGGCGTTGCGCTCTACCATCTCGAGCGCCAGTCGATCTCGAAGAGCCTCGACTACACCCGCGGCGTCGCCTCGCAGCACAATGCCTGGCTCCAGACCAGGCGCTGGGACCAGCAGATCGAGGCGCTGATGACCGCCGTCGACGGCCCTGCCGGCGCAGTGGTCGCTCCGAGGCCGGAACAGGCGTTCCCGCACGAGCCCCAGTTCCTTTCCCGCGCTAACCTCCGGAGAGCGACAGCGGCATGACGGCGACCTTGGCCTTGAGACAGAACCCGCTGGAACCGGCCCCGGCTTTCGACCCGGCGGCGGCGGAGCTCGACTGGCTGATGCGCCAGCTCCAGAGCAACCGCTTCCTGCCGCATCCGCCGCCCGACTCGATCTTCGTCGGCGACGGCGATTATCGCGCGATCGGGGCGGAGTTCCTCGGCCATTTCGTCAGGCTCGGCCGGCTGCAGCCGCATGAGCGGGTCTTCGACATCGGCTGTGGCATCGGCCGCATGGCGGTGCCGCTGACCCAGTATCTCGACCCCGAGCGCGGCAGCTATGACGGCGTCGATCCGGTGATGGACGGCATCCTCTGGTGCGCTCAGACGATCACGCCGGCCTATCCGCGCTTCCACTTCCAGCGCCTCGACATCGCCCACCCGCTCTACAACCCGCAGGGCTCGCTGCCCGGCATCGAGGTGCAGTTCGGCTTCCCGAACCAAAGCTTCGACTTCATCACCATGACCTCGGTGGCGACGCATCTGCCGCCCGATGAGCTCGTAGTCTATCTCAACGAGGCGGCGCGCCTGCTGGCGCCGGGCGGCCGGCTCTTCCTCACCGCCTTCGCCATCGACGGCGAGCGCAGCGGCCAGGAGCGGCTGCAGTTCCGGCGCTGGGGCGAGGGACCGGGCTGGTATGCGATCGAGGAGGCGCCGCTCGCCGCCGCCGGCATCGACGCCAGCTTCCTGCTCGAACGGGCAACCGAGGCCGGGCTTGCGGTCGAGCGGCTCAGCCCCGGCCATTGGCGCGGCGTCAGCGCGGCGCATTACCAGGACCTGCTGATCGCGGTGAAGCCGGGAGCGGCGCGATGAGCCGGCGCATCCTGGTCGTCGCCCACAACCATCCCGCGCTGCATCCGGGCGGGACGGAGATCTTCGCCCACGACCTGGCGCAGGCCTATCGCGAGCAGGGCTGCGAGGTGCTGTTTCTCGGCGCGACCAACGCCATCCACCGCGAGCCGCATCCGGGCACCGCCTTCCAGGCGACCGGCGAGGATGGCGACCTCCTGCTGTGGAGCGGCCATTTCGACCGCTTCCATCTCAGCCAGATCGACCATTACGGCACCTTGCAGGATCTCGGCACGCTGCTCACCGAGTTCCGGCCGGACGTGATCCATGTCCACCATCTCGTGCTGATCGGCGCAGAGTTCCTGGCGCTGGCACGGCGCCTGCTGCCGCAGGCCACGCTGGTGATGACGCTGCACGACTATTACCCGATCTGCCATCATGACGGGCTGATGGTCCGCGCCGGCGACCGGCAGCGCTGCACGGCCGCGACGCCCGCCGCCTGCCATTCCTGCTTCCCCGAGATCGGCGCCGACCGCTTCCTGCTGCGCGAGCGCTTCCTGAAGACGCATCTTTCCGCCGTCGACCGGTTCATTGCGCCGAGCCGCTTCCTGCGCCAGCGCTATATCGACTGGGGGCTTTCGCCGGAGAAGATCGAGGTCGTCGCCAATGCGCGGCCGGCGCAATTGCCGACCCCGCACCGGCACACCCATGGCGCCCGCAGCCGCTTCGGCTATTTCGGCAACCTCAATCCCTGGAAAGGCGTGCTGCCGCTGCTGCAGGCGGCAAAGCTGCTGCACCAGTCCGGCGAGCCCGGCATCGAGTTGCGCATCCATGGCGGCGCGCCGTTCCAGAGTGAAGCTTTCACCTCCGCTCTGGACAAGGCGCTGGCCGAGGCCGGCGCGAACGTCATCCATAGCGGCCCCTATCGCCGCGAGGAGATGCCGGGGCTGATGGCCGAGATCGACTGGGTGGTGATGCCCTCGATCTGGTACGAGAACGCCCCGCTCGTCATCCAGGAAGCCTTCCAGCACCGGCGGCCGGTGATCGCCAGCGGCATCGGCGGCATGGCCGAGATGGTCCGCGACGGCGTCGACGGGCTGCATGCGCGCCCGGGCGACGCCGGCCAGCTCGCCGCCACCTTGCGGCGCGCCGCAAGCGAGGACGGGCTCTGGCAGCGGCTGGTCGAGAACATCAAACCCCAACCCGGCATGGCCGACTGCGCGCAGGCCCATCTCGCGCTGTTCGACCGGCTCAAACTGGCGGAGGCGGCATGACAATGACGCAGAACTCCGAGGACAGCGCCGCCGTGGCCGAGATCACGCCGGCGCGCCTCAACGGCCGCGTCGATGCGCTCGACGGCAACCGGCTGCATGGCTGGATCTGGGACGAGGCGAGGCCGGAGGAGCGGCTGGTGGTGCGCCTGCTGCGCGGCGGCGTCCCCGTGCAGGAGGCGATCGCCGATCAGAGCCGCATCGACCTGCGCCGCAACGGCATCGGCGACGGCAGGCACGCCTTCGCCATGGAACTCGACGATCGCGTCGCCGCCGCGCGCGCCGATCTTGTCATCGTCGGCGTCTCGCCGAGCACCGGCGCCGAGCTCGAACTGCGCCTGCCGCCGCCGGCCGAACTCGCGGCGGAAGCTGCCATCGCCGTGCCGCTGGCGCGCTTCTTCGACCGGGTCGAGGCGCTGATCGCGCTGCAGAGGCGCTCGCAGCTGACCCAGAAGGAGCTGCTCGACAAGGTCGGCGAGCTCGGCCTGCGGCTGACGGAGTACCGCCTGCGCGAGCAGGAGGCGAAGCAGTCGGACGAAGCCGAGGGCAAGGTCTCGATCGCCGCCCGCCTGGCCGAGCTCGACGTCTTCCAGATGCGCTTCGACCAGACGCTGAAGAGCTTCGACGACCGGCTGGTCGCGATCCGCAAGGAAGCACGGGCGCCGCTGCGGCAGGTCACCGTCATCCTCGGCTTCCTCTCCGGCCTCGCCGCGCTGCTCTCCTTCGTCACCCTCGCCGTGACGCTGACCGGAGGCTGAGCGATGAACGAGGTCATCATCCCGCAGCAGACCAGGGTCAGCCCGGCGCCGACCGTGGCCTGGACGCCGCTCGGCGAGAACGCGATCCTGATCATGAGTGCCTGCGACGCCATCCCCGGCAAGGTGCCGGTCGCGGTCGACGGCAACCCGCGCAACAAGGTGCAGACCATGGCGCTGACCTGGCGCCGGCCGCAGGCCGATGCCTCGCAGGCCGTCGGCTTCCTGTGCCTGGCGCCGGCCCCCTCGCCCGACCGCGCCGGCGGCGGCGCGATCCTGCTCGGCCGGCCCGGCCGGCCGCTGCGGCTGATCCTGGCGGCCAAGCCCCTGCCCTTGCAGGCCTTCCTCGCGGCGCTGGCCGACGAGGCCGGCCAGTCCTTCCCGACCGTGGTCGACGGGCTGCTCGAGGTGCTGCTCGCCGGCAAATCGAATCCGCGGCGGCTGCGCGCCGTCGGCATGCTGTTGCAATCGGTGGCCAAGCCCGGCGGCTTCATCGAGGTGATGGGGCCGCAGGATGACGGCGTCTTCGTGCAGGGCTGGACCTCGAACTTCACCGCCGGCCGAACCCAGCTGCTGATCGCCCATGGCGGGCTCTCGCCCGCCGTGCTGGAGGCCGGCATCTTCGAGCGCGACGATCTCGGCGAGGGCGCGCGCGGCTTCTTCGGCCTGCTGGAGGAGTGCGAGATCCGCCATCCCAGCGAGATCGAGCGGCTGTTCTTCCGCGGCAATGACGGCTGGCGGGCGCTGGAGGTCTATGAGCGCCATGTCCTGCTCGAGCCGGTGACCGTGCCCGGCCATCTGCGCGACGGGCTGCAGCGCGGCAGCGCGCCGCCGGCGACCAGCGAGAAGCTCAAGCGCGCCTCGCAGCGCTTCGACGGGCGCGACACGGTCTGCCTGCTCGAGCAGCCGGTGCGTGCCGGCATCGACGACGCCACGATCGTCGAAGGCACCGGCGTCCTGATCATCGGCTGGCTGTTCGACCCCGAGCGCAAGGTCGCCGCCGCGACCCTGCGCAGCGGCTCGCAATCCTGCCCGCTCGACAAGTCCTGGACACGGGTGTCGCGGCCGGACGTCGCGGCGGCTTTCCTTGAGGACCCGCGCTTCGGCCCGGCGCTGGCCGGCAGCCGCAACAGCCATGGCTTCATCGTCTTCGCGCCGAAGCTCGATCCCGAGCCGGGGCAGCCGCTTTATATCGAGTTCGAGATCGAGGGCCAGGGCCCGGCCTTCCTGCCGCTCACCCCGGGGCGAGCGCCGGCGCGCCGCGCGCTGGAGCGGGTCTTCGGCCTGCTCGACCCGCGCTCTTCCACCGCGACCTCGGTCGTCGAGAAGCAGATCGCCCCCGCTTTGCAGGCTGCCGAGATCGCGCCGCCGCGGGCAGTCGAGAGCCACGACATCGGCAGCTTCAACGCCGATGCGGCGCTCGGCCTCGTCATCGGGCTCGACCATCGCCAGCGCGAGCTTTCCAGCCTGTTCGCCCTGCTCGCGATCGACCCGGAAGTGCGGCGGCTGCCGATCGTGGTGGCGGCGCCGGGCGAGAGCTTCGACCGGCTCGGCGCCGAGGCGAGGCGGCTTGCCCGCTTCTACGGGCTTTCGATCCGGCTGGTGCTGGTCGAAGGCGTCGAGGATAGCTGCGACGCGCTGGAAGCGGGCCTGCGCGCCTGCCGCTTCCAGACCGCCGCCCTGCTCTCCGGCGCGGCCCAGATCCGCATGCCCGGCTGGCTCGGCCGGCTGGAGCGGGCCTATCGCGGCCGCGGCGGGCAATGCGTCGCCAGCCCTACCCTGCTGTTCGAGGACAACTCGATCCGCTGGGCCGGCGCCTGGCTCGAAGGCGAGGGGACGGAGCGGCGAGTCTACAACCGTTTCGTCGGCTATCCGCTGGAGGCGATCGGCAGCCTGGGCCCGATGGAGGTCGCGGCCGGGGCGACCGAATGCTGCGTGCTCTCGCGCGCCGCCTTCATCGAGGCCGGCGGCTTCTCGCGCAATTACTTCACCACCGGCGAAAAGGGGCTCGACCTCTGCCTGAAGCTCAGGATGCACGGCGCGCCGTCGCTCTGGGTGCCGGAGGTCGAGATCTACGTGGTCGAGGACGGCGAGGCGGCGCGCCCGCCGACCGGCGTGCTCGCCAGCCTCGCCGACCGCGCTTCCTTCGACCGGCGCTGGGCGCTGGCCATCTCCAACATGAGAGGATGAGCATGCGTATCCTCGTCGTCTCGCACGGCCACCCCTCCTTCTCGCTCGGCGGCGCCGAGGTCGCGTCCTACAACCTGCACAAGGGTTTCCAGGCCTGCGAGAGCGTCGACACGCATTATCTCGCCCGCGTCGGCGCGCCGACGCCGCGCCACGCCGGCACGGCCCTGATGAGCCTGCGCCAGCGCGGCGGCGAGCTGCTCTACTACGCCGAGGAATACGACCACTTCCTGCTCTCGAACCGGGCGACGGAGGAGATCGAGCGCGACTTCGTGCGGGTGCTGCGCGACCTGAAGCCGGATGTGGTGCATTTCCACCATTTCATCGGGCTCGGGCTGGAATGCCTGTTCGCGGTGCGCGACACGCTGCCCGATGCGCTGATCGTCGTGACCTTCCACGAATATCTCTCGATCTGCCATCACCACGGCCAGATGGTGAAGACCGGCGCCTTCAAGCTCTGCTACCGGGCCTCGCCGAGCGACTGCAACGCCTGCTTCCCCGAGATCGCGCCGGCCCGCTTCCTGGCGCGCGAGACCTTCATCAAGGGCATCCTCAATCTCGCCGACCATTTCGTCTCGCCGAGCCGCTTCCTGGCCGAGCGCTACCAGCAATGGGGACTGGCGGCCGAACGTTTCTCGGTGATCGAGAACGGCATCGACGTCGCCGAGGCGGCGCCGCCGCGGCCGCTGGCCGAGGCCGGCGGGCGGCGTTCGCGCTTCGCCTATTTCGGCCAGCTCACCCCCTATAAGGGCGCCGACGTGCTGCTCGACGCCGTCACCCGGATTCCCGACTCGGTCTGGGGCGAGGATTCGGTCCTTTTGGTCTATGGCGGCAATCTCGAGCGCCAGCCGCAGGCCTATCAGGACAAATTCGCCGCCCTGGTCGAGGCCGCCGGCCGGCGCGTGCGCTTCTGCGGCGCCTTCCAGAACCACGAGATGCCGAACCTGATGCGTTCGGTCGACTGGGTGGTGATGCCCTCGGTCTGGTGGGAGAATTCGCCGATCGTGATCCAGGAGGCCTTCTTCCACGGCAGGCCGATCCTCTCCAGCAATCTCGGCGGCATGGCCGAGAAGATCACCGACGAGGTCGACGGGCTGCATTTCCGCTCCAGCAGCCCCGAGGATCTGGTCGACTGCATGACCCGCGCACTGAGCGAGCCCGGGCTATGGGAGCGCCTGCGCTCCGGCATCAAGAAGCCGCTCAGCCATGTCGACTGCGCCGCGACGCATCTTTCGCTCTACCAGCGCCTGATCGCCGAACGAGGCATGCCGGCTCCGGCCAACCGCGCCGCCACGCCGATGATCGCGTGAGCAAAGCGGACAGAACAAGGGAGAACGCAACCATGGCCCGCATCCTCGTCATGAGCCCGTCGGGAGAGGTCTACGATCACGACAATGTCCGCTGGTACGAGCACAGCCAGCTGCAGAGTCACATCGAGCACTACCACAATATCGGCGACGCCTTCGTCTTCGATTCCTCGTTGAAGCTGCTCAACTTCGAGCGGCTCGAGGAACTGCCGATCGCCAGCTTCGATCCGGCCATGATCGACCGGCTCAACGCCGAGTTCGACTACGTCTTCCTGCGCGGCTCGAACTATGTCCACGCCGAGATGGACTGGGGCCGCACCGCCGAGGTGCTGCGCCGGCTGAAGCTGCCGGTGATCGCCTTCGGCATCGGCGCGCAGGCCCCGGTCAGCGGCAAGCTGGAACTGAGCGAGGACACCAGGACGGTGCTGAAGCTGATCGCCGATTCGACCGCCTCGGTCGGCGTGCGCGGCACCTATTCGGCCGAGGTGCTGAACGGGCTCGGCATCAAGAATGTCCGGATCATCGGCTGCCCGACCGCCTTCCGCAACAACAAGCCGGACCTCGCCATCCGCCTGCCGGCGCTCGACAGCGTCAAACAGGTCGGCGTGACGCTGCGCCGCGAGGTCTCGAAGGCCTATGCCAAGGACATCGGCCGCTACCTGACCTTCCACCGCGACCTGGTGAAGGCGATGGCGGCGCGCTTCGAGGTCACGCTGATGGCGCAGGGCGAGATCGAGGAGAAGAAGCTCGCGCTGGGTACGCCCGCGCAGAAGCAGGAGGCGATGGCCGCCCTGCGTGAGAACGCCTGGGCGACCGAATGGTATCTCGACCCGCAGATGGACGAGCTCTACCGCAACCGGATGTTCTATTCGGACGTGGTCGCCGAATACGAGCAGCTCGTGCGCAGGCTCGACCTCGTGCTCGGCTACCGGCTGCACGGCAATCTGATGGCGCTCTCCAATGGCACGCCGTCGATCTACTTCACCTATGACAGCCGGACCGTCGAATTCGCCGAGACCTTCCGGATTCCCAGCGTCGACGTCTTCGACAGCAAGGAATTCAGGCTGGAGGAATATTGGGAGCAGGCCCGCTTCGACCGCTTCAACGCAGCCTATGGCAGCGTCTACCGGGCGATGAGCGCCTTCCTCAGCGAGAACAAGGTCGACCACAAGATGGCCAAGTCTGGGGCCCAGCCTGCCGCCGAGCCCGAGCGGAAGGTGGCATGAGGTTGCAGCATACACAGATCGTGCTTCGTCGAGGCTGCGGAACCGCGACAAGCCCTCTCCCCCGGAACGGGGGAGAGGGCTCCCGCGCCTCATCGGCAAGGCCGAAGGGGCTGCGAGCGGTCCAATGCACCGGCATGGGTTCAGCGCTGCGCGGAGCCGCGGCGGCGACAACATTTCTGCTGCTCGCCACGCCCTTCGCCGCGCTCGCAGAGGCGCCGGGCTACCGGCTCGTCGTGGCGCCCGATGCGCAGGAGGAGACGGTCGTCTCCTGGGCCGGCGAACGCTGCGAGGAGTGGGATGTGCCGGACGCGCCGCTGCGCGCCTTCCGCGACGACAAGGGCGAGGTGGTCGCCTTCGCCAGCCATCATCGCGGCCGGCCGCTGATCGGCGGCGACCTCGCCTCGATCAGGAAGAGCTGCGCGATCTCCTTCCAGGCCAAGAACAGCGCGGACCCGGCCGAATTCAGCGACAAGAGCTGGATCGCGGCGACCTGGACCGGCAATGGCCGCCAGGTCCAGGCACTGATCCACGCCGAGTACCATGCCGACAAGCATGCCGGCGCCTGCCGCTTCAAGGACGCGATGAGCTGCTGGTACAATGTCGTGACGGCCGCCCGGTCGAACGATGGCGGGCGCAGCTTCAAGACCGACGAGCCGCGCACGCTGATCGCCGCGCCGGCCTTCCGCCAGGATGTCGGCCAGGGCCGGCATCGCGGCTTCTTCAACCCGTCCAACATCGTCCAGAAGGACGGTGCCTGGTATGCACTGATCGCCACCACCGGCGGCGAGGGCCAGAAGAGCGGCGTCTGCCTGTTCCGGACGACCGACATCAAGGACGCGACCGCCTGGCGGGCCTATGACGGCAGCGATTTCAGCATCCGCGCGCTCGACCCCTATCGCGAAGATGTCAGCCAGGCCAAGCCTTGCCAGCCGCTCAAGCCGCTGCCGACCACGGTCGGCTCGGTCACCCGGCACGAGGCGAGCGGGCAATGGCTGGCGATCTTCCATCTCGGCCCGGACCCGAGCCAGGGCATCACCGGCGGGCGCGTCGCCTATAGCTGGTCCAGCGACCTCAAGCGCTGGTCACCGCTGCAGACGCTGATGGTCCACCCGACGATGTGGAGCAAGAACTGCGGCGACAAGCAGCGCTATGCCTATGGCGCCGTCGCCGACCCCGATTCGTCCTCGCGCAACTTCGAGACGACCGACGACGAGGCCTTTCTGTTCATGAGCAAGATGCGCGTCGCCGACTGCAAGGTCGGGCCACAGCGCGACCTGGTACGCGTCAAGGTGCGGATCGTGCCGGAAACCCAGCGGAGCACACCGTGAAGATCCTGCGCGCCACCACCAACGAGATCGTCGTCTCCGTCACCCGCAAACCGGAAGGTAGCTGGCCGGCGCTGACCCTGAAGCTCGACGGAAACGACTACGCCACGATCCACTCCGCCGCCCTGGTCGCCGGCGATGCGAGCCAGGCCGAGCTGACCATTCCGCTGCCAAGGTTGCCCGGTGGGCGCCCCCACTCGGTCGCGGTCGCCGACGCAGAAACGGGCGCGCTCGCCCCGGGTTCGAACCTGCGTCCGATCGCGACCGAGACCAAATTGCGGGCGCTGGTGGTCTACCCCGCCGGCGAGGTCTACGAGCACGACAAGGTGCGCTGGTACCGCGCGCCGATGGAGAAGCTGCTCGCCGACTATTTCAACATCGGCGACATGATCGTCTACGACTCGACACTGAAGCTCCTGCGCTATGCGCATCTCGAGCCGATGAAGATCATGAGCCCGACCGAGGCCGACATCGAGCGCTATGCCAGCGAGTTCGACTATGTCTTCGTGCGCGGCTCGAACTTCATCCACGAGAAGATGGAGTGGTTCCGGGCCGTCGAGGTGCTGGAGAGAGTGAAGCTGCCGGTCTACGCCATCGGCGTCGGCGCGCAGGCGAGCCAGAACCGGAAGATCGAGCTTTCGGAGGGCTCCAGGCGCTTCTGGTCGATCGTCGCCGAGCGCTCCGCCGCGATCGGCGTGCGCGGCGCCTTCTCGGCCGAGACGCTGCGCCAGAACGGCATCAAAAACGTCGAGGTGGTCGGCTGCCCCTCGATCTTCCGCACCCGCAATCGCGATCTGCAGATCCGCGTGCCGGACCAGCGCGAGATCCGCAAGGTCGCCTTCAGCCTCAGGCGCGAGGCCGACCACAGCTACACCGCCGACCCCGAAGCCTATCTGCGCAAGCAGAAGGCCGCCCTGCTCAAGGTCGACGGCCAGAGCGAGATGGTGATGTCCTCGCATGGCGAGCAGGAGGAGAAGGCCTTCTTCCTGCGCGACGAGGCGGCGAAGCAGAAGGCGGTTGCCGAGTTCGTCCGGACCAAATGGTGGGACGGGCCGGACGACCAGGCGATGCGCCGGATCTACGAGAAGCAGCTCTTCTCCTTCTTCGATGTCGAGCACTACGACCAGTTCGCGCAAGGCCTCGACCTTGCGGTCGGCTACCGCGTCCACGGCGTCCTGCCGGCGGTGGCGCATGGCGTGCCGGGCGTGCTCGTCGCCTATGACACGCGCAGCCAGGAACTGGCCGAAACGCTGAAGATCCCCATCGTTCCGGAGGCAGCGCTCGCCGAGGGCGGCTGGCGCGCCGTCTACCAGGAGGCGGCGCTGAACGGACTTTCGAAGAGCTACGCCCATTCCTACGACCGGATGCGGGACTTCCTCGAGAAGAACGGCGTTCCCCACCGGATGTGAACGAGGCGACCTCGGCGAGGAAGAGGCGCGCGAGCGCCCGCAAGGACCGCAACCCTCAGGCCGAAGACCTTTCCCAGCAACAGGAGACGTGGACGATGAAAATCGAATACGACGCAGGCACGGCGCTCTCGATCATGCGCAGCAATCCGGTCCGCGGCTGGATCTCGGGCAAGCCCGAGCGCATGGCCAAGGAGCGGCTGACGACCGGCGATTTCCTCAAGGTCGAGCATCGGCCGAAATTCCCGATCGACCCGTCCTGGCCGATCTTCACCATGGGTTCCTGCTTCGCGCGCGAGGTCGAGAACATCCTGATGATGCGCGGGCTGCCTTTGCTGCTTCGCGGCCATGGCGTGCCGGCCGAGCATTTCGAGAGCTGGAACGAGGAGAGCGGGCGCGGCGGCGGCGCCAACCGCGGCGAGCTTTCCCGCGGCGCACTCAACAAATACTCGGTCCGCTCGATGGCGCATGAGCTGAAGCGCGTGCTCCTCGATGAGAGCTACCCGGACGAAGGGCTGATCGAGCTTGCGTCCGGGCAATGGTTCGATCCGCATGCCAGCGGCCTCAGGCTGCTCGGCCGCGACGAGGCCTTCGCCAACCGCCAGCGCCTGCTGGCGGCGACCTCGACGATCAAGGACGCCCGCATCTGCTTCTTCACGCTCGGCCTGACCGAGACCTGGCTGGATTCGCAGACCGGGCTGGCGATGAACATCCACCCCGGCCCCAACTGGCTGGCACGGATGCCGGAGCGCTTCCGCTTCGTCGACTACGGCTATGACGCGACGCTGTCCGACATGCTGGAGATCATCGAGCTGGTGCGCGCGCACTGCCATCCCGAGATGCGCTTCATCGTCACCGTCTCGCCGGTGCCGCTGGGCGCGACCTTCAAGGAGGCCGACGTCATCGTCGCCAATAGCGGCTCGAAATCGGTGCTGCGCGCGGTCGCGGAAGAGCTCTACCGGCGCTTCGACTTCGTCGACTACTTCCCGAGCTACGAGATCGTGCTCAACTCGCCGCGCGCCATCGCCTTCGAGGAAGACCAGCTCCACGTGGCCCGCAATATGGTCGCCCAGGTGATGACGACCTTCCAGGAGAGCTATCTCACCCCGGCAGCGCAGTCGCAGGCCGCCTGAGCGGGGGTCGTCAGTTCGGCTGCGGCGCGAGCTGGGTTCCGCCGCAGACATGCAGCACGTCGCCGGTGATGAAGGCGGCGCGCTCTGACGCCAGGAAGGCGATGGCGCCGGCGACGTCCTCAGGCGTACCGAGCCGGCCGAGCGGCGACATCCTGCGGAACGAGGCGGCGAGCCCGGCATCCTCTTCGACGATCTTCGTGTTGAAGGGCGTGTTGAGGAAGCTTGGCGCCACCGCGTTGACGCGGATATTGTCCGGCCCCAGTTGCACGGCGAGCACCCGCGTCAGGCCGATCAGCCCCGACTTGCTCGAAGTGTAGGCGACACCGGTGCCGCTGAGATAGACGCGCGAGGCGACGTTGACGATGCTGCCGCCGCCGCTCGCCTTGAGCAGCGGCTGGGCCTCCTGGCAGAGCAGCATCGGCACGGTGAGATTCATCGCCAGGACCGCGTTCCAGGCGGCGAGGTCGACCGCTCCGATCCTGGACGCACCGGTCTTGCCGGCATTGTTGACGAGGCAATCGAGCCGGCCGAAGCGCTGTTCCACCGTGCCCATCAGATTGCGGCAGGCCGTTGGATCGCTGAGGTCGACGGCCTCCGCCACGGCCTCGACGCCATGGTCGCGGCGGATCTCGGCGCAGATCGCCTTCGCCCGCTCATGGGCGATGTCGGCGAGCACGACGGAAAAGCCGTCGCTGGCCAGCAGACGAGCGGCAGCCGCGCCGACGGCGCCGGCGCCGCCGGTGATCAGGGCAGTTTTCATCGGTTGGTCTCCGGAAGCATCGGGTCAGGAAGCTGCGCCGCCCCCTGACGGGGAAGGCAGCGCCCTCACCTTTGCCAGGGCATCAGCCGGCGCTGCAGCCATTGCAGGCCATAGGTGAGGAGGACGCCCATCATCATCACCACGACGAGGCCGGCATACATCTTCTCCGGGTTCAGCACCTCCCAGTAATAGAAGGTGATGTAGCCGACGCCCTGCTTGGCGCGCAGGAACTCGACCGAGATGATGACGATCATCGCCGTGCCGAGCGCGAGGCGAAGGCCGGCGAAGATCACCGGCATGGCGCCGGGGATGATGACATGGCGCATCATCTGCCAGCCATTGGCGCCGTAGTTCTGCCCGGCCATGAGGTAGACCTTGTCGATGCCGCGCACGCCCGCCATCGTGTTGATCGTCATCAGGATGAAGACCGCGAGCGCGACGACGACGATCTTCGGCCCCTCGCCGAACGGGTCGGCGAACATCAGCATGACGATCGGGAAGATCGCGATCTTGGGCAGGACATAAATCGCCGAGAGCGTGGTATCGAGCATCAGCCGCACGGTCTGGTTCATGCCCATCACCACCCCGAGCAGGATGCCGGGGATGGCACCGAGGACGAAGCCGGCGAAGACGCGCCCGATCGTCGCGAGCACATGGCTCTCGGAGAGCAGCTTGCCGACGCCGGCCATGCCGTCGGCGGCGAAGACCTCGGGGATCAGCCAGGGCCGGCCGATCAGGCTCGTGCCCGAGAAGCGATCATAGCGCACGATCATGTCCCAGAGGCCGGCCGCGATCCGCGTCGGCTGCGGGAACCAGGTCGGGTTGATCAGCCCGTAATCGCCGGCGAACTGCCAGACCAGCAGGACGAGCGCCGGGAAGCCGAGCGCCAGCGTGCGCTCATAGGCAGCCCGCCCGCGCACCGGCACGAGGCGGCCGATGCGCTCGCAGATCAGCACCAGGAGGATGAAGCTCGCCCCGATCGCCGGCCAGGCGAAGCTTTGCCAGAGGCCGGCCGCCGCCAGCACGGCGTGGAGCGCCAGGCCGGCAGCCGCCAGCAGCAGGATGGCGCGGCGCTCGGCATTGAAGGCCGGCGCCGCCTGGCTCTGGGCCGGCGGCAGATCGCGCGCGGATGCGACGGTCATTGCTGCGCCTCCATGGCCCGGGTGACTTCCGCGCTGAGCATTTCCCAGATCTGGGCGCGATACTCGGCGAAGCGCGGCAGGTTGGTCGTCGCGATGCTGCGCGGGCGCGGCAGGTCGATCTTGAAGGTGGCGAGATGGCGGCCGGGCTGGGCGCTCATCAGGATGACCCGGTCGCCGAGCAGCACGGCCTCGTCGAGGCTGTGGGTGATGTAGACCACGGTCTTGCGGGTCTCCTCCCAGATCCGCAGCAATTCCTCCTGCAGGACGACGCGGGTCTGGGCGTCGAGCGCGCCCAGCGGCTCGTCCATCAGCAGCACTTCCGGATCGTTGGCGAGCGCCCGGATGATGCTGACGCGCTGCTTCATGCCGCCCGAGATCTGATGCGGGTAGTAGTCGGCGAATTTCGAGAGGCCGACCCGGTCGAGCCAGTAGCGGGCGGTATCGAGCCGCTCCTTGCGGCCGATGCCGCGCATCTGCAGCCCGAAGGCGACGTTGTCGGCGACCGTCTTCCACGGGAAGATCGCATATTCCTGGAAGACGACGCTGTTCAGCGGCTTGCCGGCGCTAGCGCCCGGGCGGATCGCGATCGAGCCGAGCGAGATGCTTTCGAGCCCGGCCAGCATGCGCAGGAAGGTCGACTTGCCGCAGCCGGACGGGCCGACGATGCAGACGAACTCGCCATCGGCAACGTCGAGCGAGAAATCCTCGAGCGCGACCATGGTGCCGTCCATGGTCGGATAATGCTTGCTGACATTGCGGGCGCCGATCTTCGGCGCGCCGCCCGGTTGCGTTGCGGTGCTCATGGGCGTGCTCCTTCCGGCGCGGGTTGCCAGCCCGCGCCGCTGCCATCGGCTCAGTTGGTGGGCGCCTTGCCGAGCAGCTCGATCGCCTTGGTGACGAAACGCGTATCGACGACTTTCGCCATGTCGAGCGGCTTGTCGTATTCGGTGCGGCCGTTCTCGCGATGCACGCGCTCGAGATCGGCGAGCCCGTCGACGGGGATCGCGACATTGGGGTCGTAGACCGCGGGGCTCCCGGTGCGCAGCCCCTCGACGGTCGAGGCGGTGTACTTCATGTAGGCGTCGATATTGGGCTGGGAGAGATAGTCGGGCCCCTGCATCAGGCGGGCGGCCTCGGCCATGGCGAGCACGAAGCGCTGGGCGGCCTCGGGCCGTTCCTTGACGAACTTGCCGGAGCCGACGAAGGCGACGGTCATCAGCCCGGGGGTGATGTCCTGCATCAGCAGCGTGCCGGTTCCTGCCTTGAGGATCTGGTCGGAATAGGGCGAGCTCAGCAGCACGGCGTCGACCGACTTCGTCTCGATTGCGGCCGGCAAATCGGCATTGCCGATGTTCATCAGCTGCACGTCGCGGATGGTCAGCTTGGCGGTCTCGAGCGCCTTGCTGATGAAGTATTCGGCACCGCTGCCGGGGCCGCCCGCACCGCCGATGCGCCGGCCCTTGAGATCGGCGACGGTCTTCACCGCGCCGCTGTCGATCAGGTCCTTGCGGACGATGAACTTGGTCGGCCCGTCCTTCATCGGGTCGAGCGCGCCGGGCGCGATCACCCGGATGTCGAGCCCGCGATTCCAGGCGGCCCAGAGCGAAGCGACGATCGAGATGCCGCCGACATCGACGCTGCCCTTGTCGAGGAAGGCGATCGCCTCGGTGCCGGACTTGACGGTGTCGAGCTTGACGTCGAGCCCGTACTTCTTGAACAGCCCGCGCGATTCCGCGACATAGACCGTCGCGAACTTCAGGATCGGCACATAGGCGACCCGCACCGCCTGCGGCGGGTCGAGCGGCGCAAGCGCCGGCGCCTGGGCCGCAGCCGGGCCTGCGACGCCGGCCAGCCAGATCAAGGAGGCCGCAGCCCAGAAGCTGCGCCAGCGCGCGAAATTCCCAATCATCGTTTCACTCCCCGTGGTCTTCTGGTTGCCGGCGACCGCGATGCCGCCGGATTGGTTCGAACTTGCCAGGCGGCCGCCGTTCGGGATCGTGAACCGATCCGGCAGGCCGCACAACCGGTCGATCAGCTTTCGGCCATCTCGCGAACCTCGTTGAGGAAGGCGCCCTGGCTCGCGAGCTTGCCGCGCAATTCGGCGATCGGCACCTCGGCAAGGCGAAGACCGCGATCGGCGGCGATCGCGCCTGCGACCCCGGCGGCATGGCCGGTCAGCCAGCATTGCGGAATCTCGCGCATGAAGGAATGGCTGGTGGCGTCGCAGGAGAGATGGCGCCCCGGCGCCAGCAGCCCCTCGATCTCGCGCGGCACGATCGCGCCATAGGGCACCGAGACGTTCTTGAACTTCGGCGAGAGCGACGGCGAGACGCCGATCTCATCCGGCGCGATCCGGCCATCCCAGTCCGCCCGCACCAGCTTGCCCTGCCCGACCAGGCGGCGGCCATGGCGGACGCCGAGCTGGGGACCCGACAGCATGATGAAGGCATCGCCGAAACCGGGCGCATGAGCCCGGTAGAAGGCAAGATGCTCCAGCATGATCTGGTGGCTGCGGATCTCGACCTCGGAAAGATCCTCGACCTTGAGCGCCGAATAGCCGGCGAAGCGCGGCCCCATGAAGACCGCGATGTCGTCGCGCCAGGAGACGGAAGGCTTTTCGAAGAAGCGCAGCTTCTCGCGGCCCTGCGCCATGAACTCAGCGAACTGCCCCGATGTCTCGGAGCGGAAGCGCAGGAACGCCTTCATGTCGACGCCGCCGAAGAGCCAGCTGGTGTTCATGCAGCCATGGATGTCGCGCAGGTCGACCTCGGTGTCGAAGCCGGAGCCGGCCCGGGCATAAAGATCGCCGTCGCCGGTGGCGTCGATCGTGACCTTGGCGAGGATGGCGCGGCGGCCCTCCTTGCTCTCGAAGCTGCAACCGATGACGCGCCGGCTCTCCAGCAGCGGCGCCGCTCCCCAGGCATGGAAGATCGGGTGGATGCCGGCCTCCAGCACCATGGCGAGCGATTCGGCCTTGAGCCATTCCGGGTCGAGGGTCGGCGAATGGGTCACCATGCCGTTGAAGGCGGCGGTGCGCAGGGCCCAATGGGCGACGCGCTCGGGGTCCTTCGAGCCCCATTCGGCCGGGGACGGGCCGGCGATCATGTCGCGGGTCAGCCGCCCCAGCAATTCCTCGGCGAAGCCGCGGATGACATGGTTGCCGTTCCAGTCGGTCATCCGGTCGATCCAGATGACGAGACCGCCGGTGGAGAGCCCGCCGAGATGGTTGTAGCGCTCGAGCAGCACGACATCGGCGCCGAGCCTGGCGGCAGCGACGGCAGCGGCCGTGCCGGCCGGTCCGCCGCCGACGACGAGGACGTCGCATTCGGTGTGGACGGGAAGCTCGCGCGCCGGCTCCGCAATGGTGCGGTTCGAGGGCGGGCGCCGGTCGAGCTTCTGCGTGTCGAAGGTCTCGGACTGGAAGAACAGCCGTCCGCCTTCGCCTTCCATCGATCCCATATCCGGTTTCCTCTCCGGCCCTGACGGGCCACGGCGCTGCGGCTGCGCCGTGGCCCGGTCCGCACGCCGCGAATGCTGATTTTGAGCCAGCGTAAGGCGAAGGCCAGCCGGTGTTCAAATGAATTTGACCGGTCTATTGATGAGCCAGATTGATCAATCGAAAGTGGCGCGATGGACGTATCCGGGCTCGAGGCCTTCATCCAGATCGCCGAATGCGGCAGCTTCCGCCGCGCCGCCGAGGCGATGCGGCTGTCGCAGACGGCGCTCAGCCACCGCATCAAGAAGCTGGAGCAGGATGTCGGGGTGACGCTGTTCCAGCGCACGACGCGCAGCCTGACCCTGACCCAGGCCGGACAAGACTTCTTCCCGAAGGCGCGCGACGCGCTGATGCGACTGAATCGGCTCTATGAAGGACTGAAGCGGGAGGGCCGGCAGGCGCGCGAACGGGTCAGCGTCGGCTGCCTCGGCTCGGTCGGCGAGCGCTTCCTGCCCGGCGTGCTGCGCGAATTCCGCCAGCGCTATCCACGCGTCAACGTCGTGATCTACGACGAGCCGGCCCAGGCACTGCGCGACCGGGTCGCGAATGGTGACGTCCAGTTCGCCCTGACCATCCTCGGAGCCCAGCTCTGGACGCAGAAATCGCGCGCCCTGTTCGAGGAGGATTTCGTCGCCGCCGTGCCGGCCGGCCATCCGCTCGCCGAGCGCAGCGAGTTGAGCTGGGCCGACCTCGTCGGCCATCCGCTGGCGCGGGTCTCGACTACCACCAGCCACGGCTTCATCCTGAGCGAGAGTCTGAGCAAGTTCGGCGACAGGCTCGACTGGGCCTATGAGGTGCAGCGCGTCAACATGGCGGTGCGCTTCGTGGTGACCGGGATCGCGATCACCGTGCTGCCGCGCATGGCGATCCCGCTCAGCGACGAATTGCGCGTCATCCCGATCACCACGCCGCTGATCAAGCGCACCATCGGCATCATCTCGCGCAATGACGGGCCGCTCTCGGCGCCGGCGCAGCATCTGCAGCGCATGCTGCTGCGGGCGATCGCCCAGGGGCAGGAGGCGGCAGCGGCCGGTTGAGCCTTGTTCAACCGAGGGGGCGGTCGAGCCTGGCGACCTCGTCGAGCTCTTCCCGGTCGAGCAGATAGGC
>NZ_JAKFED010000126.1:0-5540 GCF_036675845.1 Allobosea sp. | reverse complement strand
TGGTATGCCAATATGCAGCTTCTCGCCGGGAAACGCGCCATGCCGAAAATGAGGGCCATAGAGGCCGCCGTCAGGGTCCTGGAGCGCGAAGGCGTGACGCAGGCCTTCGGGGTGCCGGGTGCGGCGATCAACCCGCTCTATGCCGCGTTGAAGAGCCGGCAGTCGATCCACCACATCCTGGCGCGCCATGTCGAGGGCGCCTCCCATATGGCCGAGGGTTATACGCGCGCCAAAGCCGGCAATATCGGCGTCTGCATCGGCACTTCGGGGCCGGCGGGCACCGACATGATCACCGGGCTCTATTCGGCCATCGCCGATTCCATCCCGATCCTCTGCATCACCGGCCAGGCGCCCCGCGCCCGCCTCTACAAGGAGGATTTTCAGGCCGTCGACATCGAGTCCATCGCCAAGCCCGTGACCAAATGGGCCGTGACGGTGCGCGAGCCGGCTCTGGTGCCCCGCGTCTTCCAGCAGGCCTTCCACATCATGCGCTCGGGCCGTCCGGGCCCGGTGCTGATCGACCTGCCGGTGGACGTCCAGATGGCCGAGATCGAGTTCGACGACGACACCTACGAGCCCCTGCCGGTCTACAAGCCAGCCGCCTCGCGCCGCCAGATCGAGAAGGCGATGGCGATGCTGCAGGCCGCGGAGCGGCCCCTGATCGTCGCCGGCGGCGGCGTCATCAACGCCGATGCTTCGGAGCTGCTGGTCGAGTTCGCCGAACTCACCGGCGTGCCGGTCGTGCCGACCCTGATGGGCTGGGGCGCGATCCCGGACGATCACCCGCTGATGGCGGGCATGGTCGGCCTGCAGACGAGCCATCGCTATGGCAACGCGACGATGCTCGCCTCCGATTTCGTGCTCGGCATCGGCAATCGCTGGGCCAATCGGCATACGGGCTCGATCGAGACCTACACCAGGGGCCGGAGCTTCGTTCACGTCGATATCGAGCCGACCCAGATCGGCCGCGTCTTCGACCCTGATTTCGGCATCGTCTCGGATGCCAAGGCGGCGCTGGAGCTGTTCGTCGCGGTGGCGCGCGAGCAGGAGGGCAAGGGGCAGCTGAGAAACCGCAATCGCTGGGCGCAGGAATGCCTCGGCCGGCGCGAGACCATGCTGCGCAAGAGCCATTTCGACGATGTGCCGCTGAAGCCCCAGCGGGTCTATGAGGAGATGAACGAGGCTTTCGGGCGCGATGTCTGCTATGTCTCGACCATCGGGCTGTCGCAGATCGCCGGTGCCCAGTTCCTGCACATCCACAACCCGCGCCACTGGATCAATTGCGGCCAGGCCGGCCCGCTCGGCTGGACCTTGCCGGCTGCGCTCGGCGTGCGCGCCGCCGACCCCGATCGCGAGATCGTGGCGCTGTCGGGCGACTATGATTTCCAGTTCCTGATCGAGGAGCTCGCCGTCGGGGCGCAGTTCAAGCTGCCCTACATCCATATCGTCGCGAACAACTCCTATCTCGGCCTGATCCGCCAGGCGCAGCGCGGGTTCGACATGGATTTCCAGGTCGGACTCGCCTTCGACAACATCAATTCGCCCGACCTTTCCGGCTACGGCGTCGACCATGTCGTGGTCGCCGAAGGGCTCGGCTGCAAGGCGATCCGGGTGCGCAGTCCGGGCGAGTTCAAGGCGGCCTTCGCCCAGGCCAGGGCCTGGCTCAAGCAGTACCGTGTGCCGGTGGTGATGGAGTTCATCCTGGAGCGCGTCACCAACATCGCGATGGGCACCGAGATCGACAATGTCGTCGAGTTCGAGGAGGTCCTCGACCTGCCCCTGCCCCTGCCCCTGCCCCTACCGGTGCGCGAGGCCCAACCCGAACCGGCGGAATGACACCGACCCTGGCAAGGCAGGAGGAAGCTCCATGAAGATCTGCATCTACGGCGCCGGCGCGATCGGCGGCTATATGGGCGTGATGCTGAAGCGCGGCGGCCTCGACGTTTCGCTCGTCGCGCGCGGCGCCCATCTCGAGGCGATCAAGGCCAGGGGATTGTCGCTCGTCCTCAAGGACGAGACGGTGACGGAGCGGATGCCGGCGAGCCGCGATCCGCGCGAGCTCGGCCGCCAGGACGTAGTGATCATCGCCCTCAAGGCGCATCAGGCCTGGGAAGCGGCCGAGGATCTGAAGCCGCTGCTCGGGCCGCAGACGGCCGTCGTCACCGCCCAGAACGGCGTGCCGTGGTGGTATTTCCACGGGCTAGACGGCGAATACGCCGATCGGCGCCTGAACAGCGTCGATCCCGGCGACCGCCAGTGGAACGCGATCGGCCCGCAGCGGGTCATCGGCTGCACCGTATATCCGGCGACTGAGGTCATCGAGCCCGGCGTCGTCAGGCATATCTATGGCGATCAGTTCGGCCTCGGCGAGCCCAACCGGGTGCCCAGCCAGCGGCTCGCGCGTTTTGGCGAGGCGCTGGTGGCAGGCGGCCTGAAGCCGCGCCTCTATGCCGACATTCGCGACGACATCTGGCTCAAGCTCTGGGGCAATCTCTGCTTTAACCCGATCTCGGCGCTGACACAGGCGACGCTCGATATCGTCGCCACCGAGCCCGGCACGCGGGCGCTGGCGCGCAGCATGATGCTGGAGGCCCAGGAGATCGGCGAAAGGCTCGGCGTCCATTTCCGCGTCGATGTCGAGCGCCGGATCAATGGCGCGGCAGCTGTCGGCGCCCACCGCACCTCCATGCTGCAGGACCTGGACAAGGGCCGGCCGCTCGAGATCGACGCGCTGCTGACCGCCGTCCAGGAGATGGGACAACTGGTGAAGGTCCGCACGCCCTATATCGATGCCGTGCTGGGCCTCGTGCAGCAGATGGCGCGCGTGAAGGGGCTTTATCCGTCATTCCCGCAGGAAATCCGCTCCCAGGAAATCTGCTCCGAAGCAACGCTCCCGGCGGAGGATCGCCAGCTGGCGGCTTCATGATGCGCGAGGATCGGGACCGGCCAGAGCGGGAGGAAGACGCCATGTCGGACACGGCAACCCGGCGGATGGCGCAGCAAGCGCGCGGCGAGGCAACGACGCGCTGGGTCCGCTTCTCGCATCGCGGCAGCGAGGGTTTCGGCACGGTCGCGGGCGGCGCGGTCGCGGTCCATGGCGGCGACATGTTCGCAGGCGCGCAACCGACGGGAGAGACGGTACCCCTCGCCGAGGTCACGCTTCAGGCCCCCACGGTTCCCTCCAAGATCATCGCCTTGTGGAACAACTTCCACGCACTCGCCGGCAAGCTCTCCATGCCGGTGCCGGCCGAGCCGCTCTATCTGATGAAGGCGCCGTCCTGCGTGGCGGCGCCAGGGCTCACGATCGCGCGGCCGCCATCCTATGCCGGCAGGGTGGTCTATGAAGGCGAGCTCGGCATCGTCATCGGCCGGCGCTGCAGCCGGGTGAGCCCCCAGGCGGCGGGCGAGTTCATCTTCGGCTATACCTGCGTCAACGATATCACGGCGCTGGATCTGATCGCTGCCGATCCGAGCTTCGCGCAATGGGTGCGGGCCAAGAGCTTCGACGGCTTCGGGCCGTTCGGGCCGGTGCTGGCGACGGGTCTCGAGCCTCGGGAGCTGACGATCCGCACCGTGCTCAACGGCCAGGAGCGCCAGAACTATCCGGTCGCGGACATGATCTTCCAGCCGCATGAGCTGGTCAGCCGCCTCTCGCACGACATGACCCTGCTGCCCGGAGACCTGATCTGCTGCGGCACCTCGCTCGGCGTCGGCACGATCAAGGAGAAGCTGAACACGATCGAGGTGACGATCGACGGGATCGGCACGCTCGCCAATGGTTTCGTGCAGGAGGGTTCGACGCCGGGAAGCTGACGGCGATGGTCCCGGAATCGCTGGCGAGGCCCGCCAGGGCGGCAAAGGGCGCCTGAAAGGCCGCCTAGGTCAGTCGAAGATATCGGCGTGCTGCTCGACATAAGCGGCGAGGCCAAGCGTGTGGTCGCGCGACAATTGCTCGGCGAGGGCGACGTCGCGACGCTCCAGCGCCTCGATGATGTTCAGGTGATCGACGATCGAGCGGCTGGCGCGGTCGTCGCGGCCAATGGTCATCTGCCGGATGCCGCGCACATGCAGCAGCAGATTGTCGGTCATCTCGACCAGCAGCTGCGAGCCGCTGAGGCCGATCAGCGTCTGATGGAAGACGAGATTGGCCGAGGAATATTCGCTGACATAGTCGGACGGCTTGTGCGCCTCGTCGAAGCCCTTGAACAGCGTGCGCAGCTTGCCGATCTCGGCATCGGTGGCGCGCTGGACCGCCAGCCTTGCGGCCATGCTCTCCAGCGCCGCCCAGGCCTGGATCATCTCGACCACTTCGTTCTTGGTCTTCTTCAACACCATGATGCCGCGACGCGGTAGCGACTTCACCAGGCCCTCCTGCTCCAGCATCGCGACAGCCTCGCGCACCGGGGTGCGGCTGACGCCGAGCCGTTCCGAGAGCTGGCGCTCGTCGATCCAGGTCGGCTCGCGCGAGCCATAGATATCCATGTTGATGATCGCGTGCTTCAACGCGGCATAGACCTTGGTCTTGAATGTTTCCTCGGGGGCGAAACGTTCGAGGACGAGCTTCTGCGTCGGGCCGGCGGGCGCGGTCGTGTCGCTGGGGGCTTTCAACGGTTGCTACTCCTGCGTTCCCGAAGCGGAATAGCGGTCAGCCCGCGGCTCGTCCATTGCTGACGGCTCTATCATACCAACGGTCTTTGGATTTGCCGCTTGCGAGGGCTTGGGGCAGCCTCAAATGCCGCTGGTATTACTTCGCCTGCGCAGAGGAATCCGCTTGCGGCAGGAAGCGGCGCCATTTTCGGAACGCCCCGAAAGGAAAGCCGCCGTGAGCCAGTGACCACGCGGGAAGCAGATAGGCCAAGGGCGATTAGCCGGCTTAGAAGGCCCAGTCGATCTCGGCGCAGCGCTTCTTCACGGCGTATTCGCCGCCGAGCAGTTCCATCAGGGTCTTTCCAAGACGCGCCGGCGAGGGCGAGACCCGGATGCCGGCCGCTTCCATGGCGGCGATCTTGTCGTCGGCGCCGCCCTTGCCGCCGGAGATGATCGCCCCCGCATGGCCCATGCGGCGGCCGGGAGGGGCCGTGCGCCCGGCGATGAAGCCAACCATCGGCTTGCTGCGGCCACGCCTCGCCTCGTCCTTGATGAACTGCGCCGCATCTTCCTCGGCCGAGCCGCCGATTTCGCCGATCATCACGATCGATTCCGTCATCGGATCGGCAAGGAAGAGTTCGAGCACTTCGATGAACTCGGTGCCCTTGACCGGGTCGCCGCCGATGCCCACGGCGGTGCTCTGGCCGAGCCCTTCATTGGTGGTCTGGAACACCGCCTCATAGGTCAGCGTGCCGGAGCGCGAGACGATGCCGACCGAACCCCTCTTGAAGATGTTGGCCGGCATGATGCCGATCTTGCTCTCGCCGGCCGTGACGATGCCAGGGCAGTTCGGCCCGACGAGGCGGGATTTCGAGCCGGCCAGCATGCGCTTGACCTTGACCATGTCCATCACCGGAATCCCTTCCGTGATGCAGACGATCAGCGGGATCTCG
>NZ_JAKFED010000200.1:0-5632 GCF_036675845.1 Allobosea sp. | reverse complement strand
CCGCCTCGGTGCAGCAGGCGCTGCCGCTGCTCGAACGGGCCGCCGACCTTTCGGAAGCTCATCCGGCCCTGCGGGATACGATCCTGAGGCTGGAGGCTGCCGGCAAGGAACGGCTCGGGGTGAACGATGGCGAAGTCCGGCCGGCCCGCATCGAGCACCCGGTCATCCTGCATCGCGACTGGGTCGGCGCCCGCCAGGCCGCCTTCCGCGCCACCGGCGTCATGCTGGCCCTGGGCACGCTCTGGGTGGTTTCCGGCTGGACAGCCGGATCGCTCCTGCTCCTCGGCACCTCGGTCATGGTGACGCTGTTCTCGACCTGGGAGAACCCGGCGCTGATCATGCGCAAGGTGCTCATCGGCCAGAGCTTCGGCGCGCTGGCGGCGCTGACCTGCCGCTGGCTGCTCTGGCCGCAGGCGACGACCGAGATCGAGCTCGTCTTCATGCTGATGCCCTTCCTGCTGATCGGCGCGCTGGCCATGGCGCACCGCAGGACGATGGTGGGGTCGATCGATTATTGCATGGCCCTGCTGCTGCTTTCGCAGCCCGCCCTGCCGCTGAGGGGAGACTTCCCGGCGACGCTCTTCGCCGCGCTGGCGGTGGTCTCCGCGCCGGCCCTGACCCTTGTCGCCTTCCGCACGATCTTCCCGACCGATGCGCGCCGGCGCCTGGCCGCGCTCTCCGGCATGATGCTGAAGGAGTTGCAGGATCTCTGCAGCGCGCCCGACGCGCCGATGCGCGCGACGACCTGGCGCGCCCGCCTCAACCACCGGCTGCTGCGGCTGGTGCGGCTGTCGCAGCAGGCCGGCGATCGGAAGGCCTCGGCCGAGGATGGCGGCATCGCGGTCTTCGCCGTCGGCATGGCCGTGCTGCGCCTGCGCGCGCTGCTGAGGGAAGCCGATCTCGCCCCGGCGACCAGCCGCGCGATCAGGCTGGCGCTCGCGCGTATCGGCAATGTCGCCCAGCAGCCCGAGCGCGCCGCCCGGTCGCTGGAACGCGTTGCCGACCGGCTGGCCGAGACGGGGCGGGGCGAAGCAGCGTCCGTGCGGGCGGCGAGCCGCGAGCTTGCCGCGCATGCCCCGTTCTTCGCGGGCCATGCCAGCGCGCCCGAAACGGCCGCCTGATGGCGGCGCCAGCCGGCTCGCGATCGGCCCGCCGGCGCGCTTCAGCGCAGCAGCGAGCCGCCGGTCATCTCCGCCGGCTGCTCCAGCCCGAGCAGCGCCAGCAGCGTCGGCGCGACATCGGCGAGGCGGCCATCGGCCAGTGCCTTCGCCTCGCTGCCGATCACCATCACCGGCACCGGACAGGTGGTGTGGGCCGTATGCGGAGTGCCGGTGGCCGGGTCGACCATCAGCTCGCAATTGCCGTGATCGGCCGTCACCAGCAGCGCGCCGCCCTTGGCGAGGATCGCGTCGGCGATCGCTCCGAGGCCCGCATCGACGGTCTCGACCGCCTTGATCGCGGCGGCCAGCACGCCGGTATGGCCGACCATGTCCGGATTGGCGAAGTTCAGCACGAACAGGTCATAGGCGCCGCTCTCGACCGCGGCGACGACCTTCCCGGTCAGCTCCGGCGCCGACATCTCGGGCTGGAGATCATAGGTCGCGACCTTGGGCGAAGGCGTCATGCTGCGCTCTTCGCCCGGATAGGGCTCCTCGCGGCCGCCATTGAAGAAATAGGTGACGTGCGGATACTTCTCGGTCTCGGCGAAGCGGATCTGCTTCAGCCCGGCCCCGGAAACCGTCTCGCCGAGGCCGTTGGCGAGGCTCTGCGGCGCAAACAGCGCCGGCATCAGCGGATCGAGCGCGCTGCCATAGGAGGTCATGCCGACGGCGGCGGCGAGCCCGGGCATGCGCGACCGCGCAAAACCGCTGAACTCGGTAAAGAGCAGCGGCGCCAGGATTTCGCGGATGCGGTCGGCCCGGAAATTGAAGCTGAGCAGCCCGTCGCCATCCTGCATGCCGCCGAAGCCTGCGATCACCGCCGGCCTGATGAACTCGTCGCCGACATTCGCCGCATAGGCCGCGGCGATCGCCGAAGCCGCATCCGGCATCTGCTCGCCCTCGCCCAGCGCCAGCGCCCGCCAGGCGAGCTCGACCCGTTCCCAGCGATTGTCGCGGTCCATCGCATAGTAGCGCCCGGACAGCGTCGCGACCCTGACCTCCTTCGGCAGCGCCTTCTCCAGCGCCGCAACATAGTCGGCCGCCGAGCGCGGCGGCGTATCGCGGCCATCGGTGAAGACATGGATCACGGCCGGGACACCGGCCTCGACCAGGAGCTTCGCCAGCGCCACCGCATGGTCCTGATGGGCATGGACGCCGCCCGGCGAAACCAGCCCGAGCAGATGACAGGTGCCGCCGCTCGCCTTCAGCTTCTCGACCAGCCCGCTGGCCGCCAACGCCTGCTTCAGCGTGCCGTCCTCGATCGCCTGGTTGATGCGCGGCAGGTCCTGCATGACGACGCGGCCGGCGCCGAGATTGAGATGGCCGACCTCGGAATTGCCCATCTGGCCGTCCGGCAGGCCGACATCGAGGCCGGAAGTGCGCAGGAAGGCATGCGGCGCGGACGCCCAGAACCGGTCGAAATTCGGCGTCTTCGCCAGCCGCACGGCATTGTTGGTTGCGTCGTCGCGCCAGCCCCAGCCATCGAGGATCATCAGCATGACGGGGCGGCTGGGCATCGGGCGACCTTGGGCATCTGCGAAAAGGTGCTTGTGCGGATATCACGCTCCCCGCGGCCAAGGCGAGCGTTAAGGTGGTGCGGAATGTAGCGCAATGGTGGCTCCCGCCGAAGCAAGCGTCATCCCGACCGGAGCGCAGCGCAGAGCCGGGACCCATGCCGGAACGGTTCAGGCAAGGATTCCGGGTCTCCCTTCGGCCGCCCGGGACGACTTGACGATACGAGGCCAACTTGCACGGAAATCAGGGACGGAAGGACATACCATGACGATCAAGGCCGTCGTCTTCGATGCCTATGGCACGCTCTTCGACGTGCAATCCGTCGCCGGCCTCACCGAGGCGGCCTTTCCCGGCCATGGCGAGACGATCACCCAGATCTGGCGGCTGAAGCAGCTGGAATACACCTGGCTGCGCTCGCTGATGGGCCGCTACGAGGATTTCTGGAGCGTCACCAAAGCCTCGCTCGACTTCACGCTGAAGACGCTCGGTCTCTCGGCCACGCCCGACCTGCTCGCCCGCATCGCCGCCGCCTATGATGCGCTCGCGCTCTACCCCGAGGCGCTGCAGGCGCTGAAGGCTCTGGCTCCGACGCGGCTCGCCATCTTCTCCAATGGCAGCCCGGCCATGCTGGACAAGCTCACGAAACAGGCCGGGATCGACGCCTTGCTGGAAACGGCGATCAGCGTCGACGAGATCAAGGCCTACAAACCCGACCCGCGCGGCTATCGGCTGGTCGAGGAAAGGCTCGGGCTCTCGCGCGCGGAAATCCTGTTCGTCTCCTCCAACGGCTTCGACATCGCCGGCGCCAAGGCCTATGGGCTGACCGTCGCGCGCATCGAGCGCGTCACGCCGGAAGCGCTGCGGGCGGAGTTGACGGCCGGCGCCATCGGGCCGGCAACGCTGTTCAAGGCCCTGCGCATGCAGCCCGAGCAGCTCGGCGACGGCGCCGACCTGACGATTTCGGCACTGACCGAGCTCGTGCCTTACCTCGCGGCGAGGCGGTGAGGCATCCCGGAAGCCATCACGAATATGATCGTCATTGCGAGGAGCAAAGCGACGAAGCAATCCAGGAGGGCTTGCTCGACGGCCCCTGGATTGCTTCGCTTGCGCTCGCAATGACTGCCGGCGGTCACACCACGCTGGTCAGGCCGCCATCGACCATCAGGAGATGGCCGCTGACATAGTCGGAGGCCGCCGAGGAGAGGAAGATCGCGGCGCCGATCAGCTCCTTCGTCTCGCCCCAGCGCCCGGCCGGGGTCCGGCTCTCGACCCAGTTCGAGAAGGTCTCGTCGGCGATCAGCGCCTTGTTCAGCTCGGTGACGATATAGCCCGGGCCGATGGCGTTGACCTGGATGTTGTGCTTGCCGAGTTCGGCGGCGAGCCCCTGCGTCATCAGCGCGACCGCGCCCTTGGTCGCGGTATAGGGCACGATGGTCGGCCGGCCGAGCTTGCTCATCACCGAGCCGATATTGACGACCTTGCCGCGGCCGCGCGGCGCCATGCGCCTCGTCACCGCCTGGGTGACGTAGAACACCGAATGCAGGTTGGTGGCGATCAGGAAATGCCAGTCCTCGGCCGGGAAGTCGACGAAGGCGCCGCGCTTCTGCGTGCCGGCATTGTTGATCAGGATGTCGATCGGCCCGACTTCGGCCTCGACCGCGGCGATGCCGGCCTCGACCGCCTGCTGGTCGGTGACGTCGAAGGCGGCGATGGCGGCCTTGTGGCCGGCGGCGGCGAGCGCGCTGCGGGCGGCCTCGAGCTTGGCCTTGTCGCGGCCGTTCAGGACGACATGCGCCCCGGCCGCCGCCAGCCCTTCGGCCATGGCGAGCCCGATGCCCTGGCCGGAACCGGTGACAAGCGCGACGCGCCCGTCGAGCTTGAACAGATTGAGCGACATCCTATCCTCCCGGTCTCGCGGCTTGGCACCCCGTCTCGGCTTGGGTAAGCGTTTTAAAACGATTAGACAATTGCCGGGGCCGCATGGCCGCCGGTCTCAGGAGAGCCGCCATGCGCGCCGTCGTCATCCATGCCGAGAAGGATCTGCGCGTCGAGGAGACCGCCACGCCCGCACTCGGCCCGCTCGATGTGCGGGTGCGCGTCAAGGCCGGCGGCATCTGCGGTTCGGACCTGCACTATTACCTGCATGGCGGCTTCGGCACGATCCGGGTGCGCGAGCCGATGATCCTCGGCCATGAGATCGCCGGTATCGTCGAGGCGGTCGGCGCCGAGGTCTCGCGCGTCGCTCCGGGCGATCTCGTCGCCGTCAATCCGAGCCGCGCCTGCGGGCGCTGCCGCTATTGCCAGGCCGGCCAGCAGCAGCACTGCCTCGACATGCTGTTCTATGGCAGCGCCATGCGCTTTCCCCATGTTCAGGGCGGCTTCCGCGAAGAGCTTGTCATCGAGGAACGCCAGGCGGTGAAGCTCCCAGCCCATGTCGGCGCGGCGCAGGCTGCCTTCGCCGAGCCGCTCTCGGTTTGCCTGCATGCCGCCAAGCGGGCCGGCCCGTTGCTCGGCAAGCGCGTCCTGGTCACGGGCTCGGGACCGATCGGCGTGCTGACCGTCGTCGCCGCCCGCGCCGCTGGCGCCAGCGAGATCGTCGTCACCGACGTGGTCGACGCGCCGCTGCCGGTGGCGCTGAAGATGGGCGCGACGACCGCGATCAACATCATGGCCGAGCCCGACCGGCTCAAGGCCGATTACGGCGCCGAGAAGGGCGCCTTCGACGTGATGTTCGAGGCTTCCGGCAACCAGCACGCGCTGACCGGCGCCTTCGACGTGCTCAGGCCGGGCGGGACCATCGTCCAGATCGGTGTCGGCGGCAATTTCACCCTGCCGATGAACGTCGTGGTCGCCAAGGAATTCGACCTGCGCGGCTCCTTCCGCTTCCATGAGGAGTTCGACTGGGCGGTGGCGCTGATCGGCTCGGGCCGGATCGACCTGTCGCCGCTGCTCACCGC
>NZ_JAKFED010000168.1:0-5673 GCF_036675845.1 Allobosea sp. | reverse complement strand
CGAGATCCCGCTGATCGTCTGCATCACGGAAGGGATTCCGGTGATGGACATGGTCAAGGTCAAGCGCATGCTGGCCGGCTCGAAATCCCGCCTCGTCGGGCCGAACTGCCCTGGCATCGTCACCGCCGGCGAGAGCAAGATCGGCATCATGCCGGCCAACATCTTCAAGCCCGGCTCGGTCGGCATCGTCTCGCGCTCCGGCACGCTGACCTATGAGGCGGTGTTCCAGACCACCAATGAAGGGCTCGGCCAGAGCACCGCCGTCGGCATCGGCGGCGACCCGGTCAAGGGCACCGAGTTCATCGACATGCTGGAGATGTTCCTCGCCGACGAGAAGACCAAGTCGATCGTGATGATCGGCGAGATCGGCGGCTCGGCCGAGGAGGATGCGGCGCAATTCATCAAGGACGAGGCGAGGCGTGGCCGCTCCAAGCCGATGGTCGGCTTCATCGCCGGGCGCACGGCCCCTCCCGGCCGCCGCATGGGCCATGCCGGGGCGATCATCTCCGGCGGCAAGGGCGGCGCGGAAGACAAGATCGCCGCCATGGAAGCGGCCGGCATCCGGGTCTCGCCCTCGCCGGCGCGCCTTGGAAAGACCTTGGTGGACGTGTTGAAGGGATAGGCCCTTCGACGGACGGCAGGCACGTCATGGTCGGGCTTGACCCGACCATCTCAAGACCAGCCGGACTCGCGAAGGGATGCCTGGGTCAAGCCCGGGCATGACGGCAGGAACGAAGGTGCCCGGGGCACGCCCGAGCATGACGCGGCAGGCAGGACAGGACGGACAGGACATGGCTCGCCAGGACATCAACGAGGCTCTCGCGCAGACGGGTTTCCTCTATGGCGGCAACGCGGCCTATATCGAGGACCTCTATGCCCGCTACCAGGCCGATCCGAAATCGGTCGACGAGCAATGGCAGGGCTTCTTCGCCGGGCTGAACGACGAGCGCCAGGCGGTCATCGACAACGCCAAGGGCGCCTCCTGGAAGAAGCCGAACTGGCCGATCCCGGCCAATGGCGAGATCGTCTCGGCGCTCGACGGCAACTGGGCCGTGGTCGAGAAGGTGATCGGCGACAAGCTCGGCGCCAAGGCCAAGGCCGCCGGCGCGACGCTCTCGGCTTCCGACGTGCAGCAGGCGACGCGCGATTCGGTACGCGCCATCATGCTGATCCGCGCCTATCGGATGCGCGGCCATCTGCACGCCAAGCTCGACCCGCTCGACATCGAGCAGGTCAAGGATCCCGAAGAGCTCTCGCCGGCCGCGTTCGGCTTCGGCGAGGCCGATCTCGACCGCAAGATTTTCATCGACAACGTGCTCGGGCTCGAATTCGCGACGATCCGCGAGATGACGGCGATCCTGCAGCGGACCTACTGCCAGACCATCGGCGTCGAGTTCATGCACATCTCCGATCCGGAGCAGAAGGCTTGGCTGCAGGAGCGGATCGAGGGGCCGGACAAGGAGATCGCCTTCACCCGCGAGGGCAAGAAGGCGATCCTGAACAAGCTCGTCGAGGCCGAGGGCTTCGAGAAGTTCATCGACCTGAAATACACCGGCACCAAGCGCTTCGGTCTCGACGGCGCCGAGTCGCTGATCCCGGCGCTGGAGCAGATCATCAAGCGCGGCGGCGCGCTCGGCGTGCGCGACATCGTCTTCGGCATGGCCCATCGCGGCCGCCTCAACGTGCTGACCCAGGTGCTGGGCAAGCCGCACCGGGCGCTGTTCCACGAGTTCAAGGGCGGCTCCTTCGCCCCCGACGACGTCGAGGGCTCGGGCGACGTCAAATACCATCTCGGCGCCTCCGCCGACCGCGAGTTCGACGGCAACACCGTCCATCTCTCGCTGACCGCGAACCCGTCGCATCTCGAGATCGTCGATCCCGTCGTGCTCGGCAAGGTCCGCGCCAAGCAGGACCAGTTCGGCGACATCGTCGAGCGCGCCAAGGTGCTGCCGCTCCTGCTGCATGGCGATGCCGCCTTCGCCGGCCAGGGCGTCGTCGCGGAATGCCTCGGGCTGTCGGGGCTGAAGGGCCACAAGACCGGCGGCTCGGTGCATTTCATCGTCAACAACCAGATCGGCTTCACCACCTATCCGCGCTATTCGCGCTCCTCGCCCTATCCGTCCGACGTGGCGAAGATGGTCGAGGCCCCGGTCTTCCATGTGAACGGCGACGATCCCGAAGCGGTGGTCTTCGCCGCCAAGGTGGCGATCGAGTTCCGGCAGAAGTTCCACAAGCCGGTCGTGATCGACATGTTCTGCTATCGCCGCTTCGGCCATAACGAGGGCGACGAGCCTGGCTTCACCCAGCCGCTGATGTACCGCAAGATCCGCGGCCACAAGTCGACGCTGGAGCTCTACGGCGCCAAGCTCGAGGCCGAAGGAATTACCCAGCCGGGCGAGCTCGACGCGATGCGCGCCGACTGGAAGGGCAGGCTCGAGGTCGAGTTCGACGCCGGCCAGTCCTTCAAGCCGAACAAGGCCGACTGGCTCGACGGCCGCTGGGCCGGGATGAAGGCGATCCGGGCCGACGAGGACGATCCGCGCCGCGGCGCGACCGGCGTGCCGGCCCAGGTGCTCAAGGAGATCACGCAGAAGATCACCTCGGTGCCCGAGGGCTTCAACGTCCACAAGACGATCCAGCGCTTCCTCGACAACCGGCGCAAGGCGGTCGAGAGCGGGCAGGGCATCGACTGGGCGACGGCCGAGTCGCTCGCCTTCGGCTCGCTGCTGCTCGACGGGCACCCGGTGCGCCTCTCCGGCCAGGATTGCGAGCGCGGCACCTTCAGCCAGCGCCATTCGGTGCTGATCGACCAGGAGACCGAGGCCCGCCACACCTCGCTGAACCATATCCGCGAGGGGCAGTCGCGCTACGAGGTCATCAACTCGATGCTCTCGGAAGAGGCCGTGCTCGGCTTCGAATACGGCTACACCCTGTCGGAGCCGAACGCGCTGACCTGCTGGGAGGCGCAGTTCGGCGACTTCGCCAACGGGGCGCAGGTGGTGTTCGACCAGTTCATCTCCTCGGGCGAGCGCAAATGGCTGCGCTTGTCCGGCCTGGTCTGCCTGCTGCCGCATGGCTATGAGGGCCAGGGGCCGGAGCACTCCTCCGCCCGGCTCGAGCGCTTCCTGCAGATGTGCGCCGAGGACAACATGCAGGTGGCGAACTGCTCGACGCCGGCGAGCTATTTCCACATCCTGCGCCGCCAGCTGAAGCGCGACTTCCGCAAGCCGCTGATCCTGATGACGCCGAAGTCGCTGCTGCGCCACAAGCGCTGCGTCTCGGCGCTCGACGAACTGGCCGAGGGCTCGACCTTCCACCGCGTCCTGCACGACGACGCCGAGCGCGGCAACTCCTCGACCAAGCTGGTCAAGGACTCGAAGATCCGCCGGGTCGTGCTGTGTAGCGGCAAGGTCTATTTCGACCTGCTCGAGGAGCGCGAGAAGCGCGGCGTCGACGATGTCTACCTGATGCGCGTCGAGCAGCTCTATCCGTTCCCGCTGAAGTCGCTGGCGCACGAGCTGTCGCGCTTCAAGGGCGCCGACGTGGTCTGGTGCCAGGAGGAGCCGAAGAACATGGGCTCCTGGACCTTCGTCGAGCCCTATCTCGAATGGGTGTTGGGCCATGCCGGCTCGAAGTCGAAGCGCCCGCGCTATGTCGGCCGGCCGGCCTCGGCGGCGACGGCGACCGGGTTGATGTCGAAGCATCTCGCCCAGCTCAACGCTTTCCTGGACGAGGCCTTCGCGGCCTGATCCGACGCCCCGATAAAGAGACATCTGAAGAGGCCTGACATGGCGACCGAAATCCGCGTACCCACCCTCGGCGAATCCGTCTCCGAGGCCACGATCGGCAAGTGGTTCAAGAAGCCGGGCGACGCGGTGAAGGCCGACGAACCTTTGGTCGAGCTCGAGACCGACAAGGTCACGCTCGAGGTCAACGCGCCGGCTGCCGGCGTGCTCGGCGAGATCGTCGCCAAGGAGGGCGAGACGGTCGGCGTCAGCGCGCTGCTCGGCACGATCTCGGCCGGCGAGGGCAAGGCGTCAGCGCCCGCCAAGGATGAGAAGAAGGCCGATGCCGCGGTCGCCCAGGCCGCCGGCAAGGCCGGCGCCGAGACCTCGGCCGAGGCGCAGAAGAAGGCCGGCGCGGTCGCCGGCGACACGCCGATCAAGCCGGCGACCAAGGCCGCCGATTCCGGCCCGGCCGTCAGCCGCCTCGCCGCCGAGAGCGGCGTCGATCCCGCGAGCGTCTCCGCCTCGGGCAAGGATGGCCGCGTCACCAAGGGCGACATGCTGGCGGCGATCGCGACCGGCCCGGCCGTCGCGGCCTCGGCTCCTGCGGCGCCGGCGCAGATGCGCGCGCCTTCCGCTCCGGACGACGCCTCGCGCGAAGAGCGCGTCAAGATGACCAAGCTGCGCCAGACCATCGCGCGCCGCCTCAAGGAGGCGCAGAACACGGCCGCGATGCTGACCACCTTCAACGAGGTGGACATGTCGGCGGTGATGGCGCTGCGCAACCAGTACAAGGACGTCTTCGAGAAGAAGCACGGCGTGAAGCTTGGCTTCATGGGCTTCTTCGTGAAGGCCTGCGTCCAGGCGCTGAAGGAAATCCCGTCGGTCAACGCCGAGATCGACGGCACCGACATCGTCTACAAGAACTACTACCATGTCGCGGTCGCGGTCGGCACCGACAAGGGCCTGGTGGTGCCGGTGGTGCGCGATGCCGACCAGCTTTCCATCGCCGGTGTCGAGAAGGAGATCGGCGCGCTTGGCAAGAAGGCGCGCGACGGCTCGCTCAAGATCGAGGACATGCAGGGCGGCACCTTCACGATCTCGAATGGCGGCGTCTACGGCTCGCTGATGTCGACGCCGATCCTGAACGCGCCGCAATCGGCAATCCTCGGCATGCACAAGATCCAGGAGCGGCCGATGGTCGTCGGCGGCCAGATCGTCGTGCGCCCGATGATGTATCTCGCGGTCAGCTACGACCACCGCATCATCGACGGCAAGGAGGCGGTGACCTTCCTGGTCCGCATCAAGGAGGCGCTGGAGGACCCGGCGCGGCTCGTGCTGGATCTCTGAGACCTGGCCATGGGGCAGGCCGCCTTCATGGCTGCGCTGATCGCCGGGAGCGTCGTTCTGCTCCTGATCCATATCGTCGTGCAGGCATTCGCGGCGACACGGGAGCTCGGCTCGGCCTGGAATGCCGGGCCGCGCGATGAAGGGCTCAAGCCGAAGGGCGTTCTTGCGGGCCGCGCCGAGCGCGCGCTCCGCAACTACCTCGAGACCTTCCCTGCCTTCGGCATCCTGGCCCTGACCCTGATCGCCATGGGACGGGTCGACGGCTTGGGCCTGATCGGGGCGCTGCTCTGGCTTGCGGCTCGTATCGCCTACCTGCCGCTCTATCTGGCGGGCATTCCCTATGTCCGCAGCCTGGCATGGAGCATCGCCGCTGCCGGGCTCCTGCTGATGGTCGTGCGCACGTTCGTTTAAGCCGGGAGGAGCAAGTCATGGCTTTCGGCCCCAATCCCCCGCCGCTGCAGCCGCACCTTTGCGTCAAGGGCGGTACGGAGGCGATCGCCTTCTATGAGAAGGCCTTTGGTGCTGAGTGCACCTTCAAGGCCATGGCCGAGGACGGGGTGCGCATCATGCATGCCAATCTCGGCCTCTTCGGCGGCGA
>NZ_JAKFED010000172.1:0-26687 GCF_036675845.1 Allobosea sp. | reverse complement strand
TTACTCCGCCGGAGCCGGTTCGGCCGCTGGCACGGGCGCTGGCCGCTTGCGGCCTTCCCACCAGCCCTGCGCCGTGCCCAAAATTCCCTTGGGCATGAACAGGGTGACGAAGACGAAGAGCGCACCGAGCGCGAACAGCCAGTAGGGCGCCATGAAGCCCGAGGTGAACACGGTCTTGGCCCAGTTGACCACGACGGCCCCGAGCGCCGCGCCGACCAAGGTGCCCCGCCCGCCGACCGCGACCCAGATCACGGTCTCGATCGAATTGGCCGGGGCGAACTCGCCGGGATTGATGATGCCGACCTGCGGCACGTAGAGCGCGCCGGCGACGCCCGCCATGCAGGCCGAGACGGTGAAGACGAAGAGCTTGAAGCGGTCGACCCGGTAGCCGAGGAAGCGCGTCCGCGATTCCGCATCCCGGATCGCGATCACCACCTTGCCGAGCTTGGACGAGACGATGCCGCGGGCGATCAGGAAGCCGGCGATCAGCATGACGCAGGTCATCGCGAAGAGCGCCGCCCGCGTGGCTTGCGCCTGCACGCTGAAGCCCAAAATGTCCTTGAAATCGGTCAGCCCGTTATTGCCGCCAAAGCCCATATCATTGCGGAAGAAGGCGAGCAGCAGCGCATAGGTCAGCGCCTGGGTGATGATCGAGAGATAGACGCCGGTGACGCGGGAGCGGAAGGCGAACCAGCCGAAGACGAAGGCAAGCAGGCCGGGCACGGCCAGCACCATCAGCATGGCGAAGGGGAAGGAGGAGAAGCCGTACCAGTACCAGGGCAGTTCCTGCCAGTTCAGGAAGACCATGAAATCGGGCAGCACCGGGTTGCCATAGACGCCGCGCGAGCCGATCTGGCGCATCAGGTACATGCCCATCGCATAGCCGCCGAGCGCGAAGAAGGCGCCATGGCCGAGCGAGAGGATGCCGCAATAGCCCCAGACCAGGTCGAGCGAGATCGCCAGCAGCGCAAAGCAGAGATACTTGCCCCAGAGCGACATGGTCGCTGTCGAGACATGCAAGGGCGAGCCGGCCGGCAGCAGCAGGTTCGCCGCCGGCACCGCGACCGCGATGGCCGCGACGAGGGCGAGGAAGACGAGCCCGCGCCGGTCCATGTTGGCGATGAGGAAGCGGGTGATCATGCTTCCACCGCCCGGCCCTTCAGCGCGAACAGGCCGCGCGGGCGCTTCTGGATGAACAGGATGATGAAGACGAGCAGCGCGATCTTGCCGAGCACCGCGCCCGCGTAAGGCTCCAGCAGCTTGTTGGCGACGCCGAGCGTCATGGCGCTGATCAGCGTGCCCCAGAGATTGCCGACGCCGCCGAAGACCACGACCATGAATGAGTCGATGATGTAGCTCTGGCCGAGATTGGGGCTGACATTGTCGATCTGCGAGAGCGCGACGCCGGCAAGGCCCGCGACGCCGGAGCCGAGCCCGAAGGTCAGCGCGTCGATCCGGCCGGTGCGGATGCCCATCGCCGAGGCCATGCGCCGGTTCTGCGTCACCGCCCGCATCTGCAGGCCCATCGGCGTCAGCTTCAGGATGGCGAGCAGCGCCATGAAGACGATGGCCGCGAAGACGATGATCCAGAGCCGGTTCCAGGTGATCGCGAGGCCCCCTAACTCGAAGGCGCCCGACATGAAGCTCGGCGCGCCGACCTCGCGATTGGTCGGCCCGAACGCGGTACGCACCGCCTGCTGCAGGATCAGGCTGATGCCCCAGGTCGCGAGCAGCGTCTCCAGCGGTCGTCCGTAAAGAAAGCGGATGACGCCGCGCTCGATGGCGATGCCGACAACGCCAGCGACAATGAAGGCGGCCGGTAAAGCGATCGCCAGCGACCAGTCGAACAGGCCGGGAAAGCGGGTGCGGATCAGTTCCTGCACCACGAAGGTGGTGTAGGCGCCGAGCATCACCATCTCGCCATGCGCCATGTTGATCACGCCCATCACGCCGAAGGTGATGGCGAGGCCGATCGCGGCGAGCAGCAGCACCGAGCCGAGCGAGAGCCCGTACCAGAGGTTCTGCCCGGCCCGCCACAGAGCGAGCTTGCCCTCGATCTCCGAGATGGCGCGCGTTTGCGCCTCCTTCAGCGCCGCAGAAGCGTCGCCCGGCAGCGAGCGCAGCGCGGCAAGCGCGTCCTGGTCGCCGCGTTCGCGCAGCACGTCGATGGCGGCGAGCCGGTCGAAGGGCGGCGCATCGGCCCTGGCGATCAGGATCGCCGCCTGCGCTTGGCGCAGCGCAGCCTTGGCCTTCTCGTCGGTCTCCCTGGCGATGGCGCTCTCCAGCACCGGCAGCAGCGCGGCGTCGCGCGCCCGGAACACCGCTTCTGCGGCGGCGGCGCGCCGCGCCGGATCGGCAGCGAGCAGGCCGAGCCCGCCGAGCGCGCCCTGGATCACGCGCCTGACATTGTTGTTGAGCCTGACCGGGCTGGTTCCGGCCGGCTCGGAGGCCAGCTTCTGGCCAGTGCGGGCGTCGAGAAAGGCGCCTTCCTTCGTCCTGACCGCGACAGTTCCGCCGCCGGCGAGAAGCCGCCCCTCGGCCAGCGCCTCGATGATCGGCGCCGCCTGCGGATGGGCGGACTGGACGAGGATGTCGATGGCGCGGGCCGTGTCCGAGTAGCTGTCGGCACCGAAGCGGGTGAAGGCTTCCTCGGCGGCTTGCTGCGCGAGTGCGACGGCTGGCGCGGACAGCAGAGCCGCGACGATGGCCAGCGATCGCAGGAGGGAAGAGAGAAAGGGCATCGGCTCGTTTCTGGTCTTGATGCGCAGGCTGTCAGAAAGTGGAGCGCGGGATCCCCTCTCCCGTGTGGGAGAGGGGTAGGGGTGAGGGCCCGCCAGCAAACAACGGGGCTCGATCGGCTCTCATCCGAGAAGCGGCAAGGCACAGCTACGGCGTCTGAGGGCAGTCCCTCACCCCTGCCCCTCTCCCACACGGGAGAGGGGTTCCCCGCGCCTTGTTCGGAGGGTTCAGAACCTGCGAGAGGTTAGAATGCGAAGGGCGGCCGGGCTTTCCGACCGTGCCGCCCTCCCCCTCATGACCTCAGGCGCCGCCGCACTTGCCGGTCTTGACGTTGAAGTTGCCGCACTTCTTCTCGACCCAATCGCCGACCAGGTCCTTCGAGCCGTCGAGCTCCTTCGACCAGGCGTCGCCGGCGACGAGGCCGGTCTTCGAGACCACGTCGAACTGGCCGTCCGCCTTGATCTCGCCGATCAGCACCGGCTTGGTGATGTGGTGGTTCGGCAGCATCTTCGAGACGCCGCCGGTCAGGTTCGGCGCCTCGATGCCGGGCAGCGCCTCGATGATCTTGTCGGGATCGGTCGACTTCGCCTTCTCGACCGCCTTCACCCACATGGCAAAGCCGATGACATGGGCTTCCATCGGATCGTTGGTGACGGCCTTGTCCGACTTCTTGAAGGCCTGCCACTGCTTGATGAAGGCGTCGTTCTCCGGCGTCTTGACCGACTGGAAGTAGTTCCAGGCGGCGAGATGGCCGAGCAGCGGCTTGGTGTCGATGCCGGCGAGTTCTTCCTCGCCGACCGAGAACGCCACCACCGGGATGTCGGTCGCCTTGATGCCCTGGTTGCCGAGCTCCTTGTAGAACGGCACGTTGGCGTCGCCATTGATGGTCGAGACCACGGCGGTCTTCTTGCCGGCCGAGCCGAACTTCTTGATGTCGGAGACGATGGTCTGCCAGTCGGAATGGCCGAACGGCGTGTAGTTGATCAGGATGTCCTCCTTCTTCACGCCCTTGGCGAGAAGATAGGCCTCGAGGATCTTGTTGGTCGTGCGCGGATAGACATAGTCGGTGCCGGCGAGCACCCAGCGCTCGACCTTCTCCTCCTTGGCGAGATAGTCGACGGCCGGGATCGCCTGCTGGTTCGGCGCGGCGCCGGTGTAGAACACGTTGCGCTCGCTCTCCTCGCCCTCGTACTGGACGGGGTAGAACAGGATCGAGTTCAGCTCCTTGAACACCGGCAGCACCGATTTGCGCGAGACCGAGGTCCAGCAGCCGAACACGGCCGAGACCTTGTCCTTGACGATCAGCTCGCGCGCCTTCTCGGCGAAGAGCGGCCAGTTCGAGGCCGGATCGACGACGACCGCCTCGAGCTTCTTGCCGAGCACGCCACCCTTCTTGTTCTGCTCCTCGATCAGCATGAGCATGACGTCCTTCAACGTCGTCTCCGAGATCGCCATCGTGCCGGAGAGCGAGTGCAGGATGCCGACCTTGATGGTCTCCTGCGCCGCCGCCGGCAGCAGCGAGAGAGCCGTGGCGCCCGCGAAGGCGGCGCCCATTACCACGCGACGAGTGATCTTCACCGAGATGTCCCCCGAACGATTCTGTTGACCCCGCCCCGTGCCGGGCGCGGCGCAGCCTTGCTGGCTGGCCGGGGGAAGATCGCAAGCGACGTGCCAACCGCCGCGCACCCTTTCGCGGACGCAGCAAAAGCGGCATCGACGCAGCATCCGGCGCGGTTTCAGGCCTGTTTTGCAGGTTTTGGCGCCGAAGCCCGGCGCGAAAGGCGCCTTTGCACAACCGGCGGGCAAATCGACTGAGTAAAATTTGGGCGCCGCCCGTATGATGCAGGAAAAGCGCCGTCTTTTTCGGCAGCAGAGTGGGATGTGGGCGCTGAATCTTTACCGTTTACGGACGCGCTGGAATCACCATAGCCTCCTCTTGTCGGTAACAACTGAAAGGAGGTGATCCAGTGTCTCATTGTCATCAACCGCTGTTGCGGGGCTGCGTGACCTGGACTCGTCCCACATGGGGGTTCGGTTCCGCGTGAGTTTCCGCAACGCAGTGCCCTGTTACCGGGGCTGCGGTTCGGCAATGGAAGGGCTGCCCGCGAGGGCAGCCCTTCTCATTTGCGCCAGCGGCCCTGCGCGGCCGGTTCTGGCGCGCCTGGCGCGGACATGGCAGAGAGAGGCGGAGCCCTTCGCGAAGCCCCTTACCCGGACGAGCCCGCCGCTTGCCAGCGCCAGCCCCTGATTTCCCCCGCCAGGCGATCCTCGACTTCATCGAGGAGGAACGCGCCGCTGGCCGCGAGCCGGGCCGGCGCGACATCGCCAAGGCGTTCGGCCTCGATGGCGGCGGCAAGATCTGGCTGAAGCGGCTGCTGCGCGAGATCGAGGAGGATACGGACGCGCCCGATGGCGGATCGCCGGTGCGCAAGCACAGCGCCCTGCCCGCGGTGCTGCTCTGCGAGATCAAGGCGCGCGACCGCGAGGGCGACCTCGTCGCCGCGCCGCTCGAATGGAACGAGGCCGATCAGGGCGCGGCGCCGAAGATCCTGGTGGAACGCGCTCGCCTGTCGCGCTCGCGCAAGCCCGGTCCCGCCGTCGCCGCCCCCGGCATCGGCGACCATGTCCTGCTCAAGCTGACCCGCCTGCGCGGCCCCGACGGCATCGCCTGGTCCGGCCGGGTGCTGAAGCTGATGGGCAAGGCCAAGGCACAGGTGCTCGGCATCTTCCGCGCCTTGCCCGACGGTTCCGGCCGGCTGATTCCGGTCGACAAGAAGGCGCAGGGCCGCGAGGCGCTGATTCCGAAGGGCCAGACCGGCGACGCCCAGGACGGCGACCTGGTCTCGGTCTCGCTGCGGCGCGAGAGCCGCTTCGGCCCGCCCGAGGCGCGGGTGCGCGAACGGCTCGGCTCGCTGAAATCGGAGCGCGCCGTCAGCCTGATCGCGATCCATGCCCACGGCATTCCCCACGAGTTCTCGCCGGCCGCGCTGGCCGAGGCGGAAGCCGCCCCGGCGGCGACGCCGGCCGGCCGTGAGGACTGGCGGAAGCTGCCGCTGATCACCATCGACCCCGCCGACGCCAAGGACCATGACGACGCCGTCCATGCGGCGCCGGACGAAGATCCGGAAAACCCGGGCGGCCATGTCGTCACCGTCGCCATCGCCGATGTCGCGTCCTATGTCCGGCCGGGCTCGGCGCTCGACCGCGAGGCGCTGGAGCGCGGCAACTCGGTCTATTTCCCCGACCGCGTCGTGCCGATGCTGCCGGAGCGGATCTCGAACGATCTCTGCTCGCTGCGTGGCGGGCAGGACCGGCCGGCGCTGGCGGTCCGCCTCGTGCTCAAGTCCGACGGCTCGAAGAAGGGCCATAGCTTCCACCGCATCCTGATGCGCTCGGCCGCCAAGCTCTCCTATCAGCAGACCCAGGCCGCGATCGACGGCAAGCCGGACGACCTGACCGACCCGCTCCGCGAGAGCATCCTGATGCCGCTCTGGGCCGCCTATGGCGTCGCGGCCCGCGCCCGCGACGCGCGCCAGCCGCTCGATCTCGATCTGCCCGAGCGCAAGCTGATCCTGAAAGCCGACGGCTCGGTCGAGCGCGTCGTCGTGCCGGAGCGCCTGGCGGCGCACAGGCTGATCGAGGAGTTCATGATCCTCGCCAATGTCGCCGCCGCCGAGACGCTGGAGAAGGCCGGCAGCCATCTGATCTATCGCTGCCATGACGAGCCCTCGCTCGAGAAGATGCGGGTGCTCGGCGAGGTCCTGGCCTCGATCGGCATCAAGCTGCCCAAGGACGGCGCGCTGCGGCCGGTGCTGTTCAACCGCATCCTCAAGATGATCAAGGGCTCCGAGAACGAGCTCTTCCTCAACGAGGTCGTGCTGCGCACCCAGGCCCAGGCCGAGTATGTCGCCGAGAATTACGGCCATTTCGGCCTGAATCTCCGTCGTTACGCCCATTTCACCTCGCCGATCCGGCGCTATGCCGATCTCGTCGTCCATCGCGCCCTGATTTCGGTGCTGAAGCGCGGCGATGACGGCCTGCCGAAGGGAACGACGCTCGCCGAGCTGCGCGAGGTCTCGACCCGGATCTCGGCGGCCGAGCGCCGCGCCATGGCGGCCGAGCGCGAGACCACCGACCGGCTGGTCGCGCATTTCCTCGCCGACCAGATCGGCGCCAGCTTCGACGGCCGCATCGCCGGGCTCAACCGCGCCGGGCTCTTCGTCAAGCTCGACGGCACCGGCGCCGACGGCTTCGTCCCCGCCTCGACGCTGGGCGCCGATTACTACCGCTATGACGAGGCGGCCCATGCCCTGATCGGCGAGCGCTCCGGCGAAAGCTGGCGCCTCGGCGACCGCGTCCATGTCCGCCTGGTCGAGGCCGCGCCAGTCGCCGGCGCCCTGCGCTTCGAGTTGCTCACCGAGGGGCGGCATGTGACATCGAACCGCTCTTTCAAAAAATCCGCGCGTCCCCTAGCTGCAAGGCGCAATATGGCCGGGCCCGCCCGCGCCAAGCCGGGCCGGAAGCGCTGAGGCCGACGCCTCGAAGGTGAAGAGAGCCATGTCCGTCCAATATCACGACCTCACGGCTCCGGCCGCCGAGCGCGATTGGCGCCAGGCGGTCGGTCGCGGCCTGAGGGGCCGCTGTCCCCATTGCGGCGAGGGCCGCCTGTTCCGCGCCTTCCTGAAGCCGGTCGAGGCCTGCGAGGCTTGCGGCGAGGCGCTCTACCATCAGCGCGCCGACGACCTGCCGCCCTATATCGTCATCACCATCGTCGGCCATATCGTCGTCGGCGGCCTGGTGCTGGCCGAAAAATACTCCGAATGGTCGATGGCCATGCATATGTGGGTCTGGCCGCTGCTGACGGTGGTGCTCTGCCTGGCGCTGATGCAGCCGGCGAAGGGTGCGGTCATCGGCTTGCAATGGGCGCTGCGCATGCACGGCTTCGGCGGCCCCGCGCCACAACCCGAGATTCAACCCGCGTCGAGCAGGACAGGCGGCCGATGAACGATCATACCGTCACCCTGACCCAGGCCGAGCGCGTCCGCACGGCGACGAATCTGCGCCCGGTCGATGCCGCGACCATGCTGATCCTCGATCATTCGGGGGCAAAGCCGCGCGTGCTGATGGGCAAGCGCCATTCCGGCCACAAGTTCATGCCCGGGAAATACGTCTTCCCCGGCGGGCGGATCGATCCGGAGGATCGCCGCATGACCGCTGCCGGCGCGCTCGCCTCCCCTTGCGAGCAGCGGCTGGCGGCGCGCTGCGTGCGCCCGAGCGCCCAGCGCGGCCGGGCGCTGGTGCTCGCCGCCATCCGCGAGACCTTCGAGGAGACCGGCCTGCTCTTCGGCAGCGCCGATTATGGCGCCCCGGAAAATCCGCCGCCCGGCGTCTGGGCCGATTTCGCGGCGAAAGGCATCTTCCCCGATCTCGGCGCCATAACCTTCGTCGCCCGCGCCATCACCCCGCCGCGCCGGCCGAAGCGTTTCGACACCCGCTTCTTCACCGTCGACGCCAGGGCCGTCGCCGGCAAGGTCGAGGGCGTGATCGGCCCGGACTCCGAGCTGGTCGATCTTGTCTCCGTCACCTTCGACGAAGCCCGCGAGCTCGACCTGCCGACCATCACCAAGGTGATCATCGCCGAGGTCGAGGAACGGCTGAAGGCCGGCTTCGGCGCGCATCTGCCGGTGCCGTTCTACTGGGAGAAGCGCGGCAGCTTCGTGCGCGAGCTGATCTGAGGCGCGACACCCGCGCAGGCGGCCATTCCCGGGGCGACCGCACGGCCGCCCGATATTTCCTTGACTTGCGGGCGCCGATACGGCATTCCGCAGCCATCGGATTGCCGGGCTTGCCCGGCCCTTTTCTTTTCTTGCGCGGGTCGAGGACGGCCCCATCAGTTCGAGGGCTTCGCCATGGCCAAGGCCGTGACCATCAAGATCAAGCTCGTCTCGACGGCCGACACCGGGTTCTTCTACGTGACCAAGAAGAACTCGCGTACGATGACCGAGAAGATGTCGAAGAAGAAATACGATCCCGTCGCGCGCAAGCACGTCGAGTTCAAGGAAGCCAAGATCAAGTAAGGCGCACGCGCCTTACAATCTTGTTCCCTGCTAAAAAAACCGCCCGATCCGGGCGGTTTTTGCGTTTGCGCCCGGCCTCTCCCTGAAACGGGTCCCGCCCCTCCCGGCCCGCTTCCATCCTGACAGCCTCCGGCCCGCCGCTGTGGCAGGCTCTGGCGCCGTTTCTGCATCTCCCATAAGCTCGCAGAGCGGCCATCGCCCCGCTCTTTTCCCCGGAGCCTCGCCTTGAACGGCCAAATCCCTGCCGAGCCGCGCCCGCCCGTCACCGGTCCGTTGCGTCGCTTCCTGCGTCTGATCGTGGAGGTCGACGAATCGCGCCTGTGGTTCCATCGCGTCAGGGCGGCGCTGGTCCTGCTCGGGCTGCTGGCGGCCTTCGGCCTGCTCGGATACTGGCTGCCGGTGCTGTTCGAGCGAGCCTTCCGCTGACCGGCCACCGCCGGCTTCCCGCAGGGAGCGCATGGTGGCCGGCCGATGGCGGATTCTGATGAGGCCAGAAATCTCGCCACCGACCGGCCGAGCCCACCGGTTTCCCAGGAGATGCGGCGGAACCTGAGCTCCCGGGGGGCATTCCGGGCGGCTGGCTTTCGCCGCCGCCGCTCTGGAAACGACCCTACGCGGAAGCCCCTCCGAATCAATCGTTTAGGGTTGATTCACCAATCTTCATCGTTACTTAACCTTACCGGCTAACCGATCCTGTTGACCATGCCGGCGGGGTGCGGGACGGATTACCGGCCTGCGGCAACAGTTTAGGCCAGTTTCCTCTCCGGAATTCTTGCAGAACACCGGCGACGGCACGCTGCCGTCATTGCGAGGAGCGAAGCGACGAAGCAATCCAGGAGCGGCAGAGCCAGCCCTCCTGGATTGCTTCGCTTTGCTCGCAATGACGGTGTGGGGACGGGAACGGCCTGCCTCCGAGCGAGCGCATCAGGCCGCGGTGGCGACGATGACGCGGTTGCGGCCCGCCGCCTTGGCCAGATAGACCGCCTCGTCGGCGCGCTTCAGCATTTCGGTGGCGGCGGCGTCGCCGGCGCGCCGGCTGGCGACCCCGATCGAGACCGTGACAGCGATGCTGCGGGCGCCGCCCTGGATCTGGAAGGGCCCGCTCTCGACCCGTTCGCGGATGCGCTCGGCCACGGCGCGGGCGGCGTCGAGCGCCGTATCGGGCAGGACCACGACGATCTCCTCCCCGCCCATCCGGGCGACCAGGTCGATGCCGCGCGTGCAGGCCCGGACCCGGTCGGCGAATTCGCGCAGCACCTCGTCGCCGGCATCGTGACCCCAACTGTCATTGACCGTCTTGAAGCGGTCGACATCGAGGACGAGCAGCGAGAGCGCCCGCGCCCTGAGCGCCGATTCGTCGAAGAGCACGGCCATGCGGCTGTCGAGATAGCGCCGGTTGTGCAGGCCGGTGAGCTGGTCCATCACCGCCATTTCCATCGACGACTGGACGCTGTCGCGCAGCCGCTCGGTGAAACGCTTGCGGCGCACCAGCGTCCGCGCCCGGGCGAGCAGCTCGTTGCGGTCGATCGGGCGGACCAGGAAGTCGTGCGCGCCGATCTCGAGCCCGCGCAGCACGCGGCCGCGATCCTCGGCCTCGCCCAGCATCAGCACCGAGAGGTTGCGGGTGCGCTCGAGCGAGCGCAGCTGGCTGCAAAGCCGAAGCCCGTCATAGCCCTGCAGATCCAGGCTGACGAGGACGATCTCGAAATCGCCCTCGGCGGCTCGCGTCAGCGCGGCCTGGGCGTCGGCTTCCGTCTCGATCGAATGGAAGGTCGCCAGCGCCTGGGTCAGGCGCTCGGCGATCAGCGGCCGGTCCTCGATCAAGAGGATGCGGCCGTTGAGCCCGGTCTCGGCGGCGGCGGCCGCGAGCGGGTCGGCGATGCCGAGCCGGCGCGAGGCCATCGCCCGCTGCCGCAACTCGTCGGTCACCGATTTCAGCCGCGCCAGGCTGCGCACCCGCGCGAACAGGGCGGTGTCGTCGAGCGGCTTGGTCAGGAAGTCGTCGGCGCCGGCATCGAGCCCCTTGAGGCGGTCGCTCGGCTGGTCGAGCGCGGTGACCATCACCACCGGGATATGCGCCGTGGTCGGCCCGGTCTTCAGGCGCCGGCAGACCTCGAAGCCGTTCATGCCCGGCATCATCACGTCGAGCAGCACGATGTCGGCCTCGCCGCGCTCGCAGATCGCCAGCGCGTCGATCCCGTTCGTCGCCGTCACCACGTCGAAATACTCGGCCGAGAGCTTGGCCTCGAGCAGCTTCACATTGGCTGCGATGTCGTCGACGACCAGGATCCGGGCTGACATGGTAGGCGCCTTCGTTTCCGTCAGGCCGCGCCGAGATAGGCGCGCACCGTCTCCAGGAATTTGCCCACCGAGATCGGCTTGGAGATATAGGCCTCGCAGCCACCGTCGCGGATGCGCTCTTCATCGCCCTTCATCGCGAAGGCCGTGACGGCGATCACCGGGATGCTCTTCAGGGCATCGTCCTCCTTGATCCATTTCGTCACCTCCAACCCGGAGACCTCCGGCAGCTGGATGTCCATCAGGATCAGATCGGGATGATGCGCCCGCGCGAGCTCGATCGCCTCGATGCCGTCAGCGGTCTTGAGCGTCGCATAGCCATGGGCCTCCAACAGGTCGTTGAAGAGCTTCATGTTGAGCTCGTTGTCCTCGACGATCAGTACGGTCTTTGTCATTCCGCCCCCAGTCCGCCGCATCAGGGGTGTCCGATATTCCGGACTTCCCAAGCCGGCGGCCGCGTTCGATGATGAATCTAGCATACGAGCCGTTGACGAAACGCAAACCTGACCGCAGAGACGCAGAGCAAATCGCCATGCCCCTTCCCATCACGCCGCCGGAAGCCGAGGCGCTGGCGCTGCGCGCCCTCGCCTTCCTGGCCTCCGAACCGGAGCGCCTGGAGCCCTTTCTGGCCGCAACCGGGCTCGGGCCGGCGACTTTGCGCTCGGCGGCGCAGGAACCGGGCTTCCTGCTGGCCGTGCTCGACCATCTCTGCGCCAGCGATTCGCTGCTGCTCGAGTTTGCCGGAAACTTAAGCCTGAATCCGGAAATCATCGGGCAGGCGCGCGAAATTCTCGCCGGCCCGCCGGAAGCCTTCGAGCCGTGAGCGGCACGCCGGCCATGGCCGGGGCAGCCCGCGTGCTCTGCCGCGACTGCCTGCACGACCATGGCGAGGCGTCGCCGGCCTCTTCGCTGCGCCGCTGCCCCGCCTGCGGCTCGCCGCGGCTGCTGCGCCACCCCGAGCGCGACGAGCTCCACCTCGCCCATATCGACTGCGACGCCTTCTATGCCGCGGTCGAGAAGCGCGACGATCCGTCCCTGCTCGACAAGCCGGTGATCATCGGCGGCGGCAAGCGCGGCGTGGTCTCGACCTGCTGCTACATCGCCCGCATGTCCGGCGTGCGCTCCGCCATGCCGATGTTCAAGGCGCTGAAGGCCTGCCCGGAGGCCGTGGTGATCAAGCCCGACATGGCGAAATACGTCGCGGTGGGCCGCCAGGTGCGCGCGCTGATGCAGGAGCTGACGCCGCTGGTCGAGCCGATCTCGATCGACGAGGCCTTTCTCGACCTCGGCGGCACGCAGCGCCTGCACCATGCCAGCCCGGCGCTGGTGCTCGCCCGCTTCGCCCGCCGCATCGAGGACGAGGTCGGCATCACCGTCTCGGTCGGCCTGTCCTATGCGAAGTTCCTCGCCAAGGTCGCCTCCGACCTCGACAAGCCGCGCGGCTTCTCGATCATCGGGCGGGCGGAAGCGGTCGCCTTCCTGGCGCAAAAGCCGGTCGGGATGATCCCCGGCATCGGCCAGGCCGGCGTGACCCGGCTGGCCCGGGCCGGCTTCCGCAGCATCGGCGACCTTGCCGCCGCCGAGGTCGAGACGCTCTATCGCCTCGTCGGCAAGGACGGGCCGCGCCTGCGGAACCTGGCGCGCGGCATCGATCCCCGCCAAGTCACTGTCGACCGCGAGGCCAAGACGGTCTCCTCCGAGACCACGCTCGATGTCGACCTCGCCCGCTTCGAGGAGCTGGAGCCGATTCTCTGGCGCCTGTGCGAGAGGACCTCGAAGCGGCTGAAGGCGCAGGCGCTCGCCGGGCGCACCATCACGCTGAAGCTCAAGAGCCACGATTTCCACATCGTCACCCGCGCCACCCGGCTGCCGGAGCCGACACAGCTCGCCGCGCGGCTGTTCGCCGCCGGCCGCGACCTCCTGAAGCGCGAATGCACCGGCCTGCGCTACCGGCTGATCGGCATCGGCGCGAGCGACTTCTCCGACCCCGCCGACGCCGACCGCGGCGACCTCGCCGATACGCAGACGCCGCGCCTGAAAGCGGTGGAGAACGCGCTCGACGCCGTGCGCGCCCGCTTCGGCGACGCCGCGATCGGCAAGGGCCTGGCGCTGCGCGATGGCCGCCGGCCTATTTCGCGCAGTCGCCCGCCGGCAGAAGATCAAGACGGGTAAGCGTGCCGCGCAGCGCGAAAGCGCCGTAATCGAGCCGGATCGCCCCGGTGACGCCGTTCTCATAGAGCTCGAAAGCGACGGTATAGGCCGGCGTCGTCTCGCCCGAGCCGACCTTGAAATAGGAAATCGTCACCGGCCAGCGCGCCAGCTTCTCGAATTCGGGCCGCTGCAGCGGCGCCTCGCTGGGGCGCGCCTCGATCTTGCGGCCGATCACCGACAGGGTGTCGTAGACGTCCTTGCCGCTGTTGGCGCCGTCATAGAGGCGGACATTGAAGGTGGTCTGGCCGGCCCGCGCCGCGTTGATCACCGCCTTCATCTGCTCGTTCGGGAACATCGCCGCGGCGGCCTCGCGATGCGTCTCGGCCCGGGGCGAGCGCAGCTGCACCTCATAGCCCGCATCCGCCTTCTTCGCGGTGCCGTCGACGACGTCTGGCGGGGCGCCGGCGGTCGAGCTTTCGGTCTTGAAGCGGTAGCTCTTGGCGTCGCCTTCCTCGAAGCTCGTGGTGCGCGCGTCGATGATGCGCGGCCCGATCTCGCTGGTCAGCTCGGTGACCTGGCGGAAGGAGAGCGCATAGCCGTCGCAGGCGTCCCCGGAGAAGTCGAAGGCGATGCGCCCGCGCGCCATGCTGATGTCGCGGGCCGGCTTGGTCTCGTCGAGGGCGAGATCGTAGATCGCGCGGTGCGGCACCAGCACGACGCGTTCGGCCGCGCCCTGCGCCTGCGTCGCCGGCGCCAGCAGGACGGCGATCGCCATGCCCGCGATCCCATAACCGCAACGTCCCATGCCCAACCCCGATCCCGATTCTCGCCGCGCCGGCAAAAAGCGCCACCGCTGCAACCTAGGTGCACCGCGGCGATGGCGCAAACATGGCCAAGGCGCACCTGGCTTGCAGTGCAGGCTCGCCCTTCGCCGGCCGCGCTTGCCGGGCTGCCGGCCATCGGCCATGAAAGATGCCTGCCACTGTCGGCCAACCCGAGAGAACCCGCGATGAACGCCATCGAAGCCAAGCTCGCCGCCCTCGGCATCGTGCTGCCGACACCGGCTGCGCCGATCGCCAATTACGTGCCCTATGTCATCACCGGCAATCTCCTGGTGATCTCCGGCCAGCTCTGCTTCGGGCTCGACGGCAAGCTCTCCGACAAGCACAAGGGCAAGCTCGGCGGCGAGATCTTCAACGAGGCCGGGCTCGAGGCGGCGCGGCTCTGCGCCGTCAACCTGCTCGCCCAGGCCAAGGCGGCGCTCGGCGGCGATCTCGGCCGGATCGTGCGCTGCGTGCGCCTCGGCGGCTTCATCAATGCCGCCCCGCACTTCACCGCCCTGCCCGCCGTGATGAACGGCGCCTCCGACCTGATGGTCGAGGTGCTCGGCGACCGCGGCCGCCATGCCCGCTCGACCGTCGGTGTCGCCGAATTGCCGGCCGACGCCGCCGTCGAGGTCGAGGCGATCTTCGAGATCGCCTGATGCCCGCCCAGCCCTGGCTCACCGCCCGCCCGATCGCCCATCGCGGCCTGCACGATCTCGCGAGCGGCGTGGTCGAGAACTCCCATGCCGCGGCGCAGGCCGCCATCGACGGCGGCTTCGCCATCGAATGCGACGTCCAGCTCAGCGCCGACGAGGAGGCGCTGGTCTTTCACGACTTCACCCTCGAGCGCCTGACCGGCGAGACCGGCCGTGTCGACGCCCGCAAGGCGGCCGAACTCGCCGGCATCGGACTGAAAGGCTCGAACGACCGCATCCCGACGCTGGCCGGCTTCCTCGATGCGATCGCCGGCAGGACGCCGCTGGTGATCGAGATCAAGAGCCGCTTCGACGGCGACCTGCGGCTGGCGAAGCGCACCGCTAAGATCATCGAAGGCCGGAAGGATCAGCCGATCGTGCTGAAATCCTTCGATCCGCTCGTCGTCACGGCGCTGCGCGAGCTGGCGCCCGGCTTTGCCCGCGGCATCGTCGCGATGAACGTCTATGACCAGTATCGCGACTACGACCATCTCTCGGCGGCGCAGAAGCACGCCCTCGCAAATCTCCTGCATTTCGAGGAGAGCCGACCGGACTTCGTCTCCTGGAAGGTCAGCGACCTGCCCTCGGCGGCTCCGTTCCTCTGCCGCAAGGCGCTGGGACTGCCGCTGATGAGCTGGACGGTGCGCAGCCCGGAGGACCGGGCCCGCGCCGCCGAGCATGCCGACCAGATGGTCTTCGAGGGTTTCCGGCCTTGAGCGAAGCCGGTCTGCACGAGGGTCTCACGATCCGCGTCGCGACCTCGTTGAAGGGCGTTCCCGCCGCTGCCTGGGATGCCTGCGCCAATCCGGGCGCCGGCGCGAAACTTGAATCGCCCCCTGAAGCGGCGGAATCATTTTCTCAAGCGGACCCGGACAACCCCTTCATTTCGCACGCTTTCCTGCGTGCCCTGGAGGAAAGCGGCTGCGTCGGCGGGCGCACCGGCTGGTCGCCGGCCTATCTGCTGGTCGAGGATGAAGAGAACCGGCTGATCGCCGCCGCGCCCTCCTTCGTCAAGGGCCACAGCCAGGGCGAATACGTCTTCGACCATAGCTGGGCCGAGGCCTATATGCGCGCCGGCGGCCGCTATTATCCGAAGATCCAGGTCGCGGCCCCCTTCACGCCCGCGACCGGCCCGCGCCTGCTGGTCGCCGAAGGTCCGCATGCCGGCGAGGCCCGCCAGGCACTGATCGCCGGGCTGGAGGCGCTGCGCGGAGAGGTCCGCGCCTCCTCGGTGCATGTCACCTTCGCCCAGGAGCCCGATCTGGCGGCGCTGCTGGAGGCCGGCTATCTCGAACGCCACGACCTGCAGTTCCATTGGCAGAACCGCGGTTTCGCAACTTACGAGGATTTCCTGGGCCTGCTCGCCTCGCGCAAGCGCAAGGCGCTGAAGCGCGAGCGGCGCGAGGCGCTCGAAGCCGGCATCGAGGTCGCGGTGCTCACCGGTGCCGAGCTGACCGAGAGCGTCTGGGACGATTTCCACGCCTTCTACGAGGATACCGGCTCGCGCAAATGGGGAAGGCCCTATCTCAACCGCCGCTTCTTCTCCGAGATCGGCCAGCGCATGGGCGAGCGCGTCGTGCTGATGCTGGCGCGGCGGGCCGGCCGCAACATCGCCGGGGCGATCAATTTCCGCGGCGGCAATACCCTCTATGGCCGCAACTGGGGCTGCATCGAGGATCACCCCTTCCTGCATTTCGAGCTCTGCTACCATCAGGCCATCGACTACGCGATCGCCCACGGGCTCGCCCGCGTCGAGGCCGGCGCCCAGGGCGAGCACAAGCTGGCGCGCGGCTACCGGCCCGTCATCACCCGCTCCGCCCATTTCCTCGCCGATCCCGGCCTGGCGCGGGCCGTCGCCGCCTATCTGCCGGGCGAGCGCCACGAGATCGCCGCCGCGAAACTGGCGCTCGAGGCCGAGCTGCCCTTCAGATCCGGAGCCGACCTTGCCGGTTGAATTCTGCGCCGACGACGCTCTCGGCTATCGCCGCAGCCTGACCGATTTTGCCGAGCCGCTGACGCTCGACGAGAGCTATCGCCTCGCCCATCTGCCGCTGCTGGCGCCGGAGCATCCGCGCGCCATCCCGCGCCTGCCCGGCCGCGACTACGAGAGCGGCCGTCACGCCGAGATCTTCTCGCTGGTGATGCCGGTGCCGCAGGGCGCACTGGAGGCCTCCCCCGCCTGGCGCGAGCTCGACGCCGGACTGCGCGCCTCGCCCTTCGCCGGCAAGCTCGCCTGGGAGCTCCTGCCGAAGCGCGCCGACCGGCTGCACGCCACCATCGTCGGCTCGCTCGGCCGCGGGGAGCCGCCGGCCATCGCATCGGAAATCCGCGCCCGGCTCGCCGGCATCGCGCCGTTCGAGGTCGAGCTGCGCGGCCTGTTCTCCGGCAACGTCAATCGCGGCCGGCTCTATCTGCGCGCCTATCCGCAGCGCCGCGCCGGAGCGAATCCCTTCCAGCAGATCCAGCAGGCCTTCGGCCGGCCCGCCGGCGACCTTTATCTGGTCGGCCTCCATAATCTGCTCGACGATCTCGATCCCGCCGAGACGCAGGCGCTGGCTGCCCTGATCGCCCGCTGCTGGGAGACGCCCCTGCTGCGCCTGCGGGTCGACGGGCTATCATTGATGGGCGCGACCGACGATCTCGTGCTCGAAAGCCGGATCGTCGAGACGCTGCCGCTCGGCGGCCCTCCGCCGCCTTGACGTTTGCCCGCACCAGCCGCCAGCTTCGCTTGCCAAGCACAGGAACGCCGCCATGACCGCCTATGACCCGAACAACATCTTCGCCAAGATCCTGCGCGGCGAATTGCCGGCGCACCGCGTCTATGAGGACGACAAGTCGCTCGCCTTTCTCGACATCATGCCGCGCGCGCCCGGCCACACGCTGATCATCCCGAAGAACCCGGCCCGCAACCTGCTCGATGTCGAACCGGCCGACCTCGCCCATGTCGCCCATGTCTCGCAGCGCATCGCCAGGGCCGCGCTCAAGGCCTTCGCCGCCGACGGGATCACCGTGCAGCAGTTCAACGAGAGCGCCGGCGGCCAGGTCGTCTTCCATCTCCACGTCCACGTCATCCCCCGCCATGACGGGGTTTCGATGAAGCCGCCGGCGAGCGTGATGGCAAAGCCCGAGGAGCTGGCGGATGCAGCCGAAAAGATTCGCGCCGCGCTGAAGAACGCCTGAGGCGAAAAAAATCCGGCGCGCATGTCACGCCGCCGCACGCTGCCTCGTCCTGGTCTTCATCAGCAGATGATGGAGACCGTGATGACCCAACGCCTCAACGCCTTCCAGACCGCGCCCGAAGCCTACAAGGCCATGCTCGGCCTGCAGGAATATGTGAACCAGTCGCAGCTCGAGCATAGCCTGCTCGAGCTGGTGAAGATCCGCGCCTCGCAGATCAACCGCTGCGCCTACTGCCTGCATATGCACATCGGCGACGCCCGCAAGGCAGGCGAGAGCGAAGCCCGCATCAACCTGCTCAGCGCCTGGGAGGAGTCCGAGCTCTACACCCCGCGCGAGCGCGCCGCCCTGCGCTGGACCGAGGAATTGACCCATGTCGCCGATCGCAGCCCGAGCGACGAGGCTTTCGCCGAGCTGCGCGAGCACTTCAGCGAGAAGGATTGCGTCGATCTCTCGGTCGCCATCGGCATGATCAATCTCTGGAACCGGATCAATTGCGGCTTCCGCACCCGTCATCCGCAGGATCGCCGCCGCGAGGCCGCGGCCGCCTGAAACCGCGAGATCGAACAGCCGGCCCGGCGCGGCGTCGCGGCGGGTCGGCTTCCTCCCTCAGAGCAGGATGCGAAAAAGTGGAACCCGGTTTTTCGCAAGAATCCTGCTCTAACCCTTTGATGAGAGACGGATTCCGTCATGACCAAGCGCCTCAACCCCTACGTCACCGCACCCGACACCATGAAGCCGCTCATCGCGCTCGAAGCCACGATCAAGGAGAGCGGACTCGAGCACAGCCTGATCCACCTGGTGAAGATGCGCGCCTCGCAGATCAATGGCTGTGCCTATTGCCTGCACATGCATTCCGCCGATGCGATCAAGGAGGGCGAGAGCCCGGCCCGGCTCTTCCTGCTCGACGCCTGGCATGAGGCCGCGCTCTATAGCCCACGCGAGCGCGCCGCCCTGGCCTGGACCGACGCGCTGACGCTGATCTCGCAAACCCATGCGCCGAGCGAGACCTATGAGGAAGTGCTGCGCCATTTCAGCCCGGAGGAAACGGTGAATCTCACCCTTCTGATCGCCACGATCAACAGCTGGAACCGCATCGCCATCGGCTTCCGCTCGGCCCACCCCAACGACCGTCCGGCCGCTGCCGTGGCCGCGGCCGGCTGAGAGCAGGACCCGCAATGACGCCGCAGCCTGCCACCGATCCGTTCGAGAGCCATCGCCGCTTCCTGACCCGCCTCGCCTACCGCATGCTGGGCTCGGTCAGCGATGCCGAGGACATCGTCCAGGAAACCTGGCTGCGCTGGCGCGAGACGAAGCAGGAGGAGGTCGCGCAGCCGCGCGCCTTCCTCGCGCGCATCGCCACGAGGCTCTGTCTCGACCAGATGAAATCCGCCCGCAGCCGCCGCGAGTTCTATGTCGGCAGCTGGCTGCCGGAACCGCTGGTCGAGGCGCTCGGCACCGAGCCGGCCGCCGATGCCGGGCTCGACGCGCCGATCGCGCTGATGCTGGCGCTCGAACGGCTCTCGCCGCTGGAACGCGCCGCCTTCCTGCTGCACGACATCTTCGACCAGGATTTCGCCGAGATCGCCCGCACTATCGAGCGCAGCGAAAGCGCCTGCCGCCAGCTCGCCAAGCGGGCGCGCGAGCATGTCCGGCTCGACCTGCCGCCGCGCCATCCCATCGCGCCGCAGGAAGCCGCCCGTTTCGCCGAGGCCTTCTTCAAGGCCTCGCACAAGGCCGATCCGACCGACCTGCAGGCATTGCTGGCGCGCGACGTCGCCTTCCACAGCGACGGCGGCGGCAAGGTGCCGGCAACGCTGAACCCGCTGTTCGGCCTCGACCGCGTCTCGCGCTTCTTCGCCGGCATCACCCACAAGTTCGGCGGCCCCGGCCATGAGACGACGCTCTACCGGCCGGTGCTGATCAACGGCCTGCCCGGCTATCTCAGCCTCGAGCGCGGCGAGACCCTGCAGGCCACTGCGCTCGACATCCGCGACGGCCTGGTCCACGCCATCTACATCGTGCGCAACCCCGACAAGCTGCGCCATCTGGCGCCGCTGGCCGGCTGACTTAGGGGCTCCAGAGCCTGTTGTTTTCACTCGGAACCACCGCCGTCATCCTGGGCGAGCGAAGCTCGGCCCGGGATCCATCATAAGGCTCCGGCGCCCTACGATGGATCCCGGAGCTGCGCCGCTTCGCGGCTTGTCCAGGATGACGGCGGTGGTTCCGAGTAAAAGTAGCAGGCTCTAACAAGACCTGAGGGCTCCTACCCCAGCCACCAGGCCCCGCCGATCAGCACCGCCTCTCCGGCGAGCACCGCCAGCATCACCCGGCGGCGGGCGGCGAGCACGATTGCCATCGGCACGGCGATCGCGGCCAGGCGGACGGACAACGGCACATCGGCGAGGACACCGGGCGGGGTCAGGATCAGCTTGGCGACGACGCCGGCGAGCAGCGCTGTCGCCACCAGCCGCACCCATTCGAGCCAGGGCGAACTGTCGTCGAGGCGACGGGCGAAGGCGACGGCAAGCCAGCGCCAGATCTCGGTCGGCAGCACGGCGAAGAGCAGCAGCGCCAGATAAGGCCACCAGGGACCGTCGAGGAAGGCGATCGGCGCCGTCATGCGCCGGCCTTCCGCGCGCGCCGGCGCCAGCGCTGCAGCGCGAAGGCGACGCTGCCACCGACCAGCCCGCCGGCGAGCAGATCGAAACCGCCGCCGACCACCCGGCTCGCGACCGGCGCCAGCGCCAGCCCGAGGAAGATGGCGACGCCATCGCCGAAGCCGCGCGCTCCTGCCGTCAGCGAGGCGATGAAGAAGATCGGCGACAGGCAGAGCAGCCCGGCCGCCACCGGCGCCGGCACGGCCCCGGCGAGATGGAACCCGACATAGGTGCACAGCGCCGAGGCGGCGATCAGGGCATTGGCGAAGCCGAGGAAATAGGCCGGCCGCTGCTCCGGCGGCAAGGGTGGCAGGCGGCGCAGCGCCTCCGTCCAGGAGGTGACGGCGACGAAATGCGAGAGCAGGAGCTGCATGCCGACGCCCTGCCCCGGCCGGCGCAGCAGCGGCAGCAGCGCGATCGTCATCGGCAGGAAGCGCAGCGAGGCGAAGCCGATCGCCAGCGCGATCGCGCTCCAGGCGGCGCCGGCGGCGACCGAGGCGAAGAACAGCACCTGCGACGGCCCGGCCCAGACCAGCACGGTCGACAGGACCGCGGCCTCGACCGGATAGCCGACATCGCGCGCCAGCGAACCGACGCCGATCATCCCCAGCCCGACGACCCAGGCCGGCAGCTTCAGCGCATCGCGGAAGCCGATGAAGGCCGGGTGCAGCCAGGCCGCGCGCAAGCCGGCGTTCACGCGGCCGCCGGCGGCGATGCCGGAGGAACAAGGCGCCGCCTGTTCCGCAGAGCCGGCAAGGCAAGGAAAGCCTGGATCATGAACGCTCGGGGACCCGGAAATCCGCCTGCCGGGCTGGCAAGGCGAAAACGCTTAAAGCGCATTGCCGCCATGGCGGGGCAGAGGCCCTGCCGCGCTTCGGGCCTGCGCCGGGCGCAGGCGTCCCGGTCAGATGCTCTTCATCGCCAGGCCGATCAGCTCCTGGCCGAAGTCGATGATCTCCTTGGGCACGCCGCCGATCGCCTGATAGCCGAGCCAGAGCAGATAGAGGAAGCCCGGCACCAGGATCCAGCCCAGCACCTCCTCGAACACCTTGCGGCGCCGGCGGCGCCGGGCGCGCTGCTCGAACCAGCCGAGCTTCTCCTTCGGCGCCGGTGCCGCCGCTTGCGCGGCGACCTGCTCGTCCTGTGCCCAGGCGCTGGCGGGCTTGCGTTTAAAGAACACCGGGTCAGGCCTTCGTCAGCGGGACTTTCGGGACGGTCCGGACGCTGCGCGCCGCCTTCGGCGGCTCGACCGGCGCATCCGGCTTGGGACCGCGCTTCAGGCTGCCGGCGGGCCCCGCCTTGGCCTTGCCGGTGCCCTTGCCGGCACCCTTGGCGCGCGGCTTGCGCGTGCGCTTCTCGGCCGCGGCGGCGACGTCCTTCTCCGGCTTGGGCTTGACCGGCCCGTCGGGGAATTCGAGGCCGAGCACCTTGATGCCGGTCTCGGACTGGACGACGACGACCTTGACCGCGCCGCCGTTCTTCAACCGGCCGAACAGCACCTCGTCGGCCAGCGGCGTCTTGATCGTCTGCTGGATCAGCCGCGCCATCGGGCGGGCGCCCATCGCCTCGTCATAGCCGTTCTCGACCAGCCAGTCGCGCGCCTCGTCCGAGAGCTCGATCGTGACGTTGCGGTCGGCGAGCTGCGCCTCGAGCTGCAGCACGAACTTGTCGACGACCCGCGCCACCACCGTCTTCGGCAGGTGGCCGAAGGAGATCGTCGCATCGAGCCGGTTGCGGAATTCCGGCGCGAACAGCTTGTTGATCGCCTCGGTATCGTCGCCCTCGCGCTTGCTGCGCGTGAAGCCATAGGCGTTCTTGGCCATGTCGGCGGCGCCGGCATTGGTGGTCATGATCAGGATGACATTGCGGAAATCGACCTGCTTGCCGTTGTTGTCGGTCAGCTTGCCGTGGTCCATCACCTGCAGCAGGATGTTGAACAGGTCGGGATGAGCCTTCTCGATCTCGTCGAGCAGCAGCACGCAATGCGGGTGCTGGTCGATCTGGTCGGTCAGGAGCCCGCCCTGGTCGAAGCCGACATAGCCCGGCGGCGCGCCGATCAGCCGCGAGACGGTGTGGCGCTCCATGTATTCCGACATGTCGAAGCGCACGAGCTCGACCCCGAGCGACAGCGCGAGCTGGCGCGCGACCTCGGTCTTGCCGACGCCGGTCGGCCCGGCGAAGAGATAGCAGCCGATCGGCTTCTCGCCGTCGCGCAGGCCGGCCCGCGCCAGCTTGATCGAGGAGGACAGCGCCTCGATCGCCTTCTCCTGGCCGTAGACGGTACGCTTCAGCGTGTTCTCGAGATTGCGCAGCACCTCGGCATCGTCCTTGGAGACGGTCTTGGCCGGGATCCGCGCCATGGTCGCGACCGCGGCCTCGATCTCCTTGACGCCGATCGTCTTCTTGCGCTTGGCCTCGGTCACCAGCATCTGCGAGGCGCCGGTCTCGTCGATCACGTCGATCGCCTTGTCCGGCAGCTTGCGGTCGTGGATATAGCGCGCCGAGAGCTCCACCGCCGCCTTGATGGCGTCGTTGGTGTAGCGCAGCTTGTGGAACTCCTCGAAATAAGGCTTCAGCCCCTTCAGGATCTCGATCGTGTCCGGGACCGACGGCTCGTTGACGTCGATCTTCTGGAAGCGGCGCACCAGCGCCCGGTCCTTCTCGAAATACTGGCGGTATTCCTTGTAGGTGGTCGAGCCGATGCAGCGCAGCCCGCCCGCGGCCAGCGCCGGCTTCAGCAGGTTGGAGGCGTCCATCGCCCCGCCCGAGGTCGCGCCCGCGCCGATCACCGTATGGATCTCGTCGATGAACATGATCGCCTTGGGGTGGGCCTCGATCTCCTTCATCACCTGCTTCAGGCGTTCCTCGAAATCGCCGCGATAGCGCGTGCCGGCGAGCAGCGTGCCCATGTCGAGCGAGAACACCGTCGCGTCCTCGAGCACCTCGGGCACCTCGCCGCGGATGATCTTCAGCGCCAGCCCTTCGGCGATCGCGGTCTTGCCGACGCCGGGCTCGCCGACCAGCAGCGGGTTGTTCTTCTGCCGGCGGCAGAGGATCTGGATGGTGCGCTGGACCTCGGCCTCGCGGCCGATCAGCGGGTCGATACGCCCGTCGCGCGCCTTGCGGTTGAGATTGACGCAATAGGCATCGAGCGCGCTCTCCTTCTTCTTCTTGTCCTTGTCGCCGTCATTGCCCGATTCGGAGCGCTGCTCGCGCTGCTGCTCCGGCTCCTCGTCGGCGCCGCGCACCGCGCGCGTCTCGCTCGCCCCGGGCCGTTTGGCGATGCCGTGGCTGATATAATTGACCGCGTCATAGCGGGTCATGTCCTGCTCCTGCAGGAAATAGGCGGCGTGGCTCTCGCGCTCGGCGAACATGGCGACGAGCACATTGGCGCCCGTCACCTCCTCTCGGCCCGAGGACTGGACATGGATCACGGCGCGCTGGATCACGCGCTGGAAGCCGGCGGTCGGCTTCGAATCGTCGCGCCCATCGGTGACGAGATTGGTCAGCTCGGCGTCGATGTAGTCGACGAGGTTGCGCCGCAGCGTGTCGAGATCGACGCTGCAGGCCCGCATCACCGCGGCGGCGTCCTGGTCGTCGACCAGGGCCAGCAGCAGATGCTCCAGCGTCGCATATTCATGGTGGCGTTCATTGGCGAGCGCGAGGGCCCGGTGAAGCGCCTGTTCGAGACTGCGCGAGAAACTCGGCACGGGTGCGCTCCTAGACCGTTTCCGGGATGGTGATCGGCTTCACGACTACTTCTTCTCCATCACGCATTGCAGCGGATGCATATGCTTGCGCGCCAGGTCCATCACCAGGGTCACCTTGGTCTCGGCGACCTCATAGGTGAAGACCCCGCATTCGCCGACGCCGTTCTGGTGGACATGCATCATGATGCGCGTCGCCTCGGCCCGGTCCTTGTTGAAGAAGCGCTCCAGCACATGCACGACGAACTCCATCGGGGTGTAATCGTCGTTGAGGATCAGGACGCGGTAGAGATTGGGCTTGCGCGTCCGGGTCCGGGTCAGGACGGCAGCGCCGGTGCCTGCCCCGTCGCGGCCGCCATCGACCGGCGTTGCCGGCGGGCGCGGCCGGCTGGCCAGCCGGGGCACTAACCGCTCGGTGCGCTCTGCCCGGCTGCGGCCGGCGTGCGGGTCCGTTTCGATCGGCATGGCGGCTGCTGGGTTCAAGGGTTCTCTTCCGGCGTTCGACCCCAAGATAATGCTTCGTCCGTGAATTTACAGGCGTCGCGCCGGCTTCGCCAGCCCGTTCCGCACCGGCGCCCACAGGCGCAAGGGCCAGGCAAGCAAAAAGCCCGGCCATTGCGGGCCGGGCTTTCGAAGATCGCGATGATGTCGCACGCCGGCATCACGCCGGCGGCGAGTCATTTTGGGCCAATCACTTGGCGGCGGTCGGGACCGACTTGGCGACGATGCCTTCGAACGGCTTGTAGGCATCCTTGGCGATGGCGGTGAAGAGCTCGCCCATCTTCGTGACCTGGGCGACATAGCCCTCGAACGCGGTCTTGGCGTAGTCGGTCTGGATCTCGATGGCCTTGTCGAGCGTCTTGACGCCGGCAAGCTTCTCGATCGCGGCCGTGCCGGCCTCGAACGACTTCTTGGCGTAGTCGGTGGCCTCGACGGCGAGCGTCTGCACGCCCTTCGAGGTGGCGCCGAACGACTTCAGGGCGGCGTCGACGTTCTCTTTGGAGGCCTTCTGGATGGTCTCGAACTGCTGGATCATGTTTTTTCCCACAGCGCCTCAGGGGGCGCCGCCTCTTGACTGACGAGCCTTGCGGCCCAGGTTCCTCGCCCCAAGGTCAGATGAAAGCGTTCACCACCGGGGACAGCCCACATATTGTGCAGCGCAACATGAAAGTCAAGAACGCGCTGCAATGCATCAAATGCAGGGCCGCCCGGCAGACCGGAAGAATGGTTCGCAGCGATACCGCCCGCCGCAGGCTTAACACCTCCGTAACCGCATCGTTCTAACCTCCTCCAGTGTGTCCTTCGTGCCACGGCGAAAGCCGTGCCTCGGCGGGCCGGACGGCAGTTTCGAGTTGAGGCGGGTTGCATGGTTTCTGGTTGCGTTGGTACCCGGCGCGGACGCTTGTTCGCGTTCATCGGGCTGGTGAGTGTCGCTGCCGTCACCCTGGCCGCGACCGTCTCCCCCGCCGAGGCGGCGCGCAAGAAGCGGCGCCATGTCGGCGGCGGCTACTCCCCGCCCTATGCCGCGATGGTCGTCGACGTGAAGAGCGGCCGCACGCTGCACGCGACCAATGAGGATGCCCCGCGCATCCCCGCCTCGCTCACCAAGGTCATGACGCTCTATCTGCTGTTCGAGCAGCTCGAGCGCGGCCGCTTCCGCATGGATTCCCCGCTCACGGTCTCGTCCTACGCCGCCAGGCAGGCGCCGTCCAAGATCGGTTTCAAGCCCGGCGAGACCATCGAGGTCGAGGATGCGATCCTGGCCCTCGTCACCAAGTCGGCCAACGACGTCGCCATGGTGGTGGCCGAGAGCGTCGCCGGCTCCGAGGACGAGTTCGCGCGGATGATGACCGCCAGGGCGCGCTCGCTCGGCATGAGCCGCACCACCTTCTACAATCCGCACGGCTTGCCGCACGAGCCGGCGAACCTGACGACGGCGCGCGATCTCACCATCCTGGCTCGCGCCATCCAGGAACGCTTCCCGCGCTACTACCCGATGTTCGGCACGCGCGTGTTCAATTACGACGGCGGCACCTATCGCAACCACAACAAGCTGCTCGGCCGCGTCGAGGGCGTGGACGGCATCAAGACCGGCTACACCCGCGCCTCCGGCTTCAACCTGATGACCTCGGCCAAGGCCGATGGCCGCCACATCGTCTCCGTCGTGCTCGGCGGCCGCTCCGGCGCCGCCCGCGACAAGCTCATGACCGACCTCGTCGTCGCCTCCCTGCCCCGCGCCAGCACTGGCGGCCGCACCGCCCCGATGGTCGCCGAAGCGCCCACCGCCGCGCCGGAGCCGCCGGCCAGGCCGGCCGTGATCGCCCAGGCGCAGGAACCCGCGCCCTCGCCGGCGCCGCTG
>NZ_JAKFED010000051.1:0-27398 GCF_036675845.1 Allobosea sp. | reverse complement strand
GTCTATCCGGCCCTGCTCGTCCTGCTGGCGGTTCTCGCCATGGTCGGCCTCGGCCTGTTCCAGAAGCTGAGCCAGAACACGACGGCGTCCGTGGCCGACGAGCAACGCGGCAGGACCGGGTCAAAGCCGGCCGGCGCAGCGAAGAAAACCGAAGAGCGCTGAGCTTAGCCCCGTTCGTCGACCAGCATCAGGTCGGTATCGTCGGGCCTGGCGCCGGCCGCGGTCAGCATGGCGTGGACCTGGCCGCGATGATGCGTCTGGTGGTTGAAGAAGTGGGCGACGAGCAGGGCTTTCGGCCGCGTGAGTTCCCGGCGCGAAATCCCCGAAACCCAGGTCAGCTCACCGGCAAGCCATTCCGGCGAGAGCCCGGCGGCCCATTCGCCGATCAGCGCATCGGTGGCACGCCGCTCGGCGACGAGTTCGTCCCAGGCCTCGATCATCCGCGAGGATTCACTGCCCGGAACGGTGGGCTGCGGCGTGTCGGCGAAGCGCGAGAGCCACATCCGGTCGGCCCAGAGCAGATGGCAGAGCGTGCCGTGGATCGAGCGGAAGAAGGCGCCGCGATCCTGCCGCCGCGCCGCGTCGGTCAGCGTCGCCGCCGATCCGTAGAGGTTCTCGTTCTGCCAGGCATTGTAGCGCGCCATGGTGGCGGCATAGGCGGGATCGATCACGGCGCAGCTCCTCGTTCTCGCGGGTTCCTCCCCGCCAACCCTCATCCTGAGGAGCCGCGCAGCGGCGTCTCGAAGGATGCTCCAGGAGGCTCCGGTATCATATGGAGCATCCTTCGAGACGCGATCTGCGATCGCTCCTCAGGATGAGGTCGCGGAGGTCGTGTCAGATGATGTTGGCCTCCAGCAGCGGCCGGTTCGCCACGATGCGCTCATGGCCGAGATCGGCAAGGTCGAGCGTCAGATAGCGCCCATGCGCGATATGCTCGGCGAGACCGCGCCCGACCGCCGGCGATTGCTGCAGCCCGTGACCGGAGAAGCCGTTGGCGAGATAGAGATTGGCGAGGTTCGCCGCCGGCCCGACGATGGCGTTGCCGTCAAGCCCGTTCATGTCATAGGGCCCGGCCCAGGCGCGGCCGGGGCGGATCGCCTCGAAGGCCGGGATGCGATGGGCCAGCGCCGGCCAGACCGTCTCCTCGAAGAAGGACCAGTCGACATCCTCGACATCGGCGGCCTTCTCGTCCCAGTCGGGATCGTGCTGGCCTTCCGTCGGCGAGGCGCCGCAGATGAACATCTGGCCCTCGGAACCGCGTTTGCCCTCGGGCCGGCAATAGGCGCCGCTGGTGTCGATCAGCAGCGGGCAGTTGTCGACCTCGCCTTTGCAGGTGAAGGTGAAGACATAGCGCTTCTTCGGCGCGACCGGGATGGCGACGCCGGCGCTTCCCGCCAGCCTTGCGCCATGCGAGCCGGCGGCGTTGACCACCGTCCCGCAGGCGATGCGGCTGCCGTCGGCGAGCTCGACGCCCGTCACCCGCCCGCCCTCGACGAGATAGCGGCCGACCTCGCCCTGGCGGTATTCGACGCCGAGCGAGCGCGCCTTCTTACGGAAAGCCTGGAGCAGGGCCCAGCCGTCAAACCAGCCCTCGCCGCTGACGCCATAGGTGCCGCAGGCAAGATCCGAGGTATTTAGCCAGCTGAATTTGCTGCGCAGCATTTCTGCAGCATAAAGCGCGATGTCGGCGCCTTCGGCCTGCTGCAGGCGCTGGTTGGCGGCGAGCACCGGGGCGCCCTCGCCGCTGGCGACATAGAGATAGCCGCCTTCATGCAGGTCGATCGCCGGGACCTCGCCATCGACCGAAAGATGGGCGCCGATCTCGCGCAGGAAGCCGATGCCATGGAGCGAGATGCGGATGTTGACGGCGCTGGAGAACTGCTGGCGGATCGAGGCGGCCGACAGAGCCGAGGCCGAATAGCGATAGGTCGGGTCCTTCTCGATCACCACGACCCTGCCCTTGAAGCCGGGATCGGCGGCAAGATGATAGGCGACGGAGGAACCGATCGCGGCGCCACCGACGATCACGACATCTGCGGTTTCTGGAGCGGACGACATCTGGGACCTGCGATTGGCGGCGGGAGGTTCGTGACCTTTCCGCATGATTGGCGCGGCGCGCGACGCTTGTCGAGGCCCGTCGGCTTTCTATGGCGTCGCGCATTCGCCGAGCAGCCAGTCGCGGAAGGCGATCACGGTCGGCAGGTTCGCCTTGATCTCCGGATAGACGAGGTAATAGCCCTCGGGTCCGCGCACCGGCCGGTCGACGGGAATGACGAGCGCGCCGGAACGCAGCTCGTCCTCGACCAGCAGGCGCGGCACGATGGCGATGCCGAGCCCGGCGACGGCGGCCTGCGCCACCATGGCGAACTGCTCGAAGCGGGGCCCCATCAGCGCCCGCTCCGGCGGCAGCCCCTGCTTCTCCAGCCAGTCGGCCCAGGCCCGCGGCCGCGTCGATTGCTGCAGCAGGGGCTGGCGCAGCAGATCGGCCGGCTCGGCGAGGCCGGCGCGCGCGACCAGCGCTGGAGCCGCGACCGGCACGACCTCCTCGCCCATCAGCCGGTGCAGCCGCGCGCCGGGCCAGACCGGATGGCCGAAATGGATCGCCGCATCGGCCGGGTCATGCGCGAAGTCGAAGGGCACCAGCCTGGTCGAGAAGTTGATGGTGACGCCGGGATGCGCCTCGGTGAAGCGCGGCAGGCGCGGAATCAGCCAGCGCGTGCCGAAGGTCGGCAGGATGGCGAGGTGGAGCAGGCCGGCGGCACCACGAAAGGCCATGGCCGACAAGGTCGCTGCCGCGAGCCGCGAGAGGCCGTCGCGGACCTCTGCCGCATAGGCGGCGCCGGCCGGCGTCAGGCTGACGCGCTTCTTGACGCGCTCGAACAGCTTCAGGCCGAGGCTCTGCTCGAGCAGGGCGACCTGGCGGCTGACCGCCCCTTGCGTCAGGTTCATCTCCTCGGCGGCGCGGGTGAAGCTGCCATGGCGCGCCGCCGCCTCGAAGGCGGCGAGCGCCGACAGGGAGGGCACCGAAAGGCGCCCGGGCACGACCTCGGACATCATGAGAAAACCTCACCAATATATGAGAACATATCGGTTGCCCGCGGGGACCGAAAGAGGGCATTCTCCGCCGCAACCGACAGGCTTTTTCGACAATCGCCCCCGCCGCGGCCGAACGCGACCGGGCCGGCGATTCGTTTCATGCCCCTCGCCCCGTAGGGCGAAGAGGCCAGGTACAGGTACGCGATGACCACTTCCCTTCCGAAAGACGCCCTCGCCCTCCTCAAGCGCCTCGGCGTGCCGGACGCCGCCTATGCCGGCGCCGGCCTTTCCGCCCGCTCGCCGATCACCGGCGAGACCGTGGCGACCCTGCGCGAGACCTCGCCGGCCGAGGCCGAGGCCGCCATCGGCCGGGCCCAGTCGGCCTATCTCGCCTGGCGCAAGGTGCCGGCGCCGCGGCGCGGCGAGTTCGTCCGCCTGCTCGGCGAGGAACTGCGCGCCGCCAAGGCCGATCTCGGCCTGCTGGTGACGCTGGAGGCCGGCAAGGTCACCTCCGAGGGCCTCGGCGAGGTCCAGGAGATGATCGACATCTGCGATTTCGCCGTCGGCCTGTCGCGCCAGCTCTACGGGCTGACGATCGCGACCGAGCGCCCCAGCCACCGGATGATGGAGACCTGGCACCCGCTCGGCGTCTGCGGCGTGATCTCGGCCTTCAACTTCCCGGTCGCGGTCTGGTCGTGGAATGCGGCGCTCGCCTTCGTCTGCGGCGACAGCGTCGTCTGGAAGCCGTCGGAGAAGACGCCGCTGACCGCCATCGCCGTGCAGGCGATCGTCGAGAAGACGATGAAGCGCTTCGGCCCCGAAGCCCCGGCCGGCCTCTCCGAGGTGCTGATCGGCGGCCGCGAGATCGGCGACATCCTGGTGCAGGACCATCGCGTCCCGGTCGTCTCGGCCACGGGCTCGACCCGGATGGGCAAGGAAGTCGGCCAGAAGCTCGCGGCACGCTTCGCCCGCGCCATCCTCGAGCTCGGCGGCAACAACGCCGCAATCGTCGCGCCCTCGGCCGATCTCGACATTGCGCTGCGCGGCATCGCCTTCGCGGCGATCGGCACCGCCGGCCAGCGCTGCACCACTCTGCGCCGCCTGATCGTGCATGAGAGCGTCTACGACGCGCTGATCCCGAAGCTGGCCAAGGTCTATGGCTCGGTCAAGATCGGCGATCCGCGCGAGGCCGGCGTGCTGGTCGGCCCGCTGGTCGACGAAGCCGCCTACCAGGGCATGCAGAAGGCGCTCTCGGAGGCCAAGGCGGCCGGCGGCAAGGTCCATGGCGGCGAGAAGGTCGATGTCGGTTCGGGCGGGTTCTATGTCCGCCCGGCGCTGGTCGAGATGCCTTCCCAGACCGGTCCGGTGGAGCGCGAGACCTTTGCGCCGATCCTCTATGTGATGAAGTACAAGACCCTCGACCAGGCCATCGCCATGCAGAACGCCGTCGGCGCCGGCCTGTCCTCGTCGATCTTCACCCTCGACATGCGCGAGGCCGAGACTTTCGTCTCCGACGAAGGCTCGGATTGCGGCATCGCCAACGTCAATATCGGCCCGTCCGGCGCCGAGATCGGCGGCGCCTTCGGTGGCGAGAAGGAAACCGGCGGCGGCCGCGAGGCCGGCTCGGACGCCTGGAAAGCCTATATGCGCCGGGCCACGAATACGCTGAACTACGGCACCAGCCTGCCGCTGGCGCAGGGCGTCAGCTTCGATGTGGATGCGTGAGGACCAGGCGTCATTCTCGGGCGAAGCGAAGCGCAGACCCGAGAATCTCGTGACCAGCCAGCTGGTTTCCGGGATGGTCGGGTCAAGCCCGACCATGACGATCAGACGAACAGGGGAGACGAACCATGGCCGAGGCCGCCCGCAAGACCGCCCATAGCCACAAGCTGGCGCAGTTCAACTGGGAAGATCCCTTCCTGCTCGACGAGCAGCTCTCCGAGGACGAGCGGCTGATCCGCGACACGGCGCGCAGCTATGCGCAGGAGAAGCTGCAGCCACGCGTGGCCGAAGCCTATCTCGAGGAGAAGACCGAGCGTGGGATCTTCAACGAGATGGGCGAGCTCGGCCTGCTCGGCGTCACCGTTCCCGAGGACTATGGCTGCGCCGGCGCCAACTACGTCTCCTACGGGCTGGTCGCCCGCGAGGTCGAGCGGGTCGATTCCGGCTACCGCTCGATGATGAGCGTGCAGTCCTCGCTGGTGATGTACCCGATCTATGCCTATGGCGACGAGAACCAGCGCAAGAAGTACCTGCCCAAGCTCGGTTCCGGCGAATGGGTCGGCTGCTTCGGCCTGACCGAGCCCGACGCCGGCTCGGATCCCGCCGGCATGAAGACCCGGGCCGAGAAGGTCGCCGACGGCTACAGGCTGACCGGCTCCAAGACCTGGATCTCGAACTCGCCGATCGCCGACGTCTTCGTGATCTGGGCGAAGTCCGCGGCGCATGACAACCAGATCCGCGGCTTCATTCTCGAAAAGGGCATGAAGGGCCTCTCCGCGCCGAAGATCGGCGGCAAGCTCTCGCTGCGCGCCTCGATCACCGGCGAGGTGGTGATGGACGGCGTGATCGTGCCGGAAGAGAACCTGCTGCCCAACGTCTCGGGCCTGAAGGGTCCGTTCGGCTGCCTCAACCGCGCCCGCTACGGCATCTCCTGGGGCGCGATGGGCGCCGCCGAGGATTGCTTCCACCGTGCCCGCCAATACGGGCTCGACCGCAAGCAGTTCGACAAGCCGCTGGCCCAGACGCAGCTCTTCCAGAAGAAGCTCGCCGACATGGTGACCGAGATCACGCTCGGCCTGCAGGGCAGCCTGCGCGTCGGCCGCCTGCTCGACGAGGGCAAGATGGCGCCGGAGATGATCTCGCTCGTCAAGCGCAACAATTGCGGCAAGGCGCTCGACATCGCCCGCGCCGCCCGCGACATGCATGGCGGCAACGGCATCTCGATCGAGTACCATGTCATGCGCCATGCGGCGAACCTTGAGACGGTCAACACCTATGAGGGCACGCACGACGTCCACGCGCTGATCCTCGGCCGGGCTGTGACCGGGCTGCAGGCGTTCTTCTGATCCGACGCAGGCGTCATGGCCGGGCTTGACCCGGCCATCTCTCCCAGAACCAGACTCCCGAAGAGATGGTCGGCTCAAGGCCGACCATGACGACGCGGATGATTGCCATGTCCAGCTCCCCTCCCCTTTCCGGCCTGCGCGTTCTCGAACTGGCGCGCATTCTCGCCGGGCCCTGGATCGGCCAGCTGCTCGCCGATCTCGGCGCTGACGTCGTCAAGGTCGAGAGTCCGGAGGGCGACGATACCCGCTCCTGGGGGCCGCCCTTCGTCGAAGGCCAGGGCGGCGAGCACCTGTCGGCCGCCTATTTCCACGCCTGCAATCGCGGCAAGCGCTCGATCACCGCCGATTTCCGCAGCGAGGAAGGCCGGGCGCTGGTGCGCCAGCTCGCCGGCCACGCCGATATCGTGATCGAGAACTTCAAGGTCGGCGGGCTCGCCAAATACGGGCTCGACGCCGCCAGCCTGCGCAAGCTCCATCCCAGCCTGATCTATTGCTCGATCACCGGCTTCGGCCAGGACGGCCCCTATGCCGAGCGCGCCGGCTACGACTTCCTTATCCAGGGCATGGCCGGCTCGATGTCGATCACCGGCCAGCCGGACGGCCAGCCGACCAAGGCCGGCTACGCCAAGACGGACATCTTCACCGGCCTTTACGCCACCGTCGGCATCCTGGCGGCGCTGCGCCGGCGCGACCAGACCGGCGAAGGCGCGACGATCGATCTTGCCCTGATGGACACCCAGGTCGCCGTGCTCGGCAACCAGGCGCTGAACTATCTGGTCTCGGGCAAGGCGCCGGCAAGGCTCGGCAACGCCCATCCCAATATCGTGCCCTATGAGGTCTTCCCTGTGGCCGACGGCCACATCATCATCGCGACCGGCAATGACGGGCAGTATCGCCGGCTCTGCGAGGTGCTAGGCCGGGCCGATCTCGGCAGCCATGCCGACTATGCCGACAACAAGGGCCGCGTCGCCGGCCGCGCCGTGCTGATCCCTATGCTGGCCTCGCTGACCGCGCGCCGGCACAAGGGCGAGCTGCTGACGGCGCTGGAAGGCGCCGGCGTCCCGGCCGGGCCGATCAACGATATCGGCGAGGTCTTCGCCGACCCGCAGGTGATCGCCCGCGGCATCAAGGTCGAGCTGCCGAACGCCGCGGCCAAGGCCGGCGCGATCCCGAGCGTCGCCTCGCCGATCGTGATCGACGGCGTGCGTCAGGTCGCCGGCCGGCCGAGCCCACAGCTCGGCGAGCACAAAGACGAGATTCTGAACGATCCCGCCTGGCATGGGCGACACTGACATCATGACACCCTCAGCCCTCATCCTGAGGAGCGATCGCAGATCGCGTCTCGAAGGATGGTTCCAGCGCGCTCTGGAGCATCCTTCGAGACGCCGCTGCGCGGCTCCTCAGGATGAGGGCTCGCGAGAAGGATAGGGGCAATGGCACCACGTTCCGGCGGGCAGATCCTCGTCGACCAACTCCTGATCCACGGCGCGACCGATGCGTTCTGCGTGCCGGGCGAGAGCTATCTTGCCGTGCTCGACGCGCTGCACGACGCTTCGCTCAAGGTCACCATCTGCCGGGCCGAGGGCGGCGCAGCCATGATGGCGGAAGCGGCCGGCAAGCTGACCGGCAAGCCCGGCATCTGCTTCGTGACGCGGGGCCCCGGCGCGACCAACGCCTCGCCGGGCATCCATATCGCCGACCAGGACTCGACGCCGATGATCCTGTTCGTCGGCCAGATCGAGCGCGGCATGCGCGAGCGCGAGGCCTTCCAGGAGCTCGACTACCGCGCCGTGTTCGGCACGATGACGAAATGGGCGACCGAGATCGACGATGCGGCGCGCATCCCCGAGATCATCAGCCGCGCCTTCCATGTCGCGACCGCAGGCCGCCCCGGCCCGGTGGTGATCGCGCTGCCCGAGGACGTGCTGACCGACCTCGCCGACGTCGCCGATGCCGAGCCCTACCAGGCGACCGAGACGCACCCTTCCCCGCTGCAGACCACCGACCTGCAGAAGCGGCTCTGGGCGGCGAAGTCGCCGGTCGCGATCCTCGGCGGCTCGCGCTGGGACCCGCAGGCGATCGAGCGCTTCCAGCGCTTTGCCGAGCGCTTCGACCTGCCGGTCGCGGTCTCCTTCCGCCGGCAGATGCTGTTTCCCGCCGATCATCCGAACTTCGCCGGCGATCTCGGCATCGGCCCCAATCCGAAGCTCTTGAAGCGCATCCAGGCGAGCGACCTCGTCCTGCTGGTCGGCGGGCGGCTTTCGGAGATGCCGAGCCAGTCCTACACCCTGTTCGGCATCCCCAATCCGGGACGGCCGCTGGTGCATGTCCATCCCGATCCGGAAGAGCTCGGCCGGGTCTACAAGCCGACGCTGGCGATCAATGCCTCGCCGACGGCCTTCTGCGCCGCGCTCGATACGGTGCACCCGCCGCAGGAGATTCCGTGGGCGGGCGCCGCCGCCGAGGCGCATGAGGCCTATCTCGGCTGGAGCGAGCAGCCGGCGCCCGTCGCCGGCACGTTCCATCCCGGCGAGATGGTGACCTGGCTGCGGCGGACGCTGCCGGCCGACGCCATCCTGTGCAACGGCGCCGGCAATTACGCGACCTGGGTGCACCGGTTCCACCGCTTCACCAGGTTCGCGACGCAACTCGCCCCGACCTGCGGCTCGATGGGCTATGGCGTGCCGGCCGCGATCGGCGCCAAGCGGCTCTTCCCCGAAAGAACAGTGGTCGCCTTTGCGGGCGATGGCTGCTTCCTGATGAACGGGCAGGATTTCGCCACGGCAATGCAATACGAACTGCCGGTGATCGTCGTCGTCATCGACAACGGCATGTACGGCACGATCCGGATGCACCAGGAGAAGCACTATCCCGGCCGCGTCTCGGCGACGACGCTGAAGAACCCGGACTTCGCCGCTTACGCCAAGGCCTTCGGCGGCCATGGCGAGCGGGTCGAGACCACGGCCGAGTTCGCCCCGGCCTTCGAGCGCGCGGTCGCGAGCGGCAAGCCGGCGATCATCCACTGCCTGCTCGATCCGGAAGCGATCACCCCGGCGAAATCGCTGTCGACGATCCGGGCCGAGGCCTTCGCGGCTCAGGCGTCACAGGACGCCTGAGCCCTCGCGGCGAAACCACATCCGGCGCAGCAGGCCGTCCCGCCAGACGAACTGGTGGACCAGCGCTGCGCCGAGATGGATGAGGCCCAGCACGATCAAGCCGCCGAAGGCCAGGTCGTGCAGGGCCCGCATCAGCTCATAGGTCGCCTTGTCCGGCCCGATCGGGTGAGGCACCGCAAACCAGCCGAAGTACAGGGTCGGGATCTGGATCGGGGCTGCCGAGACCGTCAGCAGCCCGGTCACCGGCAGGCCGATCAGGCAGAGATAGAGGCCGGCATGGACGGCCTGCGCCGCCCGGTGCTGCCAGACGCTCAGGCGCAGAGGTTCCGGGGCCGGCAGGGCGAGGCGGAGCGCGAGCCGCAGCACGACGAACAGAGCGAGCGTCAGGCCGATGGACTTGTGCCATTGGTACCAGATGAATCGGCCGAAGAGATCGCGGCTCTCATCGAGCATCACGCTGGCGATGGCATATTGGCCGGCAATGAGCAGAACCGTCAGCCAGTGCAGGCCGATGAGGGCAGGATGCCAGCCTGGCGGCCTGGCGAGTGCTCCCGTCATCGCGAAAGCCGCCCCTTGATCGCGATCTCGACCTGATCGTCCACGATATTGACGTCGCGGCCGATATCGAAGGCCGCGCGCGAGAAGGCTGCGCCAGCCTGGAACTGCAACCGCCCACCACGCTCGGCCGCGCCGGGATCGTCACCGGCCACGGCTGTCGCGGTCACCTGATGGGTGATCGACCGAATGGTCAGCCTCCCTTGGATCGCCAGGCTGCGCTCTCCCGTGCGGGTCACCTCCTCCGAGACGAAGCTGGCGAAAGGGTGACGGGCGGAATCGAGCATGCTCTCGCCCTTGATGAAGTCGTCGACGAGCGCTGTCCCGGTCCGCAGCGAGCCCGTCTCGATCCTGATCCGGATGCGACTGCGCTCGGGGCGCCGGAAATCGAGCGCCACGACCCCCTCATAGCGCTGGAACTGGCCGGTGGCGGTCGGCACGCCGAACCGGCGCGCGACAAAGCCGATCTCGCCCGCTCCCGGCCGAAGCGGCCAGGACGTCTGGGCAGCCGCCGCATCGGCTGCAACAAGCGCGAGAACAAGCAAGGCGGTGCGGTTCATTCGATCAGGGGCTGCCCGAAACATGGCTTTGCGTTGACGGAAGCGACCTCACACGAAGAGTTGAAACCGGTGCCACGGCCGAACCGGCAGAGCCGTCGCGGGCCCAGCGATCATTGCCTGCCGAGCCAAGCCAGCCCGGGCCAAATCGCTCCCGACGATCCGCGCCGAGCCACTCGCCGCGAAAAGCCGACTGCCGGCGCCATTGAACTTTCTGGTTCGAGCCTCGTTTCAGAAAGCACGAGCAGGGAGCAGGACAATGACGCGGCGGACGATTCTGGCGATGGGAATGGCGGGCGCGATCGGGCTCGCCTTGGCACCGCAGGCGCACGCTGCCGGCTTCTTCGACGATCTGGCGCGCGTCTTCGGCACGCGCCCGGTGCCGCCGGCGGCGATCGGCTACCCGATGGAGATGATGGAGATGACGGTCAAGCCGAAACGCCAGAAGCCGCGCGCGGCGGCGGCGGCGGCGAAGCCGGCTGTCAAGCTCGACCCGGCCAGCGATGCCTACTGGTATCTGCGCGATCCGACGCTGCGCAAAGGCGATATCGTCGTGACGCGCAGCGGCGTCGTCGTCTTCGACGGACGGGCGTCGTCCGAACATGTCGCCAGCGATTTCACGGCCCTGGGCGAGACGCGCCGGGTCTCGAAGGCGCAGCAGCAGGCGATCCAGGCAGGGGCCGCGGGCGGGCGCGCCTTCTTCGCCAGCAACCCGCCTGCGGCGACACTCGCCGCGGTGCGGGAGGTCGAGGCCGAAGCCTCGGCCGCACCGGCTCAGTAGGTCGCGCGGCCGCCCGACAGATCGAACACCGCACCGGTCGAGAAGCTGCACTTCTCGCTGGCGAGCCAGGCGACGAGCTCCGCCAGTTCCTCGACCGTGCCGAGCCGCTTCAACGGGCTCTTGGCGACCATCGTCGCGACCGTCTCTTCGCTCATCTGTAGCAGTAGCTCGGTCTCGATCGCGGCCGGAGCGACGGCATTGACCAGCACGCCGCTGCCGGCGAGTTCCTTGCCCTGGGCCTTGGTCAGCGCGATCACGCCGGCCTTGGCGGCGCTGTAGGCGGCGAGCGTCGGCGTGCCCTCCTTGCCGGCGAGCGAGGCGATGTTGACGATGCGGCCATAGCGGCGCGCCAGCATCGCGGCCGCGACCGCGCGCGAGCACAGGAAGGTGCCGGTCAGGTTCACCGCCTGGACCTTCTGCCATTGCGCCAGCGGCGTCTCCGCCACCTTGGTCGAAGGGCCGGTGAAGCCGGCATTGTTGACCAGCACGGCGACCGGGCCATGCTCGCGCTCGGTCACCGCAAGCGCTTCGGCGACCTGCGCCTCGTCGGAGACGTCGCAGGCGACGAAGCCATGGCCGCCGGCGCCGGGCGCGAGATCCCAGACCACCGGTTCGAGCCCGTCCTGCGCCAGCCGGGCAGCGACGGCGCGGCCGATGCCCTTGGCGCCGCCGGTGACGACAGCGATGCGGGCCGAGAAGCCTGCGCTCACGCGGCCTTCGCCTCTTCCAGCCGAGTGGCGACCAGCTTGCGCAGGCCGCGCAGATCCTTGACGAAGCCGCGAATGCCTTCGGCCAGCTTCTCGCTGCCCATCGCATCCTCGTTCATGGCGAAGCGGAAGGCCTTCTCGTCGAGGACGAGCCGCTCCGGCGCCTTGCCCGGATTGTCGGGCGAGAGCTGGCGCGGCAGTTCCCCGGTCGCGGCCTCAAGCTCGTCGAGCAGGCCAGGGCCGATGGTCAGCCGGTCGCAGCCGGCGAGCGCCTCGATCTCCCCGGTGTTGCGGAAGGAGGCGCCCATCACCACCGTCTCGATGCCATGGCTCTTGTAGTAGCCGTAGATGTTGCGGACCGAGACGACGCCGGGATCGGTCTCGGGCGTGTACGGTCCGCCACCGGCCTTGACGTGCCAGTCGAGGATGCGGCCGACGAAGGGCGAGATCAGGAAGGCCTTGGCATCGGCACAGGCGACCGCCTGCGGCAGCGAGAAGAGCAGGGTCAGGTTGCAGTCGATGCCCTCGCCCTGCAGCACACGGGCGGCCTGGATGCCTTCCCAGGTCGAGGCGACCTTGATCAGGATGCGCTCGCGCCCGACGCCGCGCTCGGCATAGGCGGCGATGATGGCGCGGGCCTTCTCGATCGAGGCCTGCGTATCGAAGGAGAGGTCGGCGTCGACCTCGGTCGAGACGCGGCCGGGGACGATCTTCGCCAGTTCGGTTCCGAAGGTCACGGCGAGCCGGTCGCAGACGGCATTGACCGCACCCGCGCCGCCCTGACGCCTGCCCCAGGCGATCGCCTCGTCGACGTGGGGCGCATAGGCCGGGGTTTCGGCCGCCTTCAGGATCAGGGTCGGGTTGGTGGTGCAGTCCACTGGTTTCAGGCGCCGCACGGCCTCGATGTCGCCGGTGTCGGCGACGACGGTGGTCATGGCGCGAAGCTGTTCGAGCTTGGAAGCGGTCATCTATCTACCCTTGGAATGTGCGGCCAGGCTTTCCGCCAATATGGCGCCTGCCGCGCGTCATTGCGAGCACAAGCGAAGCAATCCAGCGTTGCGTCACGTCGGCTGGATGCTTCGTCGGCCTCGCCTCCTCGCAATGACGGCGAGGCGCCGTCAGCTCTTGACCGCGCCCGAGGTCAGCCCCGCGACCATGTTGTTGCGGAAGCCGTAATAGATCACCGCCGGCGGGATGGCGTAGATCAGGCCGGCCGTCATCAGGAGGTTCCACGGCGCGTCGTCGGCCGAGAGGAAAAGCCCGAGACCGACGGCGAGCGGCAGCTCCCTCTCGCTGGAGAGCAGCAGGAAGGCGTAGAGATACTCGTTCCAGGCGAGCAGCAGCGCATAGATGCCGATCACCACCATGGATGGCTTCATCAGCGGCAGATAGACCATCCGGAAAAGCTGGAGCGAAGTCGCCCCATCCATGATCGCCGCCTCGTCGAGCTCCTTCGGCAATTTGTCGGAAGCCTGCTTCAGCACCCAGATCGCATAGGGCGAGGCCAGCGCCACCATGGCCAGGATCAGCGCGGTGCGCGTGTTGAGCAAGCCGAAGGTGCCCATCGCCTTGTACATCGGGATGGCGAGAAAGGCGGCCGGGATCAGATAGGTCGCCAGCGCGAAATTCATGATCGAGCGCCCGCCGGGCGCCTTCAGCCGCGAGATCGCGAAGGCCGCGCAGGTCGCGATGAACAGGGTGAGCAGCCCGGTCGAGATCGCGATCAGGAAGCTGTTGAAGAGCTGCAGCCAGAAATTGTTGAGGTAATAGTGCTGCTGGTTGAAGACGATCTGGAAGTTCTGCAGCGTCGGCTTTTCGGGCCAGAGCTTGCCGGCCAGCATCGCTTCCTGGTTGGAGATCGACAGCACGAAGAGATGGTAGATCGGCAGCAGCGTCCAGAGCAGGACGGGGATGGCGATCAGGATCAGCTTGCTCTCGTCGAGGAGCCTTTTCATCATTCGGCTCCCTTCGAGAGGCGCTTCACCATGAACCAGACCATGGGCAGGATCAGCGGCATGGCGACGATGATCGAGGCGACGCCGAGATCGAGGTTGTTGTTGCGCATATAGCGGATGCCGAGCGTCGCCAGCACATGGTTGAGATCGCCGGGACCACCGCCGGTGAGCAGGTAGACGCTGTTGAAGTCGCCCAATGTCCAGATCATCGAGAGCAGCGTCGAGGTCACGTAGAGCGTCGCCAGCGAGGGCCAGGTGATGAAGCGAAACTGCTGCCACTTATTGGCGCCGTCGACGCTGGCGGCCTCGTAGAGGTCCTGCGCGATGGCGAGCCGCCCGGTGACCAGGATCAGCGTCCAGAACGGCAGCGACTTCCAGATATGCACCACGATCGAGCTCGCGAAGGCGAGCGTCGGATCGGTCAGCCAGCCCGGCCCCTCCATGATGCCGAACCACTGGAAGAGCTGCTGGTTGATCATCCCGTTCTCGGGATTCAGCATCACCCGGAAGGACAGGATGGTCGGGATCGAGGGCACCGCCCAGGGCAGGATGAAGAGCACCAGGACGAAGCGGACCCAGGCGCGCTGGGCGACGAAGAACCCCGACAGGAAGAGCGCGATCAGGAATTTCAGGTTCACCGCGACGAACAGGAAGATGACGGTGTTGACCACGGTCCGGAAGAAGATCGGGTCCGCGAACAGCGCCTTGTAGGATTCGAAGTTCAGGCCGATCCAGAGGCCGTAGGCGACCGGATAGACCACCATCACGGCGAAGACGAGGATATAGGGCGCGAGCATGAGCACGCCCCAGAAGGCGCGGTCGCGCGCCTGCCCGGAGGTCGCGTCGCTCGAAGCCAGGCTGGAGGCTGCCATCGTTGCGGCGGTCATCTTCTTGTTCTCCTTCTGCGCCCGGCCATTCGAGACGGGTCAGCATCCCGCGGCGAGAGGCCGCGGGATGCCTTGACTGTCAGGCAGCGAGGCCAGGCGTCAGCCGGCGATCTGCTTGATGCGGGCGATCATCTCGTCGGTCGCCTGCTCAGGCGAGACCTTGTCGACCAGTACGCGGTTGACGGCCTTGGCCCAGACGTTCTCGGCATTCACCGCCGTGAACTTGTAGTTGTAGACGAACTGGAACGGGATCGTGCCGGAGCTGAATTGCTTGTAGACCAGCGCGCGGTGCGGATCCTTGCCGTCGGTCCAGAACGGGCTGGCGAGGCCGGACTTGGTGGTCGGCAGCCAGCGGCCGAGCGAGCCCTCGACGAAGGGGCGCAGATTCTCGTCCTTCATCATGAAGGCCATGAACTCCTTGCCGCGCTTCTTGTTCTTGCCGTCGGCGAAGACGACCGCGGTTTTCACCGCAGCCAAATTCGGCAGCGGCTTGCCGTCGGGCTTGTTCGGGAACTGGGTGGTGCGGATGTTGTCGTAATAGTTCTTCTTGGCCTGGTCGCGCTGCTCTTGCGTGAGCGCGGCATTGTTCATGTCGTCGAGATGCTTGGACGCGATCGAGATCGTCGCGTTGTGCGTCATCGCGATCGTGCGGTTGTGGAAGGCGACGTTGTTGTCGGGATCGAGCCAGTTGACCGAGGACGGCGGAGTGCAGCCGCGCGACGAGATGCTGGCGTAGTCCTTGACCGCCGCGACCATCGCCGCCTTGTTCTTCGGCTCGTCGAGCACGATCTTGCCGCTCTCGTCGACCACCTTGGCGTCATGCGCGTTGGCGAAGGTCAGGAAGCTGTAGAAGGTGTCGGAGGCCGCGACACCCAGCGGATGACCGACGGCATACATGCGCTTGCCCTTGGCGCGCAGCGCGCCCTGGACCTTGTCGCACCAGAAATCCCAGTAGCCGTTCCAGCTCTTCGGGATGTCGCTTTCCTTGAAGCCGGCCTCTTCCAGCAGATCCTTCCAGTAGGTGATATGCATCATCTGCTGCTGGACCGGGAAGGCGTAGTAGGCCTTCTTCTTGGTCTTGTCGTTCATCAGGAAGGTGGTGACGAGCGCATCCGGCAGGATGTCGCCCTTCAGCGGCTCGATGACGTCGGTGACGTCCTCGAGCTTGCCCTCGAAGGCCCACTGTCCGGTGGTGCGGAAATCATAGGTGGTGCAGAAGCCGACATCCGGCGGCGTGCCGGCCTGAACCGCGCCGACCGACTTGGTGACGCAATCCTCGGTCGCGTAGAGGGAGAGGTCGACCTTGACGCCGGTCGCCTTCTGGAACTTGTCGACGACGGAGAGCAGCGCGTCGTCCTCGCCCTTGTAGAAGCCCTTGGTGAACCAGACGGTCACCGTCTCCTGCGAAAGGGCAGCACCGGACCAGCCGACCGCAAGTGCGGCCAGGGCAGCGCCTCCCACCAGGCTACGCATTGATTTCATCGAAAACCTCCCATTTAAAACGTTTAGATTCAGCGTTTCTCGCCGCCTTGGGCCGAACCCTAGTCGAAAAGCCCCCCCATAAACAAGCCGTCCGAATGCCTGAAATTCGCACAATCCAGACATCGGGGGAGCACCGGCCGCGCGCCCCGCCCCCGGACCGCGCGTCGGCGCCTGCGCCGGCGGCTGGTCGCACGCGAGAGCAGCATTGTCATGGATGTGTCGTCAACGCGGCTTAACCGCCTCGCGGAGGAGCCGCACACCGCGCCATCGGAATGCGGATGCAAGCCTTCCCTCCACAAGGTCCACCGGAGACTTCCATGCGCTCATACGCAATCGCCGCCGCGCTCGCGCTCGGCCTCGCCCTCCCCGCCGTCGACGGCGCCGCCGCGGTACAGGGCAAGCTCGTGCTCTACACCAGCCAGCCCAATACCGACGCGCAGCAGACGATCGACGCCTTCAAGGCGAAGCACCCGGATGTCGAGATCAGCTTCGTGCGCGACGGCACGCCGCGCGTGATGGCGAAGCTGCGGGCCGAATTCGAGGCCGGCGCGCCGCAGGCCGACGTGCTGCTGATCGCCGATGCGGTGACGATGGAAGGCCTCAAGAAGGAAGGCCGCCTGCTCGCCCATGACAAGGCGCAGACCGAGGCCTACCCGGAGGGCATCCACGACCCCGCCCGCTTCTGGTTCGCCACCAAGCTGATCACCACCGGCATCGTCTACAACACCAAGGCGGCGCTGAAGCCGGCGAGCTGGCTCGACCTCGCCAGGCCCGAGGCGAAGAACCTCCTGGCGATGCCGAGCCCGCTGAACTCGGGCGCGGCGATGATCCACACCGTCACCCTGACCGGCAACCTGCCGGGCGGCTGGGACTTCTACGAGGCGCTGCAGAAGAACGGGGCGCTCGCCTCGGGCGCCAATGGCGACGTCCTGCGCCAGGTCGCCACCGGCGAGAAGCTCTACGGCATGATCGTCGACTTCATGCCGATTCGCGAGAAGGCCAAGGGCGCTCCGGTCGAGTTCGTCTTCCCCAAGGAAGGCGTCTCGGCGGTCGGCGAGCCGGTCGCGATCCTGAAGAACACCAGGAACCCGGAAGCCGCCAAGGCCTTCGTCGACTTCCTGATCTCGAAGGAAGGCCAGGAGCTCGCGCTGAAGCAGGGCTATGTCGCCGCCCATCCGCAGGTGGCGCTGCCGGCCGGCTATCCGGCCCGCGACGCGATCAAGCTGATGCCGTTCGACGCCGCCAAGGCGCTCGCCGACGAGCCGGCCGCGCGCAAGCGCTTCAGCGCGATCTTCGAGTGAAGCCCTGCCGCGAACCGGGCCCGGGCGCGCGGACATGACGCTCGCCGCCCCGACAGAGCTGCCGCAGCCCGGGCTGCGGCAGGCGCGCTTGCGTCTGGCGCTGCCGCCGTTTCGGCTGCCCGCCGGCCTCGGCCTGCCGGTCGCGGTGGCGCTCGCCGCGGCGCTGCTCGGCGCCCTGCCCTTCCTGCGGCTCGCCATCGCCGCCTTCGCGCCCGGCTGGCAGTTCGCGCCGGGCGCCGCCTTCGCCGAGATGGGCAGCCGGGCTGCGGTCAGGGCGACCTGGCACAGCTTCGAGACCGCGGGCTTTTCGGCGCTCGGCGCGCTGCTGATCGGCGGCACATTCGCGCTGCTGCTCGCCGTCACCGATCTGCGCGGCAAGCGCCCGCTCGCCTTTTGCCTGGTCTTCTCGATGATGGTCGCGCCGCAGGTGGCAGCGCTCGCCTTCCTCAGCCTGTTCGCGCCGAATTCGCCGGCGCTGGCGCTGCTCGGGCTTTCTCCCGCGCCCGGCACGCAAAACCCGATGCTCGGCCGGTTCGGCATCATCCTCGTCATGGCGCTGCATCATGCGCCGCTGGTCGCGATCACGCTCTGGACCGGCCTGCGCAGCGTGCCGCATTCGCTGGTCGAGGCGGCGCAGATGGAAGGCGCCTCGCCGCAGACGATCGTCGGGCGGATCCTGCTGCCGGTGCTGCGGCCGCAGATCGTCGCCGCCGCCCTGCTCGCCTTCGTCGCCGGCATCGGCAATTTCGGCATCCCGGCCCTGCTCGGCCTGCCGGTGAACTACCTCACCCTGCCGACGCTGATCTATCGCCGGCTCTCGAGCTTCGGCCCGGAAGGGCTGCCGGACGCGGCGGCGCTCTCGCTGCTGGTGGCGCTGGTCGCCGGGCTCGGCATCGTCGCCGGCATGCTGGCAATGCGGCGGGGCGGCGGCAGGGTCGAGATCGAACGGCCCTTGCAGCCGTTCTGGCGGCTCGGCCGCGCCCGCCCGCTCGTTGCCTGCGGCCTCTGGCTGCTGCTCGCGCTCAAGCTCGGCCTGCCCTTGCTCGCCTTGCTCGGCGAGGCGCTGACGCCGGCGCTCGGCGTGGCACTTTCCTGGCAGAGCCTGACCTTCGACAAATTCGCCGAGGTGCTGCTGCGGCAGGACGTGACGGTGCGCGCCTTCCGCAACTCCTTCCTGTTCGCCGGCAGCGCCGCGCTGATCCTGGCGCTGACCTCGATCGCCTTCGCCTATGCGCTGGAGCGGCGCATGGGCCGGTTCAGGCGCGCGGTCGAGCTGGTGATCGAACTGCCCTATGCGCTGCCCGGCGTGGTGCTCGCCATCGCCTGCATCCTCTTGTTCCTGAAGCCGCTGCCGCTGCTCGGCGTCAGCCTCTACGCCACCCCCTTCATCATCCTGTTCGCCTATCTTGCGCGCTTCCTGCCGCTGGCGCTGAAGGCGCCGGTCGCGGCGATGGCGCAGATCGAGGCGCATCACGAGGAGGCGGCGAAGCTCGACGGCGCCACGCTCTGGCAGATGCTGCGCTTCATCGTCGCTCCGATCCTGGCGCCGGCGGCGACGGTGAGTGCGCTGATGGTCTTCCTCGTCGCCTTCAACGAGCTGACCGTCTCGGCCCTGCTCTGGTCTTCCGGAACCGAGACGCTCGGCGTCGTGCTGTTCAGCCTGAAGGAGGCCGGGCTCGCCGGCGAGGCGGCAGCGGTCGCGATCAGCGCCTCGTTCGTGATCCTGCTGACCATGCTCGGGCTCGACCTCGCCGGGCGGCGCCTGCCGGCGCAGATCCTGCCCTGGCGGATATGACAATCCCGGCAGGCAGGGCTGACCCGCCGCTCGCGCCGTGGCCGGAGGCGGGGCATTTAAGCCGGCGTTTACCCTTCGCCGTCAACGTCGCGGCGTGCGGGCCGGGTCATGCCATCGACCACCCGCCATCGACCATCGAGCGCGACGAACCGGCGCGCCCCGAGGACCACGCCTATGAAGTACCGCGCCTCCGTCCGGGCCAACGCCACGCCCGATCAGGATGACCGGCCCGATCAGGACGACCGGAAGATTCTCGTCGTCGAGGACTCCAAGACGTATTCGCTAGCGTTGTGTCGCCGCCTGACGGACGAAATCGGCCTGCCTCTGGTCGCCTGCCGATCGCTGAACGAGCTGCACGAGGCCGTCACGGAGAACCGCGCGCCCTACACCCTGGCGGTCGTGGATCTGAACCTCCCCGACGCTCCGCATGGCGAAGCCATCGACTTCACGGTCCAGCGCGGCATCCCGACGATCGTCCACACCGCCAGCTTCGACATCGAGACGCGCAACCGGATCATGGAGCGCGACGTCATCGACTATGTCCCGAAGGACAGTGCCTTCGCGCTCGACATGGTCGTGAGCGCCGTCGGCCGCGCCTTGACCAATCGCGAGACGCGCATTCTCGTCGTCGACGATGTCACGGCAACGCGCAAGCTGCTCGCTCGGATGCTGAGAGTGCAGCAATACGACGTGATCGAGGCCGGCTCGGGAACCGAGGCGCTGTCGCTTCTCGAAACGACGCCCGACCTTCGGCTCGTCGTGAGCGACTACAACATGCCGGACATGGATGGCTACGAGCTGACGCGGCGCATTCGCCGGCGCTTCCCGGCCGACAAGCTGCGCGTGATCGGGATTTCCTCGTCCAGCGACCGCATGGTCTCGGTCGGCTTCCTCAAAGCCGGCGCCAATGACTTCATCTCCATGCCCTTCGTTCCCGAAGAGCTGCAGTGCCGGATCGCGAGCAATGCGGAGACGCTGGCGCAGCTCGCCCAGCTGCATGAGCTGGCGTCGCGCGACGCCCTGACCGGCCTGTTCAACCGCCGGCATTTTTTCGAGCAGGCGCCGAAGCTGATCGCCGAGGCGCACAGGCGCAAGCTGAAGAGTGCGATCGCGATCCTCGACATCGACGATTTCAAGCAGCTGAACGACAGCCATGGCCACGACCTTGGCGACCGGGCGCTGGCAAGCGTGGCGCGCTGCCTCGCGCAGTCGGTCGAGGGCAGCAGCACGCTGCTCGCCCGCATCGGCGGCGAGGAATTCGCCATCCTGTTTCCCGGCCTCGATGCCAAGGCGGCCATGCGCCGGAGCGACCATGTCCGGCTCGATGTCTCCCATGAGACCGTGACGCTCGGCGCGCACCAGGTCGCTCTCACCGCCTCGATCGGCGTGGCGGAGATCGACGAGGACGGAAGCTTCGACCAGGCGCTGATCGCCGCCGACCGCGCGCTCTATGCCGCCAAGCGCGAAGGCCGCAACCGGGTCTGCATCCAGGCGGCCTGATGCCGCGCGCCGCAGGGCTCAATCGGCCAGGGCGACCGGCTGCGCGGCGGCGCCGGCAGGCTGCTCCCCCATCAGCAAGGCGCGGGAGGACTTCGCCTCGCGCACGATGAAATCGACGATGGCCCGGACGCGGGCGACCTCCTTCAGGTCGGCATGGACCAGCAGCCAGAAGGAACGCGTGATCGAGACGCTTCCGGGCAGGACCGGTACCAGCCGGGGCTCGGCGGGCACCATGAAATGGTGGATGACGCCGATGCCGGCCCCGGCGGCGACCGCGTTCATCTGGGCGATGACGCTCGAGCTCTGGATCTGGGCCCGCAGGCCCTTGGCGATCTCGTCGAGATAGTCGAGCTCGGGGGTGAAGATCAGGTCGTCGATATAGCCGACGATGCGATGGGCGAAGAGGTCCTCCGGCGCCGTGATCGGCGGCATCGAGTCGAGATAGCTCTGCGAGGCGTAGAGGCCGAGCCGGTAGTCGCAGAGCTTGCGCGCCACGACCTTGCCCTCCTTGGGCGGCGCCAGGGTGATCGCGACATCGGCCTCGCGCTTCGACAGCGAGAGCAGGCGCGGCATGGCGATGAGCTGGAGCTCGAGCCCCGGATAGGCCTTGGCCAGCGACGCCAGGCGCGGTGCCAGGAACGAGGTCCCGAAACCGTCCGGCGCGCCGATCCGGACCGTTCCGGACAGGGCCATGTCGGCGCCGCCGATCTCGCTCTGGATGGCGAGCGCCTCGGTCTCCATGCTCTCGGCCTTGGCCAACAACTGCTCGCCATGCCCGGTCAGCGCGTAGCCCTGCGGCCGGCGCTCGAACAGCTTGGCCTTGAGCGATTCCTCCAGCGAGGTGATGCGGCGCGAGACCGTGGCATGGTCGGCGCCGAGCCGGCGGGCCGCGGCCGTCAGCCGGCCGGAGCGGGCGACGGCGAGGAAGAAGCGCAGATCGTCCCAGTCGAACCGTTCCATGACGCTCCCTCCATATCTGCTTTTCTGCACGACATCTGCCACAAACTACCTATAGCCGTGCACAAACGATAATGGTAGGGGTAACCGCAAGCAGGACTTTCGCAGCACAATCAGGGAGGACGCCATGCGTCAGGTCGGTCATTTCATCGGCGGCAAGCATGTCGCCGGCACATCCGGCCGCACGGCCGACATCTACCAGCCGATGGACGGCAGCGTGATCGGCAAGGTCGCGCTGGCCTCGCAGGCCGAGCTGCGCGCCGCGGTCGAGAACGCCGCCGAGGCCCAGCCGAAATGGGCGGCGGTCAACCCGCAGCGCCGCGCCCGCGTGCTGATGAAGTTCCTCGACCTGATCGCGCAGAACAATGACGAGCTCGCCGAACTGCTCGCCCGCGAGCACGGCAAGACCATTCCCGACGCCAGGGGCGACATCCAGCGCGGCGTCGAGGTCGTCGAGTTCTCGCTCGGCGTGCCGAACCTGATGAAGGGCGAGTTCACCGACGGCGCCGGCCCGGGCATCGACATCTACTCGCTGCGCCAGCCGCTCGGCGTCGTCGCCGGCATCACCCCGTTCAACTTCCCGGCGATGATCCCGCTCTGGAAGCTCGGCCCCGCCATCGCCTGCGGCAACGCCTTCATCCTGAAGCCGTCCGAGCGCGATCCCGGCGTGCCGATGCGCCTGGCCGAGCTGTTCGTCGAAGCGGGCGGCCCTCCCGGCATCCTCAACGTCGTCAACGGCGACAAGGAAGCGGTCGACGCCATCCTCGACGATCCCGACATCAAGGCCATCGGCTTCGTCGGCTCGACCCCGATCGCCGAATACATCTACGCCCGCGGCTGCGCCAACGGTAAGCGGGTGCAGTGCTTCGGCGGCGCCAAGAACCACATGGTCATCATGCCGGATGCCGACATGGACCAGGCGGTCGATGCGCTGATCGGCGCCGGCTACGGCTCGGCCGGGGAGCGCTGCATGGCGATCTCGGTCGCCGTCCCGGTCGGCAAGGCCACCGCCGACGAGCTGGTGAAGCGGCTCATTCCGCGCGTCGAAAGCCTGAAGATCGGCCCCTCGACCGATTCCTCCGCCGATTACGGCCCGGTCGTCACCAAGGCGGCGATGGAGAAGATCAGGTCCTATGTCGATGTCGGCATCGGCGAAGGTGCCAAGCTCCTCGTCGACGGGCGCGACTTCAAGATGCAGGGCTACGAGAACGGCTTCTATGTCGGCGGCTGCCTGTTCGACAACGTCACCAAGGACATGCGGATCTACAAGGAGGAGATCTTCGGCCCGGTGCTCTCCGTGCTGCGCGCCGAGAGCTATGACGAGGCGCTGAAGCTGACCAACGACCACGAATACGGCAACGGCACCGCGATCTACACCCGCGACGGCGATGCGGCGCGCGACTTCGCCTCCAAGGTCCAGGTCGGCATGGTCGGCATCAACGTGCCGATCCCGGTGCCGCTGGCCTATTACACCTTCGGCGGCTGGAAGCGTTCCGTCTTCGGCGACCTCAACCAGCACGGCCCGGATTCGATCCGCTTCTACACCAAGACCAAGACGGTGACGGCGCGCTGGCCCTCCGGCATCAAGGACGGTGCGAGCTTCGTCATCCCGACGATGGGTTGAGGAGCGACCGCGGCAGTGATATCATTTCCGATATCACTGGGACTTTGGTCATGGCTCAGGTTCTGATCCGCAATATCGACGATGAGACGATAGCTTCGCTGAAGGCGCGCGCCGAGATGAACGGGCGCTCGCTGGAGCAAGAGTTACGGAACATTCTCAAGAGCGCGGCGCCACTGACCCCGGACGAACTCGTCGCAGCCTCCCGTCGGTTGAGATCGGCCTTCGCCAAGGAAGAAGTCGATGTTCGAGCGGCGATACGATGGGGCCGCGACGATGAGTTCGAGGATCTGGAGCTGGCCTTCGATCGGCAATGACCCATGTCGTGGACGCCAGCGTCGCGGTGCGATGGACGATAGCGATGCCGCTATCGGAGGAGGCGGAGCTGCTGCTTCACAAAGGCCGCCCTCTCATCGCCCCCGACCTGGTGATCCCGGAAGTCACCAACGTTCTGCTGATGAATATCCGGGACCGTGCCGATCGTGTGCAACGCGCGCTTGACGGTCTCGAATTCCTTCCGCGCTGGTTCGCGCATTTGGAGCCGTCGGTCTTCTTGCGACACCGCGCAATGACTTACGCGATGGAAATCGGTCATTCGGCCTATGACTGCTTCTACCTCGCCTTGGCAGTGCGCGAGAATGCGCGAATGGTGACGACAGACGAGGTTTTTATCCGCAAAGTCGAAGCATCCGCCTATCGCCCGCATATCATTCATCTCGCGGACTGGAAGCCATGACCGCCTTCGCCCTGACCGAAGACCAGATCGCCATCCGCGACATGGCGGCGTCCTTCGCCGCCGAGACGCTCGCGCCGCACGCCGTGCGCTGGGACGAGGAGAAGCATTTCCCGGTCGAGGAGATGCGGGCCGCCGCGGCGCTCGGCATGGGCGGTATCTACATCCGCGACGATGTCGGAGGCTCGGGGCTCTCGCGGCTCGACGCCGCGCTGATCTTCGAGGCGCTCTCGACCGGCTGCCCGACGGTCGCGGCCTATATCTCGATCCACAATATGTGCGCCTGGATGATCGACCGCTACGGCGCGGACGAGCAGCGGCAGGCCTTCCTGCCGAAGCTCTGCAGCATGGAGCATCTGGCGAGCTATTGCCTGACCGAGCCCGGCGCCGGCTCGGACGCCGCGGCGCTGAAGACCAGGGCGGTGCGCGACGGCGACCACTACGTGCTCGACGGCCAGAAGCAGTTCATCTCCGGTGCCGGCGTTTCCGACATCTATGTCGTGATGGTGCGCACCGGCGAGGCCGGACCCTCTGGCATCTCGACCATCGTGGTCGAGAAGGGCACGCCCGGCCTCTCCTTCGGCGCCAATGAGAAGAAGATGGGCTGGAACGCCCAGCCGACGCGGGCGGTGATCTTCGAGAACTGCCGCGTACCCGTCGCCAACCGGATCGGGCCGGAGGGCATCGGCTTCAAGATCGCCATGGCCGGGCTCGATGGCGGGCGGCTCAATATCGGCGCCTGCTCGATCGGCGGGGCGCAGGGCGCCCTCGACAAGGCGCTCGGCTATGCCCAGGAGCGCAAGGCCTTCGGGAGCCGCATCGCAGACTTCCAGGCGCTGCAGTTCAAGCTCGCCGACATGGCGACCGAGCTGGAAGCGGCGCGGACCTTCCTCTGGCGCGCGGCGGCAGCGCTCGACGAGAAGACGCCGGACGCGACCAAGCTCTGCGCCATGGCCAAGCGCGTCGCCACCGATACCGGGTTCGAGGTCGCCAACCAGGCGCTGCAGATCCATGGCGGCTACGGCTATCTTGCCGATTACGGCATCGAGAAGATCGTGCGCGACCTGCGCGTCCACCAGATTCTCGAAGGCACCAACGAGGTGATGCGGATGATCGTGGCGCGTTCGCTGGTCGGCCGCGCCAAGGGGAATTGAAGGCGCGGGGAACCCTCTCCCGGAGGGAGAGGGCAGGGTGAGGGGTAGGCCGCTGGACCAGTTCCGCGAGCGCTCACCGCGCGATCGGGTTCAGGCCAACGATTTCTGGCCTACACCTCACCCCTGCCCCTCTCCTTACAGGAGAGGGGTTCCCCGTGCTCATCGAGGCAGGTTCGAGGACTTCAGGGAGTAACCAATCATGACCAGCATCGCCTTCATCGGGCTCGGCAATATGGGCGGGCCGATGGCCGGCAACCTCGTCAAGGCGGGGCACACGGTCCGCGCCTTCGACCTGTCGCAGGCGTCCAAGGATGCAGCGGCCGAACTCGGCGTCGGCATCGCCGCTTCGGCAAGGGAGGCGGTGGCGCAGGCCGAGATCGTCGTCACCATGCTGCCGGCCGGCAAGCATGTGCTCGGCGTCTTCGCCGATATCCTGCCCGCGGTGCAGCCGGGCACGCTGGTGATCGATTCCTCGACCATCGACGTCGAGAGCGCCCGCAAGGCCCATAAGCTGGCGGCCGAGCGCGACTGCCTGTCGCTCGATGCCCCGGTCTCGGGCGGCGTCGGCGGGGCGAAGGGCGCGACGCTGACCTTCATGGTCGGCGGCAGCGACGAGGCCTTCGCCAAGGGCGAGCCGATCCTTTCCGCCATGGGCCGGCGGGTCGTCCATTGCGGCGAGGCCGGCAACGGCCAGGCGGCAAAGATCTGCAACAACATGATCCTCGGCATCTCGATGATCGGCGTCTCGGAAGCCTTCGTGCTGGCCGAGAAGCTCGGCCTGTCGCATCAGGCGCTGTTCGACGTCGCCTCGACCTCGTCCGGCCAGTGCTGGTCGCTGACCACCTATTGCCCGGTGCCGGGCCCGGTGCCGACCTCGCCGGCCAACAACGAATACAAGCCGGGCTTCGCCTCGGCGCTGATGCTGAAGGACCTGAAGCTGTCGCAGGAGGCGGCCCAGGCAGCCGGAGCCTCGACGCCGCTCGGCGCCGCCGCAGCCCAGCTCTACGGCCTGCACAATGCCTGGGGCGAAGGCGGCACGGATTTCTCCGGCATCATCCATCTGTTGCGCGGCCGCACGGAGGTTTGAGCGGCGCTCGCAGCGGGTCGCCGGCGAACATTCGCGCGCATAGGAATTCTTCTGATTCGGCCGTTCCGGTCGAACCGAAAGCGCGCGTCTCTCACCAAAGGGTTAGAGCAGGATTCTTGCGAAAAACCGGTTTCCACTTTTTCGCATCCTGCTCTAGGACGGAAGGCATGAACGACGCCTCCCACCGCCGCGAACGCTCCGCCCAGACCGGCTTCGCCACCAGCAATCTCGATCGGCATGCGGAGCTCCGGGACAGGCCGGACGAGGTCGCACGCCTGCGCGGCCTGCCGGAGGCGCGCTTCGCAATGGTCGCAGGCGAGACGCCGCTGCTGCTGCGCACCGGCGCCGAGACGCAGACCGTCTGGTTCGAAGCCGCCAGGGCCGACGGGCTGGGCGAGATCCAGGACGAGGTCTTCCTCGGAACCGCCCCGGACGGCAGCCCGCGCTTCGGCCGCCTGCTCGACAAGGGCCTCCTCGACGGGCTGCGCGAACAGGCGACGCTGCTGGTCACCGACCTGCGCAGCGTCGCGCTGAAGCGGCTGGTTCCGAAGGAGGAGCTCGGCCCGCTCGGGGAGAGCAAGGCCCTGCTCGACTGGCATGCGCGCCATCGCTGCTGCGCCCAGTGCGGCGCCGCCACCAGGCTCGGCTCGGCCGGCTGGAAGCGGCAATGCGAGGCTTGCGGGGCCCAGCATTTCCCGCGCACCGACCCGGTCGTGATCATGCTCGCCGTGCGCGGCGACAAATGCCTTCTGGCGCGGCAGGCGCGCTTTGCGCCCGGCATGTATTCCTGCATCGCCGGCTTCGTCGAGCCGGGCGAGACCTTCGAGGACGCGGTGCGCCGCGAGACCTGGGAGGAAGCCGGCCTGCGCACCGGCACGGTCCGCTACGTCGCCTCGCAGCCCTGGCCGTTCCCCGGCTCGCTGATGATCGGCTGCCTGGCCGAGGCGCTGAACGACGACATCGTGCTCGACGGCACGGAACTCGAGGCCGGGCGCTGGTTCTCCCGCGAGGAGGCCCTGCAGATGCTCGAGGGCCGTCACCCCGACAACCTGTTCTGCCCGCCGCATATGGCGATCGCCAACACGATCCTGAAGGCCTGGGCGGTG
>NZ_JAKFED010000020.1:0-27539 GCF_036675845.1 Allobosea sp. | reverse complement strand
AGCGACGCTGGCGGCGCGCCAGCGCGCCGCTCTGCCGGCGACGGAGGCCCGGGTCGAGGCGCTGATCGGCGCATTGCTGCGCGGCGAAGACATCGCGATTGCGGCCGAGGACTGGCCTGCCAGGACACCGCCCGGCTATCTGCCGGCGCTCGACGTGCCGCTCTGGCCGCTGGCAAGCGGCGCCCAGCTCGCCCGGACGCGCCGCCGGGACGAGGACCAGCCGCCACCGGCCACCTCGCGCGCCGAGGAACAAGCCAAGGCCTACGCCGCCAGCCGCGACGAGACCGCCGAGGCCTGGAGCGAGCGCAGCCCGTTCATCCTGAACCGCTTCGAGAAGATTCTCGCGATGTCTGAGATGGTCGCGGTCGACCGCCCCTCCGACGACAGCGAGGAGCATGATCCGGAGGCGGCCGACGAGCTCGACGAGATGGTGCTGAGCGAGCGCAAGGGCCGCCCGGCCTCGCGCTTCCGCTTCGATCTCGACCTGCCGCCGGAAGCGATGGACGAGGCGGCGCTCACCGGCACGCTGACCTATCCGGAGTGGGATTTCCGCAGCGCCTGCTATCGCGAGGATTATTGCCGGGTGCTGGCCGCCGCGGCCGGGCAGGAACGCGAGCCGCCGGCGCAGGACGCGGCGACACGCGCGCTGGTGCGCCAGGTCCGCCGCCAGTTCGAGGCGCTGCGCCCCTTGCGCGAGCCGCAGCGCGGCCAGATCGACGGCTCCGACCTCGATCTCGACGCGGTGGTGCGGCGCCAGGCCGATCTGGCAGCCGGAGGCCCAGGCAGCGAGCGCATCCACCGGGCCAGCCGGCCGCAGGCGCACGACCTTGCGGTGACGACGCTGATGGACGTCTCGCTCTCGACCGATTCCTGGTTCGACGAGCTGCGGGTGCTGGATGTCGAGAAGCAGGCGCTCACCGTCTTCGCGCATGGGCTGGCCGCCTGCGGCGACCGCCATGAGATCCTGACCTTCACCTCGCGCCGGCGCGACTGGGTACGGATCGAGACGGTGAAGCGCTTCGACGAGCCGATGGGGCCGGCGGTCGAGGCGCGCATCGCCGGGCTGAAGCCCGGCTGGTACACCCGCATCGGCACGGCGATCCGCCATGCCGCCGCCGGGCTCAAGACCCGGCCCGACCGCAGGAAGCTCCTGCTCGTGCTGACGGACGGCAAGCCCAACGACATCGACCATTACGAAGGCCGCTTCGCCATGGAGGACACGCGCATGGCGGTGATCGAGGCGCGGCGCGCCGGCATCTGCGTCTTCGCCGTGACGGTCGACCGCGAGTCGCGCGCCTATATCCCGCACCTTTTCGGCCGCAACGGCCATGCCGTGGTCTCGAAGCTCGAGCGCCTGCCGCAAGCACTGCCGGCGATCTACCGCGCGCTCGCCGCCTGAGGGAAATCGCCATGACCGACGCCCAGATGGGACTCGCCGTCGCCACGCCCGCCATCATCGTGATGGCCGTGATGCTCTTTCGCATGGGCGTGCTGCAGAAGGGCGGCGTCGCCGCGGCGGTGCTAATGTCGCTCGCCATCGCCGCCATCCTGTTCCTCGAACAGTGAAGCCTCCGGCAGGCGCGTTGTTTGAGATTCGACAAATTGCCGCAGGCTGGAGCCCGCTAGGCTCCCGGGCGGCCCGCATCTGGAAGGGCCGCAACCGGAGCCGGATGACATGACCGCCTTGCCTCTCGAACCCCTGGACGTCCGCGCGATCCCGCCGGTCGTCCGCCATGCGACGATCTTCGGCATCCTCGAACGCCTGGCGCCCGGCGAGGCCTTCAGCATCGTCAACGATCACGACCCCGCACCGCTGCGGCGCCAGATCGAGGTGCGCTATCCCGGCGCCTATTCCTGGACCTACATCGTGCAGGGACCGGAGATCTGGCAGGTCGAGATCGGCCGCGGCGACGGCGCCGATTGCGGCGGACATGACGAGGGCGCTGCCTGTACCTGCGGCCACTGAGGTCGCCGTCCGCTCGGGGAGACCTTGCGACCATGCCGATGGCGTCGCTTTCGCGCTGGACGATGAGCTACTTCGCGGCAGCGCTCGCCAGCCTGCTCGCGGCCGAGCTCCTCATGCTCGCCGGCATCGGCTATCCGGGCGCCGGGCTCGCCGAGCCCGCGACGCTGATCGTCGTCCACGTCACGGCGATCGGCTGGCTCAGCCTCGCCATGGCGGGGGCGCTCCTGCAGTTCGTGCCCGTCCTCGTCTCGCGCCCCCTCGCCTTGCCGCAGCTCGCCCTGCCGGCGCTGCTGACGATCATCGCCGGGCTCGCCCTGCTCTGCGCCGGCTTCGCTGCCCTGGCCGGCTGGACCGACTGGCCGTTCGCGCTGATGCCGCTGGCGGGGCTCGGCCTCCTCTTTGGCTTCCTCCTGCTCGGCTTCATGCTCGTCGCGACGCTGCTGAGCGCCCGGCCGGTGACGCTGTTTGCGGGCTTCGTCCTCACCGGCCTCGCCTGCCTCGCCGTGACGGCGCTGAGCGGCGCGGCATTCGCCAGCATCCTCTCCGGGCACGGCGAGTGGCTGGGCTCGGTCGCGCTCCTGCCGGACGGACTGCCCTTCCATGCCTTGCTGGGCTTCGGCGGCTGGCTCGGCCTGATCGCCTTCGGCGTCAGCTACCGGCTGCTGGTGATGTTCATGATGGCGCCGGAGCTGCCGGCCGGGCGGGTCCGCCTGGTACTGGTCTTCGGCGGTCTTGGGCTGGGCCTTGCGGTCGCCGGCCTCCTCGCCCCGGCCGCCGGCATCGGGATCGGCACCGGCTTCACCATTCTGCCCCTCGGCGCTCTTGCTGCCGCGAGCGCCTTCTACGGCCGGGACATCCTCACCCTCTATCGCTCGCGCCGGCGCAAGGCGCTCGAAATCAACATGCTGGCCAGCATTCCGGCCTTTGCCGCGCTCGGCATCGGGCTGCCACTGCTGCCGATCGTCGTCGCGGCCGGAGCCTGGGATAGCGGAATCGCGGCCCTGACCTTCCTGCTCGCCTTCGGCTGGCTCGGCGGCCTGACGCTGGCGCAGCTCGTCAAGATCGTCTCCTTCATGACCTGGCTCGAAACCTATGCGTCGCGGCTCGGGCGCGGGCCGGCGCCGCGGGTCGGCGACCTCGTCGCCATGCCCCGCACCGGCTGGTGGTTCGCGCTCTATTACGCCGGCGTCGCGATCGGCGCCGCCGCGCTGACCGCCGGCCTGGCCGACGGCTTCAGATTGGCCATGCTGCCCTGCCTGATCGGCACCGCCGGGATCGCCTGCGAGCTCGCCCGCGTGCGCCACTTGTCCGAAATCAAGGCCGAGCATCGGCCGCCGGTGCATGAGCGCCCGCGGCTGCTTCTCGCGCGTGCCGACGAAAGGAGAATGCCCCATGCCGACAACCGAACCGCTGCAACCCCGGGAGCTTGACGTCAGGCCGGCGCTGAAGGCCGGCGAGGAGCCGTTCCAGGCAATCATGGACGCCGTCAGCGCACTGGCGCCCGGCCAGTCGCTGCGCCTGATCGCGCCGTTCAGGCCGGTGCCGCTGTTTTCCGTCATGGCCAATCGCGGCTTCGCGGCAAGCGACCGCGCAGTCGGCAACGGCGACTGGGAAGTTACCTTCTCGCCGGTCGCCGTGACCGACGACGCCGAAGGGCTCGCCCTCGGCAGCAGCCCGTCGGCCGTGTTCTGGGGGCCCCCGGTGCAGGAGCTCGATCTCTGCGACCTCGAGCCGCCGGAGCCGATGGTGCGCATCCTGGAGGCGCTGGAAGCCTTGCAGCCGGGCGACGTGCTGTTCGCATTGCTGGCGCGCGAGCCGATCTTCCTGTTCCCGGAGTTGGCGAAGCGCGAGCATGAATGGGCGGGCAATTTCGACGAGTCGGGCGCGACCTATCGCCTGCTGGTCCGCCATGGCGGCGGGAGGGCGCACGGATGAGCGCCGCGCTGGAGCGGCTGGTCGAGATCGCCCTGCGCGACGTGCTCGACCCGGAGATGGGCAAAAGCGTCGTCGATCTCGGCCTGATCTATGCCATCGCGGCGACGCCCGAGGGCGCGGTCGCGGTCACCATGACGACGACCACGCGCGGCTGCCCGCTGGCCGGTTTCCTGAAGGAAGCCGTCGCGGCGGCGGCGGGCTCGGTCAACGGAGTCACGGCCGTGACGGTGACGCTCAGCTACGAGCCGGCCTGGGAGCCGGCGATGATCGCCGCAGAGTAAGCCCGGTCATCATCATGTCACGCGGCAAGATCGCTGGAAATGTTGTGCTGCAACAAAGATCGAATTCGCCCTTGCCCTAAAGTCTTCCTGACCGGTCGATCTCCGGTCGCTGGCAAGGAGACAAGCCATGGGCGAAGAGCTCAAACTGACCCGCCGCAGCATTCTGGCGGGAGCAGCGGCCACCGGGGCAATCGTCCAGGCCGCGACCTCTGCGCCGGCGCAGGCGCAGGGCGTGATGACCAAGGCTACCGCCGCCGACGTCTCGAAGCTGCCGCGCGTCAAGCCGAAGCTGGTCGATCCGCCGTTCGTCCACGCTCACGAGCAGATCGCCACCAGCGGTCCGAGACTCGTCGAGTTCGAGATGACGATCCGCGAGAAGAAGATCGTCATCGACGACGCCGGCACCGAGACCTTCGCCTTCACCTTCAACGGCACGGTGCCCGGCCCTCTGATGGTCGTGCACGAGGGCGACTATGTCGAGTTGACCCTGATCAACGCCGATACCAACGAGTTGATGCACAACATCGACTTCCATTCGGCGACGGGGGCGCTCGGCGGCGGAGCGCTGACCGAGGTCGGCCCGGGCGAGAAGGTCGTGCTGCGCTGGAAGGCGACGCGGCCGGGCGTCTTCGTCTACCACTGCGCCCCCGAGGGCATGGTGCCCTGGCACGTCACCGCCGGCATGAACGGCGCCATCATGGTGCTGCCGCGCGACGGGCTGAAGGACCATCAGGGCAAGGCGCTGAAATACGACAAGGTCTACTATGTCGGCGAGCAGGACTTCTATATCCCGCGCGACGAGAACGGCAACTTCAAGCGCTATGCCAGTGCCGGCGAGGCGCATGAGGACGTCGTCAAGGCGATGCGGACCCTGACCCCGACCCATGTCGTCTTCAACGGCAGGGTCGGCGGGCTCACCGGCAAGAACGCCATGACCTCGAAGGTCGGCGAGACGGTCCTGATCGTCCATTCGCAGGCCAATCGCGACACCCGCCCGCATCTGATCGGCGGCCATGGCGACTATGTCTGGGCCACGGGCAAGTTCCGCAATCCGCCCGAGCGCGACCTCGAAACCTGGTTCATCCCCGGAGGCTGCGCCGGCGCTGCGCTCTACACCTTCCTGCAGCCGGGCATCTACGCCTACGTCAACCACAACCTGATCGAGGCCTTCGAGCTCGGCGCCGCCGGACATTTCAAGGTCGAAGGCGAGTGGAACAACGACCTGATGAAGCAGATCTACGCTCCAGCCGGCATCTGACCGGCGCCGCCTCCCCGCGCCCCCGCGCGGGGAGGCCCTTTTCCGACAACAGGAGGCCACGATGGGCACGACCCTGCGCATGGCGCTGCCCGCCCTCACGACCTCGGCCGGACTGATGCTGATGGCCGGCGCCGCGGCGCTGCTGCTCGCTGCCCAGCCCCGGCCCGTCGCGCCCCATCTGCCGCTGCCGCAGACGGCGACCGTCGCGCCCACGACGCTGAAGCACCGGCTCGACGGCGAATACAACCGCGCCGGCCGGCCAGTGGACGCTCCGCTCGTCTCGGTCCGCATCGGCAAGCCGCTCGTCATCATGCGCTATCAGGTCACCGTCGCCGATTATGCCCTCTGCGTCGCGGCCGGCGCCTGCAAGCGCCTCGACAGCCGCGCGGCGCGCGGCGACCTGCCGGCGACCGGCGTCAGCCATGGCGACGCCACCGACTATGCGGCCTGGCTCTCGCGGCAGACCGGCATGAGCTGGCGCCTGCCCACCGACCGGGAATGGGCGCATGCGGCCGGCTCGCGCTTCATCGACGATGCCAAGGGTCACGATCCCGATGAAGCCAATCCGGCCCGGCGCTGGCTCGCCAACTATGAGCGCGAAGCCGCCCGCAAATCGGCGAGCAGCCCGGCTCCGCGCCCGGTCGGCAGCTTCGGCGCCAATGAGCACGGCATTCACGACATGGCCGGCAATGTCTGGGAGTGGACGCAGAGCTGCCTGCGCCGCGTCACGCTCGACGCCGCGGGCGATACAGTCAGCACGACCACGAACTGCGGCATCTATGTCGTTGAAGGCCAGCATCGCGCGATGATGACCTCCTTCATCCGCAACCCGAAGAGCGGCGGCTGCTCGGCCGGCACTCCGCCCGACAATCTCGGCTTCCGCCTGGTGAAGGAGCAAGGCTGGCAGACGCGGTTGCTGGCGGGCCTGCGCCGGCTGCTGCCGGCATGAACGCACCGACGCCGACCGCCAGCCTCGCTGCAAGCCGGCCAGTGGCCGAAGGCGGCATGGAGCTCCTGCTCTGGATCCTGGTCTGGAGTGAGCTTGTCGTCTTCGGCGCCCTGCTCGGCGCCTTCATGATCCTCGGCCTGCTCGACCCGCCCGCGTTGGCGCGGCTGCACGCACAGCTCGATCTGCCGCTCGCCGGCGTCGCCACCGCGACGCTGCTCGGCAGCGGCTTCTTCGCCGCGCGCGCCGCATTCGGGCGGCAGCCACGCTGGAATCTCGCCGCCGCCGGATCTGGCGGCCTTGCCTTCGTCGCCCTGAAGCTCGTCGCCTACAGCCACGAGATCCCGACCCTGGCGGCGATGGAGAGCCGCCTGGTCGAGCTCTATTTCCTGATCACCGGCTTCCATCTCGCGCATGTGCTCTTCGTCGCCGCGATCCTCCTCGCCGTCGCCTGGCGGCCGACGGCGCTCCGGGTCGCAACGGTCGCCACGATCTGGCACGCGGTCGACCTGGTCTGGCTCCTGATCCTGCCGGTCATCTATCTGGGTTGAGATGCACTCATCCCGCGACATCCCGCTGCCGCTCGTCCTCGGCGCGCTGCTCCTGGCAACCGGGCTCGGGCTCCTGGCCAGCACGCTGCTTTCGCCGCTGCCACGCGGCTTCGCCATCGCCGCATTGAGCGGGATCAAGGCGGCGCTCCTCGTAATCGGCTTCATGCGTCTGCAGCGGGAGAGCACCATGCTCGCCGGCGCGCTCGTTACCTACGCCGTTCTGCTGTCTGCCCTGGCTGGATTGCGGATCGCTCTCGCCGGGTAACGCGCGGGCTTGAATGCTGCCGACGGCTGCGCTCATATCCGGCGCCACCGCCGGGTCTGGACGTTTCCTCGCGGGCGGCGCATCCGGCCCGCCAAAAGGAAAGACGATAACGTGGGAATGGACCGCAGCGTGCTGCGCAGCATCCCGCTGTTCGCGGCGATGAGCGACGAGCAGCTCGACCGCATGACGGCGCAGGCAAGTGCGCGCCGGATTCCCCAGGGCGAAGCGGTGTTCGAGCAGGGCGACCCGGCGAAAGCCTTCTATCTACTGCTGCACGGCCGGCTGAAGGTGACGCAGGTGACCCGCGACGGCCAGCAGATCATCGTGCGCGTCGTCCACCCCGGCGACCTGTTCGGCTTCACGCGCGCGCTCGGCCGCAGCGACTATCCCGGCACGGCGACCGCGGCGGTCGACAGCCTCGTCGCGAGCTGGCCGACCGAATCCTGGGACGGCTTTGTCGAGAACAACCCGCAACTGGCGATGAGCGCGATCCGCACCATCGGCCAGCGCCTGGACGAGGCCCACACCCGGATCCGCGAGATGTCGACCGAGGAGGTCGAGCGGCGTGTCGCCCATGCGGTGCTGCGGCTGGTCGAGCAGGCCGGCAAGCGCGTCGAAGCCGGCATGCGCGTCGACTTCCCGATCTCGCGCCGCGACATCGCCGAGATGACCGGGACGACGCTGCACACGGTCTCGCGCATTCTCAGCGCCTGGGAGACACGGGGGCTGGTCGAGGGCGGGCGCCAGAAACTGGTGGTGTGCGATGCGGCGGCCCTGAGCCGGCTGGCCGAGAACGCCGAGTAGGAGCCCCGAGGGGGCTTAGAGACCGTTTGAGATTTCACACAGCCCTCATCCTGAGGAGCCATTCCGGCAGGAATGGCGTCTCGAAGGATGTTTCAGGAGGCTCCGGAGATCACTGGAGCATCCTTCGAGACGCTGCTGCGCAGCTCCTCAGGATGAGGAATTCCATTCTCAAACGGTCTCTTACAGCTCGCGGCCGGGATCAGGCCTGCAGCGCGACGGAGGCCGCTTTCGGGCCGAGGCGGGCGCCGGTCAGCACCCGCCAATAGGCCAGCGCGAAGACCAGGAAGGCCAGCGACCAGCTCAAGGCCGCAATATGGAGCAGCGCGGCCGGGCCATGGCCGAGCGCCGAACAGATCCGCGCGATCGTGCCGATGACGACCAGCACATAGCAGGCCTGGGTCGCAGCCGTCGCGACGAGCGGGCGGCCGGTATGGCCGAGACTGGCGCGGGACATCACCGCGAGCGTCATGGTGCCGAAGGCGCCCGCCGTCCAGGCGTGAAGCCCGGCGCCGGGCCCGACGAGGCCGAAGCTCGCCGCAGCCGTCAGCGCGAAACCGAGCGGCACGAAGACGTAACCGACATGCAGGACGATCAGCAGGGGATTGCGCCAGCACCGGTCGCCGGCCCAGCGCGCCAGCCTCACGAGATTGAGCAGGGCTGCGAGCCCGAGCGCGATACCGCTCGCAGGGCCGTCCGGCAGCGCGACCCAGAGGGCCAGGGCAGCCGCGCTCGCCGCCAGGACGAGCTTGTCATGGAAGCCGAAGGGGACGGGCATGCGGCCCTCGCCGCGCGGCGCCAGCCAGTTGCGCGTGAAGCTCGGCACGATGCGCCCGGCGATCAGCATGACCAGCATGAGCACGACGGCGATGGCGAGGCGGCGCGCGATATCGGCGCTGCCCGTCAACCCGGCCTCGAGATGGAAGGCGAGATTGGCGGCGAGCAGCAGGCAGACCAGGACCACGACCTTGAGATTGCGCCAGTTGCGGCCGACCATGATCTCGCGCGCGGCGGCGGCGGCGAGCAGGAGCAGGAAGAGCGCGTCGACGGCCATGGCGAGGCGCCAGCCGATCCAGGCCGAGGCTGAAACCGCGACCCGCCCTGCGAGCCAGGAGAGCACGAGAACGAGCAGCGGCGTTCCCTGGACCGGCAGCCGGCCCGTCCAGTTCGGGATCGCGGTGAGCAGGAAGCCGCCGATCGCCGCGGCCTGATAGCCGAAGAGCATCTCGTGGATATGCCAGTCGACCGGAGCGAACGCCGTCGGAACGGTGAGATGGCCGGTGACGAAAGGCAGCCAGACCAGGATCGTCAGCCCGGCCTGCAGGGCCGCGAGCAGGAAGAACGGCCGGAAACCGTAGGAAAGCAGAGCCGGCCCTTCATAGGACCGCAGCCGCGGGATGGGGGCCATGCTGGTTCTCCTGACGGGATCGGGCGCGGTCCGGCGGCCGCGCCCTTGCTTCGTGGCATAGTGCCGGAAAGAATGCCTTGGCCCCGAAAAGCCTTGGCGCTGCCGGATCACTTCGCCTTGGCGACCAGGTCGGCGAAGACCTGCTTGGCCTTGCCCGGGTGCTTGGCGGTTGCTGCGGCATCGAGATTGGCCGGCTCGCCGACGACGACGAGGGCCACCATGCCCATGCCGTAATGCGGCTTGCATTTGATCCCGTAGACGCCCGGCTCCTTGAAGGCGATTTCGACCTGCTCGTTCATCTTGCCGATGAAGGGCGCGGCGCCGGCCGGCATCATCTCGGGGACGCTTTCGGCATTGTGGCTCTTGTCGGTCGGGATGAACTTCACCGTGTCGCCGGCCGCGATCTTCACCAGCGCCGGCTCGAACACCATAGCCCCGGCGGCGCCCTTGTTGAGCATCTTGACTTCGACCTCCGCCGCATTCGCGCCGGCAGCGGCCAGGGTCATCAGTGCACCGGCCAGAATCATCTTGAACATCTGTTTTCTCCTTCAGCGCAGCGGGCACGTCAGTCCCTCGCTGCACCGCAACATTAACCGCGGCAGCGCACGCGACTTTGCGAAAGCGCAAAGAGGCGGCGGAATGGGCCGGGTCTGCGCCAAGCGGGGAGCCGGCCGCCGGTATCGCGCGTGAAAGCGAAATTCGTCGTGCGTCGAACTGCTCGGGCGGGAGCATCAAGCGCGGTCTAAAGCTCGCGCAGCGCTGCTGCTCCCGCCTGCGCACTGCGCCCGATCTCCGCGAAGAGCAGCGCCATCTCCTCGAAGACGCTGCGGTCGCTTTCAACCTCGGTCAGCGAGTCGAGATCGGAGAGAAAGCCGAGGAGGGCCGCGACCCGCTCCTTATGGTCGCGCGCCGTGGCGAGCTGCCGGCGCGCCTCGCGCCGGCGTTCGAGCTGGTCGAACCGGTCGAGCGCGCCGTCGAGCGTCTCGCGGCAGGCGCAGTCGAGTTCCTCCGGCCGCAGCACCCGGCGCAGGCGGTCGATCAACTCGCTCGTCGGCGTGGCCCGGCTGCTCGGCTCGAAGCCAAGGCGCGATGCCCCGCCCTGCTCGTTGCTCATGCCCGCCTCCTTTTTCCGCCCGCAATGGCGGCTCAGACGCCCGCTCCGACATGAAGGTGCCCCGGGACGGCGTGCAGGAAGCCGTTGGCCAGCGGCACATCGGGATAGAGTTCGCCCAGCCGCCGCTCGCCCTCCTCCGGGCCGAGCAGGCCATCGGCGACAGCGCGGAACAGCCGCGCGACCGCGACCATGTCGCAAGCCTGCGGCGAGAACCGCAGCGAAGCGACGCCTGCCTCGCGCAGGGCGGGAATGTCGCGCAGCAGGCTGGCGCAGCCATGCGAGAGCGTCTGCACCCCGTTCACCGAGAGAAAGTTAGCACCGTCGAGCGTCTTCACCGGCATGCCGTCGGGATCCAGCTCGCAGACGAAGCGGCAATTATCCTTGGTCAGCTTGTGGGCGCGCGCGTGATAGCAGCGCGCCGAGATCGCCAGCGGCACCTTGCCGAAGGCGAAGACCTCGATCGCGACGGCCGGCAGCGCGCCGGCGATCGTCGCGACGGCCGGCAATGGCAGCTCCGGCGGCAGGCAGATGCGGCTCGCCCCGCGCGCGGCCAGGAAGGCGGCGGCGGCCTCGTTGTAGACATTGACGAAGGGACCGACGGCGAAGGGCCTCCCCGCCAGCGAGGCCAGGCAGGTCAGGTCATTGACCTCGACCGTCATCTCCTCGGCCTGCATCAGCTCGCGGCTCTGGCGGCGCTCGCGCGGCAGCGAGACCAGGATCAGCGAGGCCGGCAGGACCCGCTTGCCCGCCGCCTCCAGCCGTTCGATCACGCCCGGCAGATGGTCCTGCTTGAACGGCGACCGCTTGGAGCAGACGACCTCGCCGACAACCACAGTCTCGACCGGCGCCTCGTCGGCGATGCGATAATAGAAATCGCGCCAGCGCTCCGCAGACCAATGATAGAGCACGGGACCGAGAGTGAGTTGCATCGACAGTTTCCTTGATCCGCGGAGGGCGGCTCTATCCATAGTTCAGAGCCGGATTCACCGATCAGGTTGATCCAACCTGATCGGATCCGGCTCTAGCGCCAGCCCTTGCGATAGGCGCCGACCGTGTTGGCCTGGCCTTCCGACATGGCGGCGAGCCCTGTCATCGGTGCGCTGTGGCCCGCATCGAGCGCGCCGAGAATGTCGCGGAAGGAGCGCACCACCCCGGCGATATAGGCGCGGCCGCGCTGGCGTCCCTCGATCTTGAGCGCCGTCACGCCGGCATCGCGCAGGGCCGGCAGCAGGATGCCGGCATCGAGGCTGACCGGCTCCTCGAAGATGTAGCCAGTGCTCTTCGGCGTGGCGAAACGGCCCTTGCACAGGGTCGGGTAGCCGGCAGGCTCGTCCTTCCCGAAGCTGTTGATGGTGAAGCCGCCCAGCGTCGAGACGATGCGGCCATCCCGTTCCGCATAGGCGACGTCGCCCGCCGGCGAGCAGACGCCGTGCATGTTCGGCGACTTCCCGGTGGCATAGGAGGAGAGCGAGCAGCGCCCCTCCTCCATCACGCACAGGCCGCCGAAGACGAAGACCTCCGTCTCGCAGGAGGTCTCCTTGACGATCGAGGCGATCTCCATCACCCCGAGCACACGCGGCAGCACGACGCGCCGCGCCCCAAAGCTCTCGGCATAGAAGCGGATCGCATCGGGGTTGGCAGCCCCCGCCTGTACCGAGACATGCAGGCGCTGGCCGGGATGGCGGCGCGCGGCATAGGCGAGCGTGGCGAGATCGGCCAGGATCAGCGCATCGGCCCCGGCGGCGACGGCATCGTCGATCGCCGCCTGCCAGAGCGAAAAGGCGCCGGCCCGGGCGAAGGTGTTGATCGCCACCAGCACCTTGACGCCATGGCGGTGCGCGAAGGCGATGCCGCGGCGCAACTCGTCGCGCGAGAAGTTCAGGCCGGGGAAATTGCGGGCATTGGTCTCGTCGCGGAAGCCGCAATAGACTGCGTCCGCTCCCGCCTCGACGGCGGCCTCGAGGCTCGCCGGCGTCCCGGCAGGGCAGATCAGTTCCAAGGCGTGCCTCCGGTTGCAGCGGGCGCGGGCCGTGACCGCTGGCGCAGGAGCTCGGCGGCCCGCGTGCCGAGCGGACCGAGGCAGCCGAGCAGGATGGCGCCGAAATCGATGCGCGCATCGTCGAGGGCGTTGCGCAGCGCCAGCGTCGCCTCGATGTCGCCCTCGACCGAAAGCGCCCGCGAGAAGAACAGCGCGTCGCCATCGAGCGTCCCTTCCGCCATGCCGATCAAGCCGGAAAGCGGGCCGCGGATGCAGGCGTCGAGTCCGGCCGGAAGTTGCCGGACGGCACGGGCCTGCGGCCGCAGCGGCCTCGGCTCCAGCACGAAAGCGAAGGGCAGATCGGTCGGGTCGATGCCGAAGCGCTTGTCGGCGTGCTCGCCCAGGCGGCCATGGAGATCGGGATGGAGGCCGCCGATACGCGCGAGCGTCAGGGCCAGCAGCGGCTGCAGCGGCGCAAGCGGCAGCGGCGCCATGGCGCGCGTCAGCCATGGTGGCAATGGCTGCGGTCCAGACCTTGCGGCGTTCGGCGTCGCGGTGTTCGGCATCGATCTCCCCCGAACCGCCAGACTAGGCGGCAGGCCCGCCCGCTCGTTGCGCCCGCGCAAAGACGGCGGCGAATGCGGCGGGGCATGTTGCGGCAACCGGAGCCCCTGCCCTTGCCGATCCGAGACCTGCCCCGCTTCCGCGACCTCAGCGCCTTCCTTGCCCATCTCGATGCCGCCGGGCAGCTGCGGCGGATCGCCGAGCCGGTCAGCGTGGTGCACGAGATCACCGAGATCCATCGCCGTGTCATCGCGCAGGAGGGGCCAGCGCTGCTGTTCGAACGCCCAATGCGGCCGGACGGCACGGTCTCGACGATCCCGCTGCTGACGAACCTGTTCGGCACGGTCGAACGCGTCGCCTGGGGGCTCGGCCGCGCGCCCGAGAACCTGCCGGCCTTCGGCCGCATGCTCGCCCAGTTGCGCGAACCCCGGCCGCCGCGCGGTCTCGCCGAGGCCTGGAAGGCCCTGCCCCTGGCGCGCGCCGCGCTGTCGATGCGCCCGCGCGCCGGCGGCCGTGCGCCGGTGCAGGAGCAGGTCTTCCAGGGCGACGCCATCGACCTTGCGGCCCTGCCCGTGCAGCTGTGCTGGCCCGGGGAGCCCGCCCCGCTGATCACCTGGCCGCTCGTCATCACCGCGCCGCCGGAGCCCTCGCCCGAGGACGAGTGCAATGTCGGGGTCTATCGCATGCAGGTTCTCGGACGGGACCGCGCCATCCTGCGCTGGCTCGCCCATCGCGGCGGCGCCCGCCATCACGCGCAATGGCAACGGCTCGGCCGGGACATGCCGGTGGCGGTGGTGATCGGCGCCGATCCGGCGACGATCCTCTCCGCCGTGCTGCCATTGCCGGAAACGGTATCCGAGCTGCGCTTCTCCGGGCTGCTACGCGGCGAGAGGCCGGCGCTGACGAACTGCGTCAGCGTTCCGCTGGCCGTGCCGGCCGCGGCCGAGATCGTCATCGAAGGGCTGGTTTCGCCGGACGAGACCGCGCCGGAAGGGCCGTTCGGCGATCATACGGGCTACTACAACGCGGTCGAGCCGTTCCCGGTGATGCGGGTCACGGCCGTGACGATGCGGCGGGCGCCGCTCTATCTCTCGACCTTCACCGGGCGGGCGCCGGACGAGCCCTCGCGCATCGGCGAGGCGCTCAACACCCTGTTCCTGCCCTTGCTGCAGCGGCAATTCCCGGAAGTCGTCGATTTCTGGCTGCCGCCGGAGGCCTGCTCCTACCGGATCGCGGTCGTCGCCATCGCCAAGCGCTATCCCGGCCAGGCGCGCCGGCTGATGCTCGGCCTGTGGTCGATGCTGCCGCAGTTCAGCTATACCAAGCTCGTCATCATCGTCGACGCCGACATCGACCCGCGCGACTGGACCCAGGTGATGTGGGCGGTCGCGACCCGCGCCGACGCCAGCCGCGATCTCGTCACGCTGAGCGACACGCCGATCGACTATCTCGACTTCGCCTCGCCCAAATCCGGCCTCGGCGGCAAGCTCGGCATCGATGCCACCAACAAGCTGCAGCCCGAGACCGAGCGCGAATGGGGCCGGCCCATGGCGATGGACCCGGAGGTCAGCGCGCGCATCGACGCGCTCTGGCCGGCGCTCGGGCTGACCACCTCTCCCGGAGCTTCCCAGTGAATCCGCCGCTGCGGGTCATCGTCGGCATCAGCGGCGCATCGGGCGCGGCGATCGGATTGCGCGTGCTGGAGCGACTGGCCGAGACCGGGCGGGTCGAAACGCATCTCGTCATCTCGCCGGCGGCGGAGCGGACGCTCGCGACCGAGATCGGCCCCGGCGCGCCGGCGCGGGCGCGCGGCCTCGCCAGTTGCTGCCACGACCATCGCGACATCGGCGCCAGCATCGCCAGCGGCTCGTTCCGGACGGCGGGGATGGTCATCGCGCCCTGTTCGATCCGTACCCTCTGCGCCATCGCCTATGGCCAACTTGCGGATCTCCTGGTGCGCGCCGCCGACGTGCAGCTCAAGGAGCGCCGCCGGCTCGTGCTGCTGGCGCGCGAGAGCCCGCTGCATCTCGGCCATTTGCGGGCGATGGCGCAGGTCACCGAATACGGCGCCATCGTCGCGCCGCCGGTCCCGGCCTTCTATCTGCAGCCGCGCGACATCGCGGCGATCATCGACCAGGTCGCCCTGCGCGCCATCGGGCTGCTCGATCTTTCGCTGGAAGACCTGCCCGTCGCCGAATGGCGTGGTGGAGGCGCATGAGCGAATCTGAGCCGCCCACCCGTTCGCGGCAGCCTTTCCGACCCTTCTTCGCCCTGGCCGCGGTCGACGCCATCGTCGGCGTGCTGCCCTGGCTCCTGCCCTATGGCTCGCGGAGCGCGAACGGGCATCGCGACGAGCTACTCTGGGGCATGGTGCCGGCCGTCATGGCCGGTTTCCTGCTGACCGCGCTGCCGCGCTGGACCCGCGCGCCGCCCATGCCGGCCGCGCTCGTCGATGCGCTCCTCCTGCTGTGGCTCGCAGGCCGCCTCGCCCATTGGTGGCGGCCGGACCATGGCAGTCTGCTCGCCGGCGCCTTCATCCTCGGACTTGCCGCGACGCTCGGCGTCAGGGTCGTCGCGGCCGGCAAGACGCGCGAGTACAAGGTCGTCGCGCTCTTGGTCCTGCTCGCCCTTTCGGCCCTGCTGCCGAGTGTCGCGGCGGATCGGCTTCCGGCGGGCTTTCCGCATCGCCTCGCGCTGGCATCCGTGCTCGCGCTGGTCGCCGTCATCGCCGGCCGGATCATCCCGGCGCTGACCACGACCTGGCTGTGCCTGCACGGCAGGGCTCCTGCCCGGCGCCTGCCGCCGCTCTTCGAACTCGCCTCGGCCCTTGCCCTCGCGGCCGCGCTGGGCTGCTGGTGTCTCGGCGTCGGCGGCGGCACTCTCGCCAGTGCCTGCGCAGCTATCCTGCATTCGGTGCGGCTGCTCGCCTGGCGACCCCGCGGCGCGCTCGGCCATCCCGGCCTGCTTGCGCTATATCTCGCCTATGGCTGGCTGCCGGCAGGCTTCGCGCTCCTTTTCTTCCATCAGGCCGGACTCGGCCTGTTCGGCGAAAACGCCGCAATCCATGCCTGGTCGGTCGGAGCGGTCGGCCTGATGTGCCTTGCCGTGATGGCGAGCATGATCCGCCGGCAGACGCGCCGCCCCTTCTCGAACAGCGGGACGCTGACAGCGGCACTGGCCTGCGGCGCCGCGGCGGTTCCGTCTAGGCTCATGGCCGAGATCGCAGGCCGCATCTGGCTGCTGCCGGCCGTGGCATGCTGGATCGGCGCCTTCCTGCTCTTCCTACTGGCTTTCCGGGCGCAGCTGCCATGGCCGCTCGCGCCGAGCGCGAAGCCCGGCCGATCGGCCCGGGCGGAAGCTAGACCGCCCGGCTGAATTGCCGGCCGGGCTGGTCGAGATGCGCATCGAAGGCGGAAGCGACCTTGCGGACGAACAGGCGCGCATCCTCCGGCAGGAGCACCCGGCTGCCGTCGAAGCTGATCAGCCCGGTGCGCGACAGATCCTCGAGCTTGCCCAGCGCCGGAGCGAGGACCCGCCGGTCGACGGGATGCTGATCGCAGACGGCGTCGATGTCGACCGCGAGATCGCACATCACCCGCTCGATCAGCTCGGCGCGCAGGCGGTCCTCGGCCGTCAGGCGGTAGCCCTTGCCTGTCGGCAGGCCACCATCGGCGACGCGCTCGGCATAGCGCCCGATCACCACCTCGTTCTGGACATAGCCTTGCGGCAGCCGCCCGATCGCCGAGGCGCCAAGGCCGATCAGCGCCTCGCTGCGATCGGTCGTATAGCCCTGGAAATTGCGATGGAGCCGGCCCTGCGACAACGCTTTCGCCATCGCATCCGTGGGCCTGGCGAAATGATCGAGCCCGACGCGGACATAGCCGGCCGCGACGAGCTGCCGCGCCATCGCCTCCGCCTGCTCATGCCGCGCCTGGCCGTCCGGCAGGTCGGATGTCGCGATGCGGCGCTGATGTTTCTTGAATTCCGGCACATGGGCGTAGCCGAAGATCGAGAAGCGGTCCGGGCGCATGGCAAGGCATTGCTCGATCGTTTCGCGGCAGGATTCGAGCGTCTGCTTCGGCAGGCCATAGATCAGGTCGAAGCTGACCTCCGCGATGCCGGCGGCCCGCAGACCCGAGACGACCGTCGCGGTCTGCTCGACGCCCTGGATGCGGTTGATCGCCTTCTGCACGATGGGGTCGAAGCTCTGGACGCCGAGGCTGGCGCGATTGACTCCGGCCTCGGCCAGCGCCGCCGTCATGCGGGGCCCGAGCCGGCGCGGATCGATCTCGACGGCGATCTCCGCCTGCCGGTGCACGGCGAAATGCTGCCGCAGCAACGCGACGAGCCCGACGAAATCCGCCGGCTCGAGGATGGTCGGCGTGCCGCCGCCGAAATGGATATGGCGCACGTCGAGCGGGGCGGAAAGCTGCCCGGCCACAAGTGCGATCTCGCTGCGCAGGACCGCGAGATAATCGACGATCGGGCCATCGCGCAGCGCGACCGTGGTGTGGCAGCCGCAATACCAGCACATCGACCGGCAGAAGGGCACATGCAGATAAAGCGACGCCGTCGTGCCGGCCGCCAGCGCCCCGAGCCAGCCGGCATAAGTCCCGGCGTCTACCCCGGCGCTGAAGTGCGGCGCCGTCGGATAGCTGGTGTAGCGCGGAAGCCGCTCATCCGCGTAATGCGCGCCCTGCATCGAAAAACTCCGAGAACCGATGATTCCGGCGCACTTCCTACCCCGCAGCGCAGCGCCCTTCTTTGATCGAGTGCAAACCCGGAGGAACCGGCCTGCCCTGCCCCGCTCGATCGCAGGTGCCGGGACCGGAAGGGTCGCAGCCCTTCCGGAAGGGCGCGAAGCCGACGATCGTCCGCTTGTTTGAGCCAGGACAATGTTGCGCGCCGCAGGCCGGGAGATGCTGGGCCCCAAGAAGAGGAGGAGACCATGCATCTCTCGGAACTCGCCCAGCGCTGGTGGCAACGCCAAACCAGCCTGCGGGAACTCGATTCGCTCAGTCGCGGCGCCTTGCGGGAGCTGGCCGGGGATGTCGCCGTGAACGAGGCCGACCTCTACAATCTCATCTCGCGCAGCGCTTCCGATGACGAATTGCTGCCGCGGCTGCTGGCGAGCACCGGGCTCGACGCGGATCGCCTGGCGCTCCAGCAGCCGGCGGTCATGCGCGATATGGCGGTCGTCTGCGCCGGCTGCGCGATGACGCAGCGCTGTCGCCGGGAGCTCGACCGCGAGGGAGCCGCGGCAAATTACCGCCAGTATTGCGGCAACGCCGACACCATCGGCGCCCTGCGTCGGGAACGCCCGCGCTGGACGGCGCTGCGAACAGTCTGAACCAGCCAAGCCTTCGCGGGCCGTTCCGGCTCGCCACCCGCGGGCAACGGAGCGTCTCGACCTCGACTCCGGCCCGCGCCGCTCGCGAACCAATGGGCATCGGGCGTTCGAGCGGCCCGGCGAGGTTTTTCACCTGGCTGAATTTACCGCTTGAACCTGAAGTGGCTACAGCTTGTAGATAGGTTGTCTCATCGCAGCGTCGACTGGAGACAGCCATGACCGCCACCGCCGAATCCGAGCCCAAGACCCTGTCCTGGAAGGTCGGCGGCATGGATTGCGCGGGCTGCGCCGCGAAAATTCGTGGCGCCGTCGAGCGGCTGCCCGGCGTCGACGAGGTCAAGCTCTCCATCATGTCCGAGACGCTGACGCTGTCGCTCGACGAGAGCAAGACGAAGCCGGAGGCGATCGAGAAGCGCGTCGGCAGCCTCGGCTATACGACCTCGGCGCTGGCGCCGGCGAAGCAGGCCGGATCATCCGAAAGTGCCGGCGGGCCGCACCAAGCGCCCGGGGACGCGTGCTGCGGTGGCCATGACCGCAAGCACGACCATGGCGAGCATCAACATGGCGATCGCGCTTCCTGCTCCGGGCATGATCACGCCAGCCATGAGCACGGCCATGCCGATGCCAAGGCTGACCATGGCCATGGCCTGCCCGGCCATGTCCACGAGGTCACCCCCGAGGGCGTGAGCTGGTACCAGACCAACAAGGGCCGGCTGGTTCTCGCGACCGGCGCCCTCCTCGCCGCTGCCTGGACCGCGAGCCTGCTCTGGCCGGCCGCCGCACACTGGGCCTTCATCCTCGCCTGCCTGATCGGCGTCGCGCCGGTGGCGCGGCGGGCTTTCGCAGCCGCCGGCGCCGGCATGCCCTTCACCATCGAGATGCTGATGACGATCGCCGCGGTCGGCGCGCTGTTCATCGGCGCCGCCGAGGAGGCGGCCCTGGTGGTCTTCCTCTTCGCCGTCGGCGAGGTGCTGGAGGGCGTCGCGGCCGACCGGGCTCGCGCCTCGATCCGCGCGCTCGGCGACCTCGTGCCAAAGACGGCCATCGTCGAAACCGATGGGACGACGCAGCAGGTCGACGCCGCTTCCCTGAAGATCGGGCAGATCGTGCTGGTGCGGCCCGGCGACCGCATCCCGGCCGATGGCGAGATCACCGACGGCGTCTCGGGCATCGACGAAAGTCCGGTCACAGGGGAATCCGTGCCGAAGACCAAGAGTGCCGGCGAGCCGGTTTTCGCCGGTTCCGTCAATCGCGCGGCGGTCTTGCGCATCCGCGTCGACAAGGCGGCCGAGGACAACACGATTGCCCGCATCATCCGGCTGGTCGAGGAGGCGCAGGAGGCGCGCGCGCCGACCGAGCGCTTCATCGACCGGTTCTCGCGGGTCTACATGCCGGCGATCGTCGGGTTCGCCGTGCTGGTCGCGCTGGTCCCGCCGCTCTTCCTGGGCGGCGAATGGTCGGTCTGGATCTACCGGGCGCTGGCGCTGCTGCTCATCGGCTGCCCCTGCGCGCTCGTCATCTCGGTGCCGGCGGCGATCGCCGCCTCGCTCTCGGCCGGCGCCCGCCAGGGCCTGCTGATGAAGGGCGGCGTCGTGATCGAGGCCGCGGCCAGGACCGGCATCGTCGCCTTCGACAAGACCGGAACGCTGACAAAGGGCACGCCGCGCGTCACCGACGTCATCGCGCTGGAACGCGAGGAGCGGGAGGTCCTGGCGCTCGCAGCTTCCGTCGAAGCCGGGTCGAGCCACCCGCTGGCGGAGGCGGTGCTCGAACGCGCCCGAACCGACGGGATCCGCTTCTCGCCGGCGACGGAAGCCTCGGCGATCCCCGGCCAGGGCGTGGTCGGCAAACTCGACGGCGAGGAGATCTTCGTCGGAGCCCCCCGCCATGCGACGAGCCGGGCTTCGTTCGATGAACAGGCGACGGCCTTCGTCGCCCAGCTCGAATCGGCGGGCAAGACCGTCGCGGCCGTCATCGTCGACGGAACGCTGGTCGGGCTCATCGCGCTGCGCGACGAGCCTCGCGGCGATGCCTCCGAGGCTGTCGCCGAGCTCAAGGCGATGGGCATCCGCTCGACCATGCTGACCGGCGACAATGCCCGCACCGGGGCCGCCATCGCCGGCTCGCTCGGCCTGGAGCACAAGGCCGAGCTGATGCCGGACGACAAGGTCGCGGCGATCAGGGCGCTGTCTTCGCAGGCGCCGGTCATGATGGTCGGCGACGGCATCAACGATGCGCCGGCACTCGCCGCCGCCGATATCGGCGTCGCGATGGGCTCGGGCACCGATGTCGCGCTGGAGACGGCCGATGCGGCGGTGTTGAAGAGCCGCGTCCGCGACGTCGTGGCGATGATCCGGCTGGCGCGGGCGACGATGGGCAATATCCGGGTCAATATCGCGATCGCGCTCGGACTGAAGGCCGTGTTCCTGGTGACCAGCGTGCTCGGCTATACCGGTCTCTGGGTCGCCATTCTGGCGGATACCGGCGCAACGGTGATCGTCACGGCCAATGCGCTGCGCCTGTTGCGGTTCAACGCCAGCAAGATCGGCTAGAGTCTGTTGTTTTCACGCGGAGCCACTGCCGTCATCCTGGGCGAGCGAAGCTCGGCCCGGGATCCATCATAAGGCTCCGGCGCCCTACGATGGATCCCGGATCTACGCCGCTTCGCGGCTTGTCCAGGATGACGGCCGTGGTTCCGAGTAAAAGTAGCAGGCGCTAGACGGAGAGCCTGCGGCCTGCGCAACAACGCGCCGCGCATTGGCCGCGCCCTCATCGCACGGCCGTGACGCGGCCAATGTCGCCATTGCCACCCATTCGAGCCGAACACTCTGACAGGCGCGGTCGCGAGTCACATATTGCATTTTAAGTCGCTATTATGCATTGATTGCGGATGGGTAGTCGGGCTCGATCATTTTCCAGGGTAGATGTCGCCGCCGGAGAGGCTTGTCTGGTTGCCGATTTGGCGGCCCGGCTCGGCGGCTCGCTCGTGCAACTGCCCTATGTCCTGCGGATCATCGCCGAGAACGTACTGCGCGCGCCCAAGGGGCAGGCGGAGCGCGACCAGGCTCTCTGCGACCTCCGCGCCTGGCTCGCACACGGGACTTCGGCGGCAGAGATCGCCTTCCAGCCCGGCCGTGTGCTGATGCACGACACGACCTGCACGCCGGCACTCGTCGACGTCGCGGCCATGCGCGATGCCATTGCAGCGGCGGGCGCAGATCCTGAGCGCCTGAGCCCGGTTCTACCGGTGGACGTGTCGGTCGATCATTCGCTCGGGGTCGACCTTTCGGCCTCGCCGGAAGCCATGCGGGTCAACCTGGAGCGCGAATATCGGCGGAACAGCGAGCGCTATCGCTTCCTGAAATGGGCGACGCAGGCGCTCGACGGCGTTCGGGTCCATCCTCCCGGTACCGGCATCATGCACACGATCAATCTCGAGCAGCTCGCGACCGTCGTAACCACGCGCCGGATCGACGGCCGTCTCTGGGCGATGCCCGACACGCTGATCGGCACCGACAGCCACACCCCCATGATCAACGGCATCGGCGTTCTCGGATGGGGCGTCGGCGGGCTCGAGGCCGAGAGCGTCATGTTCGGCATGCCGGTGATGATGCGAATTCCCGACGTCATCGGCGTGCGTCTGGCTGGCGCGCTGCGCGAAGGCGTGAGCGCAACCGATCTCGCGCTGACTGTGACGCAGCGCCTCCGGGCCCGCAATGTCACCGGCGCCTTCGTTGAATTCTTCGGCCCAGGGGTCTGCAGCCTGTCGGCAGGCGAACGGGCCGTGGTCGCGAACATGGCGCCGGAATTCGGTGCCTCGACCGGCTACTTCCCCATCGACGACGCCACGCTGGAATACCTGGCGCAAACGGGGCGGTCGCCGCAGCAGATTGCCCTGGTCGAGGCCTATGCGAAGGAGCAGCAGCTCTGGTTCGATCCGCAGGCACAGCCCCGCTACACCGACATCGTCGAGATCGATCTCGCCGCGATCGCCATCAGCCTCGCCGGCCCCCGCCGACCGCAGGATCTGCTCGCGCCCGGGGCCACGGTGCCGGCCCTTCTCGCCATGCCGCAACCGGAGAAGCCATCCGCCTCGTTGCCGCGCTTTCCCGTCGCCATCGCCGCGATCACGAGCTGCACCAACACCTCCGATCCCCGTCTCGTCGTGGCGGCGGGCCTCGTCGCGCGCAAAGCGCGGCGGCTCGGCCTCAAGCCCGCGGCCTGGACGAAGACCTCCCTGGCGCCGGGATCGCCTGCCGCGGAACGCTATCTCAGGCGTGCAGGGTTGCTCGAAGATCTCGAGGCGCTCGGGTTCGGCATCGTCGGCTATGGCTGCACCACCTGCATCGGCAATTCGGGACCGCTGCTGCCGGTGATGGACGCAGCCGTCCGCGCCGACGAAGTTCTTCCCGTTGCCATCCTCTCGGGCAACCGCAACTTTCCGGGCCGCGTCCATGGCCAGGTCGAGGCCGGCTTCCTGGCTTCGCCTGCACTGGTGGTCGCATATGCGCTCGCCGGCGATGCGGATCGCGACATCCTGCAGGACTCGCTGGCATCGACCGCAGACGACCAACCGGTGACGCTCTCCGAGCTGTGGCCGACAGGCGCCGAGATCGACGCGGCGCTGGCGCTCGCCCTCGACCCCGCGGACTTCACCCGTGCTTTTGCCGAGGCGACGACGAGCCGCCACTGGGCGGAACTCGACGCGCCCTCTTCGGCGCTGTTTCCATGGGATCCGGCCTCGACCGCATTGCGGCCGCCGCCCTTTGCCCAGGCGATACAGCCCAACAGGCTCGGCCATTATCGGGCTCATCCGCTGCTGGTTCTCGGCGACGACATCACCACGGATCATATCTCGCCGGCCGGACAGACCCCTGCCGCGAGCGAGGCCGGGCAATGGCTCATCGAGCGCGGCGAGGATCCGAAGGATCTGAATGTCTACGCCTCGCGCCGCGGCAATTGGGAGGTGATGCTGCGCGGCCTCTTCACCAACCGCACGGTGGTGAACCGGCTCGCCCCCGACCTGCCGGCAGGCTCGACCCTGCATGTGCCGTCCGGCCAGCCCCTGTCGCTGTGGCGCGCCGCGGAGCGCCACCGCGCATCGGGCGATGCGATGGTCGTCGTGGCCGGAGAACGCTACGGCACGGGCTCGTCGCGCGACTGGGCGGCCAAGGGGCTTGGGCTCCTCGGGGTCAATGCCGTCATCGCGCAGAGCTTCGAGCGCATCCACCGCTCCAATCTGATCGGCATGGGCATTCTGCCTCTGCAACTCCCGCCCGGGGCCGGGCCCGTCTCTTTGGAACTCGCGCCCGGGGACACCGTCGAGATCGAGGCAACGCCCGATGCGATCGCCCCGCGCGGCGCTGTGGCTGCGCGCATCCATCGGGCCAGCGGTTCGGTCGAGCTGCTGCAGCTGCAGGCCGCCGTCGAGACCGCGCTCGAATGCGAGACGCTGCGTGCCGGCGGCATCATTTCCCTGATCCTCGGACGCCTCCTGGAATCGTCCGCTCCGCCTTTCACCGCCACCGGTGAAACATCCCCCGCAGCCCTGCGGGACGCCTGAACAGCGCAAAAAGCGCGATCACCTGTCACCCTTGGGAGGATTATCATGACGACCCGCAGAGTTTTCCTGGCCGCCGGCATCGCGGCCCTGTCAAGCACGTCCGGGTTCGCGCTGGCCCAGGCACCGATCCAGGAGCTGAAGATCATGGCACCAGCCGGCCCCGGCGGCGGCTGGGACGGAGCAGCCCGCTCGCTCCAGCAGGTGTTGACCGAGACCAAGGCCGTTCGCAGTGTCCAGGTCAACAACGTCACGGGCGCCGGCGGCACGATCGGGCTGGCACAATTCATCAACAGCGCCAAGGGCGACCCGAGCCAGCTGATGGTCAACGGCATCACCATGGTCGGCGCCATCCTGACCAATAAATCGCCCGTCAGCCTGGACCAGGTCACGCCGCTCGCTCGCCTCACCGGCGATCCGCTCGTCATCGTCGTTCCGGCCGGGTCGCCCTACAAATCGGTGAAGGAGCTTGTCGAAGGCATCAAGGCCGATGTCTCTCGCATGATCTGGGCCGGTGGATCGGCCGGCGGCGCGGACCATATCCTTGCCGCGCTCGTGACCAAGGTGGCCGGCGCCGATGCCGGCAAGGTCAACTATGTCGCCTTCTCCGGAGGCGGCGAGGCGCTGGCGGCAATGCTCGGCGGGCGCGTCACCGCGGGCGTCTCTGGCTATGGCGAATTCGAAGGCCAGATCAAGGCCGGGAAACTTCGCGCTCTCGCCATCTCTTCGGGCAAGCGCCTCGAAGGCGTCGACGTGCCCACGCTCAAGGAGCTCGGCCATGATGTCGAGGTCGTTAACTGGCGGGCGGTCATGGCCGGTCCCGGAATCACGCCGGACCAGAAGGCGCAGTTGACCAAGCTGTTCGACGGCCTGGTTGCGAGCAGCGAGTGGAAGACCCTGCTCAAGGCGCGCGGCTGGGACGACTACTATCTCGCCGGCGAACCCTTCGCGGCTTTCCTGAAGGAAGAACAGGTCCGCGTCGGCGACATCCTCAAGACCATCGGGCTCGTCAAATAGGCCGCTTGCCCTGCCAGTGCGCCATCCCTAGAGCAGCCGTTGACGAATGTTGATGACGGGTGGGGCAATGGCCGGGAGCGGAAGACGGGAACTCGCCGCGCCGCTCGCGGCGCGCATTCTCGGCGAGATCCGGGACGGCGGCGTTTCCCCCGGCACCCATCTCCGCTCGCAGGACATCGCGACACGCCTCGGCGTGTCGCGGTTTCCCGTCGGCCAGGCTCTCCAGCTTCTGGCCGACAAGGGCGTGCTGCGCCACGAGCGCAACCGGGGCTATTTTGTCGAACAGGCGTCGCCGCCCTCAAGCGAGGCGCTTGGGCTGTCCGAGCCTGACGGGGTCACCCAGGCCTATTTCCGTATCGCGGACGACCATCTTCGCGGCGCCCTGCCGGAGCAGGTCAGCGAAGCCGATCTCAGACAGACCTACGGGCTGACGCGTGCCGAGCTCAACGCAGTCCTGACCCGCATCAGCCAGGAGGGTTGGGCCGAGCGGCGGGCGGGTTATGGCTGGACCTTCGCTCCTGTGCTGAACACGCCAGAAAGCCTCGAGCAGACCTACCGACTTCGCCTCGCGCTCGAACCTGCGGCACTGCTCGAACCGGGGTACTGCCTGGCGCCGGAGGCCATCGCCACCTGCCGCGCCGCCGAGGAACGCCTGCTGGCCGGCGCCATCGAAACCGACAGCGCCGACGCGCTCCACGAACGCGGCGTGCGCTTCCACGAGACCATCGTGGCCGGCTCGGGCAATCCGTTCTTTCTCGACACGATCCGCCGGATCAATCGCGTGAGACGTTTGCTGTCGTACCGCTCAATGCTGGACCGCAAGCGATACCGCCAGCAATGCGAGGAGCATCTCGCGATCCTCGACAGCCTGGCCGGTGGGCGGCAATCCGAAGCCGCGGAGCGCCTGCGCCTGCACCTCACTCACACGATCGACAACTTGAGCGGCATCCGTTCGCTCTTGAGCCCTTGAGTTTAGGGTGCTGAGCCCGCGCTATGCGCCGTAAGCGGGCTCTGGCCAGTCGCCCGGAAGCGGACCTCCGCGAGGGGCTGCGCCACGTGGCCAGCGGTCACAACCGCCAGCCTTTCCCATTCAGAGCTTCGATCGTAGCCGGTCGGCGACTCGGCGGGCGATCTCAGCAGGCGCCTCGTCGGGGATCGGGAACACCGAACTGACGTTGATCTCGCCAAGCACGTAGCCGTCCGCGCCGTCGTCCCCTGGCGGGCCGAGCATGAAGTCTGCATCCCAGATCATCGGTAGGTCGCGCCGCGGGATGTCCAGCAAAGCGGTGAGCTGTGGCGTCCACTCGTCTTCCATCAACCGGCGCAGACGCTGAAAGCGAGGGTCGGCATTGGATGTGTAGAGCCGTGGTCCCGCCTCGGCGCGCGCCGCCGGCGCGTCCACCAACGCCTTGACCTTCTGATGCCCGAAGCCCGCGCAGCGATCGCCTGCCATATAGCAACGCGCCACGCCTTCGCCCAAGCGTGCCTGGAAAACTTGATCGATCACGCAGCCGTCTTCGAAGTACTCAACGCACCGTGCTAGAAATTCGTCCAGCGCCAGCTCCTCCGACACATCCTTCGTAGCGTCCAGCACGCGCGCCATCGGCCGATCGTATGGACTTGTCAGCATCTCAACTTTCCAGACGCCTTGGCCGCCATTGCCGCGATTGCGCTTGATCACGCGCGGTCCAGCGGCAAGCCGCGCCGGAAATTCGGCGCGCATCGCCTCGATTGTTCGATAGAGGGCCGTGTCGCCGCCCCAGCTCATCATTCTGGTTCGATGGAGCACCTCCTTGACGCCCATCTTGAGGATGACATCGGGGTGAGCGCTCACCCAGACGCCGCGCGCTGCGGCCTCGCGCAGCAGCGCGTCGAGGTTCGAGCGGTTGCGCCCCTCATGAATGGGATTGACCCAGACGAGCACCCCATCGAACGTGGCGAGCTGTGCCCGAACGACGTCCAGAACATCATCCTCGTATACGACGGGTTCTGCATCGACGCCGACATCCGCAAGCGCTGCGAATACGACCTTGAATCGGCTGGTCGCCAGTGTGGCGCTGCGGCGTTCCGCTTCATCGCCCCGCCACAGAATGGCGATGCGGCCGAGACGAGTTCTGGGTTCAGACATGGAAAAACGGCTCCCTTTGAACCGTGCTCCGGTCACGCGCGAACGCACGAACCGCGAGCAGGACTTGGACGGGAAGCCGACATTTTAAGGCGCCGGGAGCCTGCGACACCCCGACGCCCGAAACATAGACTCGGCACGCCGCGCGATCAAGAATCAGCGTCAGATAGAAACAGGCGACCTGAACGCCTTTGCAGCGAATCCAAGACCTGGCGGCAAATTCCTTCGTTAAAGGCGGACGTCGGCCTTCGGCCCAAGCCGGACGTTAACTGCGGCTGGACACTTCGAGGCAGCCTGGCGCCATGGGACTAAGCCGCTCTCGCGGCAGGGTGCTGCGGCGCGGTCATCAGTGAGATTTCGCCTGTGAGGCGCTGCATCCGAGGATTTGGGGGTCGTTTCCCCTGATCCTTGGAGGTTTCC
>NZ_JAKFED010000046.1:0-27703 GCF_036675845.1 Allobosea sp. | reverse complement strand
TGACCCGGTCCTGCCGCGTTGCTCGTCGGCCACGGACGCCGTCGTGTTCTGGCTCAGCTTCTGGAACAGGCCGAGGCCGACCATGGCGAGAACCGCCAGCAGGACGAGCAGGGCCGGATAGACAATGTCGGCCATGTCGTTGCGCGCGGCCTTGGTGATCAGCACCAGTGCCTCCAGGCTCAGCGCGATGATGATGATCGTCATGAACTTTGTCAGCGAGCCCCTCGCCTCGGCCGGGCGGCGCCGCTCGCGATCATTGACGACCTCCTCCTCGAACAGGAATTTGCCGACATCGGCGACCGCCACGGCGATGATGACGAGGCCGATCCCGTCGAGCATGGTGTCGAGCGCCGCCTCGCCGGTCCAGAAGCCGGTGAAGCTCCGCACTACCACGACCGCCATCAGCACGACGGCCGCCAGCAGCAGCGCTCCGGCGATGGCGGAGTAAAGGATGCGGCTGAACAGGTTCATCATGGGTGGCTCTGGCGGGCGGGCTCTGGCAGGCGGGCCCTGGGTTGCCGGCGCATGATCGGGGCTAAACCCGGCAGCGGCAAGCGCCGCGTTCGCCCGCCGCGATCATCCAGGCAGTCATGCCGCCGTTGCATGCGGGCCACCTTGCCGGAATCGGCGCCGCCTGTGCATCTTCGCGGCCACCGGATCCGGGGGAAACGCGATGCCCGAACTCTCGACTCTGCTGGCCTTCGCCCTGGTGGCGCTGGGCATGGTGCTGACGCCCGGCCCGAACATGATCTACCTGATCTCGCGCTCGATCGCGCAGGGGCCGATGGCGGGCATGATCTCGCTCGGCGGCATCGCGCTCGGCTTCCTGTTCTACGTCTTCTGCGCCGCCTTCGGCATCACCGCGCTGATCTTCGCCGTGCCTTACGCCTATGATGCGCTGCGGCTGGCGGGGGCGGCCTATCTGCTCTGGCTCGCCTGGCAGGCTTTGCGCCCGGGCGGCCGCTCGCCCTTCCATGTCCGCGACCTGCCGCATGACGGGCCGCGCAAGCTGTTCATGATGGGGCTGCTGACCAGCCTGCTCAATCCGAAGATCGCGATGTTCTACCTGGCGCTGCTGCCGCAGTTCATCGACCCGGCGGCGGGCAGCGTGCTGGCCCAGTCGATCCTGCTCGGGCTGATCCAGATCGTGGTCAGCGTCAGCGTCAACACGCTGATCACCTTCGGCGCCGGCGCCATCGCCCTGTTCCTGCGCACGCGGCCGCTCTGGTCGCTGGCGCAGCGCTGGCTGATGGGCACGCTGCTCGCGGGCTTTGCCCTGCGCATCGCCTATGAGGCGCGGCGCTGAGGCGAAGGCATCCTGAGCGCCTCCGGCTCGATCGGCGCGCTGCCTTCGCGCGGCTCTGCCAGCGCGTTGCCGATCTCGGCGAGGATACGCGCGAGGGCGTGGAAGTCGGATTTCCGGGCCGAGCTCTTGCGCCAGACCAGGCCGATCGAGCGGCTCGGCTCCGGCGCGGCGAAGCGGAACAGCCTGACCGGCATGTCGGGCCGAAGCTCGATCGGCAGCGCCATGGCCGGCAGCAGCGTCGCGCCGAAGCCGTTCGCCACCATCTGCATGATGGTCGAGAGGCTGGAGGCGCCATATTGCCGGCGCGAGCCGAGGCTCGTCGCGCCGCAGAAGCTCAGCGCCTGGTCGCGCAGGCAATGGCCCTCCTCCAGCAGCAGCAGGCTCTCGCCTGACAGCACCGCCTCCGGCGTCAGCGCCGCTTCGTCGCCGCCGGGCGCCGATGGCAGCACCAGGATGAACGCATCGTCGAACAGATGCAGGCTCTCCAGCCCCGGCCGCTCGACCGGCAGCGAGAGCAGCGCGACATCGAGCCGGCCGTCGACGAGGTCGCCGAGCAGGGTCGCCGTCTGCGTCTCGCGCAGGCCGATATCGAGCCCCGGATAGTTCTCCTGCAGGCGCGGCAGCGTCGCCGGCAGCAGATAGGGGGCGATCGAGGGGATCACGCCGAGTTCGAGCCGCCCGGTCAGGACGCTCGGCCGGTGCCGCGCATGGTCGACCAGGTCCTGCGCCTCCATCAGGATCCGTCCGGCCCGCTCGGCGATGTCGCGGCCCGCCTCGGTCAGGGCGACGGCATTGCGCCGGCGCTCGACCAGTTGCGTGCCGAGGAAGCTCTCGAGCTCCTGGATCTGCAGCGACAGCGCCGGCTGGCTGACATGGCATTCGGCGGCGGCCCGGCCGAAATGGCGCTGGCGCGCGACGGCGGCAAAATAGCGTAGCTGTTTCAAGGTGATCATGTCGATAAGATAAACCTATCGAGCGGTGGCGCAAACGGTATTGGACATCATCGTCGCGATGACCTGTTACTTCCTCCAATTCCAGCATGGCCGCCGCTTCGGCCGGCCTGCTGGATCCCGGTGGGTAGAGGTGGAGGACAAGATGTCGAAGAACGAGATCATGCGGACGTCGGCCGGCGCGCCGATCCCGGACAACCAGAATTCCGTCACCGCCGGCGAGCGCGGCCCGGTCCTGATGCAGGACTACCAGCTGATCGAGAAGCTGGCGCACCAGAACCGCGAGCGCATCCCCGAGCGCGCCGTGCACGCCAAGGGCTGGGGCGCCTATGGCACGCTGACCATCACCGGTGACATCTCGAAATACACCAAGGCCAAGGCGCTCCAGCCCGGCGCCGTGACGCCGATGCTGGCGCGCTTCTCGACGGTCGCCGGCGAGCTCGGCGCCGCCGACGCCGAGCGCGACGTGCGTGGCTTCGCGCTGAAGTTCTACACCCAGGACGGCAATTGGGATCTGGTCGGCAACAACACGCCGGTCTTCTTCGTGCGCGATCCAGTCAAGTTCCCCGACTTCATCCACACCCAGAAGCGCCACCCCAAGACCAATATGCGCTCGCCGACGGCGATGTGGGACTTCTGGTCGCTCAGCCCCGAGAGCCTGCACCAGGTCACCATCCTGATGTCCGATCGCGGCCTGCCGACCGATGTGCGCCACATCAACGGCTATGGCTCGCACACCTATTCCTTCTGGAACGACAGCGGCGAACGCTACTGGATCAAGTTCCACTTCAAGACCCTGCAGGGTCACAGGCACTGGACCAATGACGAGGCGGCGGCGGTCGTCGGCAAGAGCCGCGAGACCACGCAGGAGGACCTCTACAACGCGCTGGAGCGCGGCGAGTATCCGCGCTGGAAGGTGCAGGTCCAGATCATGCCGGAGCTCGACGCCGACAAGACCTCCTACAACCCCTTCGACCTGACCAAGGTCTGGCCGCATGCCGAGTACCCGCCGATCGACATCGGCGTGATGGAGCTCAACCGCAATCCGGAGAACTATTTCGCCGAGATCGAGAACGCGGCCTTCTCACCGTCGAACATCGTGCCGGGCATCGGCTTCTCGCCCGACAAGATGCTGCAGGCCCGCGTCTTCTCCTATGCCGATGCCCATCGCCACCGGCTCGGCACGCATTACGAGAACATACCCGTAAACCAGGCGAAAATCCCGGTGCACCACTATCACCGCGACGGCCAGATGAACACTTATGGCGGCATCAAGACGGGCAATCCCGACGCCTATTACGAGCCGAACTCCTTCGGCGGCCCGGTCGAGGAGCCGTCGGCCAAGGAGCCGCCGCTGCGCATCGACGGCGCTGCCGACCGCTACAACCACCGCATCGGCAATGACGATTATTCGCAGCCGCGCGCCCTGTTCAACCTGTTCGACCAGGCCCAGAAGGAGCGCCTGTTCTCCAACATCGCCGCGGCGATGGGCGGCATCCCGCAGGAGATCGAGGAGCGCCAGCTCGGCCATTTCGACAAGATCCACCCGGACTACGGCAATGGCGTGCGCCGGGCGCTGGCCAAGGCGGACGGGCGCGAACGTCGGGGCATTTCGGTGACCGAGGGCACGCCGCAGCGCGCGGCCGAGTAAGTCGGACCTTTCACGAGGCGCCGGTGCGGGCCTCGTCACATCCAAGGCTCGCCGGCTGTCCGGCGGGCCTTTTCTATTGGGCCATGGGTGTCAAGCCACCGACGTAGCGAATGTCATAGTTGGGGGCGGAAGCGGTCATTGTTCTGCGGCCAAAAGAGGGGCGTTTCAGGCTCGCACCAGAGGTGGAATGGAGCATCTCAATCCCGCCACAGATACCCGATTGCTGAGAATGCGACCGGCAAGCCAATCAAAGCGCCAAATATCAGGCCGACAAAAAATGAATACTCATTAATATGGTAAAAGAAATAGCTCCCCAAAAAAGCACCAATGATGCTGCAGGCACTCCAAACAGCAATGAAAATCGGCGTTGTGAGTAAGGCTCTGATCATGAAAAGCCTGCTGCGATGGATAGTTTACTGCTCGCTCCCCCGAAGACAATTCGCTTGAATTGGAGCACCGCTCGGAGAAGTATTACCTCGTTGAAGCGGAGGCACAAGGTCGGGAATGGGTCATGAGCGGACTGTTCCGCCAGGTCCTTTTGTTGTCGCGCCCGTTGCGGAGGGCTGCAGTGTCGCGAGCTCGGCGGCGATGCGAGCTTTGAACCGGCTCTTCGCGCGCCCTTTAGATGCTGCGCGCAATCGTGAAATCCTCGCTCGCATGGTCGGCTGCTGACGCCGAGGCCTCGCGGCGGTCGATGTCTGCGACCTTGGCGCCGAGCGGTCCCTTTCTCGCCTCGGCGACCAACGCCTCCACTGCTTCCGGCGCCCCGGAAAGAACGGCCTCCACGGTGCCGTCGCTCCGGTTGCGCACCCAGCCGGTCACCCCGGCGGCGAGCGCGCGCTCTCGCAGCCACTGCCGGTAGCCGACGCCTTGAACCAGGCCTGAAATGACGATGTGGAGATTCATCCTCGCATCCTCTCCCGCAGAGCGCCGTGAATTCCGAGCCGAACGCTGCCTGAATGCCGCCTTCTGTATGATTGTATGGCTGATGACGGCCTTCAGAAGGCGAAGCAGACGACGGATCTACCGGAAAAGCGGGGAGGACCGGCGCGAATGCCGGTTCCCTGTCGTCGCGTCGATGCTCTAGATTTGGCTCCCTTCGCATTCGGAACCATAGAGAGCGCCGACGATGAGCGAGATGACGCCCGAAGAAGCCCGCATTACCGCCTGGCTTGGCGAGCGCCGGCAGGCGATGATCGACCTGCTGCGCGAGATGGTCGACACCGATTCCGGCTCCTATGACAAGGCCGGCGTCGACCGGGCCGGGCAAGTTCTGGCGCGCTTCCATGAGAAGAACGGGCTTGTCGTCGAGATCGTGCCCGATGCTCGCTATGGCGACGCGGTCAAGGCGCGCCTGCCCAATCCTGCCGCCAACGACCAGCGGCCGGTGCTGCTGCTCGGGCATCGCGACACCGTCTTCCCCGAGGGCGAGCCGACGCGCCGGCCCTTCACCGTCAAGGACGGGCGCGCCTATGGGCCGGGCGTCGCCGACATGAAGGCCGGGCTGGTGATCGAAGCCTTCGTCGCCGCCGCCTTCTCCGCCTGCGGGGGCTTGAAGGCGCCGCTGATGATGCTGACCACCAGCGACGAGGAGATCGCCTCGCCCTCCTCGCGCCCGGTGATCGAGGCGGCGGCGCGCGAGGCGCGCTGCGTCTTCAACGCCGAGCCGAGCCGGCTGCCGGCCGGGACGGAGTTTTCGCGCGACCGCAAGCAGTCGATCACCAGCGGCCGCAAGGGCGGCGTCTTCATGCGGGCCGAGTTCCTCGGCAAGGCGGCCCATTCCGGCGCGAATTACGAGAAGGGCGTCTCGGCCATCGTCGATCTCGGCCACAAGATCCCGCGGCTGCAGGGCCTGACCGATCTTGCCGCCGGCGTCACCGTCAATGTCGGGCTGATCGGCGGCGGCCAGACGGTCAACACCGTCGCCCCGCATGCCTGGTGCGAGATCGATTTGCGCTACCGGACCAAGGCCCAGCGCGACGAGCTGGTCGCCGCCATCCGCGCCATCGTCGAGACGCCGGTGGTCGAGGGCTCGTCGGCCAGGCTCATCATCAAGGGCGAGTTCCTGCCGCTGGAGACCACAGCGGAATCGGCCGCGCTCTATGAGGCCTATCGCGACGCGGCGGCCGGGCTCGGCATCGCCGTGACGGCCGAATACACCGGCGGCTGCGCCGATTCCGGCTTCACCGCGGCGCAGGGCTGCCCGACGCTGTGCAGCGTCGGGCCCATAGGCGGCATGGCCCATACGCCGGACGAGTTCCTCGAGGTCGAGAGCATCGTCCCGGCGGCGCAGACGCTGGCGCTGGCAGTGATGCGCACCGCGGCGCGGATGGAGTGAGGTCCGGAACCGCGTCATGCTCGCATGGCTGTCCGGCTGGCGGTGACGATCGAAGCGCGGGGAACCCTCTCCTGTAAGGAGAGGGCAGGGTGAGGTGTAGGCCGTTGGACCAGTGCCGCGAGCGCTCGCAGCGTGGTCGGGTTCAGGCTAACGATCTCCCTCCCGCATACCTCACCCCTGCCCTCTCCTTACAGGAGAGGGGTTCCCCGCGCCGGTCCCGTTTGTCATCGCCTGCTGGAGAGCATAAAAAAGGGCGCCGCTTTCGCGGCGCCCTTCGCATTGATGCAGCCGAGACTCAGTTCAGCGCCACGCCTGCCGGCCGGCCTTCGCGCGCGGCCGGGAACTCGCCGAGCATCAGCCCGGCCGGGCCGACCGTCAGCGGCACGCTGTCGCCGTCGCGGACGGTGCCGGCGAGCAGCAGCTCGGCCAGCGGGTCCTGCACCGACTTCTGGATCACCCGCTTCAGCGGGCGCGCGCCATAGGCCGGGTCGTAGCCCTTGTCGGCCAGCCAGTCGCGGGCCTCGTCGGAGAGCTCGAGCGTGATCTTGCGATCGACCAGGAGCTTGTCGAGGCGAGCCATCTGGATGTCGACGATCGCACCCATATCGGCCCGCCGCAGGCGGTGAAACAGGATGATGTCGTCGATCCGGTTGAGGAACTCCGGCCGGAAGGCGTGGCGCACCACGCCCATCACCTCGTCGCGCACCGCGTCGCTGTCCTCGCCCTCAGGCTGGTTCACCAGATATTCCGAGCCGAGATTCGAGGTCATGATGATCAGCACGTTGCGGAAGTCGACCGTGCGGCCCTGGCCGTCGGTCAGGCGGCCGTCGTCGAGCACCTGCAGCAGGACGTTGAACACGTCCGGATGCGCCTTCTCGACCTCGTCGAACAGCACGACCTGATAGGGCCGGCGCCGCACCGCTTCGGTCAGCGCGCCGCCTTCCTCATAGCCGACATAGCCCGGAGGGGCGCCGATCAGCCGGCTGACCGAGTGCTTCTCCATGTATTCCGACATGTCGAGCCGGACCATCGCCGTCTCGTCGTCGAACAGGAAGGCCGCCAGGGCTTTCGTCAGCTCGGTCTTGCCGACGCCGGTCGGTCCGAGGAACATGAACGAGCCGATCGGCCGGTTCGGGTCCTGCAAGCCGGCACGCGCGCGCCTGACGGCCTTGGAAACCGCCTCGACCGCCTCCTCCTGGCCGACGACGCGACGGCCGAGGCTCTCCTCCATGCGGAGCAGCTTGTCCTTCTCGCCTTCCAGCATCCGGTCGACCGGCACGCCGGTCCAGCGGCTGACCACCTGCGCGACATGGTCCGGCGTCACCGCCTCCTCGACCATGCCGGACGAGTCGCCGATCGCCTCGATCTCGGTGAGCATCTTCTCGAGCTGCGGGATCTCGCCATAGGCCAGCTCGCCGGCGCGCTGGTACTCGCCCTTGCGCTGCGCCTGTGCCAGCTCGTTGCGGGCATTGTCGAGCTTCGTCTTGATCTCCGCCGCCTGGCCGAGCTTGTCCTTCTCGGCCTTCCAGCGTGCGGTGATCGTCGCCGAGCGGGCTTCCAGTTCGGTGAGTTCGGATTCGAGACGCCGCAGCCGCTCCTGCGAGCCGGCATCGCTCTCCTTCTTCAGCGCCTCCTGCTCGATGCGCAGCCGGACGATCTCGCGGTCGATCGAGTCGAGCTCTTCGGGCTTGGAATCGACCTGCATGCGCAGGCGCGCCGAGGCCTCGTCGACGAGGTCGATCGCCTTGTCCGGCAGGAAGCGGTCGGCGATGTAGCGGCTCGACAAGGTCGTTGCCGCGACCAGCGCCGAATCGGTGATGCGGACGCGGTGGTGCTGCTCGTATTTCTCCTTCAGCCCGCGCAGGATCGAGATCGTGTCCTCGACGCTGGGCTCGTCGACGAAGACGGGCTGGAAGCGCCGTGCCAGCGCCGCGTCCTTCTCGACATATTTCCGGTACTCGTCGAGCGTGGTCGCGCCGATGCAGTGCAGCTCGCCGCGCGCCAGAGCCGGCTTCAGCAAGTTGGAGGCGTCCATCGCGCCGTCGGCCTTGCCGGCGCCGACCAGGGTGTGCATCTCGTCGATGAACAGGACGACGCCGCCGGCCGCGGCCGAGACCTCGGAGAGCACGGCCTTCAGCCGCTCCTCGAACTCGCCGCGATATTTCGCGCCGGCGATCAGCGAGCCCATGTCGAGGGCCAGCAGCTCCTTGTCCTTCAGGCTTTCGGGCACGTCGCCATTGACGATGCGCAGCGCCAGGCCCTCGGCGATCGCGGTCTTGCCGACGCCGGGCTCGCCGATCAGGACGGGGTTGTTCTTGGTCCGACGCGACAGCACCTGGATGGTGCGGCGGATTTCCTCGTCGCGGCCGATCACCGGGTCGAGCTTGCCCTCGCGGGCGGCCGCCGTCAGGTCGCGCGCATATTTCTTCAGCGCGTCATAGCCCTGCTCGGCCGACGCGGAATCGGCGGTGCGGCCCTTGCGGATCGCCTCGATCGCGCTGTTGAGCCCCTGCGGCGTGACGCCGGCCTTGGCCAGCACCTTGCCGGCCTCGGTCTCCTTCTCGATCGCCAGCGCCAGCAACAGGCGCTCGACCGTGACGAAGCTGTCGCCGGCCTTTTCCGCCGCCTTCTCGGCCGTGCCGAAAACGCGCGCCAGCTGCGGCGTCAGCTGCGGGGCGCCGGCACCGGCGCCGCTGACCTTGGGCAGCTTCGCCAGGGAGGCGTCGACCATCTGCTTGGCAAGGCGCGACTGGCCGCCGGCGCGGTCGATCAGCCCTGCGGCCATGCCTTCGCCATCGTCGAGCAGCGCCTTCAGCAGGTGCTCTGGCGTGAATTGCGGGTGACCCTCGCGCATCGCGATGGTCTGTGCCGCCTGGAGGAAGCCCTTGGCCCGATCGGTGTATTTCTCGATGTCCATCAATGTTTCTCCGCCCGCCGGTCGCGCCCCGTGGCGGCGGAGCCGGCTGCCTTTCGTCAGGATGAGGCCCCCTGTCGGGCGACCTCTCGCCCAGAGAGATAGGTGTTGCATCCGGGCAACGGAAGAGGGGGGCGGCATGATCGGGATTGACGGCGCTCCTCCCGGCCGCCCAGCCTGCCGCCATGGTTGGAACGCGGCGGCAACAGGCGATTCGCAAGGCGCTGCGGGCGCTCGCGCCGGGCATCCCCTTGCTCGATGCCGAGGCCGTGCTGACGCTGGCCGGACGCAACCACATGAAGGCCCTGCCGCCCGCGACGGCGCTCTGGCTGGCGCTCGGCAGCCATGTCCGCCACAGCCACACCGATTACGACCGGCTGCTCGCCGAGGGCTATGACCGCGACGCGGCCCGTTTTTTCGTGGCGGACGAGACTGACGACGTGCTGTCGGGCTGGGGCTGCCAGCGCTCGGTCGCCGATGGCGAGGAAGACGAGGCTGCCGCCGCAGCGCTTGGCGAGCCGGGCTGATCGAACCCATGCAGGCATTTCATCGATTGCCGGTCACCCGGCGCTAGATCGCCGGCGCTCCGGCGTGCCAAGCTCCCCATCCCGGCCGAGCTTTCCAAGGACAAGATCATGCGCGTGGCATCGCTGTACCGCTATCCGGTCAAGGGTCTCTCGCCGGAGCGGCTGGCGGGCGCGGCGCTGGCGTCCGGCGGCTATTTTCCCGGCGACCGGCTCTTCGCCATCGAGAACGGCCCGTCGGGCTTCGATCCGGCCGCGCCGGTGCACCAGCCCAAGATCAAATACCTGATGCTGATGCGCAACGAGTCGCTGGCGCGGCTGAAGACCCTCCATGACGATGCCAGCGGCGAGCTGGTGATCGCGCAGGAGGGGCGCGAGGTCCTGCGGATCGACCCTGCCAGTCCCGAAGGCCGGGAACGGCTCGCCGTCTTCTTCGAGGGCTTCATGCCGGACGAGCTGCGCGGCCGGCCGCGGCTGCTCGCCGCCCCGGAAGGCTACCGCTTCACCGATTCGCGCTCGGGCTTCGTCTCGATCATCAATCTGGCAAGCGTCGCCGATCTTGAAGCCCGCATGGGCGTCGCCATCGATCCGCTGCGCTTCCGCGGCAATGTCCTGGTCGAGGGCCTTCCCGCCTGGGCCGAGAACGATCTGGTCGGCCGGGAGCTGGAGGGGCCGGCGGGCCTGCGCCTGCAGGTGATCAAGCGGATCGAGCGCTGCGCGGCGACCAATGTCGATCCGGCCACCGGCATCCGCGACCTGCAGATCCCCAGGGCGCTGATGCAGGCCTATGGCCATGTCGATTGCGGCATCTATTGCCGCGTCCTCGCCGGCGGCAGCCTCGCCCAGGGCGCACGGCTGGAGCCGGTCGCCGCGACCGAGCCGGTTACGGCCGGCATCGCCTGACACGAAAAAGGGCCCTTGCGGGCCCTCATCCGTTGATCGGTCTTCGATCAGTCGCGGCGGCTCATTCGGCCGCGGTGTCGCTGTCGGAGCCGAGCGCGTCCATGACCTCGCGCGGCGAGCGGCGGCGGCCGCGCGGGCGCTTGGGCTTCTCCTCGGACGTTTCGGACTCGCTGGCCGGAGCAGGGGCGACCGGTGCAGGCGCCGGAGCGGCGGCTGCCGGCTCGTCGGCCGCGATGGCGATCGGCACGCGCGTCGGCGTCGTCAGGAAGGCCGGCAGTGCGGCTGCGGTTTCCTGCTCGGTATCGACCGCCGGCACGGCCTCGCGGCGGGGCCGGCGTTCGGCCCGGGGCTGCCGCTCGGGCCGCTCGGGGCGCCGCTCGGCCTGGCTCGGAGCCGGGGCGAGGTCGGGCTGCTCGGCGCCGGGCTGCGCTTCCGGCCGCGGCGCATAGGGGGCCGGCTGGCCGTCCTGGCGCTGCTCGAAGCGACGCTCGCCGCGCTCGGGCCGCTCGTTGCGGTCGAAGCGGCGCGGGCCGTTGCGCTGTTCCTGGCCACGGTCCTGGCCACGGTCCTGGTTGCGGTCGAAATTGCGATCCTGGCTGCGATTCGGCCGTTCGAAGCGCTGGCCGCCGCCGGGCTGGCCTTCGCCGCCCTCGCCGTCCTGGCGCTGTCCGGCATGGCCGTTGACGCCGCCATGATTGCCGTTGAACTGCTGGCGCTCGGGCGGCTGCTGCTGGCCGCCGGCCTGGAAGCTGCCCTCCTCCTCGCCTTCCTCCTCGCCCTCGTCGGGGTCGTCGCTGAAGGCGCGGTTGGGCGGGAAGCTGTGGCCGAATTGCTGGGCCATCTGCTCCTGAGCGGCGAGCAGGATGCGGTAATAGTGCTCGGCGTGCTGGAAATAGTTCTCCGCCGCGACCGGGTCACCCGAAGACTGGGCATCGCGTGCGAGCTGGAGGTACTTCTCCGCGACATGCTGAGCCGTGCCCCTGACCTTGACGTCGGGGCCGTTCGACTCGTAGCTCCGCTGCAACGGGTTAGGAGATTTCCGGTTGCCGCTATTGCTGTTGTTATTGTTATTGTTGTTACGGCCGCGCATGCGCCGGTTCTGACCTGGTCTCATTCGCGTCAATCTCGCGTTCTGTTCATTCTAAGCAACCTTGCAAGGGCGTCACGTGCACCGTGACGCGCGGCGGGTTGCGACGCCGCGCTGAGGCAATCCGACCTGAATGGGCTCTGCGCCGATATTGGTCTTCACGCGCTCTTTCCAACGGAGCTTCTGCAGCTCCCGACCTGAGCGGCAATCCGGCACGCTCTGGAGTCTCGGTCTCGCTGTGTCAGTAACGTCGGTCCTGGCAGTGATCCGAAAGCCAGGCCGGTTCGCTGGACCTTGCTAAAGGTTATGTGCTGACGACACCGTCTTCAAGACCCTGCGTGCATAACCGGTTTCCGTCGCCCTTCCAAGCAAATTCGCGCAAAAAACTGTGCAGGATCATATTTCCCCGGCGAAGACGAGGGCGCGGCTATGGCCGCCGAGATCGCGATGGGAGCGCAGATGGCGCAGCCCGGCCGCTGTCATCAAGGCTCGCACCCGGTCTTCCTGGCCGGCGCCGATCTCCAATACCGCCCGCCCTCCGGCCGCGAGCCGGGCGGGCAGCAGGGCGGCGAGATCGCGGTAGGCGTCGAGCCCGTCCGCTCCGCCATCGAGCGCCAGCAGCGGGTCGTGCTCGCGCACCCCGGCATCGAGCAGGGCGATCTCGGCGCTGGCGATATAAGGCGGATTCGACAGGACGAGGTCGAAGCGTTCGCTCAGGCCCTCGTCCCAGCGCGCCCGCCGGAACTGCGCACGCTCCGAGACGCGGTTGCGCGCGGCATTGCCGGCGGCGGTCGCGAGCGCGTCGTCCGACAGGTCGACGCCGATGCCGCGCGCCTGCGGGAATTCGCTGAGCGCTGCGATCAGCAGGCAGCCGGTGCCGGTACCGAGATCGAGGATGTTCAGGGCTTCATGCCGCCGTGTGCCGAGATGATCCAGCGCCGCCCCGATCAGGGTCTCGCTGTCGGGGCGGGGCTCCAAGGTGCCGGGGGAAAGCGCGAAGCTCAGCCCCCAGAATTCACGCGCGCCGAGAATGCGCCAGAGCGGTTCGCCGGCGAGGCGGCGCTCGAGGGCGGCGCGCAGCCTAAGCACGGCCGGCTCGTCGAGCTTTGCTCCGCTGCCAGCAAGATCCTCGCCCGCCAAATCCTCGATCAGGATTCGCGCCTCGAACGCCGCATCGGCGATGCCGGCCTGGCGCAGGACACGCGCGAGCGCGATCCTGGCGGTCGTAGCGTCTTCACCCGCCGCCGGGAAGGCGGCGGGTTGGACTGGCGGATCGATATCGTTCAAGCGAATCCTTCGCGCCGGCCGAGCGGCGCATCAATTGCCCTGCATCTGCTCCTGGATGCAGGCGTTGACCTTGATCTTCAGTGCGGACTTGCCCTCCCTAGCGCCGCGGAACTGGCGCTGGCAATCCTGACGTGCCTGCTTCTCGGTCTTCGCCTTCTGCAGGTGCGCCGGCTCGCCGCTGAAGACCTTGCGCGCCGTCTGCGCTCCGGTCTGAGCCGCGGCCGCCAGCGGCGTCAGCGCGATGGCGGCGGCGATGGCGATGCTGCCGAACAGGACTCTCATGACGTTCCTCCCCAAATTGAGCGAGTGATGTCGGCTCAACGTGCGAAACGCGCGAAAGTTCACACGCTGCCCTGCTCGGCGAGCAGTTCCGCCTGGCGCGCGGCGGTCAGCGCATCGATGATCTCGTCCAGCACCAGCCCCTGCATCATCTCGTCGAGCTTGTAGAGCGTCAGGTTGATGCGGTGGTCGGTGACGCGCCCCTGCGGGAAGTTGTAGGTGCGGATGCGCTCCGAGCGGTCGCCGGAGCCGACCTGCGAGCGCCGGTCGGCCGAGCGCTCGGCATCGGCGCGGCTGCGCTCCATGTCGTAGATCTTGGCGCGCATCAGCTCATAGGCGCGCGCCTTGTTCTTGTGCTGCGAGCGCTCGTCCTGGACCAGCACCACGATGCCGCTCGGGATATGGGTCAGCCGCACCGCCGATTCGGTCTTGTTGACGTGCTGGCCGCCGGCGCCCTGGGCCCGCATCGTGTCGATGCGCAAATCCTTCTCCTCGAGCACGACGTCGACCTCGCCGGCCAGCGGCAGCATCGCCACGGTGGCGGCCGAGGTGTGGATGCGCCCGCTGGTCTCGGTGTCGGGCACGCGCTGCACCCGGTGCACGCCCGACTCGTATTTGAGCCGGGCATAGACGCCCTTGCCGGAAATCTCGGCGATGACCTCCTTGAAGCCGCCGACCGTGCCTTCGCTCTCCGAGAGGATGTCGACGCTCCAGCCCTTCTGGGCGGCGTGGCGCTGATACATGCGCAGCAGATCGCCGGCGAAGAGCGAGGCCTCGTCGCCGCCGGTGCCGGCCCGGATCTCGAGGATGACGCCGCGCTCGTCGGCCGCGTCCTTCGGCAGCAGCGCGATCAGGATCTCGCGGCCGCGCGCCTCGATCTCGGCGCGGGCATGGTCGCGCTCCTCATAGGCGAGGTCGCGCATCTCGGCATCGGTCGCCGGGTCGTCGATCAGGGCGAGGGCTTCCTCGAGCGAGCCCTGAGCCTTGCGCCAGGCGGCGATCGCCGCGACCACCGGATCGAGTTCCGCCAGTTCCTTGGCGAGCTCGACGACGCGGGTCGGCTCGCTGGCATGGTTGATCGCATCGCTGGCCGCGGCATGGCGGGCGACGATGCCGTCGAGGCGGTCTTGCGGGAGAGGGAGCGACATGGCGATGGTACGATCTTGCTGGAAAACGGGGCCGGCTGTTGCCGGCGGCTTCGGCCGCGAGCGTCGCTAGACCGGAACCTTCATCTCGGCGGCGAGGGCGGCGAGCAGCGGGCGCAGGCTGGCGGCGCCGTCGGAGGCGGCCAGCCAGGCGTCGAGGCGCTGGCGCGCCTTGCCGGCGTCGAGCGCCCGCACCATCGCCTTGACCGGCCCGACGGAGGCCGCCGACATCGAGAAGGCGCGGTAGCCGAGCGCGATCAGCGCCAGCGTCTCGATCGGCTTGCCGCCCATCTCGCCGCAGACCGTCACCGGGCAGCCGGCCTTGCCGGCCTCGTCGACGATGGCGCGCATCGCCCTGAGACCGGCGGCGCAGAGCGGGTCGAAACGGTCGGAGACGCGCCGGTTCTCGCGGTCGGCCGCGAACAGGAACTGCATCAGGTCGTTGGTGCCGATCGAGAGGAAATCCGCCTCGCGGGCGATCTCCGGCAGCTCGAACAGCAGCGAGGGCACCTCGACCATGACGCCGAGCTGCAGGCTGAGCGGCGCCGGGCGGCCGTCGCGCTCGAGCACGGCGAGCTCGCGGCGCACGATCAGCCTGGCCCGCAGGAACTCGTTCACGGTCGCGACCATGGGCAGCATGATCTTCATGTCGTAGCCGGCGCCGGCGCGCAGCAGCGCCCTGACCTGGGCGCGCAGCAGGCGCGGCTTGTCGAGCCCGATGCGGATCGCCCGCCAGCCCAGCGCCGGGTTCTCTTCCTCGACGCGTTCCATATAGGGCAGCACCTTGTCGCCGCCGATATCGAGCGTGCGGAAGGTCACCGGCCGGCCGTTCGCGGCCGCCAGCACGGCGCCGTAGAGCGCCTGCTGCTCGGCGGTGGTCGGCATGTGCTGCGCCACCATGAACTGCAGTTCGGTGCGGAACAGGCCGATGCCGGCGGCATTGGTCTCTTCCAGGTTCGGCAGGTCGACGAACAGCCCGGCATTGATCTGCAGGGTGATCTCGACGCCGTCCTTGGTCACCGCCGGCTGGGTCTTGAGCTTGCGGTACTGCTCCTGCTTGCGGGCGCGCAGGCGCGCCTTGTCCTTGTAGGCGTTCTCGACATCGGGCTGCGGCCGGATCTGCACCTCGCCGGCCTGGCCGTCGACGATGACCGCGTCGCCCGCCTCGATCAGCGCCGTCGCATTGGCGATCTCGCCGACGGCGGGGATGCCGAGCGCCCGCGCCACGATGGCGATGTGGCTGGTCGGCCCGCCCTCCTCGAGGACGAGGCCGCGCAGATGGGAGCGATCATAGTCGAGCAGCGCCGCCGGCCCCATCGAGCGGGCGATCAGGATGGCGTTCTCGGGCAGCTGCTCGCGGGCGACGCCGTTGGCCTTGCCGACCAAGGTGCGCAGCAGCCGGTTGGCGAGGTCGTCGAGATCGTGCAGGCGCTCGCGCAGATAGGGGTCGGTCTGGCGCTGCATCTTGGCGCGCGTGTCGGACTGGACGCGCTCGACCGCCGCCTCCGCGGTGAGGCCGGTCATCACCGCCTCGCGCATGCGCCGGAGCCAGCCCTGGTCATGGGCGAACATGCGGAAGGTCTCGAGCACGTCGCGATGCTCGCCGGTATGGGCGACGTCGCCGCGTTCGATCAGCTCGTCGATCGCGGCGCGCATCTGCGCGATCGCCGCCTCCAGCCGCGCGACCTCGTATGCCGGATCCTCGGCGATCAGGTCGATGATCGCGACGCGCGGCTCGTGCAGCACGGCGTAGCCGAGGCCGACGCCGTCCGCGAGCGTGGTGCCGATGCCATGGATCGGCCGCTCGAGGCCGATCGCGGCGCCCGGCCTGGACAGCGCCTTCAGGCCGCCGGCCGCGATCATCTCGGCCATGATCATGGCCGTGGTCTGCAGTGATTCGGTCTCGTCCTCGCTGTAGATGCGCGAGGCGCGGTTCTGGATGACGAGCACGCCCATCACCGCCCCGCCGCGCAGGATCGGCACGCCGAGGAAGGAGCGGTAGATCTCTTCGCCGGTCTCGGGCCGGTAGGAGAAGGCCGGGTGGGCTTGCGCGTCCGACAGCGCGATCGGCTCGGCCTCGCTGGCGATCAGGCCGACGAGGCCTTCGCCGGCGCGCAGGGTGGTGAGGTGCACCGCCTCGCGGTTGAGGCCTTCGGTGGCATACAGCTCGAGCGAGCCGTCCTCGCGCAGGACATAGACCGAGCAGACCTCGGCCACGAGATTGCCGGCGATCAGGACGACGAGCCGGTCCAGCCGCTCCTGCGGGCTCACCGGCGCTGCCATCACCTCGCGGAGACGGCGTAGCAGAACGCCCGATCCCCCGAGTGCGCCTCGCATCAATTGCCCTCCGCCCGCCTCCTCAGCCTATCAGGCCGACGTGTCTTTTCAGACCTGACACCGTCCCGCCCGAGTTGCAAGCGAGGCCCGGTCCGTGCCTGCTTCTAGCGAGGTGAGGGCGCGTTCGGCAAGGGCTTGGCGCGTGCGGGCTGCCTGAAATCGCTGCGCTTCTTGCCGAATCCGGCGCCACTCGCCGCGCCTGCCGGCTTCGCGCCACCTTTCGCGGCCGGTTTTTCCGCGGCGGGGCGGCTGCGGACGCTCTGGCGCACCGCCGGCTTGCGCGCTCCGCTCGCCGGTTTCGGCGTCCCCGGCGGCGGTACCGCGCTCTCGGCGGCGCCGGCGCCCGAGAGCGCTGCCAGATAGCGCGAGGTCCACCAGCCGATATCGCTCGAGGCGATCGTGGCGTAGAGCCGCTCGAAGCGCCGCACGCGTTCGGATTTCGGCATGGCGAGCGCGGTCCGGATCGCCTCGGCGACCTCGTGGGTGTCGTAAGGGTTGACGATCAGCGCCTCGCCCAGCTGATGCGCCGCTCCGGCAAAGCGCGAAAGCACCAGCACGCCGGGATCCTCGGGATTCTGTGCCGCGACATACTCCTTGGCGACGAGGTTCATGCCGTCGCGCATCGGCGTTACCAGCCCGACCTGGGCGCGCCGGTAGAAGCCGGCCAGCGCGCTGCGCGAATAGGCCTTCTTGACGACGCGGATCGGCGTCCAGTCGAACTCGCCGAGGGCGGCGTTGAGGCGCCCGGCGACCTCGTCCGACTGCCGGTCGAGCTCGGCATATTCCGGCACGTCGCTGCGCGAGGGCGGGGCGATCTGCAGCAGACCGACATTGCCGCGATGCTCGGGATGGCTGCGCAGGAACTGGCCGAAAGCCTCGAGCCGCTGGACGATGCCCTTGGAATAGTCGAGCCGGTCGACGCCGATCACCAGCTTGCGGCCGCCGAGCGGCCCGGTGGTCGCCCTGATCGGCTGGGTCACGGCGCGCACCGAGGCGGCGGCGAGCTTGCGGAAGGCCTCGACATCGATGCCGATCGGGAAGGCCTGCACCACCGTCGAGCGCGGCCCGGCCCTGACCCGGTCGCCCTCGCGCCGCGCCCCGCGCAGCGCCACCAGGCCGCCGATCAGGTTGTCGGCATCGACCTGGGTCTGCATGCCGACGAGGTCATAGGCCGTCATCGTGCTGATCAGCGTCGCGCTGAAGGGCAGGGCGCCGAACACCTCGGCCGAGGGCCAGGGGATGTGATGGAAATAGCCGATCCGGTTGGTGACGCCGCGGCGGCGCAGCTCGGCGGCCAGCGGGATCAGGTGATAGTCATGGATCCAGATGACGTCGTCGGGCTTGAGCAGCGGCAGCAGCAGCCTGGCGAAGCGGCGGTTGACGGCGAGGTAGCCGGCATAGTCGGAACGGTTGAATTCGGTCAGGCCGAGCCGGTAATGCATCAGCGGCCACAGCGCCCGGTTCGAGAAGCCGAGATAATAGCTCTGGCGTTCGGCCTCGCTGAGATCGACCACGGCGTAGGAGACCTTGCCGAGCCGCACCGGCTCGACGCGGGACGAAGGTTCGGCGCTCGTCGCTCCACTCCAGCCGAACCAGAGCCCGCCATGCTGCTCGAGAGCCGAGCGGAGCGCCACCGCCAGCCCACCCGCCGCCACCTTTTCGCCGCGCTCCGGCATGGTGACGCGGTTGGAAACCACCACTAGACGCATAATGCCTCACTTTTCGTTGACGAATGCCGCATAGGCGCGGGAACAGAACGCGCCGGCAGACGTAATGTTTCGTGTGCAGGCCGGCCATCTTGGCCGGATCGCGTCGTCGCCGTGACCGGATCATGGCGACGGCGGCAAACTGAACCCTGAATGTGGCGAGCCGACGGACGGTCGTCCTTTCGCCTGTTTCGTTGTCTAGCAAGGCCGACATGTCGCAAGCCCTGAGCCCCGAAATCGCCGAGCCCGCCGCCGCGGCCGCGGTCCGCACCTCCAAACTAGCACTGTTTCTCGACTTCGACGGAACCCTGGTCGAGATCGCGCCGTCGCCGGAGGACATTCATATCGATCGGCGCGTGCCGGTGGCGCTCGATGCGCTGCGTCAGCGCCTCGGCGGCGCGCTCGCGCTGGTCTCGGGCCGTCCCGTAGCGCTGCTCGACGAGATGATGGCGCCGTATCGCTTCGATGCCGCCGGCCTGCATGGCGCCCAGCTTCGCCTCGGCGGCGAGGATGCGCCGCTTGCCGCCCCGTCCGAGGCGTTGCGCGTGGCGACGCGGGCGATGGTCCGCTTCGCCAATTCCAATATCGGTATCCTCGTCGAGGACAAGCGCCAGTCGGTCGCGCTGCACTGGCGGCTCGCCCCGGCGCTGGCCGAGGAGGCGATGGCGCTGATGGAGCGCCTCGCCGCCGAGATCGGTCCTTCGATGCGGCTCCAGCGTGGCAAGTCCGTCGCCGAGCTCGTGCCGGCCACGGCGAGCAAGGGCGGCGCCATCGCCTGGCTGATGCAGCAGCAGACCTATGCCGGCCGCCAGCCCGTCTTCATCGGCGACGACATCACCGATGAGGACGGCTTCGCCACGGTCAACGCGGCCTCGGGATTGTCTATCCGGATCGGGGAGGGCGAGAGCTGTGCCCGGCATCGGCTTGCCTCGCCCACCGCTTTGCGTCGTATCCTGCTCGGCGCCGCCGATGGCGGCGAGCTCACGCTCGAAACCTTCCTCCAGGACTAGCCTGTCTCCAAGACTAACCTGCCTCCAAGACTAGCTTCATCAGGATCATGCATGACTGTCACAACCGTCGCCACGCCAGGCGTGGCCTCGCTCGATCTCGGCGTCATCGGCAACTGTTCGATCGCCGCCCTGATCGACCGGCAGGCCCGGATCGTCTGGGGCTGCTTTCCGCGCTTCGACCGTGATCCGGTCTTCTGCTCGCTGATCGACAACCAGATCGAGGATGGCGATGCGATGCCGGAGAAGGGCGTCTTCGCCATCGAGATGGTCGGGATGACGCGCTGCGAGCAGAGCTATCTCGACAACACCGCGATTCTCTCCTCGGTCCTCTCAGACGATCAGGGCAATGCGCTCGAGATCCTCGATTTCGCGCCGCGCTTCGTGCGCTATGAGCGCTTCTTCCGGCCGCCGCAGCTGGTGCGCCGGGTTCGGCGCGTCTCCGGCCGGCCGCGCGTCCGCGTCGTCGTGCGGCCCTGCCTCGGGCTCGGCGAGGTGCCTGACGAGATCACCCGCGGCTCCAACCATGTCCGCTTCGTCGGCGCCGACCAGACCATCCGCCTGACCACGGATGCGCCGATCTCCTATGTGCTGGAGAGCATTCCCTTCGCGGTCGAGAAGCCGTTCTCCTTCTTCCTCGGCTCGGACGAGGCGCTGCGCGCCGAGATCGAGACGACTTCGCGCGAGTTCCTCGACAAGACCACCGACTATTGGCACGACTGGGTCCGTTCGCTCTCGATCCCGTTCGAATGGCAGCGCGAGGTGATCCGCGCCGCGATCACCCTGAAGCTCTGTTCCTTCGAGGAGAGCGGCGCGATCGTCGCCGCGCTCACCACCTCGATCCCCGAGGCGCCCGGAACCCAGCGCAACTGGGACTACCGGTTCTGCTGGCTGCGCGACGCCTATTTCGTCGTGCATGCGCTGAACCGCCTCGGCACGACGCGGACGATGGAGGACTATCTCAGATTCATCACCAACATCGTCGACACCTTCTCCGAGAACGGCGCCGAGCATCTGCCGCCGCTCTATCCGATCACCCGCGGCGGCGAGATGCGCGAGTTCGAGGTGCCCAATCTCGCGGGCTATCGCGGCCACACGCCGGTGCGCGTCGGCAATGGCGCCGCCACGCAGATCCAGAATGACGGCTATGGCGCGGTCGTGCTCGCCGCGACCCATTCCTTCTTCGATCGCCGCCTGATCCAGCCCGGCAAGGAGACGCTGTTCGGCCAGCTCGAGCGCATGGGCGAGCGCGCCATCGCGGTCTTCGACAAGCCCGATGCCGGCCCCTGGGAGCTGCGCGAGAAGCAGGGGGTGCATGCCTTCTCCAGCGTGATGTGCTGGGCCGCCTGCGACCGGCTGGCGCGCATCGCCGGCACGCTTGGCCGCGCCGACCGCAAGGAATACTGGCGCGCCGAAGGCAAGCGCCTGAAGGCGGCCATCACCGAGCGGATCTGGAACCAGGAGAAGGGGCATTTCGTCTCGACCTTCGACGGCGCCGAGCTCGATGCGACGCTGCTGCTCATCGCCGAGCTCGGCTTCGTCAAGCCCGATGACCCGCGCTTCATCGCGACGGTGGAGGCGATCGGCCGCGATCTTCGCCGCGGCGACCTGATCCTGCGCTACAGCACCGAGGACGATTTCGGCTTCATGCACACCGGCTTCCTGATCTGCGCCTTCTGGTATGTCGACGCGCTGCACGCGATCGGGCGCAGGGACGAGGCCAAGGAATTGTTCGGCCGCATCCTGCAGCGGCGCAACAGCTTCGGCCTGCTCTCCGAGGACGCCGATCTCGAGACCGGCGAGCTCTGGGGCAATTTCCCGCAGACCTATTCGATGGTCGGGCTGATCAATTCGGCGATGCGCCTCAGCCGCAACTGGGAAGAGGCGTTCTGAGGAGAGGACGTCATTCTCGGGCGGAGCAAAGCGGAGGCCCGGGAATCTCATGACGAGGAGGCGCCGATCGAAGCCTCCTCCGGCCGGAGATGCTCGGGTCAAGCCCGAGCATGACGCCGTCTACCCCCGCTTCAGCAAAAACACCGCCTGCGCGCCGAACAGGTTCCAGAACCACCAGGGCGCGCTGACGCCGACGCGGCCGCCGGCGACGTCGAGCGCCACCGCCCGCTCCTTGACCGCGCCGATCGTGTCGCAGAGCACGACGAAGTCGCGGATCGTGCAGAAATGGATGTTCGGCGTGTCCCACCAGGAATAGGGCAGGGAGTCCGTCACCGGCATGCGGCCGAGGAAGAAGACCTGGCTGCGCATCCGCCAATGCCCGAAATTCGGGAAGGAGACGATGGCGCGCCGGCCGATGCGCAGCATCTGCTCCAGCACCAGCCGCGGATTGCGCGTCGCCTGGATCGTCTGCGAGAGGATGACGTAGTCGAACGAGTCGTCGGGATAGTCGGCGAGATCGGTGTCGGCGTCGCCCTGGATCACCGAGAGGCCGCGCGCCACGCAGCCGGCGACGCCCTCGCGCGACAGCTCGATGCCGCGCGCATCGACGCCGCGCGTCTCGGCCAGCAGCGCGAGCAGTTCGCCATCGCCGCAGCCGACATCGAGCACCCGCGTTCCCGGCGTCACCATCTCGGCGACGAGGCGCAGGTCGATGCGGCTGGTCTGGCTGTCGGGGAGGGTCACCTGACGCCCCTTGTCGCAAGGCGTGCGAACCACGCCGTCATGCTCGCCCTTGTGGCGAGCATCCACGTCTTGAACACGCCGCCCGATCGGAGAAGACGTGGATGGTCGGGACAGGCCCGACCATGACGGGGGAGGGCGCCTGGGCGCAGCATCGTCAAATCCCTCTTGCCCGTGCCGCCGCGCCGATGAAGCCGCGCGTCGTCGCGAACAGGTTCGGCTCCTCGAGCAGGAAGGCGTCGTGGCCCTTGTCGCTTTCGAGCTCGACGAACGAGACCGAGGCGCCCGCCGCGTTGAGCGCATGCACGATGGCGCGCGAATCGCTGGTCGGGAACAGCCAGTCGGAGGTGAAGGAGGCGACGCAGAAGCGCGTCCTGGTGCCGGCGAAGGCCTTGGCCAGCACGCCGTCATGGTCGGCGGCGAGGTCGAAATAATCCATCGCCCGCGTCACATAGAGATAGGAATTGGCGTCGAAGCGCTCGACGAAGCTGACGCCCTGATGGCGCAGGTAGCTCTCGACCTGGAAGTCGGCGTCGAAGGTGAAGGTCGGGGCGGTGCGCTCCTGCAGCTTGCGGCCGAACTTGCGGTGCAGCGCCGGTTCCGAGAGATAGGTGATGTGCGCGCCCATGCGCGCCACCGAGAGCCCCTTGGCCGGCCGCGTGTTCTCTTCGAGATAGCGCCCGCCGCGCCAGTCCGGATCGGCCATCACCGCCTGGCGACCGACCTCGTGGAAGGCGATGTTCTGGGCCGAATGCTTGGCCGCGGTGGCGAGCGGCAGCGCGCAGAACACCCGCTGCGGATAGCTCGCCGCCCATTGCAGCACCTGCATGCCGCCCATCGAGCCGCCGACGGCGCTGAACAGGCTGTCGATGCCGAGGCTGTCGAGCAGATGCGCCTGGGCGCGCACCATATCGCGGATCGTCACCATCGGGAAGGACAGGCCCCAGGGCCTGCCGGTCTCCGGATTGGTCGAGGCCGGGCCGGTCGTGCCCATGCAGCCGCCGAGCACATTGGGGCAGATCACGAAGAACCGGTCGGTGTCGACCGGTTTGCCGGGGCCGACCATCGCCGTCCACCAGCCGCCCTTGCCGGTGATCGGATTGCGGCTCGCGACATGCTGGTCGCCGGTCAGCGCATGGCAGACCAGCACGGCGTTCGACCGAGACGCATTCAGAGCGCCATAAGTCTGGTAGGCGATCTGCCAATGCTCCAGCACGGCGCCGGAATCGAGTTGCAGCGCCCGCTCCGGCCCGAACTGCGCCAGCAGGCTCGAGGGCCGGTTGGCTTCGGTCAGCGCGTCGGCCAGGGCTTGCGCTTCCTGCGTCGTCCGGTTTGGCATTCCGATTTGTCTTGTCGCCCGACCTGTTCGAAATAGCGGACTTAACCGATGGCGCGCCGCTTGCGCCCTGTCAACGCGCCGATGCGCGAGGGTGCGCTTTGCCAAGCTCTGTCGCGGCAGCTAAGAGACGCGCGAGATTAAAGAGTTGGCGCCATGACCGAAGCCGCCCCGACCACCCTTGCCGATCTGCGCAGCGAGATCGACCGCATCGACGCGGCCATGCATGGCCTGCTGATGGAGCGTTCCTCGATCATCGAGACGCTGATCGCGGTCAAGAAGACGCAGGCCTCGGGCTCGGCCTTCCGCCCCGGCCGCGAGGCCGACATGATGAAGCGCCTGGCGCAGCGCCATCAGGGCCTGCTGCCGCTCGACACGATCGAGGGCATCTGGCGCATCATCATCGCGACCTTCACCTATGTGCAGGCGAATTACGCGGTCCATGCCGACGTCTCCGGCGGCGACGCGCCGATGCGCGACAGCGCCCGCTTCCATTTCGGCTTCACCGTGCCTTACGTGCCGCATGAGGATGCCCGCGCCGTCATCCGGGCTGTTGCTGAATCGGCTGGCGATCTCGGCATCTTCCGGATGGATCTCGGCGCCAGCGCCGGCGTCTGGTGGCGCGATCTGATCGGCGAGGACAAGCCGAAGATCATCGCCCGGCTGCCCTTCATCGAGCGGCCGGACCACCCGGCCGGCACCCCGGTCTACTGCATCGCCAAGCCGCTGGCCGACGCCGCCATGCGCGAGATCGTGCTCTATGCCGCCCGCGTCGAGCGCTGGTCGGAGGCGCTGCGGGCCGGCCTTGGCCAGCATCTCGCCGAGGTCTCGGCCAGCGCCGCCGACGGCTCGCATCTCGGCCTGCTGGTCGCGGCCTCCGGCGAGACTTCCGCTGCGGCGATCCGCGGCGCGCTCGAGCCGGCCGGCCTCAGCGAGTTCACCGAGATCGGCAGCCACGCCGCCCGCTTCGCCTTCAAACCCGCCAGCTCTTGATCCGTTTGAAACTGCGCTCCTGATTCTCCAGCCGTCATTCCGGACGACGCGAAGCGGCGCTCCGGAATCCATCGTAGAGTGCCGAGCCCTCCGATGGATTCCGGGTCGTCCTCCGGCCGCCCGGAATGACGAGGAGGGTCGCCGAACCCGAAAGCCCGACTGCCATGTCCCAGCCCGCTTCCCGCCCCGTCCCGCGTCCCGGCGTTCTCGACATAGAGGCCTATGTGCCCGGCAAGTCGGCCGCTCCGGCCGGCGTCAAGCTGCACAAGCTCTCGTCCAATGAGAGCCCGCTCGGCCCGAGCCCCAAGGCGGCGGCCGCCTATGGCGCGCTCGCCGGCAAGCTCGAGTTCTATCCCGACGGCTCGGCGACGAAGCTGCGCGAGGCGATCGCGGCCCGCTACGGGCTCGACGCCGGCCGCATCGTCTGCGGCACCGGCTCGGACGAATTGCTGCAGATGCTGACCAAGACCTATCTTGGCGATGGCGACGAGGGTGTCTTCACCGAGCATGGCTTTCTTGTCTATCGCATCGCCATTCTCGCGGCCGGCGCGAGGCCCGTGGTCGTGCCCGAGAAGAACCTGACGGCCGATGTCGACGCCATCCTCAAGGCGGTGACGCCGAAGACCAAGATCGTCTTCCTCGCCAATCCCAACAACCCGACCGGCACCTATCTGCCCTTCGACGAGGTCAAGCGCCTGCATGCCGGCCTGCCCTCGAACGTCCTGCTCGTGCTCGACGCCGCCTATGCCGAATATGTCCGGCGCAACGACTATGCTTCCGGCCTCGAACTGGTCGCCGAGAGCGAGAACGTTGTGATGACGCGGACCTTCTCGAAGATCTACGGCCTCGCCAATCTGCGCCTCGGCTGGCTCTATGCGCCGGCCCCGATCGTCGATGCGCTCAACCGCACCCGCGGCCCCTTCAACGTCAACGGTGCGGCGATCGAGGCCGGCGCCGCGGCCATCGCCGACGAGGCGCATCTTGCCGCCGCGATCGAGCACAACGACAAATGGCTGGCCTGGACCACGGCCGAGCTGGAGAAGCTCGGCCTGAAGGTGACGCCCTCGGTCGGCAATTTCATTCTGATCCATTTCCCCAAGACCGCCGGCAAGACGGCAAAGGAGGCCGACGCCTTCCTGACCCAGCGCGGGCTGATCCTGCGCTTGGTCGCGTCCTATGGCCTGCCGGACGCGCTGCGCCTGACCATCGGCAGCGAGGAGGCCAATCGCCTCGTGGTCGCGGCGCTGGCCGAGTTCACGGCCGGCAAATGAGCGTGGCGGAAAGCTTCGCGCCGCGCCGCCACGAGCCGATCTTCGGCCGCCTCGCGATCATCGGCATCGGCCTGATCGGCTCCTCGATCGCGCATGCGGCCAAGGAGCTGAACCTCGCCGGCCACATCGTGCTGAGCGACCGTGATCCCGAGGTGCGCGATCGCGCCCGTGCGCTCGGCCTCGGCCATGAGATCGCCGAGAGCGCTGCCGATGCCGCCCGCGAGGCCGACCATATCATCCTCTGCGTGCCGGTCGGCGCCTGCGGCCCGGTCGCCGCCGAGATCGCCGGCTCCCTGAAGCCGGGTGCGATCCTTTCCGACTCGGGCTCGGTCAAGCATGCGGTGGTCGAGGCGGTGTTGCCGCATTTGCCGGAGGGCGTGCATTTCGTCCCGGCCCATCCGGTCGCCGGCACCGAGAATTCCGGCCCCGATGCCGGCTTCCCCAGCCTCTTCCTCAACCGCTGGTGCATCCTGACGCCGCCGCCCGGCACCGACGAGATCGCGATCTCGCGCACCCGTCAGTTCTGGGAAGGCATGGCGGCGATCGTCGAGGTGATGGGCTCGCAGCATCATGACCTGGTGCTCGCGATTACGAGCCATCTGCCGCATCTGATCGCCTACAACATCGTCGGCACCGCCGAGGACCTGGCGGCGGTGACGCAATCCGAGGTGATCAAGTTCTCGGCCGGCGGCTTCCGTGACTTCACCCGCATCGCCGCTTCCGACCCGACGATGTGGCGCGACGTCTTCCTGCACAACAAGGAGGCGGTGCTGGAGATGCTGGGCCGCTTCAGCGAGGATCTCTCGGTGCTGACCCGCGCCATCCGCTATGGCGACGGCGAGACCCTGCACAAGCACTTCACCCGCACCCGCGCCATCCGCCGCGGCATCGTCGCGCTCGGCCAGGAGAAGCCCGAGACGGAGAAGCTGAAGAAGGGCTGAGGGCCGCGTCGCCCGGCTACGGCACGCGGCGCAGGCCGTTGCGGAGGGGATCGAGCAAGCGCCTCCTGCCCGATCCGGATCGTCGGTCGTCGGCCATGGCCAACGAGGGCCCGCCCCGCCTTGCCAAGCAAGGGCGAGGCTGATACAGCCCGACCCGTCGCCGCAATAGCTCAGCTGGTAGAGCACCTCATTCGTAATGAGGGGGTCGGGGGTTCGAATCCCTCTTGCGGCACCATTTACCCTCCAGAGAAGTCCGTAGGCGTCCGAAAGGAGCCATGATTCTTGGGTAGGGCGTTCTCTGCGTACGTTGCGGTCCATCGTCGTCCGCTGGCATCCAACAACGCTGTTGGTATTGTACGAGGTATCGACGCGATACCAGGACGGACGATACCAACATGGCGCTGACAGACGCTACACTGAGGGCGCTTAAGCCCAGCGACAAAGCCCGAAAAATTGCGGATGGACACGGGCTCTTTATCCATATCGCTCCGAGCGGGGCACGGCTTTGGCGGTATGCGTATCGCTATGCGCGGAAGCAAAAGCTGCTGTCATTCGGCGCGTATCCTGAAATCGGGCTTGCTGAGGCGCGTAAGAAGCGTGACGCCGCCCGCGCGCTTCTGCGCGAGGGTATTGACCCCTCTGTCCAAAAGAAGCTGGATAAGATTGCGAAGGCCGATGCCGACGCTGCCACGTTCACCGTGCTCGCCTCAGAATTGCACGATAAGAAGAAGCGTGAAGGCAAGGCTGAGAGAACTCTTGAGAAGTTTCTCTGGCTCTGCAGCCTTGCCAAGCCGCACATCGGGGATCGGCCGATTGCTGCAATCACTGCTCCCGAGGTGCTGGCCGTCCTTCGCGCCGTTGAGCACAAGGGCGATCTTGAAACTGCGAAGCGGCTGCGCGGGGTCATCGGAGAGGTGTTTCGCTACGCCCTCGCGACCGGCCGTGCCACGGCCGATCCGACGTATGCGTTGCGCGGTGCCCTGACGGCGCCGGTTGTTAAGCATCGGGCGGCCATTACGGACCCTATCGCTTTTGGTGGACTCCTCCGCGCCATCGACGGCTTTCAGGGGCAGCCGACGACCGTTGCCGCGCTG
>NZ_JAKFED010000009.1:0-5977 GCF_036675845.1 Allobosea sp. | reverse complement strand
ACAAGGCGGCCAAGCCAGCCAGGGCGGTGAAGGCCGCCGCCAAGCAGCAGCGGCGCATCCAGAAGCGGATCGCGCGCGCCGACGCCCGGCCGGAGAAGCGCCAGGACAATAAGGCTGAGGACACGAAGGTTCAGGACGGCGCGATGCAGGCCGGGGCGAGGCTTTATCCCGTGCCGCCCTTCAAGCGCCAGCACCAGCCCAAGCCCGGCTCGGAAGCCATGCTCGACCCTGCGCCGATGTATGATGCGCCCTTCTACAAGGGCTCGGGCAAGCTCGAGGGCAAGGTCGCGCTGATCACCGGCGGCGATTCGGGCATCGGCCGGGCGGTCGCGGTGCTGTTCGCCCGCGAGGGCGCCGACGTGGCGATCCTGCATCTCGGCGAGGACGAGGACGCAAGGACGACCCTGGCCGCGATCGAGGCGGAAGGCCGGCGCGGGCTCGCCATCTCAGGCGACGTCCGCGACGCCGCCTTCTGCCGCGACGCGGTGGCGAAGGTCGTGAAGGCCTTCGGCAGCCTCGACGTGCTGGTCAACAACGCCGCCTTCCAGGTCCATTCGCCGCGCTTCGAGGATTTGAGCGAAGAGCATTTCGACACGACGATCCGCACCAATCTGCACGGCTATTTCCACATGGCGCAGGCGGCGCTGCCGCATCTCGGCAAGGGCAGCGCCATCGTCAACACCGGTTCGGTCACCGGGTTCGACGGCAGCAAGCAACTGATCGACTATGCCACCACCAAGGGCGGTATCCACGCCTTCACCCGCTCGCTGGCGGCGCATCTGGTGCCGCGCGGCATCCGGGTCAACGCGGTGGCGCCCGGTCCGGTCTGGACCCCGCTCAACCCGTCCGACAAGACCGCCGAGGACGTCGCCGAGTTCGGCGCACGCGTGCCGATGAAGCGCCCGGCCCAGCCGGAAGAGATCGCCCCGGCCTATGTCTTCCTCGCCTCGCCGCAATGCTCCAGCTACATCACCGGCGAGATCCTGCCGATCGTCGGCGGCCATGAGTGAGGCCGATCCATCACGAAATGGCCATGAAAGATTTCGGAACGCCGGCCTGCACCGGCAGTTGATCGGGAAGGTTGCATCGATCCGGAGAATGATGATGAGAGCTTTGAAGATCGGCCTGCTGGCGGGTGCGCTGGCACTTTCCTCCGCTGCGGCAATGGCCCAGGGCGTCGATCTGAGGCCCGAGAACAGCGGCCCGAAATATGAGCGCGGCCCGACGAGTTGGGACAATGCGCCCTATCGCGGCAACACCTACAGGGCGGACGACTACGACCCGCGCCGGATGGACGAATATGCCCCGCGGCGCGAGGCGGTCTCGCAGCGCGAGGCGATCAGGATCGCGCGCCGCCATGGCGTCGCCGAGGTCGACGAGGTGCGCTGGCGCGGCAATGCCTGGGTGATCAACGGCGCCGACCGGCGCGGCGGCGATCTGCGCGTCGAGGTCAACCGATGGGGCGAGATCGTCGACGTCGATCGCGATTAGAGCAGGACGCGAAAAGTAGACCTTGGGCGGCCTTCGGGCCGCCGCTTTTTTTTGGTGAGCGCGTCAGGCAACCCGCAAAGGCGGCGTGCCGCCGTTGAAACGCCTTGCAGCCAGCACGGTCAGGGCAAGGAAGGTGGCGAGCACGACGCCTTGCGCGATGGCGAAGGGCGGCTCGCTCTGGGTCGGCGCCATGGCGTTGAGCGCCGGCAACTTCAGGAAGAGCTGCGCGACCAGCACGAAGATCAGGAGGTAGAAGGAGAGCATGGCGGTGATCGCATAGCTCCGCCGCCAGCCGCCGCGCAGGCCGCGCGCATAGAGCGCCACGGCGGCGATGGCGAGCAGCACCAGCGAGATCGCCCCGACGATATGCGAGGGCAGCACGCCGCTGAACGGAAAGGCGAAGCCGGTGGCGCTGGTCGCGATCGCCGTCGACAGGAAGATGCCGTTCCAGCGCCGGCTGAGATGGCCCTTCAGCAGGGCCGCCGCCATCGGGAAGCCGGCAACGATGGCGATCAGGCTGAGCCAGGTATGGAAGCCGACCAGCGTCGTCGGATCGAGCACGAACATGACAAATCCCCCTGCCCCAAGGGCAGTCTGCGCCTTGCCCTCTCAGCTGCCAAGCCGCATTTTCGCGCAGGTCCGATCGGCGGAATGACCGCGCGAACAATGAGATCGTCATTCCGGCTGAAGCGAAGCGGAACGCTTAGAATCTATTATAGAGTTCCCGCGCCCTTCGATGGATTCCGGGCCTGCGCCGCTGTCGCGGCTTGCCCGGAATGACTGAAGCGCTTGGAAATCGTGGGTCCAATTCTAGTCGGTCAAGCTGACCCTGACGCTCTGCCCCTCCTCGGCGGTCGCGCGCTGCAGGGTCGCCTTGGCCTCGTCGACCTGGCGCTGGCGGTTCCACAGCGCCGCATAGACGCCGCCGGCGGCAAGCAGTTCGCGATGGTGGCCGCGCTCGACGATCAGTCCCTTGTCGAGCACGATGATCTCGTCGGCATTGACCACGGTCGAGAGCCGGTGCGCGATCACCAGCGTGGTGCGGCCCTGGCTGACCCGGTCGAGCGCGTCCTGGATCTCCTTCTCGGTGAAGGAATCGAGCGCCGAGGTCGCCTCGTCGAGGACCAGCACCGGCGGCCCCTTGAGGATGGTGCGGGCGATGGCGACGCGCTGCTTCTCGCCGCCGGAAAGCTTCAGCCCGCGCTCGCCGACCGAGGTGGCGTAGCCTTCGGGCAGGGTCTTGATGAAGCGGTCGATCTGGGCGAGGCGCGCCGCCTCCTCGATCTCGCCTTGCGTCGCCTGCGGCCGGCCATAGCGGAGGTTGTACTCGATGGTGTCGTTGAACAGCACCGTGTCCTGCGGGACCATGCCGATGGCGGCGCGCAAGCTGACCTGCTGGACTTCGGCGATGTCCTGCCCGTCGATCAGGATGCGCCCGGCCTGCGGCTCGTAGAAGCGGAAGAGCAGCCGCGAGATCGTCGACTTGCCGGCCCCCGAGGGGCCGACGATGGCGATGGTCTTGCCGGCCGGCACCGAGAACGAGATGCCGCGCAGGATCGGGCGCTCCGGCACATAGGCGAAGTGCACGTCCTCGAAGGTGACGGAGCCGGCACGGATGTCGAGCGCGGGGGCGCCCGGCTTGTCCTGGATCTCGGGATCGCGGCCGATCAGCGAGAACATCTGCTCGATGTCGAGCGTCGCCTGCTTGATCTCGCGATAGACGGTGCCCATGAAGTTCAGCGGGATGTAGAGCTGGATCAGCATGGCGTTGATCAGCACGAAATCGCCGACCGTGTTGGTCCCGGCCTGGAAGCCGCGCACGCACATCACCATCGAGACCGTCAGCCCTGCTGCGAAGATCGCGGCCTGGCCGAAATTGAGCCAGGCGAGCGAGCTGTAGGCCTTGATCGAGTTGCGCTCATAGCGCGCCATGGAGACGTCGTAGCGCGCCGTCTCGCGCGCCTCGGCGCCGAAATACTTCACCGTCTCGTAGTTGAGCAGCGAATCGATCGCCTTGGCGTTGGCGTCGGTGTCGGATTCGTTCATCTCGGCGCGGATGGCGATGCGCCATTCGGTGGCCTTGATGGTGTAGGCCATGTAGCCGACGACCATGACCACCAGCACGACGACATAGCGCCAGTCGAACAGCTGCAGCAGCACGATGATGATCAGCGAGACCTCGATGATCACCGGCACGAGCTGGTTGAGGCCGAGGCGCACCATCTCCTCGATGCCGTTGCGGCCGCGCTCGAGCACGCGGGTCAGCCCGCCGGTCTTGCGCTCGAGATGGAAGCGCAGCGAGAGATGGTGCAGATGCCCGAAGGTCTGCAGCGCGAGCGTGCGCACCGCATGCATGAAGACCGGGGCGAAGATCGCATCGCGCAACTGCACGAAGGCGGCCGAGCCGACGCGGGCGAGGCCGTAGATCACCGTCAGCGCCAAGGGCGCGCCGACCAGCCAGGGCAGCCAGGCCTCGAGTGTCGTCGGGGTGCCGGCGAGCGCGTCGGTCGCCCATTTGAAGGTGAAGGGCACGCCCATCAGCACGAGCCGGCCGACGACCAGCAGCGCGAAGGCGATCACCACCCGGCGGCGCAGATCGGCCCGGTCCGGCGGCCAGAGATAGGGCCAGAGCGCCTGGAAGGTGGCGATGAAGCCGGAGCCGGGCTGCAGCACGGCCGAGCGTGCGAAAGTCGGCGCCGGGGACGGCGCGGCAGGCGGGGACATTTTTCAACGATTCCAGTTTGGAGCGCTCATATAGGCGCAACCGCCGGCAAATGCATGTGCTGACGCGCGTGGCGGTGACGGGGCGTGGCGCGTCCGGCCCGCGCGACCCCACTCCCGCAGGCGATCCCCCGGAAGTCGGCTCGGGGACTGCCGCGATGGCTGCGCGCGACGGCACGCTTCCGCCTTGTTCTCGTCCCAACCGCGATGTCAGATGCCTTTAGGGCCTCTCGAGGCCGAGATCGGGAAGGAAGCCCATGAAACCTGCTCGTGTCCTGTCCGCCGCCTGTGCGCTGGCGCTGCTGCCGGCCCTGCCCGCCTTGGCCCAGGCGAAGCGCCCGCCGGCCCAGATCAAGATCACCAATGCCCGCACCATCCCGCTGGAATCGCTGGAGATCGCGACCTCGGGCGAACAGCCGCGGCTGGTGGCGAGGCTGGCCAAGCCGCTGGCGCCCGGCCAGAGCGTCTCACTGAAGCTGAACAAGCCCGCGGGCTGCAGCTATTACGTCCTCGGCAAGTTCAGCGATGAGGCCGAGAGCGACAATGACGGCGTCGACCTGTGCCGGGAGAGGACGCTCCGCCTGACGGATTGAACGAGGCAGCCGGCCGGCGACACCCGCGTCATGGTCGGGCTTGACCCGACCATCTCGTGACGATTTGAACGCCTTCCACTGGTCATGAGATTCCCGGGTCTACGCTTCGCTTCGCCCGAGAATGACGCGCAATCCTACCCCGTCGCGCCCTCGCGCATCAGCTTGTAGACGATCGAATCCGTCAGCGCCTGGAAGGACGCGTCGATGATGTTGGCGCTGACGCCGACCGTGGTCCAGCGCTCGCCGCGCTCGTCGGCCGATTCGATCAGCACCCGCGTCACGGCGTCGGTGCCGCCCTGGAAGATCCGGACCTTGTAGTCGACCAGGCGCAGGCCGCCGATCAGCGACTGGTAGCGGCCGAGATCCTTGCGCAGTGCGATGTCGAGCGCATTGACCGGGCCGGAATCGCCTTCCGCCGCGGAGATCAGGACCTCGTCCCCCACCTTCACCTTGACGATCGCCTCGGAGAAGGTGACGAGCTCGCCCAGCGCATTGTGGCGGCGCTCGACATTGACCGCGAAACGCTCGACCTGGAAGAAATCCGGCACCTCGCCGAGGATGCGGCGAACCAGCAAATAGAAGGAAGCGTCGGCGCCCTCGAAGGCGTAGCCCTGCGCCTCCTTGTCCTTGAGTTCTTCCAGCACCCGCGAGAGCCTCGGATCGTCGCGCCCGAGGGTGACGCCGATGCGCTCCAGCTCGGCGACGAGGTTCGACTTGCCACCCTGGTCGGAGACCAGCACCTTGCGGATGTTGCCGGTCGCCTCGGGCGGCACATGCTCATAGGTGCGCGGGTCCTTGAGCACGGCGGAGGCGTGGATGCCGGCCTTGGTGGCGAAGGCCGAGGCTCCGACGAACGGTGCGTGCCGGTTCGGGGCGCGGTTCAGCATCTCGTCGAGGGCGCGCGAGACATGGGTGAGCTCGCCGAGCTGCTCGTCGCCGACGCCGATCGAAAAGCGCTCGCGATAGCGCTCCTTGAGCTTCAGCGCGCCGATCAGCGTCACCAGATTGGCGTTGCCGCAGCGCTCGCCGAGCCCGTTCAGCGTGCCCTGGATCTGGCGGGCGCCGGCCTCGACGGCGGCCAGCGAATTGGCGACGGCGCAGCCGCAATCGTCATGGGCGTGGATGCCGAGATTGTCGCCCGGCACGGACTTCGCCACCTCGGCGACGATCGC
>NZ_JAKFED010000174.1:0-5996 GCF_036675845.1 Allobosea sp. | reverse complement strand
AGGCTTCGGTCCGGCGCTTCGCCGACATGGAGGTCTTCGTCGAGATTCAGGAGAACGTCCGCGGCCAGGATGTCTTCATCATCCAGTCGACCTCGTTCCCGACCAATGACCACCTGATGGAACTGCTGATCATCACCGACGCGCTGCGCCGTTCCTCGGCCAGGCGCATCACGGCGGTGATCCCCTATTTCGGCTATGCGAGGCAGGACCGGCGCGCCTCGGGCCGCACGCCGATCTCGGCCAAGCTCGTCTCCAACCTGATCACCCATGCCGGCGTCGACCGCGTGCTGACGCTCGATCTGCACGCCGGCCAGATCCAGGGTTTCTTCGACATCCCGACCGACAACCTGTTCGGCGCCCCGCTGATGGCGCGCGACATCAAGGACCGGCTCGACTGGAAGAACGCCATGGTCGTCTCGCCCGATGTCGGCGGCGTCGTCCGGGCACGGGCGCTCGCCAAGCGCATCGACGCACCGCTCGCCATCGTCGACAAGCGCCGCGACCGGCCGGGCGAGTCGGAGGTGATGAACATCATCGGCTCGGTCGAGGGCCGCTCCTGCATCCTGCTCGACGACATCGTCGATTCCGGCGGCACGCTCTGCAACGCCGCCGAAGCCCTGCTCGCGCAGGGCGCCCGCGAGGTCTTCGCCTACATCACCCATGGCGTTCTCTCCGGTGGCGCGGTCGCGCGCATCGCCAATTCCAAGCTCAAGGAACTGGTGATCACCGATTCGATCATGCCGACCGAGGCGGTGAAGGTGGCCCGCAACATCCGCGTCATCTCCATCGCCAACCTGATGGGCGAGGCGATCGAGCGCACCGCGAGCGAATCGAGCGTCTCCAGCCTGTTCGACTGAAGAGGCCATGCGCGCGCCTCCCCGTCATTGCGAGCGCAGCGAAGCAATCCGGAAGCCGCCGAGCGAGTCCCCTAGATTGCTTCGTCGCTGCGCTTCTCGCAATGACGGCTGCGGGGTGCCATGAGCAACGACCGCGCCCTCATCCTCTTCTCCGGCGGCCAGGATTCGACCGTCGCGCTCGCCTGGGCGCTGGAGCGCTTCGCCAGCGTCGAGACCGTCGGCTTCGACTATGGCCAGCGCCACCGCGTCGAGCTCGACTGCCGGGAGACGATCCGCACGGCCCTGCCCGGCGTGAAGGGCGATTACGCCGCCCGTCTCGGCCCCGACCACCTGCTCGACCTGAAGACCCTGGGGGCGATCTCGGATACGGCGCTGACCAGCGAGAGCGAGATCGCCTTCACCGATGCCGGCCTGCCGACGACCTTCGTGCCGGGCCGCAACCTGATCTTCCTCTCCTTTGCCGCGGCGCTCGCCTATCGCCGCGACTGCCGGCATATCGTGCTCGGGGTCTGCGAGACCGATTATTCCGGCTATCCCGACTGCCGCGACGACACCGTCAAGGCGATGCAGGTGGCGCTCGGCCTCGGGCTCGACCGCCGGCTGGTGCTGCACACGCCGCTGATGTGGCGCGACAAGGCGCAGACCTTCGCGCTTGCCGGCGCGCTCGGCGGGCAGGCCTTGCTCGACCTGGTGGTCGAGGACAGCCATAGCTGCTATCTCGGCGACCGAACCAGGCGGCACGCCTGGGGCTATGGCTGCGGCCACTGCCCCGCCTGCGAGCTGCGCTCCAAGGGCTTTGCGGCCTATGAGGCCGCACCGCGAGACACCGGACCGAGCTATGACGACTGACCGGCAACGCCGCATCGAGGGCCTGATCGCGCTGGCCCTCTTCACCCTGACCATTCCGGCGGCCAACTGGCTGATCGGCAATGCCGGCACGGTCTGCGTGCCGAACGGCCCCTGCCTCGTGCCGGTCGCGCCCGGCCTCCAGGCGCCGAGCGGCGTGCTGATGATCGGGCTCGCCCTCGTGCTGCGCGACCTCGTCCAGCGCCGGCTCGGCGCCAGGGCGGCACTGGTCGCGATCGCCGTGGGCGCGCTGCTCTCTGGCCTGCTCGCGCCGCCGGCCATCGTCATCGCCTCGGTGGCGGCCTTCCTGCTTTCGGAGTTGGCCGACTTTGCCGTCTACACCCCGCTGCAGCGCCGGAACTTCGTCGCGGCGGTGGCCGCCTCCAGCGTCATCGGCCTCGTCGTCGACAGCATGGTCTTCCTGCAGCTCGCCTTCGGCAGCTTCGATTTTCTCGCCGGCCAGATCGTCGGCAAGGCCTGGATGGTGCTGCTGGCGCTGCCGCTGATGCATTGGCTGCGGCGGCGCGACGAGCGCCTGGGACTGGCGCCGGCCTGAAACCGGCGCGCCAAGCCCGCCGGGCTTGAGATCGTCGCATATTTCGCCTATGAGCCTGCCTGCGCTCCACTGACACCCTTGGAGGCAGGAGCGCGAACCGAGACGGCCGCCGCCAGGCGGCCTTGTCATTTGAAAGCAAGGACCACATCCATGACCGCCATGAAGCAGATCCAGGCTTCGGCGCGCGCTCAGGTCGGCAAGGGGGCCGCCCGGGCAGTTCGTCGTCAGGGCCTCACTCCCGCCGTGATCTACGGCGCCGGCGAAGCCCCGCAGGCCATCGCGCTCAACGCCAACCAGACCCGCCTGATGATCTATGCGGGCCATTTCCTGACCACGCTGCTCGAGATCGAGGTCGACGGCAAGAAGACGCGCGTCATCCCGCGCGACTACCAGCTCGACCCGGTCAAGGATTTCCCGATCCATGTCGACTTCCTGCGCATCGCCGCCGGCCAGACCATCAAGGTGATGGTGCCGGTGCATGTCGTCGGCCAGGAGGATTGCCCCGGCCTGAAGAACGGCGGCGCCATGCAGACGGTCGAGCACTCGGTCGAGGTCGAGGTCGCGCCCGAAAGCATTCCCGAGTTCCTCGAGGTGTCGGTCGCCGGGCTCGAGATCGGCGACACGCTGCACAGCAACGACATCACGCTGCCGGCCGGCGTCGCGCTGACCTCGCGCGAGAACCTGACGCTGGTCACGATCGTCCCGCCGACGGTCGAAGCCGAGCCGGAGGCCGCCGAAGCCGAGCCGGAAGCCGCCAAGGCCTGAGCAGGCCCTGCGCTGCACGCGGCGAACGCTGCGAGACGGCCGGGTTCGCCCGGCCGTTTTGCGTTGGGCAGAACGCTGGAGAGCAAAGATGCTGATCTTCGCCGGCCTCGGCAATCCAGGCTCGCGCTATGCCCGCAACCGCCACAATATCGGCTTCCTGGCGGTCGAGGCGATTGCGCGCGCCTGCCGCGCCGCGCCTTGGCGGGTGCGCTTCCAGGGCCATGCCAGCGAAGCTTCGATCGGCGCCGAGAAGGTGCTGCTGCTGAAGCCGCAGACCTATATGAACGAATCCGGCCGCGCCATCGGCGAGGCAGCGCGGTTCTACAAGGTCGCGCCGGAGGACGTCATCGTCTTCCATGACGAGCTCGACCTCGCCCCGGCCAAGCTCAGGGTGAAGCTCGGCGGCGGCAATGCCGGGCATAACGGCCTGCGTTCGACCACGGCCGCCATCGGCAACGATTATCGCCGCGTGCGCTTCGGCATCGGCCATCCCGGCGACAAGACGCTCGTCCACCCCTATGTGCTGAGCGATTTCGGCAAGGCGGAGGAGCCCTGGGTCGAGGACCTGTGCACCGCCTGCGCCGACAACGCCGAGTTGCTCGCCGCCCATGACGACGCCGGCTTCCAGAACAAGGTTCACTTGTTCATGGAGGCGCGCGGCCATGGCGCCGTGAAGCGCCTCGGCGAGAAGTCGGAGAGCTAGCGCGTGATCCGATCAGGTTGGAGCAACCTGATCGGTCAATCCGCCTCTAAACTATCGACAGAGAACGCATTCTCCAGGTCGCGACATCGGCGGCGCGAGGCTGATCGCCCACGCGGCGAGAACCGTAGCTTGCCATACTCGACGTCCATGACCCGCTGCGCCTGTCTCCGGCCCGCAGGCGGGCCGCGGGTCGATGGACGCCCAAACCGCCGAAGCGTATAACTGGGCCTGCCGCTGCCATCCTAGAAATGACCTGGCCGATGGGCGAAGAACGTGTGCCACGCCGTCTCGCCGCGATCCTTGCTGCCGACGTTGTCGGCTACACGCGCCTGATGGAAGCCGACGAGCAAGGGACATTGGCGCGGCTCAAGTCCTTGCATCATGAGGTGATCGAGCCCAGGGCCAGGCAGCATGGCGGGCGCATCTTCAAGACGATGGGGGACGGCGTCCTGGTCGAGTTCACCAGCGCGGTCGACGCGGTCAGGAGCGCCATCGAGATCCAGCGGGCCGTTCCCGCGCATGATCCAGGTATTGCCGAGAACCAGCGGCTCGCGCTGCGGATCGGCATCAGCCTCGGCGACGTCATCGTCGACGGCAGCGATCTCTATGGAAACGGCGTCAACATCGCGGCACGCATGCAGACCTTGGCCACGCCCGGCGGCATCTGCATCTCCGGCAATGTTCATGAGCATGTCGGCAACGCGCTCGGCATCGCTTTCGACGATCTCGGCGACCAGGCCATCAAAAATCTTGATCGGCCGATCCGGTGCTATCGCGTCCACGAACCTGCGGCGGATCCGATGGCTCGGGCAGCGGCAAGTCCTCCAGCGCTGCCGGACACTCCCTCCATTGCGGTCCTGCCTTTTGCGAACTTGAGCGGTGCCCCTGAGGAGGATTATTTCGCCGACGGGATTACCGAAGACATCATCACCGCCCTCTCCCGCCTGCGGTGGCTGTTCGTGATCGCGCGCAACTCCAGCTTTTCCTACAAGGGGAAAGGCGTGGACGTCCGGCAGGTCGCTCGTGAACTTGGGGTCCGCTACGTATTGGAGGGCAGTGTCCGAGCCGCCGGGCAGCGCATCCGGATTGTCGGCCAGTTGATCGACGCCCAGTCGGGCAAGCACCTCTGGGCGGAGAAATACGACCGGGACCTGACCGACGTCTTCGTGGTTCAGGACGAGATAACGAACGTCGTCGTCGCCACGATCGAACCCCACCTCTACGCGGAAGAGGGCGCCCGGGCGGCGGGCAAGCCGCCTGGGAGCATCGATGCCTGGGGCCTCGTCGTCCGTGCCATGGGCCTGATCAACAAGGTCGGGCGCCGGCAGAATGACGAGGCGCAGGCGCTTTTGCGCCAGGCCATCGCCGTGGACCCCGGCTACGCGCGGGCGCACGCCCTGCTGGGCTGGGCGATCTGGTGGGCCACGCTCTGCTACTGGGTGCCGGAGACCAGGGAAGGCTATCGGCAGGCCGCCCTACATGCCGAGGAAGGGCTCTCCTGCGATCCTGGCGATCCCTGGGCGCGGATGACTTTCGGGCTGTGCCTGAGCACGGCGGGCCAGCACGAGCGGGCTTTGGCGGAGTTGCAGGCAGCCCTCGACCTCAACCCCAGCTTTGCCTTGGGCCGAACCGCCTATGGCTGGGCCTTGCTGCGGGCTGGACTGTATGATGGCGCCGTCGCTGAGACCGGCATGGCCCTCCGCATGAGCCCGCTGGACAGTTTTGCCGGGATCTACACGGCGATCCATGGCCTGGCCCTTCTGGGGGCCAGGCGGTTCGAGGAGGCTCTTCCCCATCTCAGGCGATCGGTCGCCGCCTTTGCCGAGTATTCGGGACACTACAACACGCTGATCAGTTGTTGCGGTCATCTTGGCCTCATCGAGGAGGCACAGGAGTTCATCGCCGCGCGGGCTCGGGTTGGCCCGCCGCTCCGTCTGTCGGTTCTCCGGCAGAACCTCGGCAAATTTGCTCATTGCGACGTCTTCGTCGAGGGATTGAAGAAGGCTGGCGTGCCGGAGTGAGGCGTGGATGCCGGCCGCGCGAAAGTCCCCGTCACCTAGAGTCTGCCACTTTCACTCGGAACCACCGCCGTCATCCTGGACAAGCCGCGAAGCGGCGTAGATCCGGGATCCATCATAAGGCTCCAGCGCCCTACGATGGATCCCGGGCCGAGCTTCGCTCGCCCAGGATGACGGCAGTGACCACGATTGGCGAGGAGGAGACCGCCCCCTCCGGCGCGCCGCCGTGAATGCGACTTGTGCCCCCGGCG